>CAMPIX010000022.1 GCA_946886565.1 uncultured Altererythrobacter sp.
CCGAGCAAGATGAACTTCGGCTCGGGCGGCAACACCAAGGCCAAGGCGTGGAAGGACATCTGGGGCTCGGGCCAGGGCGTCGGCATGGTCGACGCGGTGGACAGCGTGGCCGACCGGGTCGAGCGCCTCGCGCGCGAGTATCAAGCCGCCCGCGCCGAGCTCGAGGCGAAGGTCTTCGGCCAGGCCCACGGTTGACGGCGAAGAACGGACTGCGATGGGGCGCGCATCAGCCGCGACCGACCCGAAGGAAGCGCCGGTTGCGCGAGGGTTCGATCGCGACCGGCGCTACGCCCGGTCCGGCGAACGCGGTCCGCGTCGTGAGCGGCCCATGCTTCACAAGCTCGTTCACGAGCCGCAGCCCGAGTTGCGTAGCCGCAACCGGATCGGGAAACGCCACGTGTTCGAAGTGCAGTTCCTGCCCGGTGAAGAACGCAAGCCCCTCCGATTGCAAGGCACCGCCCATGATGTGGCGGAACGCCGTGAGCCCCGGTGCGGGAAACGGCCCACCCGCGAGCCACGCCTCGATGGCTGCGAGAAAGTGCGCGGGTCCCATCAAGGTGCGCGCGGGAACCCACGCCACCGCTTCGACCCGCGGGAACTGCCGGACGAGCGCTGCACCCAGCGCAGTCTGTGCGCGCACGAGCGGCATCGCCGATTGCCCTCCGCGCAGATGCGGGCCGGGCGCAAGAGAAAGCGCTTCCGCTGCCGCCTCGGCGAAATCCGGCCGAACCGCGTATCGATTGCGCATCTGCGCTCCGACCGCGGGCAGCGTCCCGCGCGCTGCAGGCCCCGGCGCAATCCCCACGAGGTCGAAGGTCAAACCGTCCGCAAGCAGCTCCAGCCACAGAGGTTCGCCATCCGCACCGTCCGACACCGCGGCGTCGTGGCTGATCGACAGGCTTCCTGCCGCCTCGACGGCGTGGCGCACCGCCCCGGCACCGGGCCGCTCGCCGGCGCGGAACAGCAGGAGCAGCTCCGGCGTAGGGGTAGTGGCGATGGACTTGGCGATCGGAGGCATCCCGGGGCTGCAACCGCATCTCTCTGGCGCGAAAGGCGTTTCGCGTCGAGGGGCCGCGCGTTTGTTACCTCCGATTTCGAGCGGTTTCAGAAGAGTCCGAGAGCAATGCCCTCCGCCAAGGCCGCGCCCAGCTCGCGACACTGCGCCAGCCGAGCTTCCGACACCGCCTTTTCCGCAAGGATCGCCTCGGGCGTCTGCGCGTCGAAGTTGAAGATCACCGGACCGGCAACGCGGCGCAGGCGCCAGCCGGTGGCGATCCGGTCGATCTGCCGCTGCGCGCCCTCGCCGTCCGATCCGGCCGCGATCAGCGTTGCATAGGCGCGGCCCTCGACCTTGCCGAGCACCGGGTAGTAACAGCGATCGAACATCTCCTTCATCTCGCCGCTCATGCTCGCGAGGTTCTCCGGGCAAACGAACAGATAGGCCGCGGAGGCCAGCACATCTTCGGGCAAGACGTCCGCCGCGCGCATCAGCCGCGCGTGCTCTCCGGCACCGTCCGCGGCGGCGCGTGCCATCGCCCGGCTCGCGCCGGTGCGGCTGTGCCACGCGATCAGCAATCCCTCGGGTGCGTCGACCATCATCCGCCACCAACGCGCTCGGCTGTCGATTGTCAAACCGCGCGCTTTGCGCCGCGCGCGGCGCTGGGGTAGACGCGGTCCATGGCGTCGCACTCGCTCTCCTACGTGTTCGGGATCGAACGCTCGCTCTCGGGCAAGGCTTGGCGCTGGCGCGGCGGCAATATGGCGCTGAGCGGTGGCGCGGCTTCGCTCGACGACGATATCGTCGCGCAACTCCTGCTCTCGCGCGGGGTGGCGCGCGAGGATATCGAGCGGCACCGCACTCCCACCTTGCGCGAGTTCCTCCCCGATCCGTCCGCCTTCCGCGACATGGACGCCGCCGCCGAGCGGATCGCGCAGGCGGTGCTCGGGGGCGAGACGATCACGATCTACGGGGATTACGACGTCGACGGTGCGACCAGCTCGGCGCTGCTGATCCGCCTACTGCGCATGCTCGGGCATGATGCGGGCCACTACATCCCGGACCGCCTGCTCGAAGGCTACGGCCCGAGCGGCGAGGCGCTGGTCAAACTGGCGGAGCAAGGCTCGAGCCTGATCGTCACCGTCGATTGCGGTGCAATGGCGCACGAGGCGCTCGGCATGGCGCACGAAGCGGGGGTCGACGTGATCGTGGTCGACCATCACAAGTGCTCGGCCGAGCTGCCCAGAGCGGCGGCGCTGGTCAATCCCAACCGGCTCGACGAGAGCGACCTCGGCGCGCGACACGGCCATCTCGCAGCGGTCGGCGTCGCATTCCTGCTCGCGATCGCGGTGGTGCGAACCCTGCGCGTGCGCGGCTATTTCGACACCCGCCCCGAACCCGACCTGCGCGCGCTGCTCGATCTCGTCGCGCTCGGCACGGTGGCCGACGTCGCGGCGCTCCATGGCCTCAACCGCGCGTTCGTGGCGCAGGGACTCAAAGTCATGGCCAAGCGGCAGAACGTCGGTATGTCGGCGCTGATCGACGCGAGCCGGCTTACGCGCGCGCCGGCGTGCAGCGATCTCGGCTTCGCGCTCGGCCCGCGGATCAACGCCGGCGGCCGGGTCGGCGAATCGACGCTCGGCGTGCGGCTGCTGACCACCGAGGACCACGACGAAGCCTGCGAAATCGCCGCCAAGCTTTCCGCCCTCAACGACGAGCGGCGCGCGATCGAGGCGGCGGTGCAGGAAGCCGCCGAAGCGCAGCTCGCGCGCCAGCACAACCGCGCGGTGATCGTGCTTTCGGGCGCGGGCTGGCACCCCGGGGTGATCGGCATCGTCGCCGGGCGGATCAAGGAGAAGACCGGCAAGCCCGCAATCGTGATCGCGCTGGACGGGGAGAGCGGCCAGGGTAAGGGTCAAGGCAAAGGTTCGGGCCGCTCGATCACCGGCGTCGATCTCGGCGCAGCGATCATCGCAGCCCGCGAATCGGGCCTGCTCGTCGCAGGCGGCGGGCATGCGATGGCGGCGGGGTTGACCGTTGAAGGGGACAAGCTGGATGCGCTCGCGGACTGGCTCGACGCGCGGCTCGCGGGCGCAGTGCAGCGTGCGAGCGCCGAGCAGACCCTGTCGCTCGACCTTTCACTCGCGCCCGGCGGGCTGACGCCCGATCTGGTCGAGACGCTCGATCGCGCGGGCCCGTTCGGGGTCGGTTGGCCCGGCCCCAAGCTTGCGGTGGGACCGGTGCGGCTGGTCAAGGCCGATCTTGTCGGCACCGATCATGTGCGCGTGATCGCCAGCGGGGAAGACGGCAAGTCGTTCAAGGCGATCGGCTTCCGCATGGCCGAGAGCGAGCTCGGCCAGTCGCTGCTCCACGGCGCGAAAGGACGGCGGCTGTGGCTGGCGGGCCGCGCCAAGCTCGACGATTGGGGCGCTCGCCCTCAAGCAGAACTCCATATCGAAGACGCAGCCTGGGCCGACTGACATTGGCGCGCAACGCACAGGGTTGACCGCGCAGCGCAGCGCCCCTAAGTGCGCCGCCACGCCACCGGCACCTGACGGTTCGGCCCCTTCGTCTAGCGGTTAGGACGCGGCCCTTTCACGGCTGAAACACGGGTTCGATTCCCGTAGGGGTCACCACCGGCAAATTTGCCTGTGGCGCGCCATTCCAAACGGCATGGCCCCTTCGTCTAGCGGTTAGGACGCGGCCCTCTCACGGCTGAAACACGGGTTCGATTCCCGTAGGGGTCACCACTCTCTTCCAGATATGTCCACCCGGCGATGCGCGAAATCGCGGCTGGCGGCAGCGGCGGGCCGCCGCTAAGGCCCCGCGGCAATGAGTTCGGATCGCGCCTATCCCGTCGCCGCGCTTATGCTTGGCGCCGTCACCGCGCTCGCGATGGCGATCGCCGGCGTCGAGCTCTGGCTCGTGGCCGGGGTGTTGCTTGTGTGGGCGGGTTCGCTGTGGCTCGCGGTCGCCGCGCCGCCGCCCGCGGTCGAGCCGGCGGCGAACGGGCATTTCAACCGCGACGATATGGCCGAGATGATCGAGCACGCGGGAACTCCGCTGCTCGTGACCGAGAACCGGCGTATCTCGCTCGCCAACAAGTCGGCGCGCAACCTGCTCGGCGGGCATATCCTGGGGCAGGACCTGCGCGTCGCCTTCCGTCATCCCGAAGCGGTGGCGCTGCTCGAGCGCGGCGCGAGCGGCCGCGCGACGGTGCAGGGTCTGGTGCGCCGGCGCGATATCTGGATCGTCAACTACCAGCGCCTGGCCGACGACCTCGGCGTGATCGAGCTGCTCAACCAGACCGCCGAAGCCGACATCAGCCGTGCGCACACCGACTTCGTCGCCAACGCCAGCCACGAGCTGCGCACGCCGCTGTCCTCGATCATCGGCTACGTCGAGACGCTGCGCGAGGACGGCGGCAAGGCGCCGGCCGAGACGCGCGCCAAGTTCCTCGACACCGTGCTGGGCGAGGCGAAGCGGCTGCAGAATCTGGTGAACGATCTGATGTCGCTCTCCCGCGTGGAGGCGGAGAAGCACGATCTTCCGCAAGACCACGTCGCGCTCGGCGAACTGATCGAGACCGCCACGCGCGATGCCGCCGGGCCCGATCGCCAGAGCCGCGTTTCGCTCGACTGCGAGCGCGGAATCGAAGTGCAGGGAGACCCCCGCCAGCTCGAGCAACTCGTCCGAAACCTCGTCGATAACGCACTCAAGTACGGCGACCCGGCGGAACCGGTGGCCGTCTCCCTCAAGCGGCTGCCGAGCGGCGAGGCCGAACTCATCGTTGCCGACCGTGGCGAGGGGATCGCGCCCGAACACCTGCCCCATCTCACGCGCAGGTTCTACCGCACCGATCCCGGCCGCAGCCGGGCCTCGGGCGGAACCGGCCTGGGACTGGCGATCGTCAAGCATATCGTGGAGCGTCACCGCGGCCGGCTCGACATCGCGAGCGAGCTCGGTCGGGGCACGACGATCGGCGTGCGCATCCCGGTCGTTTCCGGGCCGATCGTTTCCGGCGATCACGAAGAGCCGTCATGAAACTGTCACAAAACTTCAACATTGGGGCATTGGCGAACAAGCGGTTCGCCGGTTCGCCCTTCCTTCACTTTCCGACGGCCTAGGTCCCGATCCGCGTGTCGCTCACGATACTCTTTCTTCTGGCGCTTGGCCTCGGGCTTGCGGGTTGGCTGGCGGCGCGCGCCCGCGCCTGGGGCTTCCGTCGTACGCACGGCGCGGGCTCGCTCGCCGCGCTGCCCAGCTATCATGCCTGGTACGTCGCGCTCTGGATCGTCGTGCCGATGATCCTCTTCATCGTCGCCTGGGGAATCATCGCGCCCTATCTCGTCGCCCAGCACGTCCTCGCCTCGCCCGGTGCGGCGGAGCTGCCGGCGTTCGGCTTCAAGCGCGAGTCGCTGCTGGCCGAGGCGCGCGACGTCGCGATCGGCGCCGCGCCCGGCGTGTTCAATCCCGAAGCGCGCGCGCTGATCGAGCCCTATCGCGAGGCGATCGGCCGCTATCAGACGATCGGCATCGTTGTGACCCTGCTGCTGGGGTTCCTCGGCGGAGCGTGGTCGTTCCTGCGCATCAAGCCCGATTTCGCAGCGCGGACCAAGGTCGAGCGCACGGTGATGATCGTGCTGCTGCTCGCCTCGCTCGTCGCGATCCTGACCACGCTTGGCATCTTCGTCAGTCTGGTGTTCGAGACGATCCGCTTCTTCGGCATGGTCAGCCCGATCGACTTTCTGTTCGGCACCCACTGGGGCCCCGATCCGATGTCGAGCGCCGACAGCCCCGACCCGACCCGCTACGGCGCGATCCCGCTGTTCTGGGGCACGATCTACATCGGCGCGATCATCGCCATGATCGTCGCGATACCGCTCGGGCTGATGAGCGCGATCTACCTTACTCAATACGCTGCACCGCGGGTCCGCTCGTGGATCAAGCCCGCGCTCGAGATCCTCGCGGGCGTGCCGACAGTGGTCTACGGTTACTTCGCCGCGCTGACCGTCGCGCCGGCGATCCGCGACCTGGCGCTCGCCGCGGGAGTATCGAACCCGTCGAGCGAAAGCGCGCTCGCCGCCGGCATCGTGATGGGGGTGATGATCATCCCGTTCGTTTCCTCGATGGCGGACGATTCGATCGCGGCCGTGCCGCAGGCGATGCGCGACGGCAGCCTCGCCATGGGCGCGACGACCTCCGAGACCATCCGTCGCGTGCTCGTCCCCGCCGCGCTGCCTGGTATCGTCGCCGGGGTCATGCTTGCAGTCAGCCGGGCGATCGGCGAGACGATGATCGTCGTCATGGCCGCATCGACCGCGGCCAACCTCAGCGCCAATCCGCTCGAGGCGATGACCACCGTGACCGTGCAGATCGTCGCCATGCTGACCGGCGAAGGCAGCTTCGATCACCCCGCGACGCTGAGCGCCTTTGCGCTCGGCTTCGTGCTGTTCCTGGTCACCCTCGGCCTCAATTTCATCGCCTTGCGCGTCGTCAAGAGGTTCCGCGAAGCCTATGAATGAGCGCACCCCACCCACACGCACCGACGCGTTCGAGGCGCGGCTGAAGAAGCGCTACGCGGCCGAGCGTCGCTTCAAGTTCGCCGGCATCGGCGCGATCGCGTTCTCGGTCCTCGTGCTCGCGTTCCTGCTTGCGACGATGACGTTCAACGGCATCGGCGGCTTCCAGCGGGCCGAGCTGACGGTATCGATCGACTTCACCGAGACGGGGCTGTCGGGCGATCCCGCAGCGCTGTCACAGCCGGGCGGAATGCAGAGCCTCGACGCGCAAGGTCTGCGCTCCGTGGTGGAATTTGCCGCCGAACGCGATCTGGGCGCGCAAGGCGCCGCCGAACTCAACGACGGCGCTTGGCGCGACGTGGGCGACGCGATCATCGACGATCCTTCGCTGCTGCAAACCACCGCCACTTTTGGCCTGCCCGCGAGCTCGGACCTCGCCGCCGCGCTCAACGGCGAAGGCACCGCTGAAATGCGCGCGCTGGCAGACCGCCTCGTGCGCGAGGGAAAGCTCGATACCGCGCTCGACTTCGGCTTCCTGACCCGCGCCGACGCGACCGATCCGCAGCAGGTCGGTATCTGGGGTGCGCTCAAGGGATCGATCCTGACGATGATCGTCACCCTCGCGCTCGCCTTCCCGATCGGCGTGCTCGCTGCGCTCTACCTCGAGGAATATGCGCCGAAGAATCGCTGGACCGACGTGATCGAGGTTTCGATCAACAACCTCGCTGCGGTGCCTTCGATCATTTTCGGTCTCCTGGGTCTCGCGGTGTTCCTGACGATCTTCCCGAGCATGCGCTCGGCACCGCTGATCGGCGGCATGACGCTGGCGCTGATGACGATGCCGGTGATCGTGATCTCGGGCCGCAACGCGATCAAAGCGGTTCCGCCCTCGATCCGCGACGGCGCGCTGGCGATCGGCGCCTCGCCGGTGCAGGTCGTGTTCCACCACGTCCTCCCGCTCGCGCTGCCGGGCATCCTGACCGGCACGATCATCGGCATGGCGCGCGCCTTGGGCGAGACCGCGCCGCTGCTGATGATCGGCATGCGCGCCTTCGTCGCTTCCCCGCCCGACGGCTTCACCGCGCCCGCGACTGTCCTGCCGGTGCAAATCTACCTATGGTCGGACGAAATCGACCGCGGGTTCGTCGAACGGACCTCGGCCGCGATCATCGTCCTCCTGCTGTTCCTCCTCTTGATGAACGGCCTCGCCATCTACCTGCGCAACAAGTTCGAGAAAAAGTGGTGACCGTAGTCCATCCCAACCTGGAAGACACCGAAGCCAAGATGAGCGCGCGGGACGTCTCCGTGTTCTACGGCGACAAGATGGCGATCGACCACGTCTCGATCGACATCCCGACGAAATACGTGACCGCGTTCATCGGCCCCTCGGGCTGCGGCAAATCGACCTTCCTGCGCACGCTCAACCGCATGAACGACACGATCGCCTCTGCGCGGGTCGAGGGCGAGATCCTGCTCGACGGCGACGACATCTACCGTTCGAAGATGGACGTGGTGCAGCTACGCGCGCGCGTCGGCATGGTGTTCCAGAAGCCCAACCCCTTCCCCAAGACGATCTACGAGAACGTCGCCTACGGCCCGCGCATCCACGGGCTCGCCGAGGGCAAGGCGGAGCTCGACGCGATCGTCGAGACCTCGCTCCAGCGCGCCGGCCTGTGGAACGAGGTCAAAGACCGGCTCGAGGACAGCGGTACCGCGCTTTCGGGCGGCCAGCAGCAGCGCCTGTGCATTGCACGTGCGATCGCGGTCGACCCCGAAGTCATCCTGATGGACGAGCCGTGCTCCGCGCTCGACCCGATCGCGACCGCCAAGATCGAGGAACTGATCGACGAGTTGAACGGCCGCTACGCGATCGTGATCGTCACGCACTCAATGCAGCAGGCCGCACGCGTCAGCCAACGTACTGCCTTCTTCCATCTCGGAAAGATGGTGGAATACGGGCGGACTTCTGACATATTCACCAATCCGCTCGAGGAGCGGACCAAGGATTACATCACGGGCAGGTACGGCTGATGACCGATCACACAGTCAAGGCGTTCGACGAGGACATCACCCGCCTGCGCGGCCTGATCGCGGAGATGGGCGGCCTGGCCGAAGTCGCCGTGCAGAATGCGATGGATGCGCTGGTCAAGGGCGACGACGCGCTCGCCAAGCAGGTGATCAAGGGCGACAAGAAGATCGATGCGCTCGAAGCCGAGATCGACAAGCTCGCGGTGCGCGTGATCGCGCTGCGCGCGCCGATGGCGGACGACCTGCGCGAAGTGATCGCCGCGCTCAAGATCGCCGGCGTGGTCGAACGGATCGGCGACTATTCGAAGTCGATCGCCCGCGCGAGCCGAGAGATCGCCGACCGCAAGCGGTTCGAGCCTCTCACGCTGCTCCCCGCGATGGGCGAACTCGCGGCCGAAATGGTGCACGACGTGCTCACCGCCTACGGCGCGCGAGATCCGGCGCTGGCGCTCGAGGTGATCGCGGCAGACCAGAAGGTGGACAACTTCTACAATTCGATCTTCCGCAATCTGGTCAGTCACATGGTCGAGAACCCGTCGACCATTTCGACCGCCGCGCAGCTGCTGTTCGTTGCGCGCAACATCGAACGGATCGGCGATCATGCGACCAATGTCGCGGAGATGGTCCACTTCGCGGCTACCGGCAATTACCCGGCGGACGAGGATGCGTGACGAACCTGTCGTCAAAGTGAAATAATCGCGGTGTCTTGAAAGCGTCATGACCACCGCAACGCTCCTTCTCGTCGAAGACGACCCCGCGCTCTCGGAACTGCTGGAGTATCGCTTCAGCAACGAAGGCTATCGTGTGCGCGCGACCGCCGATGGCGACGAAGCGCTGGTGCTTGCAGCGGAGGAAGTCCCCGACCTCGTTATCCTCGACTGGATGATCGAAGGGACGAGCGGAATCGAGGTGTGCCGTCGCCTGCGCCGCGACAAGGCCACCGCGCACGTTCCGATCATCATGCTCACCGCGCGCGAAGCCGAGGACGACCGCATTCGAGGCCTCGAAACCGGCGCCGACGACTACGTGACCAAACCGTTCTCTCCGCGCGAGCTGCTGGCGCGCGTGTCGGCGGTGCTGCGGCGCATCCGGCCGGCGCTCGCGGGAGAGACGATCGAGGTCGGCGACATCAAGCTCGATCCGGTCGCGCACAAGGTCTCGCGTCGCGGGCAGAGCCTGCCGATGGGGCCGACCGAATACCGCCTGCTCAAGTTCTTCATGGAAAGCCCCGGCCGCGTGTTCAGCCGCAACCAGTTGCTCGACGGAGTGTGGGGAACCGGCAGCGACATCGAACTGCGCACGGTCGACGTCCACATCCGCCGATTGCGCAAGGCGATCGAACTGGAGCACGCTCCCGACCCGATCCGCACCGTCCGCTCGGCGGGCTATGCGCTGGAAAACGTCTCGCGCAGCTAGAACAGCCGCGTCAGCAGATAGAACGCCGCGCCCACCGCGGCGCTCGCCGGGATGGTAATGAACCATGCCGTGACCACTCGGCTCGCCACGGTCCAGCGCACGGCGCTCGTTCGTCGCGCCGCGCCCGTGCCGACCACGCTCCCCGTGATCGCGTGCGTCGTCGAAACGGGAATTCCCATCGCGCTCGCGCCGAACACCACGCACGACCCGGCGGTGGAAGCGCAGAAGCCGGAATGGTGGTTAAGCCGCGTCAGGCCGCTGCCCATCGTCTTGATGATCCGCCACCCGCCCGAGAGCGTGCCCAGCGCGATCGCAGCATAACAGCTCAGCACGACCCATTCGGGCACGTGGAACTCGCCCCCCAGATAGCCGGTCGAATAGAGCAGCACGGTGATGATGCCCATGGTCTTCTGGGCGTCGTTGCCGCCGTGGCTGATCGAGTAGGCCGCCGACGAGCACAGGTGCAGCACCTTGAAGGTCCCGTTCGCCTTGCGCGGGGTCGATCGCTGGAACAGCACGCTCGTCACCAGCATCAGCACCATCGCGATCGCGAAGCCGATCATCGGCGAGAGGAAGATCGCGACGATCGTCTTGGTCGTGCCCGAGCTTTCGACCGCGGTGAAGCCGCTATGCGCGATGCCCGCCCCCAGCAGCCCGCCGATCAGCGCATGGCTGGAGGAGGAGGGAATACCCTTGATCCACGTGGCGATGTTCCAGAACATGGCGCCGACCAGCGCGCCGAACACCACCGCCGGCGTCACCACGTCCTTGTCGATGATACCCGCGCCGACGGTTTCCGCGACATGAAGCCCGACCAGCCAGTAAGCTGCGAAATTGCCGACCGCCGCGAAGACCACCGCAACCATCGGCGACAGCAGTTGAGTGGCGACCACGGTGGCGATCGAGTTCGCCGCGTCGTGCATCCCGTTCAGGAAGTCGAATGCGAGCGCCAGTGCGACCAGGGCGACCAGCAGCGGAAAGGCGAGATCGTGCATTGCCCGGCTCAGGCGTAATCGATGACGATGCCATCGATCTGATTGGCGACATCCTCGAACGCATCGGCGACCTTTTCGAGGTGCTTGAACGTCTCGCGCTCCACGATGAAGCGGACCGTGTCGCCATCGTTCTTGGCCCGCGCATAGTTCGCCATCAGGCCGCGGGTGTGCACTACGTCCACCTCGCCCTCCATCGTCACGATCGCCGCGGTGAGCTGGTGGAGCTTGGCGCCGTTGCGGGCGGTGTCGCGAAGAAGTGGAAGCGCCTCGTCGATCATCCGTACCGCGGCGAGGATCTTTTCCGCCATCGTCACCATGTCGGGCTCGAAACTGGTGACATCGTAGGTCTCGATCGCCGAGGCGCAGGCCTGAATCTCGTCGATGACGTCGTCCATGGCGCCGATCAGTCCGATAATCGCGCCCCGGTCGAACGGTGTCAGAAACGTCTGGCGGACTTCCTGCAGCACTTCGCGGATCACATCGTCGGCCTGATGTTCGCGGTCGCGGATCGCGCCGATCAGCGCGGTGCGTTCGCCCTCGCGGCCCAGAAGCTCCAGCAGCGCCTCGGCCGCGGAAACGGTCGCGGCCGAATGTCGTTCGAACATGCCGAAAAAGTCGCCCGCTTGCGGAACGAGCCGCCGGAACCAGTCGAGCATTGCATCCTCCTGGTGCTGCAATGACCGGGCCGTTGCCGCATATGGCGGCGTGGGGCAACTCCAACGCTCGATTTATCCGGTGTCGCGAGGTCCTGTTCTGTCAACGGCAGAGCCCACTGTAACGGCCCGATTGGTCGAAGTGGAAATGATCGGCGTGCGCCTCGTTGTATTCCGGAGAGAGAACGGTCGCGAAGAGACCGCACGCCCCGTCGCGCACCGCGCGCAGGAACGCGGCTTCTTCGCCGTCGCCCGCCCAATCCTGCAATACGGAAATCCGGCGCCCGTCTTCGAGCACGAAGGCGGCGACATCGATTGCATTGCCGGTCGCGTGTTCGCTCCACCGGCCTTCGGCACGGCCGTAAAGCCGGCGACAACTGTAGGCGCCGAAGTGCTCGACGCGTGCCACCGCGCTGCCGAAGCGCGCCTGTGCCGCCGGCTGCACGACATCGCGCAGCCATAGCTGGAGGCCCACCCCTACCGAACACGTCGCAGGCGGCACCTCCGGCGCGAGGGGTAGGCCGGTCAGCACGGTTCGGTCGGTTCGGCGGCATGCCCCTTCCCCCGCCGGTGGGAGCGCACGAAAAGCGACCTCGCTGCGTTCGAGCACCGCGCGGCATTCGGCCGGATCGTCCTTGAGCGAAAGCAGCTTCGACTGCGTGGCCCAGCCCGGCGGGTCGTCGAGATCGAGGGGCGCCCAGGGATCATGCTGGGGATGATCGGCAAGCCACCCGCGCGCGGTAAGCAGCAGTCCCGCGACGACAAGCAGGCCAACCGTCCAGCGGTCGAAAGCTTCGCCGCGGATCATGCGCGCATCGCGATGTCGACGAGGATTCCCAGCGCTATCGCGACGAACAGGACGCCGACCGCGGTGTCGACCCTGCGCCGCGTTTCGGGCCGCGCCATCGCTGCAGCGAGCCGGCTGCCCGCGCCGATGTAAACGGCACCGATCGCGACATCGACCGCCATCGCGACCAGCGCCAGCAGCACCAATTGCGGCGGCACCGGCGCGCGCGCGTCGACGAAGGGGGGCAAGAGCGCGACGATGTAGATCAACGATTTGGGATTGCCGAGCGCGACCAGCACCCCATCGCGAAACGCGTGGCGCGAGATCCGCGCGGGTCGGACGTCGCCCTGCTCCGCCTCGGCACCGGCATGGCGGATCGCCTGCACGCCGAGCCAAGCGAGGTAGAGCGCGCCGCCGACCGCGAGAAGGCGAAAGGCAAACGGGAAAGCGACCGCCAGCGTACCGAGCCCGAGCGCGGCGAGTATCCACCACCCGATAAAACCGAGCTGCATGCCCGCCAGCGCAACCGCGCCCGCGCGCCACCCGCTGCGGATCGCCTGCCCCATCACAAACAGCATGGAGACACCCGGTACGAGGCTGGTCGCACCGGTCATGAGTACGAAGGCGGCAAGGCGTTCGGGATCGATCATCGCGGTGGCCATAACCAGGCCGCCGGATTTGCGATACGGAGTACCTGCCGGAAACCGGCCGCTGAGGCGCTATCGGGCAAGCTCCTCCACCCGCTCCTTCACTGCAGCCAGGTCCGCCTCGAACAGCCGCGTCTGCTCGTCGCGGGCGGCGCCGTCGAGGCGCAGGAGGTACGAGGGGTGCGCGGTGATCCACAGCTCGCTGCCGTCTTCGAGCGGATGCGGCTGGCCGCGGGATTTCGTAATGCTGACCGTCTTGCCGAGCAGGCTACGCGCGGCGCTGGCGCCGAGCGCGAGCACTACGTTCGGCCGCACCACCTCCCGCTCGCTCTCGAGCCACCAGCGGCAAATATCGATTTCCTTCGCGGTCGGCGACTTATGGAGGCGGCGCTTGCCGCGCGGCTCGTATTTGAAGTGTTTGACCGCGTTGGTCACGTAAGTCTCGCCCCGGTCGATCCCGGCTTTTTCGAGATGCGCGTCGAGCAATTGCCCGGCCGGCCCGACGAAGGGCTTGCCCGCGCGGTCCTCCTGATCGCCGGGCTGCTCGCCGACGACCATCAGCGTCGAGCGCTTCAGCCCCTCGCCCATCACCGCCTGGTTGTCGAGATAGCCGATCGGGCAGCGGCGGCAGGCGTGGATCGCGCGGTCGATGGCAGAGAGCGAACCGGGCCGCTCCTCCTGATCCCAAGTGCCGTCGGCAACCATCTGCGACTCCCGCTTCTGCGCGCCCGCGACGAGCTCGGAAATGAGCGCGGCTTCGGGCATGTTCTTCCAGTACTTGCGGGGCATTTCCTTGAGCATGGCCCCGACCTTCAAACGCGCGGGATTGAAAATCGATGCGTAGTAGGTGCGCCAGAGGTCCTCCATCGCATCGCCGGCGGGCGCATCGGTGCGCTGCGCGGGCGGGCCTTCCTCGATCGTTTCGCCATCCCAATGGATGCTGCCGCGCGGCGTCAGGATCGACCATTTCATTCCCGCGAATCGCCGCACGAAAAAGCCGGCATTGGCGCGCAGAATGTGGTGCTCGGGTTCGAACCACGCGACGTAGCGATCTCCGCCCTCGCCCTCCTCGCCTTCAACGAGGCGGAAGCGCACGAAAGCGTGCATCTTGTGGCTGTCGCGCCGCACCGCTTTGGCCAGATCCTCGACCCGGCGCACGTCGAGGTCGGCCTTGTCCTCCATGATCCGTGTATTCGATTGCAGGCGCCACAGCAGGCGATAGAGCAATGCGAACCGCTCGGGATCGGAATGGAGCGCAGCATCGCGCGCCAGTTCGACGAACCGCCGATTGCCGCGCACCGGCGATGCGCCGGGATCGGGCGCCGGAAGATGCTCGACCCCCGACGCAAAGAGCTCGCCCGAACTTTCCGGGTCTATCCAAGACACCAGATCAGGCGGAACGCCGCATTGAACGAGCGCACGCGCCCGCTCGCGCCAGCAATCGAAATCGTCCGGCGCAGGCAAGTGCACCGCATAGTGCGTCTCTAGCTTCGTGTCGGGAAGCGCGGTCATGCTGCGAACAGCTCCAGCTGTTCCCGCCTGGGCGCGAGCAGCGCGCGCAGGTCGGCGCGATCGGTCAGCGCAGTCGGACGCCAGTCGGCGGTGCACAGGAACGGGCGCACCTTGGCGATGGAGAGCGTCAGCCGCGCGACATCGTCGAGCCGTAGCGTCCGGTGCCGCCGCGCCGCCACGATGCGATCGACCGCCGTGACTCCCAGGCCGGGCACGCGCAGCAGTTCGCCGCGCGCGGCGCGGTTGACGTCGAGCGGAAAGCGCTCGCGGAACTTGAGCGCCCACGCGAGCTTGGGATCGATATCGAGCGGCAGGTTTCCGTCGGCCTCGGTCGCCTGAATCACCTCCGCCGGTGCATAACCGTAGAAGCGCATCAGCCAGTCCGACTGATAGAGCCGGTGCTCGCGGATCAGCGGCGGGCGCTTGAGTGGCAGCACCGCGCTCGCATCGGGAATCGGGCTGAAGGCGGAGTAATAGACCCGGCGCAGTTTGAACCCGTCGTAGAGCCGGCTCGCCTTGCCCACGATATCGGCATCGGTCGCAGCGTCGGCGCCGACGATCATCTGGGTGGACTGACCGGCAGGAGCGAAGCGCGGCGCGTGGCGGAAGCGCTTTGTTGCATCTTTCGCCTCGACGATATCGGCGTTCACCTTGCCCATCGCGCCTTCGATCTGACGCGCATCCTTGTCGGGCGCGAGCCGGGTGAGGCCGCTGTCGGTCGGCAGCTCGACGTTAATCGAGACTCGATCGGCATAGAGCCCCGCTTGATGGACCAGCTCGGGATCGGCCTCGGGAATGGTCTTGAGGTGGATATAGCCGCGAAAGTCGTGCTCCTCGCGCAGGATGCGCGCGGTCTCGACCAGTTGCTCCATCGTGTGATTCGAGCTCTTTACGATGCCAGAGGAGAGGAACAGGCCCTCGATGTAATTCCGGCGGTAGAAACTCAGTGTGAGGTCGGCGACCTCCTGCGGGGTGAACCGGGCGCGGCGCACGTTCGAGCTCTTGCGGTTGATGCAATAATGGCAATCGAACACGCAATAGTTGGTCAGCAGGACCTTGAGCAGCGAGATACAGCGCCCGTCGGGCGCATAGGCATGGCAGATGCCCATGCCCTCGGTCGAGCCGATGCCCTTCCCGCCCAGCGAATTGCGCTTTGTCGTCCCCGAGGAAGCGCACGAGGCATCGTACTTCGCCGCATCGGCGAGGATTTCCAGCCTTTCGAGGATGGGTTGCGACGCCATTTGTTCGTTATATGTTCCATAATCCACCGCTTGGCAAGCAAGGTTTCGATCAGGAACGAAACGCGCTGCAGCGCAGTTGCGAGAGCACATACGAAAGGAGCTAACCCGATGAAACATCAGCAAGGCGATCCCGACAAGCTCAAGACAAAGTTCTGGGCGGCGCTCGCCGATTCGCCCTACCTCTTCCTCCAGCTCGACGGCGACAGCACGACCGCGGTCCCGATGAGTCCGCAGCTCGACAAGCACGCCGACAGCGCGATCTGGTTCTTCACCCAGAAGCGGAGCAAGTTTGCCGCGCTCGGCCCGGCTACCGCGACCTTCGAGGGGAAGGACCACGACATGTTCGCGCGCTTCCACGGCAACCTCTCGGTCGAGACCAGCCAGGAGCGCTTCGATCAGTTCTGGAACAACTTCGTCGAGGCCTGGTACGATGGCGGCAAGAACGATCCCGACATCCTTTTCCTGCGCATGGACCTCGGCCATGCGGAGATATGGGACGGCGACATGGGCCTGCTCGACACCGCAAAGATGGCGCTCGGTATGACGGTCCACGAGGACGCCAAGCAGCAGCATACCGAGACGACGCTCTGACGCCGGCGACTGCCGCGCCCAACGAAAAGGGCCGCCTCGCGAGAGGCGGCCCTTCTTTTTTCGTGGCGGCAGTCGGTCAGTCCGTTTTGCCGTCGGGGTGGATCGGAACCATCGTTTCCTCGCCCCCGATATCGTCCACTACCTCGACGATCCCGCGGCCCAGATGGCTGCGGCTGCGGCTGTAGAGGAAGTAGACCAGCAGCCCCAGGATCGTCCAACCCGGCAGGAACAGCATCGCCGCGCTTGGCAGGTTGAGGAACAGGAACACGCAGCCCACGATCGTCAGCGGGGCGATGATCCACACCGCCGGAACCTTGAAGCCCCGCGGCCGGCCCGGATCGCGCCGCCGCAACACCATCACCGCCAGCGCCACCATGAAGAACGCGTAGAGCGTTCCGGCGTTGGAGATGTCAGCCAGTTGCCCGACCGGGAAGAACGCGGCCGCAACGGCCACGACGGCACCGGTGATCGCGGTGACGACGTGCGGCGTGCGGAACTTGGGGTGCACGCGGCTCAGCACTTCGGGCATCAGACCGTCGCGGCTCATGACGAAGAAGATGCGCGTCTGGCCGAAGATCAGGATCAGGATGACCGACGGCAGCGCGAGGATCGCGGCGATGCCGATTGCATTGCCGAACCACGAGAAGCCGAGCACCTTGAGCACATGTGCGAGCGGCTCGTTCGAGCACACCAGCGCCTCCGCATATTGCGGCATCGCACACTGGCGGGCGAGTTCGGGCGAGCCCGTCTCGAGTGGAATGCCCATCGCATCCATGATCGGCTGCCCGCCGATCGTGCCGATCGCACCCGCGGCCACGAGCACGTAGAACACGGTGCAGAACAGCAGCGAGCCGACCAGGCCGATCGGCACGTTGCGCTGCGGGTCTTTGGTCTCCTCCGCCGCGGTCGAAACTGCATCGAAGCCGACATAGGCGAAAAACATCGTTGCCGCCGCACCCACCGCACCGAGACCGGTACCGAAACCGCCGAACACGCCCGCGGGCAGGAACGGGTTGAACCGGTCGGAGTCGAACTCGACGCTGGTCAGCGTGATAGCGACGAAGATCGTCAGCGCGGTGACCTTGATCGCCACCAGGAACGCGTTGAACTTGGCGCTTTCGCTCGTGCCGATGATCAGCAGGCTGGTGACCAGCAGGGCGATGCACAGCGCGGGCAGGTTGATGAATCCGCCCGCGGCGCCGCCGAACGCCAGCGGCCCGGCGCTAAGCCAGGCAGGCAACTCTATTCCCAATCCTCCCAGGATCGTGCCGGAGAAATATCCGGACCACCCGACAGACACGGCCGAGGCGGCGATCGCGTATTCCATGATCAGCGCCCAGCCGACCGTCCAAGCAAGGAACTCGCCCATCGTGGCGTAACTGTAAGTATAGGCGCTGCCTGCTACCGGGATCATCGACGCAATCTCGGCATAGCAAAGAGCGGCGACGATACAGACCGCCCCGGCGATCGCGAAGGCGAGCATCAGGCCCGGCCCCGCCTTCTGCGCGCCGACCGAGGTCAGCACGAAGATGCCCGTGCCGATGACGCAGCCGATGCCGAACAACGTGAGCTGGAACCAGCCCAGCGTCCGCTTCAGCGATTTCTTTTCCGCCGTCGCCAGAATGGCGTCGAGCGGCTTTATCCTGTCTAGGAGCATTCTGAAATTTCCCTCCCGCTGGTGGCGCGATCTAATGCCGTCGCGCCCCGGAATGGAGCGGGAAGCTAGCGTAAAGTCGCGTCAATACAAGCGCGCATTGCGGGGTTTCCCCGCCTTGACGCTGCGTCTAGAGACATACGGCTATGTCCACCACCTTCCAGCTCGACACTGCGACCAGCCGCGCGCATCCCACACCGCAGCCGATGCGGCGCCTCACGGTCCCCAAGATCCGCGAACGGAAGAAGGATGGCATGACCGAGCAGCCGCTCGTCATGCTGACCGCCTACACCGCGCGTCAGGCGCAACTGCTCGATGCGCATTGCGACCTGCTGCTCGTTGGCGATTCGCTTGGGCAGGTGATCTACGGGCTCCCGTCGACCGTACCGGTGACGCTCGAGATGATGGCCAATCACGCGGCTGCGGTGGTGCGCGGGAGCTATCATTCGGTGGTGATCGTCGACATGCCGTTCGGCAGCTACGAAGCATCGCCCGAGAAGGCCTTCGAGAGCGCGTCGCGCCTGCTCAAGGAAAGCGGCGCGGCCGGCGTGAAGCTCGAGGGCGGCGCGGCGATGGCCGAGACCGTTGCCTTCCTCACGCAGCGCGGCATTCCGGTGATGGGCCACGTCGGCCTGACTCCGCAGGCGGTCAACGTGCTGGGCGGCTATGCCGCGCGCGGCCGCAGCGATGCCGAGGCGGAGAAGATCGTTTCCGACGCCAGGGCGCTGGACGAGGCGGGCGCGTTCGCGGTCGTGGTCGAAGGCGTCGTTGAGCCGATCGCGATCGAGGTGACCGAAAGCATCGCGTGCCCGACGATCGGCATCGGCGCCTCGGCCAGGTGCGACGGCCAGGTGCTCGTATGCGAGGACATGCTCGGAATGTTCGAGCGCGTACCGCGCTTCGTGAAGCGTTACGAGGAGATGGCCGAGATCATCTCGAAAGCCGCCGAGACCTATGCCGCAGAGGTGCGCAGCCGCGCCTTCCCGGGCGAGGAGCAGACCTACCAGCCCAAGTAGGGGCCGCGAGCCCTTGCGAAGCGAGCGCGGATTTCCTAGCGGGCGCGCTTACCTCGATGGGATTGCCGAATGGCCACGCTGCTTCGTTTCTACAAGTTCTCGCTCGTTTTCACGCTGATCTGCCTCGCGCTGGGCGCATGGTATGGCTGGTCGAGTACCGGCGATCTCGGCGGCACGGCCTCGCTGCTGTGGATCATCGTCGTGCTTTCGGTACTCGAGGTTTCTCTCAGCTTCGACAACGCAGTCGTCAACGCCTCGGTGCTGAAGGAGATGGACGAGGTCTGGCAGCGCCGCTTCCTCACCTGGGGCATCGCATTCGCGGTGTTCGGAATGCGTATCGTCTTCCCGCTCGCGATCGTCGCGATCGCCGCCGGCCTGGGCCCGATCGAGACACTCAATCTCTCGCTCAACGATCCGGCGCGCTACGAGGAAATCGTCAGCTCCGCGCATGTCGGCATCGCCGGCTTCGGCGGCGCGTTCCTCGCGATGGTAGGCCTCAAGTTCTTTTTCGATCTCGACAAGGACGTGCACTGGATTCGCGTGGTCGAGGTCCAGCTCACCCGGTTCGCCGCCTTGCCTGCGGCCGAAATCGCGCTGCTGCTGCTGGTCATGTGGGGCATCTCGACGATGCTGACCCCGGCCCACGCGCTGACGTTCCTCGTCGCGGGCATCCTCGGCCTCGTCACCTTCATCGCGGTCGAGGGGGTCAACAAGATCCTCGAACTGCGCGCCGAAGCCGCGCGCCTTCAGGGCGCTGTGGTGCGCAGCGGGCTCGGCGGTTTCCTCTATCTCAACGTGCTCGACGCCTCGTTCAGTTTCGACGGCGTGATCGGCGCCTTCGCGCTGTCGAACAACATGATCGTGATCGCGCTCGGCCTCTCGATCGGCGCGATGTTCGTGCGTTCGATGACCATCCACCTCGTCAAGCAGGGCACGCTCGCGCAGTATCGTTTCCTCGAACACGGCGCGTTCTGGGCGATCATCGTGCTCGGCATGATCATGCTGTTCTCGGCCGTGGTGCACATTCCCGAGACGATCACCGGGCTGATCGGCGCGATCCTGATCGGCCTCTCGCTCTGGTGGTCGGTGCGCCACAACCGGCGCAATCCGGTTAGCGAGGACGGCTCGCCAGCCGCGTAGCAAGCGGTGCGGACACCACCAGCTGGAGCAGGTGGTAGGCCAGCAGCGGAGCCATCACCAACCCGGCCGCCGCGGGCGGGAACAGGATCAGCGCGATCGGCGCGCCGCTGACAACGCTCTTGTGCGCTCCCGCGAACATGAACGAGATGCGCGTCGGACGGTCGAGCCGCAGAACGCCCGAGGCCAGCCAGCTTCCGCCGAAACCAGCGAGCAGGAACGCAGCGAGCAGGCCGCCGAAGATCGCCCACTGTTCCGCGCCCAGCGCCGACCACAGCCCGCGTTCGACCGCGCCCGAGAATGCCACGTAAACCGCGATGGCGATCGCCAGCCGGTCCATCCACGAGACCAGCCGCGGATGTGCGGTCACCCATGCGCGGCCGGTGCGCTGCCAGGCTTGACCCAACACGAACGGGACGACCAGCAGGCCAAGGATCTTGAGCAGCGCGTCGAGCCCGACATCGGCGGTCTCGAGGCCGCCCAGCAGCGCGAAGAGCGGAGCTGTGACGAACACTCCGGCGATATTGAGCAACGCGGCGGCGACTACCGAGGCCGCGACGTTGCCGCCCGCGAGTGAGGTATACGCGGCCGCCGACTGGACGGTCGATGCGAGCGTACCGAGGAACAGGAACCCGATCGCAATTTCCACCGGCAGACGCCCCTCGGCGATCCCCGCCAGCGTGAACCCGACGAGCGCCATCGCACCGAAGCACCAGGCGAGCAGCGGCAGCAGGAACCGGCCGTGCCCGAGGCCGCGCAGCACCTCGTCGCGCGGCAGCCGCAGCCCGTTGAGGAAGAACAGCGCGCATATCGCGACGCTCGACACGGCCTGCGCGATCGCGCGGCCCTCTCCGACCGCGGGGACGAGGGTCGCCAGCACGATCGCGACGACCAGCAGCCGGACCATCGGGTCGATGCGCGAGAGGATCGGGATTGCCACGCCCACCCGATGACGCAGCGCACCGCTGCTGTCGAGGCTAGCGCGTGAAGTCCTGCGCCAATGTCTTCGCCGCGTCAGTCTCGTCCGAGGCTTCGAGAGCGCGAACCAGCGCGTGCGCCGCGAACGGGTTGCGCCGCTGGAGCGCATAGGCGCGTCGGGCTGCGTCGAGCGCCTGCTCGACCTCGCCACTTTGCAAAGCGACTTGCGAGGCGAACGCGAGAAGATGCGGGTCCCGCGCGCCTCCCGCAGCCAGCGCGTGATCGAGCAAGGCCTCCGCCTGAGCGGAACGCCGCGCGTCGAACGCGAGCAGCGCGAACATCGTGGCCGCTTCGCAATTCGCCGGGTCCACGGCAAGGTGTTCGCTCAGCAGCGACCAGGTTGCCGCCCGATCCCCGCGCGCGACATGCGCGGCCAGCATTCGCCGCGCGAGCGGCCAGGACCGGCGGATCGCAGCCGCGGCGCGGTATCGCTCGAGAGCACGCTCGGGCCTTCCCGCGGCGAGATACGCGTCGCCTGCGAGACCGAGTGCATCGACGGAACCGGGGAACTTCTCGCGAAAAGCCTCGGCCGCGCGCACCGCGGAATCGGGCCGGTCGGCGGCGATCAGGCCGCGCACGAGCGACACCGTGTCGCGCCCGCTCTCCTCCCCGCGCGCCTGCGCAACCTCGAGTGGGATCGCCGCTGCAAGCTCCGTCAGTCCGCCCCGTCCCGCACGAGCGGCTTTTTCGAGCAGCGGCGCGGCCTTGTCGCGTTCGCCCAGCGCCTCGTGGGCACGGCCGACGATCTGAACGAGGTAGGGCTCCGCACCGGGCGAGGCCGCTTCGTCGGCGAAGCGATAGACAAGTTCGCGGTCGTTGCCTGCCAGGTGGAGCGCCCGCGCCAGCAAATGGCGCACACGGCGGTTGTCCGGCTGGTGCCGCAAGAGGCGGTCGAAGGTCTGGGCGGCGCTGGCGTGATTGCCGGCTTCCAGATCGACCACGCCCGCGAGCAATGCCGGGGCCGCGCTCATCTCGCCGATATCATCGCTCCGCGACAGCAGCCCCCGCGCAAGTTCGAAATCGCCCGCGCGCGCCGCCAGCGTCGCCTGATAGAAGAAAAGTCGCGGATCGCGCGGGTCGATCTCGGCCATTTGGCGAACCGCGGCGAGCATGTCGCGCGCGCGGCCCGCTTCGCCCAATGTTGCAGCATAGTCCGCCAGCACGTCGATGTCGTCGGGATCCGCTGCGAGCGCCGCTTCGAACCACGGCAGCGCCGCCGCCATGCCATAGGCGTCGCGCACGAGCTGGCCGCGAAAGCGCAGCGCCTTGGGATTTTCCGGCCCGAGGGTGACTGCGCGTTCGCTGGCTTCCACCGCAAGCGCCTGTTCCCCGCCACGATAGCGCAGACGGCCGATCGCGACCCACAGCTCGGAGGCGAGCGGGTCGACCTCGAGTGCGCGGTCGAACACCGCCCCGGCGGCTGCGAGATTGCCGGAGCGCATCTCCAGCACGCCGAGCATCCGCAGGCCCCGCGCGCGCGACCTCGCTGAGAATTCCGCCTTTTCAAGCCATTCGCGGGCTTCCGCCAGATTGCCCTGCGCCAGCTCCGCCTCGCCCAGATAGGCGGCGAGCTGCGCGCGCGGCACGCCCTGATCAAGCATCCGGCGCAGCGCGATTTCGGCGCCGACGCCGTCGCCGCGCTCGAGCGCCGCTTGCGCCGTTTCGAGCGGCGTCGGTGGAGGCGCTGAATCGCCGCAGGCTGCAAGCGCAAGCAGCCCTAGGCCCGCCAGCACCCCGTTGCGGAAGGTCTCAGGGCTGAAGATCATACTGCTTGAGCAAGTCGTAGAGCGTCGGCCGGCTGATCCCGAGTAGCTTGGCCGTGTGCGAAATATTGCCTTCGCTGCGCGCGAGCGCGTGGCGGATCACCTTGCGGTCGGCCTGCTCGCGCGCGCTCTTGAGGTTGAGCGGCAGCTCATCCTCTTCGCTTTCGGCCGGAAGATCGAGATCTTCCGCGCCGATCGTCTTGTTCTCGGCCATGACGACCGCGCGCTTCACCCGGTTTTCCAATTCGCGCACATTGCCGGGCCACCGCCAGGCGTCGATCGCCGCCAGCGCATCGGGTGCGAAGCCCTTGATCGCCGGGTTCATCTCGGCCGCGAAGCGCTTGAGGAACGCCTTCGCGAGCAGCGTCGCGTCGCCCGGCCGCTCGGCGAGCGAGGGAATCGTTACCACGATCTCGGCAAGGCGATAGTACAGGTCTTCGCGGAACCGGCCTTCGGCGATCATCGCCTCCAGATCCTGATGCGTGGCGCAGACGATTCGCGTGTCGACGTCGATCGGCTGGCGACCTCCGATCCGCTCGATCTGGCGCTCCTGCAGGAAGCGCAGCAACTTGACCTGCAGCGGCAGCGAGATGTCGCCGACCTCGTCGAGGAACAGCGTGCCGCCGTGCGCTTGCTCGATCTTGCCCTCCGTCGTCCTGAGAGCACCGGTAAACGCGCCCTTCTCGTGCCCGAACAGCTCGGCTTCAAGCAGCGTATCCGGGATCGCGGCGCAGTTGATGGCGACGAACCGGCCACCCGCGCGATCGCTTGCGTTGTGGAGGCCGCGCGCCAGCAGTTCCTTGCCCGTCCCGCTTGCGCCGAGCAGCACGACGGAGAGGCCGGTGTTAGCCACACGCTCGATCGTGCGCGCCACTTTCATCATCTCGGGTGCCGCGGTGAGGAGGGTGCCGAGCACGGTCTTGTCCTCCGCCGCACGCAGCACGAGCCGCCGGTTCTCGGCTTCGATCCGGTGCAGGTTGAGCGCGCGCCGGACGATCAGGCCGAGTGCGTCGATATCGACCGGCTTGCGGTAGAAATCGTACGCCCCCCGCGCAATCGCCTCGAGTGCGCTCTCGCGTGCGCCGTGACCCGAAGCGACGATCACCTTGGTATCCGGCTTCACCGCCATGATCTCGTCGAGCACCGCAAAGCCTTCGCTGACGCCATCGGGATCGGGCGGCAGCCCCAGATCGAGCGTGACCACCGCCGGCGCATCGGCACGCAGCGCGGCGAGTGCACTTTCGCGATCGCGCGCGGGAACGATCTCGAAGTCCTCGTAGGCCCACTTGAGCTGAGCCTGGAGTCCTTCGTCGTCCTCGACGATCAGCAGCTTGGGGCGATCCTGCGCCATTACGCGACCTCCGCGCCATCGGCGATGGCGGCATCGTTGTTGCGGATGAGTTCCTGCGCCGCGAACAGCGGCAGGCTGATCGAGAAGCGCGTGCCCGCGCCCTCGCGCGATTCGACATCGACCCGGCCGCCCATCGCGCGCACCAGCTCGCGCGCTTCGAACGCGCCGATCCCGAAGCCCGAGGGCTTGGACGAGACGAACGGCCTGAACAGTCCGTCGCGCACGAAATCGGCCGACATGCCCGTGCCGGTGTCGACGACGTCGATCCTCCCCCGCAACCCGTCGCTGGCGACCGCCAGGTGGACCGACTGCGCCGGATCGCTCGCGTCGAGAGCGTTTTGTGCGAGGTGAACGAGCGCCTGCTCGAGTGCGTCCGGGTCGGCCACTGCGGCCACCTCTCCCGGTGCGCTGACGACGATCCGCTCCGCTGCTGCGAGGCGAGCCCGTACGCGAACCGCCGTCTCGCGCAGATCGACCCGCTCGCGCTTCGCTCCGCCGCTCGCGCCGTAACGGCCCAGGCGGGCAAGCAGCATATTCAGTTTGTCCGCGCTGTTGCGCAGCGTGACGAGCATATCGTCGTGGAATTCCGGATTGTCGGCATGGCGCTCGGCATTGCGTGCGAGCAGCGAGAGCTGGCTCGCCAGATTCTTCACATCGTGCATGACGAAGGCGATCCGGCGGCTGAACTCATCGAACTGGCGCGCCTCCATCAGCGCTTCCTGCCCCGACTTCTCGGCCAGATAGCTGGCGAGCTGCCGTCCGATTACCCGCAGAAGGTCGAAATCCTCCCAATCGAGCCGGCGCGGCACCGCCGGCCGCGCGAGCACGATCACGCCTTGCAGCCGATCAAAATGCAACAGCGGCACGAGCGCCCAGACCCCGTGTCCCGGGTCGAGCCATTCGGGGAGTTGCCCCGCTTCTTCGTCGTGCTCCGCCCGCCCGACATCGACGATCAGTCCTTCTCGCTCTATCGCATCGGCCAGCACCGGGGGAATGGCGACGGCGGGCACCTCGATCTCCGGCCAGCGCCAGCGCGTCGCGAGGACCAGCGCGCCATCGTCATCAGGGGCGAGAAGCAGACCCGAAGGACTGTCGGCGACGTCGGCCATCGCCCGCACCGCGCGTTGGGGCAGCGCTTCGTCGGGCGACCCGCCCTGCCCCATCGTGCGAGTGAACCGCAGCCACTCGGCGCGATAGTCGTACCGGTGCTGGAACAGATGCTTGACCAGCGTCACCCGCCACCAGGCGCGCAACTTGCGCGACGGGAGCCACAACAGCGCCACCACCGCGGCGGCGAACAGGAAGCCCACCTGCGTCAGCCGCTGCACCCCCTCGCCGAAAGCGCTGAGCGAGTAAGACAGCGCCGCCATCAAGAGCAGATATCCGCCGATCACCGCCAGCGAGAGCGTGCGGAACGCGACGGCTCGCGAGGGGCTGAGCCGGCGTCCTTGCACCGCCGCGCTACCGCCGAACACCAGCGCGATCGCGATTCCGCCCGACACCACGCCGCGAAGCACGATGAGTTCGCGCAAGCCTCCCCCGAGCCAGGCGACGGTGAACAGGTTGAGCTCGTAGCCCCAGAAAACCGCCAGCGCGGCGGCAGGCCAGCGCAACACGTCGCGCGTGGCAGCGGCGGCGCCGACATAGAGGTTGTGCAGCAGCACCAGCGCGCCCACCGCGGTCATCACGCGGAATATCGCACCGATCTCGAGCACCCGCACGGTCGCTTGCGGTTGCAAGGCGTAGCTTCCGGCGATGGCGTGCAATACGATCTGGAGGCTCTCGACCAGCACCAGCGCCACCACCACCGGCCGGACCGGTGCGATGCTCTGGTGCCGGCCATCCGCCGCGAAGAGTCGATAGACCACCCATATCCACGCGAGGTTTCGCACCACCTCGGCCAGTGCCGCAAATATGTGCGGCGCGCCTAGCGCGGCGGTCGTCACGCACCACAGCGCAGTCGCGGCGAGCGCCATCAGCGTCGCTGTGCGAGAGGGCACGGGTGCAGCCCGTTCGCGCGCGAGCCACAGGCCGGCAATCGCCGTGGCCACCGCTCCGGCGAGGTAGAGAAAGAAGCCGGCAACCTGCCAGCCCAGGCCGACCGCCAGCCCGGTCATCGCGCCCCGTCCGGCCAGAGGACCACACGCAGGGTCTGCAGCAGGATCAACAGATCGAGGAAGGGCGTGTAGTTCTTGGCGTAATAGAGGTCGTACTCGAGTTTGTGCCGCGCATCCTCGGTCGAGGCGCCGTAGGGATAGTTGATCTGGGCCCAGCCCGTTATGCCCGGCTTCACCATATGGCGCTCGGCGTAATAGGGCAGCTCCCGCTCGAGATCGGCCACGAAGCCCGGCACTTCGGGCCGAGGGCCCACGAAGCTCATCTGTCCCTTGAGTACGGTCCAGACTTGCGGCAACTCGTCGATCCGTACCTTGCGGATGAACCGGCCGAGGCGAGTGATTCGCGGATCGTTCTCGTCCGCCCACTTCGCGCCGTCCTTCTCGGCATCGACCCGCATCGAGCGTAGCTTGATGAGCTGGAAATGCTGGCCGTAGAGCCCGATCCGCGTCTGCCGGAAGAAGGCCGGCCCGGTGCTGTCGAGCTTCACCAGCAGCGCGAACACCGCAATGATCGGAAGCGTAAGTGCGAGCAGCAACCCGCTCGCTGCGATGTCGAACAGCCGTTTGAACGCGCTCGAGACCATGCGGCCGGACGAGAAGCCGTCGGAAAAGATCAGCCAGCTCGGATTGAGCGTATCGAGATCGACCCGGCCGGTTTCGCGCTCCATGAAGCTCGAGAAATCGTTGACGTGCACCCCGTGGGTCTTGATCCGCAGAAGATCGCCCAGCGGCAACGCGTTGCGCCGTTCCTCCAGCGCGAGGACCACCTCGCTCACCCCCAGGTTCTCGACGAAGCGGCCGAGATCGTGAATCGCCGCCCGTGCGATCGCCTCCTCGACGGCTTTCTCGCCATCTGTCATGGCGATGTACGAAACGATCGCGAAGCCGCTCTCGGGCCGTTCGGCCAGCGTGCGCAATCGTGCGGCGCGCACGCCGGCGCCGAGCACCATGACCCGGCGGCGAAACGCGGCGGTGCCGAGGAAGGCGCCGATCAACAGCCGGTCCGCCACCAGCAGCGCAGCCGAGATCGCCATCGCAAACAGTAGCGTCGAGCGCCAGAACGTGAGCCCCGGCAGCAGGAAGTCGAACAGCGAGAGTGCGATGATCGCCAGGCTGATCGCCACCAGCAGCCGCGCGCAGGCATAGCGCATCGAGCGCAGCGCCTCGCTGCCATAAACTCCGACCGAAATCATCGCGAGCCAGACGGTCGCGGCAAAACCGGCAAGCGGCGCGAAACGATCCCCGAGCGGTCCGACTTCGATTCCCGCCTGCGAGGCGCGCGCAATCCACGCGAGTTCGCCCGCAGCGACCAGCAACAGCAGGTCGACGAGCCCGAGCAGCAAAACCGCGTGCGGGATGTAGTGCTTGAAGAGGCGGATCATTCTGTCCCGGGTCCGGCAATCCTCGCGAGGATCACCGAACTACGGGACAGAAATGAAATGTCGGTAAACTTTACACCGCGTGTCGAACACGCGGTCCGTGCGGATCGCGACGGTTAAAAATCCCTTCAGTTGCCGTCGGTGACTTCGTTGGCGACATCCTCGACAGCCTGGCCGGCTTGTTGTGCAGCGTCGCCAACTTCGGTCGCCGCATCGGCGATCGCGGTGTCCTTCGCAGCTTCCGCGCCGCTCATCTGGGTGAAGAAATACACCCCGGCAATCACCGCCAGAACCAGCACGAGCGCGATCACCCAGCCGCTCCCGCCTTTCCGGTGCGGCTCGTCGTGATGGACCACCGTGGTGTGCGTGTGAGTATTACCCTCAGGCGTCTCGACTTCGGTAATGCGTTCTTCGGTCATTGCCGTACTCCCTAAATCTTGTCGCATGTAAACTCTCGTCCCGGATCACTGGTTCCCTGTCAGGCCTCCGCACCGAAGCGAAACGGAGTGATTCCGCGCTGATGATTGTCGAACGCGAGATTCGCGTTGCGCGGCGGAAACGCGCGCTGGCGGCAGCCGGCGATGTGGCATGCCCTGCAGCCGGGACCGATCGGCTGCGCCTGCTCGCGCCGTAACGGCATTGCGCGCGCGGCGGCGAGATCGCCCGCGAAGCGCGCCTCGATCCCGAGCACGACCGCGAATTGCGCCTCGCCTTGGGCCGCGACGCCGTCGGTAAGGCGCGAGACGGTCAGCCAGTGATCGTGCGACTCCGCGCCGTCGAGCGCGATTTCCTGCACGCACCATTCCCCCGCGCGCCCGAAAGCGCGATGAACGTGCCACAGCGGGCAGTTGTCGCCGCTCTCGAGGAAGGTCGCGCCGCTCGCCCCCGCAAAGCGCTTCGACATTTGCCCTGCCCGATCGAGCCGGGCCATGAAGAACGGCAATCCGCGCTGCCCCACCCGTTGCAGCGTGGTGAGGCGGTGCGCGAGCTGCTCGAAGCTGACCCCGAAGCGGCGCATGAGCACGGGAAAATCGTATCCGGTCGCGTCGCACGCGCGCAGGAAGCGGCCGTAGGGCATGATCAGCGCCGCGGCGAAATAGCCTTGCAAGTGCCGCTCGAACAGCTTGCGCGCCTCCTCTCCCGCCAGCTCGCCGCCCGACGCGAGCGCGCGGATCGCGTCGCGCTGCTCGAGCTGCGCTAGCTGCGCGGCGATCTGGAAATTGCGCGCCGCGGGAGACAGCATCTCGGAAAGCTGGAGCTGCCGCGCGTGAAGATCGAGCCGCCGCACGGCATCGGGCATGACCTCGCGCGGCAGCACGCGCAGCGCGATCTGGTGCCGCTCGCGCAGCCGCTCGGCCAGAGCACCCCCAATGTCCGCGCGCGACAGGCGCAGCTCGTCGGCGAGTTCCTCGGCGGCCGCGTCGAGATCGGCGAAATGGTTGCGCCAACGCTCGATCTCGCGGCGCGATGCTTCAAGCGGATCGGCGCCGCCCGCGGCGGCCGCATCGCCCGCGGTGTCGTAAAGCTGGGCAAAGGCGGTCGCGAAATGCGGCGCCAGCGCGAGAACTTCGGCGATCTCGTCGCGATCTATCGACAGCTCGGCGAAGCGCTGGTCGGCGAGCCGCCGCGCGAGCCCGTCGATGCCACCCACGCTCTCTGCCTCGCGCAGGCTGCGCGGATCGAAGTCGAATCGCTCGACCACCTGCACCATCACGCGCGCGGTCAGCGGGCGCTGGTTGCGCTCGATCAGGTTGAGATAGCTCGGGGATATCGCGAGCTGTGCCGCCATCGCCGCCTGCGTCAGCCCCTCGCGCTTGCGCAAGCGGCGCAGCGCCGGTCCGGCAAAGATCGCGTCCTCCGCCATTTGTAAATTCCTTAACAACTTTACAGATGAATGTGCATCAATCTCCGCAATGGGACAACAAAGTTTGTAACTTTATCTGGAGAATCGCCGCTCTGCGCGCGATCAAGGTTCCGAAGGCAGCGATGCCGACTCAGGAGACCGACGTGACGTACCAGGGCAAGATCGACGAATTTCGCAGCACCATCGCCGAACAAGGCGCGCCGTGGAATGCGATCGACGCCGAAGCCGCGGCACGGATGCGGATCCAGAACCGCTTCCCGACCGGCCTCGACATCGCGCGCCACACCGCGAAGATCATGCGCGAGGACATGGCCGCCTACGACGCCGATCCGGCCGCCTACACCCAGTCGCTCGGCTGCTGGCACGGCTTCATCGGCCAGCAGAAGATGATTTCGATCAAGAAGCATTTCGGCACCACCAAGGGGCGGTACCTCTATCTCTCGGGCTGGATGATCGCCGCGCTGCGCAGCGAGTTCGGTCCGCTGCCCGACCAGTCGATGCACGAGAAGACCAGCGTTCCCGCGCTGATCGCGGAACTCTACACCTTCCTGCGTCAGGCCGACGCACGCGAGCTGGGGATGCTGTTCCGCGACCTCGACGCGGCGCGCGGACGCGGCGACGAGGTCGAGGCCAGGCGCATCGAGCACGCGATCGAGAACCACGAGACGCACGTCGTGCCGATCATCGCCGACATCGACGCGGGCTTCGGCAATCCCGAGGCGACCTACCTGCTCGCCAGGAAGATGATCGAGGCCGGCGCCTGCGCGCTCCAGATCGAGAACCAGGTCAGCGACGAGAAGCAGTGCGGCCATCAGGACGGCAAGGTCACCGTGCCGCACGAGGATTTTCATCAGAAGATCCGCGCGATCCGCTACGCCTTCCTCGAGCTTGGGGTCGAGGACGGGATCATCGTCGCGCGCACCGATAGCTTGGGTGCGGGCCTGACCAAGCAGATCGCCTATTCCAAGGAACCCGGCGATCTGGGCGACCAGTACAACGCCTTCCTCGAGTGCGACGAGGTCGACGCCTCGCAGATCGGCAACGGGGATGTCCTCATCACCCGCGACGGCAAGCTGCTGCGCCCCAAGCGCCTGCCGAGCAATCTCTACCAGTTCCGTCCCGGAACCGGCGAGGACCGCTGCGTGCTCGATTGCGTGACCGCGCTGCAGGCCGGCGCCGACCTGCTGTGGATCGAGACCGAGAAGCCGCACATCGGCCAGATCGGCGGGATGGTGAACCGCATTCGCGAGACGATCCCCGACGCCAAGCTGGTCTACAACAACTCGCCGAGCTTCAACTGGACGCTGAACTTCCGCCAGCAGGTCTATGATGCCTGGGGCGAAGAGGGCCGCGACCTTTCGGCCTACGACCGCGTCCGGCTGATGAGCATCGACTACGACGGCACCGATCTCGCCGACGAGGCCGACGAGCGGATCCGCACCTTCCAGAGGGACGCGGCGCGCGAGGCGGGCATCTTCCACCACCTCATCACGCTGCCGACCTACCACACCGCGGCACTGAGCACCGACAATCTCGCCAAGCGCTATTTCGGCGAGGAGGGAATGCTCGGCTATGTCAAGCAGGTCCAGCGCGAGGAGATCCGCCAGGGCATCGCCTGCGTGAAGCACCAGAACATGGCCGGCTCCGACATCGGCGACGACCATAAGGAGTACTTCGCCGGCGAAGCCGCGCTCAAGGCCGGCGGCGAGCACAACACGATGAATCAATTCGCGGCTGCCTGACCCGCAACCGCCCACACGTTCGCGGCGGCAGTCCCCGCCGCCGCGACACCGCCCGAAGGAGAGGCACGATGACGACAGAAACACTGCCCCGCGAGCCCGGCCGCGCCCGCGCGCTGTTCTCCACCGCCGACTTCAAGCTGCTGCGCGCCGCGCTCGCCAGCCATGCGCGCACGGTCGAGGATCGCGACGAGCTCGCCCGCATCAACGCGCTACATCACCGGCTCGGCACCTACAGCTGAGCGAACCGAACGATCTCCTGGGGAGGAGAGCACGGCCGTCGGGGTCCTTCGGGGCTTCGGCGGCCGTCATAC
>CAMPIX010000023.1 GCA_946886565.1 uncultured Altererythrobacter sp.
CTCATCCTGCTCGTCGCGATGGTCGGCGCGATCGTGCTGACCCACCGCGAACGGCCCGAGGGCGCGCGCGGCCACCAGAACATCGGCAAGCAGAACCGCCGCCGGCCGGAAGAAGCGACGGTTATGAAGAAGCCCGAGATCGGTAAGGGGGTCGAGCTGTGATCGGCATCGAACATTACGTCGTCGTGAGCGCGATCCTGTTCGTGCTCGGGGTGCTCGGCATCTTCCTCAACCGCAAGAACGTGATCGTGATCCTGATGGCGATCGAGCTGATCCTGCTCGCGGTGAACATCAACCTCGTCGCGTTCAGCGCCTTCCTCGGCGACATGACCGGGCAGGTCTTCGCGATGTTCGTGCTGACCGTCGCCGCGGGCGAGGCGGCGATCGGGCTCGCGATCCTCGTCATCTATTTCCGCCGCCGCGGCACGATCGCGGTCGATAGCGTCGACCGGCTGAAGGGATAGAATCCGTGCACTCCTTCAATCCGTTCGCCCTGAGCTTGTCGAAGGGCCGTTCTCCACTTTCAGCGCAGCGCCCGAAAACGTGCGGTGCTTCGACAAGCTCAGCACGAACGGGGGTTTGTAAGTGAACTCCATCCTCGTCATCGTCTTCCTGCCGCTGCTCGCGGCGATCGTCGGCGGGCTGGGCAACCGGGCGCTCGGCAACACGGTGGTGAAATCGCTCACCACCGGGGCGCTGTTCGTATCGTGCGCGCTGTCGTGGCCGATCTTCCTCGATTTCGTCGCGGGCAATGCCGAGGCGCAGGTCGTGCCGGTGCTGCAATGGGTGCGGTCGGGCACGCTGAGCTTCGACTGGGCGCTGCGTGTCGACGCGCTGACCGCGGTCATGCTGGTGGTGATCACCACCGTCTCGGCGCTCGTCCACCTCTATAGCTGGGGCTATATGGAGGAGGACCCGGATCAGCCGCGGTTCTTCGCCTACCTCTCGCTGTTCACCTTCGCGATGCTGATGCTGGTGACCGCGGACAACCTGGTGCAGATGTTCTTCGGCTGGGAGGGTGTCGGCCTCGCGAGCTATCTGCTGATCGGCTTCTGGTTCAAGAAGCCGAGCGCCAACAAGGCGGCGATCAAGGCGTTCGTGGTCAACCGCGTGGGCGATCTCGGCTTCATGCTCGGCATCTTCGGCACCTTCCTGGTGTTCCAGACGACCTCGATCCCCGAGATTCTCGCCGCCGCGCCGGGCATGAGCGGCAGTTCGATCGGCTTCCTCGGCATGCGGCTGCAGACGATGGACGTGCTGTGCGTGCTGCTGTTCATCGGCGCGATGGGCAAGTCGGCGCAGCTCGGCCTTCACACCTGGCTGCCCGACGCGATGGAAGGCCCGACGCCGGTCTCCGCGCTGATCCACGCCGCCACGATGGTGACCGCGGGCGTGTTCATGGTCTGCCGCCTCAGCCCCATGTTCGAGACCGCACCGGTCGCGCTCGCCATGGTGACCTTCGTCGGCGCCGCGACCTGCTTCTTCGCGGCGACGATCGGCACCACCCAGTGGGACATCAAGCGGGTGATCGCCTATTCGACCTGTAGCCAGCTCGGCTACATGTTCTTCGCCGCGGGCGTCGGCGCCTATGGCGCGGCGATGTTCCACCTGTTCACCCACGCCTTCTTCAAGGCGCTGCTGTTCCTCGGCGCGGGCTCGGTCATCCACGCGATGCACCACGAGCAGGACATGCGCTATTACGGCGCGCTGCGTAAGCATATCCCGTTCACCTTCTGGGCGATGATGGCGGGCACGCTCGCGATCACCGGCGTCGGTATCTATTGGCTCCATGCGGGCTTCGCGGGCTTCCACTCGAAGGATGCGATCCTCGAAGTCGCGTTCGCGCGGGGGACCGAGATGGCGACCTTCGCCTTCTGGATGGGCGCGGTCGCGGCGCTGCTCACCAGCTTCTATTCGTGGCGTCTGATGTTCCTGACCTTCTGGGGCAAGCCGCGCTGGGCCGAGAGCGAGCATATCCAGCACGCCGTCCACCACGGCCACGACGAGCCGGAGGACGCCAATCCCCCGGCGCAGGAAGACGCCGGGCACGATGCCACGCACCACGTCCCGTCCCCCGAGCACGGAGACGGCACCGCGGGCTATCATCCGCACGAGAGCCCGCTCTCGATGCTGATCCCGCTCGGGGTGCTAACGCTCGGCGCGATTTTCGCGGGCTGGGTGTTCAGCCACGCCTTCCTCGACGATCCCGCGTTCTGGGGCGGCTCGATCTTCTACAACGAGGCGCTGGTGCATCAGATGCACGCCGTGCCGCTGTGGGTGAAGCTGACCGCGAGCGTGGTGATGTTGCTCGGGCTGTTCGGCGCCTGGCTCGCCTACATCCGCGACACCTCGATCCCGGGCAAATTCGTCGAGCAGTTCAGCCTGGTGCACAACTTCGTCTATCGGAAGTGGTACTTCGACGAGCTCTACAACCTCGTGTTCGTGAAGCCGGCGTTCTGGTTCGGGCGCCAGTTCTGGCAGCGCGGCGACAAGGGCGTGATCGACCGCTTCGGGCCCGACGGTGCCGCCTGGGTCGTCGCCCGCGGCTCGGTCGTCGCGAAGAAGGTCCAGTCCGGATATCTCTATAGTTATGCGCTGGTCATGCTCCTCGGGCTGGTCGCCGCGGTTACCTGGGTGCTGTTGTGATTACGTTGCGCACCCCTCCATCCGTTCGCCCTGAGCTTGTCGAAGGGCCGTTCTTCCTTTCCAGCGCAGCACCTCAAGAAAAGCGGTGCTTCGACAAGCTCAGCACGAACGGGATCTGTTAAGTGGGCGAATTTCCCATCCTCTCACTAATGCTGCTGGTGCCGCTGGTGGCGGGGCTGGCGTGCCTGTTCGTCGAGGCGAAGGCCGCGCGCAGCATCGCGCTCGCGGCGACGCTGATCGACCTCGCGCTCGGCATAACGCTGTGGCTGAACTACGACATCGGCGGGGCGCAGTGGCAGTTCACCGAGCGCTACGAGATATTCGCGGGCTTCAACTACGCGCTCGGGATCGACGGAATCGCGCTGCTGCTGATCGTGCTCAGCACGTTCCTGATGCCGATCTGCATCCTCGCGAGCTGGGACGCGATCCAGAAGCGCGTGGGCGAATACATGGCGGCGTTCCTGCTGATGGAACTGCTGATGATCGGCGTGTTCGCGGCGCAGGACCTGTTCCTGTTCTACATCTTCTTCGAAGCTGGGCTGATCCCGATGTACCTGATCATCGGCATCTGGGGCGGCAAGGACCGGATCTACGCCAGCTACAAGTTCTTCCTCTACACGCTGCTCGGCTCGGTGCTGATGCTGATCGCGATGCTGTGGATGGTGAACGAGGCGGGCACGACCGACATCCCGACGCTGATGCAGTACGATTTCCCGCCCGCGGCGCAGACCTGGCTGTGGCTGGCGTTCTTCGCCAGCTTCGCGGTCAAGATGCCGATGTGGCCGGTGCACACCTGGTTGCCCGACGCGCACGTCCAGGCCCCGACCGCGGGCTCGGTGATCCTCGCGGGCGTGCTGCTCAAGATGGGCGGCTACGGCTTCATCCGCTTCAGCCTGCCGATGTTCCCCGAAGCGAGCGCGCAGTTCGTGTGGCTGATCTGGGGCCTCAGCATGGCCGCCGTGGTCATCACCAGCCTGATCGCGCTGGTGCAGCAGGACATGAAGAAGCTGATCGCCTATTCGAGCGTAGCGCACATGGCGATCGTCACCATCGGGCTGTTCGCGTTCAACGTGCAGGGCCTCGAAGGCGCGATGATCGTGATGCTCAGCCACGGGCTCGTCTCGGGCGCGCTGTTCCTGTGCGTCGGCGTGATCTACGACCGCCTGCACACGCGCGAGATCGACCGTTACGGCGGCCTCGCGATCAACATGCCCAAGTACGCGCTGTTCTTCATGCTGTTCACGATGGCGAGCATCGGCCTGCCGGGGACGAGCGGCTTCGTGGGCGAGTTCCTGAGCCTCGCGGGCATCTACCAGGCGAACAGCTGGGTCACGCTAGTGTGCACCACCGGCATCATTCTGGGTGCGGCCTATATGCTCTACCTCTACTGGCGCATCGCCTTCGGGGTGCAGAAGAACGCCGACGCGGCCGCCATGCCCGACCTCACCTTGCGCGAATGGCTGATGCTCGGCCCGATCGCTGCGGCGGTGCTGTGGATGGGGGTCTATCCCGAAAGCTTCCTCGCGCCGATGCGGCAGGACATCGCGGCGCTCGACGCGCGACTCGCCCGCGCTGCGCCGGAGGGTGACGCGCACGTTGCCGCCGGCACCCCGCGTGCCGCGGCAGCGAACGCCGTGGAGGGCGAGCATGGCGCCGGCCATGCTGAGGCGGAGGGAGCGCACTGATGGACTATTCGTCGTCGCTCGCGCTCATCGCGCCCGAAATCGTGCTCAGCCTCTCGGGGCTGGCGCTGCTGCTGATCGCGGCGTGGAGCCGCAATTCGGGGCGGCTCGTCTCGATCCTCGCTGCGGTGGCGCTCGGCGGGGCGGCCTTCCTCGTCGCGTCCGCGCTGTGCAACGGCGCGATGGGGCCGGATACGATCGCGTTCGGCGGGCAGTTCGCCGCCGACGCCTTCGCCTCGTTCGCCAAGATCCTGATCTTCCTCGCCGCAATCGGCTGCCTGATGGTCGCGCCGCGGTTCTTCGACCGCGACGGGGCGCTGCGGCCCGAGTATCCGGTGCTGATGCTGCTCGCCACGCTCGGCATGGCGATCATGGTTTCGGCGACCGATTTCATGACGCTCTACATCGGGCTCGAGCTAAACAGCCTCGCGGCCTACGTGCTCGCCTCGTTCATGCGCACCGACGGGCGCTCGGCGGAAGCTGGCCTCAAGTACTTCGTGCTCGGCGCGCTCGCGAGCGGCATCCTGCTCTACGGCACCAGCCTGATCTACGGCTTCACCGGCACGACCGCGTTCTCGGGTGTGCGCGCCGCTATGGCGGGCGAGCTTTCGATGGGCATGCTGTTCGGGCTGATCTTCGTGCTCGCCGGCCTCGCGTTCAAGATCGCTGCGGTGCCGTTCCACATGTGGACCCCCGACGTTTACGAAGGCGCGCCGACGCCGGTGACGACGTTCTTCGCCACCGCGCCCAAGGTCGCCGCGATCGCGCTGACCGCACGGGTCGCGCTCGACGCGTTCGGCGCGCAGATCGACGCCTGGCGGCAGATCGTGATCTTCGCCGCGCTCGCCTCGATCGTGCTCGGCGCGCTGGGCGCGATCGGGCAGAGCAACCTCAAGCGGCTGCTCGCCTATTCGTCGATCAACAACGTCGGCTTCATCCTGATCGGCCTCGCCGCGGCGACCGCCGCCGGGCTGTCGGCCATGCTGGTCTATCTCGCGATCTACGTCGCGATGTCGCTCGGCAGCTTCGTCGCGGTGCTGATGCTCAAGAATGCGCAGGGCGAGCAACTCGAGGGTGTGGCGGACATCGCCGGGCTGTCGGGCACCCGGCCGCTGCTCGCGCTGTGCCTGGCGATGATGATGTTCAGCCTCGCGGGCATTCCGCCGCTGTTCGGCTTCTGGGGCAAGTTCGTGGTCTTCCAGGCCGCGGTGCAGGCGGACCTCGTCGCGCTGGCGGCGATCGGCATCGCGGCGAGCGTGATCGGCGCGTTCTACTACATCAAGATCGTCAAGGTGATGTACTTCGACGATGCGGCCGATGTGGCGACGGGCAAGAGCGACTGGGCGCACTGGCTGATCCTCGGCGTCTGCGCCGTGATCGTCTCGCCGCTCGGCTACCTGCTGACGGTGCCGCTGGGCGAGCTGGCCGACCTCGCCGCCGTGGCGCTGCTGTTCGTCGCTTGATCGAAACCGTAGCCGAAACAGGATCGACCAATGCCGATCTCGCCGCGCGGTTGCGCGCGGGCGAGCGCGTGGCGGAGGGCGACTGGCTCGTCGCCGACCGGCAAATGGCGGGCCGCGGACGGCAGGGCCGGCCGTGGTCCGGTGGTGCGGGCAACTTCATGGGCTCGACAGTGGTTCGCCCCGGTGCGGGCGATCCTCCGGCGCACACGCTGACGCTGGCCGTCGCCCTCGCGCTCTACGAAACCGTGTTGCCGCTGCTCGCCGATCCGCGCACGCTGGCGATCAAGTGGCCCAATGACCTGCTGCTGCGCGGTGCGAAGCTCTCCGGGATTTTGCTCGAGCGCGAGGGCGATGCAGTGGTGATCGGTATCGGCGTCAACCTGGCGCAGGCGCCGGACTTGCCCGACCGGCCAACCGTCGCGCTGGCGAAATTCGGCCCGAAGCCGGACCGAGACGCTTTCGCACTTGCGCTCGCTGGCGCGTTCGACCGCGAGATCGAACGGTGGCGCACCTTCGGAACCGAGCCGCTCATTCGCCGCTGGCTTGCGGCCGCGCACCCGGTGGGTACACCGCTCAAGGTCCACGATGCGGGCGGGGCGGTGGTGAATGGCGCGTTCGAAGGCCTGGCGCCGGACGCATCGCTGCTGCTGCGCTTGGAAGATGGCACGCGTCGTGCCATCCACGCCGGCGACGTGACGCTCGGTTGAAGGACCTTTCAATGCTGCTCGCCGCCGATGTCGGAAACACCAACGTGGTCTTCGCCCTGTTCGAGGGCCGCGAAATCAAGGCGCGCTGGCGCATCGCGACCGATGCGCGCCGTACCGGTGACGAATACGCGGTGTGGCTGCTCCAGCTCCTCGGGATCGAGGGCGTCGCGCGCGAGGCGATCACGCAGATCATCGTCGGATCGGTCGTACCGCGGGCGGTCCACAACCTGACCGTGCTGGCGGAGAAGTACTTCGGGATAACGCCGCTTATCGCGGGCGAGGGCAGGGCGGACTGGGGCATCCCGGTCGATGTCGACGAGCCGCGCTCGCTCGGCGCGGACCGCGCGCTCAACGCGATTGCCGCGCACGCCAAGTACGACGGCGACCTGATCGTGGTTGACTTCGGCACCGCGACGACGTTCGATGCGGTCGATTTCAACGGCACCTACAAGGGCGGGATCATCGCGCCGGGGATCAACCTCTCGCTCGACGCGCTGGTCGGCAATACGGCGAAGCTCCCACGCATCGCGATCGAGGCGCCGCGCGGAGAGAGCGTGATCGGCACCAACACCGAGGACCAGATGCTGATCGGCGTGTTCTGGGGTTATGTGGCGATGATGGAGGGGCTGATTTCGCGGATGCGGGCCGAAATCGGGCGACCGGCGCGGGTGGTCGCGACCGGCGGACTCGCGATCCTGTTCGACGAGCATACCGAGATATTCGACGCGGTCGACGCCGACCTGACCCTCGAGGGGCTGGCGATCCTGGCGGAGCGCGCCCACGAGAAAGAGCGATGACATGAAAAAGGATTTCAGGCCCGAAAGCGAACTGCTCTTCCTCGCGCTCGGCGGGTCGGGCGAGATCGGCATGAACGTCAACCTCTACGGGTGCGACGGCAAGTGGCTGATGGTCGATCTCGGGATGACTTTCTCGGGGGGCGAGTATCCGGGGGTCGATCTCGTGTTCGCCGACCTCGAGTTCATCGAGGACCGCGCGAAGGATCTGGTCGGCGTGGTCCTGACCCACGCGCACGAGGACCATATCGGCGCGGTCCCCTATTTCGCGGCCGAGCTCGGCGTGCCACTCTATGCCACCCCGTTCACCGCCGATCTGGTGCTGCGCAAGCTGCAGGAAGCCGGCCTGTCGCGCTCGGTGAAGCTGAACGTGGTCGAGCATCTGGACAGCTTTGCACTGGGGCCGTTCGACATCTCCTACGTCCCGCTGGCGCATTCGATCGCCGAGGGCAACGCGCTGCTGATCGACACGCCCTACGGCCGCGTGTTCCACACCGGGGACTGGAAGCTCGACGAGGATCCGATCGTCGGCGAGCCGACCACCGAGGAAGAGCTGACCGAGATCGGCGACGAGGGCGTGCTCGCGCTGGTGTGCGATTCGACCAACGTGTTCAATCCGAACCCGAGCGGCTCCGAAGGCGCGGTCTATGCCGGGCTGATGGACGAGGTGAAGCGCCATTCGGGCAAGCGGGTGCTCGTCACCACGTTCGCCTCGAACGTCGCGCGTCTGCATACTCTGGGCGAGGTTGCGAAGGCGACCGGGCGTCACCTCTGTGTCGCAGGCCGTTCGCTCGATCGTATTATCGAGGTAGCGCAGGACAACGGCTATCTCGAGGACCTGCCCGACCTTGTCGATTTCGACACCGCGATGCGTCTGCCGCGTGGCGAGGTCCTGATTCTGGCCACCGGCGGGCAGGGCGAGCCGCGCGCCGCACTCGCGCGGATTGCAGAGGGCAACCACCCGATCGAACTCGTTTCGGGCGACGTCGTGCTGTTTTCGAGCCGTCAGATACCCGGCAACGAGATTGCCATTGGCCGGGTGCAGAACCAGCTCGCCGCCCGCGGGATCGTGATGGTCACCGACCGGCAGAGCGCGATCCATGTTTCCGGCCATCCGGGACGGCCCGAGCTCGAGGCGCTCTACGGCTGGCTGCGGCCCGAAGTGCTCGTGCCTGTGCACGGCGAGATGCGGCACATGCACGAACAGGCGCGGCTCGGCGTCGCCAGCGGCATTCCCAGCGCGGTGGTGCAGAAGAACGGCGACATGGTGCGCCTCGCGCCCGGCGAACCCGGCAAGATCGCCGAAGTGCGTGCCGGCCGCCTGGTGCTCGACGGAGAGATCATCGCCCCGGCCGACGGTGATGGCGTGGTCATGCGCCGGCGGATCGCGGCCGAGGGGGCGCTCGTGGTGGTGCTGGCCGCGAACCGCACGATCGAGATCGAGAGCTTCGGGCTCCCGCTCGAGGAAGACATGGCCGACTTCGTCGCGGAGGCGAAGGAGGATATCGCCGCCGCGATCGACAAGCTGCGCGGCAAGTCCCGCGACGACGTGGCCGAGATTTCCGAAGCCGCGCGGCTCGCGGCGCGGCGCGCGGCGCGGCGCTGGTCGGGCAAGAGCCCGCAGGTCAAGGTCGTGATGGTCGGGGCTTCGAGCTAACGTATGCAGTGGACCTCGATACTCGCGATCTATCTGCTCGTGTGGGTGCTCAGCGCCTTCGTGATGCTGCCTCTCGGCATTCGTACGCACGACGAGCTGGGGATGGACAAGGTGCCGGGCCAGGCCGACAGCGCGCCGGGCAATTTCCGCCCATGGCGGGTGATACTGCGCGCCTCGATCCTCGCCGCGGCGGTGACCGGACTGTTCGCGCTCAACTATCACTACGGTTGGGTCGGGGTCGAAGACCTCGATGTGACGAGGCTATTCGCGTAGCCGCTTGATCGCCTGGGCGAGCGCGACGTAGAGCTTGCCCATGTCCGAGCTCAGCAGCGTGACGCCGAGCGCGTTGCCGTCACGGGTCGACAGCATCGTGCGGAGCATCCCCTCGAAATCGGCCACGTAGCGGTTCACGTTCTCCTGGAAGTCCGGCTCGCTGTCGTAGAGCCCGGCGATCTCGCGCGCTTCGGTGTTGTCGAGCAGGCGCACTGCACGACGGGTGAAGATGCCCCGGTCGCCGCGCAGATACGAAGCCCAGGCGGTATCGGTGACGTCGCTCGACAGCGCCTTGGCGATGTCGATCGCGTTCGAATTGAGGCTCTCGGTGATGAGCGCCATGCGCCGCGCGAAATCGTTGTCGACCTGTTCCTCAGCGCGTTCACGGGCTTGCGCGACGCGGGTTTCGAGATTGCCCGCGAGTTCGTCGACTTTCGTGAGCTGGTCACGTAGCTGGATCGCCGCCTGGCGGCTCGCATCGGAGGCCTTCGCGGCGGCGCGTTCGAGCTGGCCGATCGATTGCTCGGCCTTCTCGCGCATGACTTCGTCGAGTGCCTGCGAGGTCTGCGCGCCGACCCGTTCGGCCAGCTCGCGGATGCTTTCGCCGGCATCCTCGCCGATCGCCGCACGGGCGGAGCGGGCGGCCGTTTCGAGCGCCTCGATCGCGTCGCGCAGATCAGCACGCGCCTTTTCGGCCATCGCGGAGCTGTCTTCGTCGAGCGCGACGATAGCCGAGCGCAGCTCGGCGATCTGCGCCGCATGCGCTTCGCCCGATGCAGCGAACCGGCCGTGCAGCGCCTCGACCTCGGAGATCGTCTCGCGCCCGGTGTCGCGCGCGGCGACCACATAGTCGGAAAGTTGCGCGCTCGCCGCGTTGGCCTCGTCGAGCGTCGCTCTGAGCGCGTTGGTGCGCTCCTCTACTGCTGCGAGCCGGCCTTCGGCTTCGCCGATCGAGGCCGGCAACTCGTGCTGCGATTGCTGCGCGCTCGCCTGGATCAGCTCGAGCAGGCGCACGCTCGCTTCGGTAAGCGCGGCAACGGCTTCGTCGGTGCCTCCCAACGCGGCGCGGCTTTCCGTCAGTTTGGCCTCGAGCCGTTCGAGGCCCTGCGACAACGCCTGCTCGGTCTCGCTCCCATGCTGCGCTACGTGGCCGATATCGGCGCGCAGTTCGAGCAGCCGCTGGGCGATCGCTTCGCCATGCTGGCCGATGCGCTCGGCCTGTTCGATCTGCGCTTCGCGGCGTTCGGCGATCGCGGAGTCGATTTCGGCGAGGCGTGCTGCGAGGCCATCGACGGCCTCGCGCTCGGCCTGTGCGAGCACGGCCTGGCGCTCGGCGATCCGGTTCTGCAGCCGTTGGTCGCGTTCGTTGATTCCGCGATCGACCGTCTCGGCTTCGGTGCGAAGCGCGTCGAGCTTGCGGTTGGCCGAGGCGATCGCGCTCTCATCGATCCCGGTAATTACCTGGATCGCTTCGACGAGGCGTTGCTTCATCGCCTCGATCTGGTCGCTCCATATTGAAAGAGCGTTGGTTTCCTCGGCGCGGACCGCGTTGCCGATTGTTTTTGATTCGTCGCGCAGGCCGCCGAGCCGCGCGCGTAACGAAACCAGCGCCTGCTCTTCCTCCGCTTCCAGCGCACCGTGTGCCGCGCGCAGCTCTTCCGCGAGTGCGTCGGCGCGGCGTCGCAGTGCGGCAAGCGCCTCCACCTCGCGCCCGTCGAGCTCGACGCGGAATTCCTCGCTCTTCGCGCGCAACGCATCGAAGCGCTCGGCGGTCATGTGATCGATCCGATCGACCTGATCGTCGAATGCCGTCAGAGCCTCGTCGATCCGTCCGCGCAGCGCGACTACCTGCCGCTCGCTCGCTTCGCCGAACTGGTTGAGCCGATCGAATCCGCTGACGAGCTCGTTTACCTGCCCGTGGGCGATCCGGCCCGCGTTGCCGATCTGGTTCGAGACATCGCGCGCGGAATTGGCGACCACTGGCAAGTCGTCACGCAATCGCGTCATGTTTTCCAAAGCCGTAGTGCTGACAGTTGCGAGCGATTCCACCTGCCGACCGTTGTCGTGGACCAAGCCCTGCAGCCGATCGGCATGCTCCGAAAGCCGCTCTGTTGCGACCCGGCCGAGCGAGTCGAGCTCGCGCGACTGCGAGGCGAGAAACTCGCGCGCGAGGCTGAGCTCGCGGTTGATCACCGAGAGGCGCTCCTCGAGCAGGCGCGATTCGTGCGAGAGCAGGCTCGCAACGTCGCCGAATCGCCGCGCTTCGTGACGGCTGTTGCGTGTCGCCAGGAGCCACAGCAGTGCGATCAGCGCAACCGGTGTGGCCCATTGGCCGACCCAGGCGATCCATTGCTCGGGCGCCGGGCCGGCGAACATCGCCTCGCGGTGGGCCCACACGAAAACGCCGGTCCAACCACCAACCGCTGCGAGTGCGACAGTAGGGGCCAGCCATCGCCTGCGCAGGCGGGGCTCGGCGTCCTCGTCCCAGACCTCCTCGAGGTCCGCATAATCGACGGCGTCCGCCTCGACCGCCGCCGTTTCGTCCTCGGCTGGCTGGTCCGCCGGCGCCTCCGGCCCGATGGCCCTGATGTTCGATCCCCCTGACATGCCGAGGAATCTATCATGGAAAGGGGGCGGTGAAACCCTGTTTTAACCATTCTTGCGGTAGGCCGAGCTTGATGATCCACGAAAACGGCGCCCTCGACGCGACGCTGGCGGCCGCCGCCGGCGACGATCCTGCCTTGCTGGCGGAGCTGCGCGCGGCCTTCGTCGAAAGTCTGGAACGCAACATCGACTTGCTCGGCCGCGCCCGTTGCGACGGCAACTGGAGCGTCGCGGCGATGCGGCTGAAGGGTCTCGCAGCGAGCTTCCACGCCGGGGTGCTTCTCGCGCTCGCCGAAGAGGCGATTGCCTCAGCTCCGGGCGAACCGACCATCCTGCGCAAGCTCGAAACCTTCAAGCGCGATTTCTCGACCGCCCGGCCCTGACCGCGCCCTCGCGACGCTTGGCACGCGGCTTTGTGCCGCCTAGCATCCTTCGCTCCTTATCGAGCGGAGGGACCATTGCGGGTCGCGATCCTATCGGCACACATTGCGACGGGTGAAACGGGCGCGCCGGTGCGCGGCCTGCTCACCATTGCCGGGCGCAGCGTCGCCGCGCTCCAGCTCGAGCTTGCGCTGCGGCTCGGATGCGAGCGTGTCGTGTGCCTCGCCGATGGCCTCAACGAAGGCATTCTTCCGCTTTTGCATCGCACGGAAGGCGCCGGAGCGAGCTTTCATGCGCTCTCCGGTGCGCGAGCGCTGTCGGGACTGGTCAAGGCGCAGGACGATCTGTTCGTCTTTTCGGAAGGAGTCGTGCCCGACCCGCCGCTGGTCGGCGAATTGCTGGGAGAGCGCTCGGGCATCGTGGCGCTGCCCGCGGAAGCCGGCGTCGAGGCCGGGTTCGAGCGGATCGATCGCGATCACGCCTGGGCCGGGGTCGCACGGCTTCCCGGATCGGGCGTCGAGCGGCTGGCGGAAATGCCGATCGACGTCGATATCGTCTCGGCGCTGCTGCGAGTCGGGCTGCAATCGGGCGTCCGGCTGGTTCCGCTCGCCCGTTCGCATCTTGCGAACCGGAATTGGGTCTATCTACGCGACGAAGCGCAGGCGCGCGCGTTCGAGGCCGCCTGGTTGCAGCAGAGGGTTACGCCGGCGTCGTTTGCGGCTCCGGCACTCGCGCTCGCCGATCGGGCGGCTATGGCACTCGCGCCGCGCGTGCTGGCGCGGCGGAGCCGGGCGCTGCTGCCGCTGGCGGGCGGGGTCGTGAGCCTTGGCGGTGCGCTTGCCGCGGCGTGGTGGAAAATGCCGGCGCTCGCGTTTGGAGCGACCGCGCTTGGCGCCTTCCTGTTGCGCATGACCGGCACGCTTGGCGCTCTCGCGCGCGACGAACGGCAGGCCGGCTGGTTCCGGCGCATGGCCCGCGGCGCACCAGGTGTTGCGGTGGACGCGGCGATCCTCGCGCTGGCGGGGCTCGCTGCGCCGGCGCAGGGCTTGGCGGGGTGGCTTTTCGCTGCGACCGCAATGCTGCTCGCCCTGCGTCTGGTGGAGCGTTCGGGGACAGACGCGATCGCGAGCGCCGCATCCGATCGGACCGTGCTGGCGGCGCTTCTCGCACTTGCCGCCGCCGCCGGACAAATTCTCCCTGCGATTCAGTTGCTTGCGCTCAGCGCACTGGTGCTTCTCTATTTCGCGACGAGCCGGCGAGGGATAACGCGGGTTTAACTATGTCCCGCTAAGGGTCTGTGAATGACCGACTCCGGCGTGACCCAGGCATCGCGTTCTCCGATCGAGGCCGTCCTTGCAGACGAGCTCGCGCGCGGCGACGTCGTGCTCGGCACGATCGGGCCGATGCTCGGCATGTTGCTCGCCAATCACGACCACGCGCTGTTCAGCGACGAAATCGTCGCCCGCGTCCGGTCGATGGCTGCCAGTGTGGCGCGGCAGATGCTCGTGGCCGAAGGTGCCGCTGCAGGCGAGGATGATCCGTATGCCTTCGCCGCCGAACGCGGGGAGCCACTGGCGGATGCCCTGATCGAGAACCTGTCGCTGCTCGGCCATTGCCATGCACTCGCGCTCGAATACCGGCTGGCGATCCAGCTCGAGGCGCGCAATTCGATCGATCCGGTACTTTCGCCGTTGCTCCAGTCGCTTATTGCCGCCCCGGACGAAGCGACGTCCCAACTCGCGATGGCGCTGCTGGCGGCGCAGTCGCGCTTCGTACAGCAGCAGCGGCGGATGGAGCTGGCGATAGTCGAATTGTCCCCGGGGCTGTTCGAGTTCGCGCTCGATCGCTGGCGCGAGCATGGCGGCGGAAGCGGCGACAACGCTGTGGCGCAGGCCGAGAGCCGACTGCGCCAGAATTACGAAGCGCACGACGGCAGGCTTTCGCTGCTGGCGCGCGCCGCAGGGGCGGTGGGGGAGGGGATGCAGCCCGCGATGTCCCTCGGACACGCGGGGGTCGGGCTGTTTCTCACCGCAATCGCGCTGGCTGCCCGGCAGGATCGCGATCTGATCGCGATATCGACCAACGAAAGCCAACTTGCGCGTTTCGCATTGGCGGCGCGGGCGGCGGGGCTCAAGCCCGGTCAGATCGCCGAACAGTTCGCACTGGTCCACCCGCACGTCACCCTGCCCGATGGGTTCGATACGCTGCGCGCCGACCGTGCGACGGCGATCCTCGATGCCTCCGGTCATCCGGCGCTGGACTGAGCGATGGACGCCGCCGCGCACACCTTCCTCGCCCGTGGACGCACCGACGCCGACGACCGGCTGGTCGAGGCCGACGAGCTGATCGCCGGGCTGCAACGCCAGTGCGGCGGTGAAATCCCGGGCGCGCTAGCGATCCCCGCGCTGCTCGAGCACGTGCGCCGGGCGCGCGGGGCGGGAGCCCGGCTTTCGGGCGCGATCGAGGCGTTCGGCGGCGACGAGACGGTGCGCGCGTGGATCGAGATATTCCCGCATACCGACGCAGAGGGCGGCTGTTCGATCGGCGTGGTCGACTGGCAGGCGACCCCGGTGGTTCGCGAAAGCGACGCCCAGGCCGCGGCGCGGCGGCTCGAGATCGAGCGCAATCTCGCCGAACTGACCGCGCGGCTCGACCCCGCGCAGGCGGTTCTCGCGGTCGAGAGCAGCGCCCCTGATCTCGCCGATCTCGCCGCGCGCATGGCTGGCGGCAGGGGGCGTGCGTGGACCGAATTCGTCGAGCTGCCCGGCGCGCTGCACGAACAGCCGACCCACTGGCGCCTGCTCGACGGCGCCAGGGTCGAGGTCGAGGGTTCGCGGCGCGAATGGACCGCGACGCTCGTTCCGCTCGGTTCGCCCGAGCCGGGGCAGGGCGGGTTCGAGCTCTATCTCGTGGCCGACGCTCCGCTCGCGACCGCTTCCTCGCCGCAGGCCCCGGCCGCCGGCGCGCAACGATCGACACGGCCGATCGGGCAGGACCTGTCGCCCGTTCTGCGCCAGCCGATCGCGCGGATCATCGCCAATGCCGAGACGATCCGCACGCGCCTCGCCGGCCCGCTGGCGGAGGAGTACAGCAACTACGCCGCCGACATCGCCTCGGCGGGCCAGCACCTGCTCGCGCTGATCGAGGACCTGTCGGACCTCGAAGTGGTCGAATCGGACGATTTCGCCACGGCGCCCGACGAGATCGATCTTGGCGATGTATCGCGCCGCGCGGCGGGCATCCTCGCGGTCCGCGCGAAGGAGCGCGGGATCGAGATCGTCGCGCCCGCGCCGGGCGAGACGCTCCCCGCGATCGCCGAGTTTCGCCGCGTGCTGCAGATCCTGCTCAACCTCGTCGGCAATGCGATCCGCTATTCGCCCGAGGGCTCGACCGTGCGGATCGAGCTGTCGGGCGAGGATGGCCGTGCGCTGGTGCTGGTGCGTGACCAAGGCCCCGGCGTCGGCGAGAAGGACCAGCAGCGCGTGTTCGAGAAGTTCGAACGGCTCGGCCGCAGCGGCGACGGCGGCTCGGGACTCGGCCTCTACATCTCGCGCCGGTTGGCGCGTGCGATGGGGGGCGAGCTATCGGTGGAAAGCAAGCCGGGCGAGGGCGCGAGCTTCCAGCTCGACCTGCCCCCGAACTCGAAGGGCTAACGTTTCCGGCGCGAGCCGAACCAGAACAGCGCCACGCCGACCGCGAGAGTCAGCGCGCCGTTGAGCGCCCATTGCCGGTCGGCGAGCATGAAGCTCTCGGCCGGCCACATGACCAGACCGAGCCCCTGGAGCGTCCACAGCCCGCCGGCGAGCATCAGCGCGACGCCGGCGATCTGGAGGACGAGTCTCATCGGTCTAGCGCTTGCCCATCGGCACGTAGTCGCGCTCGGTCGGACCAGTGTAGAGCTGGCGGGGGCGGCCGATCACTTGGCCGGGATCGGAGATCATCTCGTTCCACTGCGCGACCCAGCCCACGGTGCGTGCGAGCGCGAACAGCGCGGTGAACATCGTGGTCGGGAAGCCGATCGCCGAGAGGATGATGCCCGAGTAGAAATCGACGTTCGGGAAGAGCTTCTTTTCCTTGAAGTAATCGTCGGAGAGCGCGATTTCCTCGAGCCGCAGCGCGGTTTCGAACACCGGGTCCTTGACCTCGAGCGCGTCGAACACCTCGCGCACGGTTTTCTGCATCACCGTCGCGCGCGGGTCGTAGTTCTTGTACACGCGGTGGCCGAAGCCCATCAGGCGGAACGGGTCGTTCTTGTCCTTCGCCCGCTCGATGTAATGCGGGATGCGGTCGGGGGTGCCGATTTCCTGCAGCATGTTGAGCGCCGCCTCGTTCGCGCCGCCGTGCGCCGGGCCCCACAGGCAGGCGATGCCCGCCGCGACGCAGGCGAACGGGTTGGCGCCCGAGGAGCCCGCAAGCCGCACGGTCGAGGTCGAGGCGTTCTGCTCGTGGTCGGCGTGGAGGATGAAGATCCGGTCCATCGCCTTCTCGACCGCAGGATGCAGCTCGTATTCCTCGGCCGGCACGCCGAAGGTCATGCGCAGGAAGTTGCCGGTATAGCTGAGGTCGTTCTGCGGATAGAGGAACGGCTGCCCGGTCGAATACTTGTACGCCATCGCGGCGATCGTCGGCATCTTGGCGATCAGCCGGTGGCTCGAGATCTTGCGATGCTCGGGATCGGAGATGTCGGTGCTGTCGTGGTAGAACGCCGAAAGCGCGCCGACCACGCCGCACATGATCGCCATCGGGTGCGCATCGCGGCGGAAACCGCGGTAGAAGGTCGCAAGCTGCTCGTGCAGCATCGTGTGGCGGGTGATCGTATAGTTGAAATCGTCGAGCTCTTCCTGCGTCGGCAGCTCGCCGTTCAGCAGCAGGTAGGAAACTTCCATGAAGCTCGAATGCTCGGCGAGCTGGCCGATCGGGTAGCCGCGATGGAGCAGCACGCCTTCCTCGCCATCGATGTAGGTCAGCGCGCTCTCGCAGCTGGCGGTCGACTTGTAGCCCGGATCGAAGGTGAAGGCGCCGGTGCTGCCGTAGAGCTTGCGGATGTCGATCACATCGGGACCGACGCTGCCCTCGAGCACCGGGAACTGATGCGTGGTGCCCTGAAAATCGAGCTTCGCCTGTTTATCCGCCAAATTCGTTCTCCTTACCCCTGGTCTGCCGGCGCGGCCTGCGCGTCGAGCCGCGCGAGAGCCTCTTCCCGTCCGAGCAGGACCAGCACATCGAAAATACCGGGCGACGTGGTTGTCCCGGTGAGCGCCGCGCGCATGGGCTGCGCGAGCTTGCCGAGGCCCAACCCGAGCTCCTCGGCGAATGATTTGGTAGTGGCTTCGAGCGCTTCGATTGTCCAGTTCTTTTCCGCCCGCAGACGATCGGCGATCTGACCTAAAATTGCGCGGGCATCGCCCTCTAGCAGCGCCGCGGCCTTCTCGGTCAGCGCGAGCGGACGGGCATTGAACAGGAAGGCTGCGCCCTCGGCCAGCTCGTCGAGATCGCGCGCGCGGGTCTTGAGCACCGGCATCGCCCGGGTGAGCAGCGCCTCGTCGGCCTCGGGGCCGATCCGTGGCGCGACCAGGCCCGCAAGCCGCGCGTCGTCGGCTTCGCGGATATAGTGGCCGTTGAGGTTCTGCAGCTTCTTCAGGTCGAAGCGCGAGGGGCTCTTGCCCACGCCGTCGAGGTCGAACAGCGCGATCGCCTCGTCGCGCGTGATCTCCTCGCGGTCCCCATGGCCCCAGCCAAGCCGGAGCAGGTAGTTGAACAGCGCCTCGGGCAGGATGCCGAACTCGTCGCGGTAAGTTTCAGCGCCGAGCGCGCCGTGGCGCTTGGAGAGCTTCGCCCCGTCGCTGCCGTGGATCAGCGGGATGTGGGCATAGACCGGCTCGGGCCAATTCCCCTCGATCGCATCCATCGCGCGGTAGATCGGCAACTGGCGGAAGGCGTTGTTGAGATGGTCGTCGCCGCGGATCACATGGGTGACGCCCATGTCGTGGTCGTCGACCACCACCGCGAGCATGTAGGTTGGGGTGCCGTCGGCGCGCAGCAGAACATAGTCGTCGAGCTCGGCGTTGCGCACCGTCACGCGGCCCTGGACGCGATCGTCGATCGCGGTCTCGCCCTCGTCGGGGGTCTTGAGGCGGACGACGTAGGGCGCGCCGAGCGGGGCGTCGGCCGGATCGCGGTCGCGCCAGCGGCCGTCGTAGCGCAGCGGCTGCTTCGCGGCGCGCTGCGCGGTGCGCATTTCCTCGAGCTCCTCGGGCGTGGCGTAGCACTTGTAGGCATGACCGGCGGCAAGCAGTTGCTCGGCGATCTCGACATGGCGCGCGCCGCGTTCGGACTGGAACACGACATCCTCGTCCCAGTCGAGCCCGAGCCAGGCAAGCCCGTCGAGGATCGCATCGATCGCTTCCGGCGTCGAGCGCTTGCGGTCGGTGTCTTCGATCCGCAGCAGCGCCTTGCCGCCGTGATGGCGGGCGTAAAGCCAGTTGAACAGCGCGGTGCGCGCGCCGCCGATATGGAGGAATCCGGTCGGCGAAGGGGCGAAGCGCGTCACGACCTGTCCGCTATGGCTTGCCATATCCTGCCTGTTCCTTTCCTATGCGGCGCATGGCGACGGGGGTGCCCGAAGTTCCACTGGGGGGCGGGCCCGAGCGGGCCGATGCTGCGGTGCAGCGCAATTGGCGCAGCGCGGGGCGTTTGTCCAGTGCGGCCGATCGCGCCGAGGCGTTCCTCGCGGCAGCGGGGTTCGACCGCGGGCCGTGGCTGGCGATTGCCTTCGCCGGCGGGATCGCGGCGTGGTTCTTCCTTTCCGCTCCCTGGCAATGGTTGGCCGCGCTCGGTGGAGCGATGCTGACGGCGACCGCCGCGCAAGCGTTGTGGCGCGACCGCGACGAGCGGGCGAACCTGAGGCTCGCGGCGGTTTCGCTCGCGATCATGTTCGCCGCGGGGATCGCGGTGGTGTGGCTGCGTTCGGAAACCGTTGGTGCCGAGCCGCTCGACTGGCCGCGGGTCGAGAGGATCGAGGCGCGCGTGCTCGAGCGGATCGAGCAACCGGCCAAAGGCCGCGTGCGACTCGTTCTCGCTTACCGCGACCCGGAGGCGGCGCGGGCGCGCAAGGTGCGGGTGAACGTGCCGCTGGAAGCCGACCGGCAGGGCCTGGCCGAAGGCGCGGTGGTGCGGTTGCGCACGCGGCTGATGCCGCCCTCGCCGCCGATGCTGCCGGGCGGCTACGATTTCGCGCGCGCGGCATGGTTCGAAGGCTACGCCGCGACCGGCTCGCTGATCGGCGAGGTCGAGCTGGTGCGGCCTGCGGCTGGCGAGGGCGGGCTGGCACGGGTCCAGCGCGCGCTGGCGGCGCATGTCCGGGGGCAACTCACGGGTTCGCCGGGCGCGATCGCGGCAGCGTTCGCGAGCGGCGACCGGGGTGCGATCGCCGAAGCCGACGAGGAAGCAATGCGAGACTCCGGCCTCACGCACCTGCTCTCGATCAGCGGGCTGCACGTCAGCGCGGTGATCGCCGCGGCATACTTCCTCGCGATCAAGCTGCTCGCGCTTTGGCCCTGGCTTGCGCTGCGCGTGCGGCTGCCGGTGCTCGCGGCGGCGATCGGCGCGGGGGCGGGAGTGGCGTACACTCTGCTGACCGGGGCCGAGGTGCCGACGGTGCGAAGCTGCATCGGCGCGGTGCTGGTGCTGATCGCGCTGGCGCTCGGGCGCGAGCCGCTCTCGCTGCGGATGGTCGCGGTGGCCGCGATCGCGGTGCTGCTGTTGTGGCCCGAGTCGCTCGTCGGGCCGAGCTTCCAGATGAGCTTCGCCGCGGTTCTCGCGATCGTCGCGCTGCACACGAGCGGACCGGTGCAGGCGTTCCTCGCGCCGCGCGAGGAGAGCTGGCTTGCACGGGCGGGGCGGCGTGCGGCGATGCTGCTGCTGACCGGGGTGGTGATCGAGATCGCGCTGATGCCGATCGTGCTGTTCCATTTTCACCGCGCCGGACTCTACGGGGCGCTGGCGAACATGATCGCCATTCCGCTGGTGACGTTCGTTTCGATGCCGCTGATTGCGCTGGCGCTCGTGCTCGATCTCGTGGGCGCGGGTGCGCCGGCGTGGTGGCTGGCGGGCAAGTCGCTCGAGCTGCTGCTGGGAATCGCGCACTTCACCGCCGGACAACCGGGCGCGGTGAAGCTCGCGCCGCAGATGGGGCTCGGGACGATCGCGCTGTTCGTCGCCGGCGGCTTGTGGCTGGCGCTGTGGCGCGGGAGAGCGCGGCTGCTCGGGTTTGGCCCGGTGGCGCTCGGCGTGCTGCTGCTGGTCGCCACTCCGACGCCCGATGTGCTGATCTCGGGCGACGGCCGGCATGTCGGGATCGCGGGCGAGGACGAGCGGTTGCTGATGCTGCGCGACAGCCGCAGCGACTATGCGCGCGACAACCTGCTCGAAATGGCCGCGCTGGAGGGCGAGCCGGTGCCGCTCGACCGCTGGCCCGAGGCGCGGTGCAGCCGCGATTTCTGCGTACTCACCATCGAGCGCGGCGGCGAGAGCTGGTCGCTGCTGATGGCGCGCAGCCGCGACATGGTGGAGGAACGCGCGCTCGCTGCGGCCTGCGACCGTGCCGACATCGTCGTCGCCGACCGCTTCCTGCCGCGCTCGTGCCAACCGCGCTGGCTCAAGGCCGACCGCCGCCTGCTCGAGCGGACCGGAGGACTGGCGTTATACCTCGACGAGCCGCGAATGACCGCAGTGGCCGAAAGTCAGGGCGAGCACGGTTGGTGGCAGGGCGAGGAGCGCTAGTAGCCCTGTCCCGCGCGCTCAGTGATACCGGCGCAGCAGACCCGAGAGCTTGCCCTGCACCTGCACCTCGTCGGGGCGATAGATTTGCGGATAGTAGGCGCCGTTCGCCGGGTCGAGCCGGATCATGCCGTTCTCGCGCCGCAGGTACTTGAGCGTCGCTTCCTCGTTGCGCACGAGCGCGACCACGATCTCGCCGTCACGCGCGACGTCGGTGCGGCGCACGAGCGCGAAGTCGCCATCGAATATCCCCGCCTCGATCATCGAATCGCCCGATACCTCGAGCGCGTAGTGCTCGCCCGGCCCGAGCAGCGCGGCGGGAACGGGCAGACTGCTCTGTCCCTCGAGCGCCTCGATCGGCGCGCCAGCGGCGATGCGGCCGTGGAGCGGCACCTCGACCACGTCGTTAGCCGGTTCCCGATGGACGGCGGCGGCGCGGCGCAGGTCGACAACGTTGTCATGCGTCTGTGCGTTCTGGGGCTTGCGCGCGGCAGGGGTCGAATCCTCGGGCTGCCGCAGGACTTCGAGCGCGCGGGCGCGGTTGGGCAGGCGGCGGATGAAGCCGCGCTCCTCGAGCGCAGAGATCAGGCGGTGCACGCCCGACTTGCTCTTGAGATCGAGCGCTTCCTTCATCTCCTCGAACGAGGGCGAAATGCCGGTCTCCTCCAGCCGCTGCTGGATGAAGCGGATCAGCTCGTGCTGCTTGGCCGTCAGCATGGCGAAAACTCCCTGGTCGCCTGACACGATCGTGCGCGGACGCGAACGAATGCGGAACAATTAGGCAACCGAATGGCGCAAGTCAAGCAATTGCGCCATTCTCGAGGCGATAGACCGGAACATCCGTTCCCGCTTTCGCCCCGGAGCAGTGCGCCGGACGCCAGATCAGCGCATCGGCGCGCGCAAGCTGGGCGAGGAGGCTCGAGTCGCGGCGGAGGATCGGCTCGACGCCGTCGGGCCGGCGAATCGCGCGCAGGAACTCGCCGCGCTCGCCGCCCGGCGGCAGGTCGGCGGTACAGCGTATCGGTTCGCCCCGCGGCAAGGGGTCGCCAGCGCCGAGCATCCGCCGGAGCGCGGGCAGGGCGAAGAGGAAGCCGGTGACGTAGGCCGACACGGGATTGCCCGGCAGCCCCAGCACCAGCGCCGCGCCTCGCCGCGCGACGAGCAACGGCTTGCCCGGCCGGATCGCGACGCGCCAGAAGGCGATCTCGGCGCCCCAGGCCTCGAGCGCAGGGCGCACGAGGTCGTGATCGCCGACCGAGGCCCCGCCGCTGGTGACGACGAGGTCGCAGTCCTCGCACTGCCCGAGCGCCTCGGCGAGCGCGGTGCGATCGTCGGGCACCGGGCCGATCCGGCGGACCTCGCACGGCAGACCCGCCATTATCGCGGCGAGCATCGCGCCGTTGGTCGCCGGGGTCGAGCCGTCGACCAGTTCGTCGCCGCAATCGAGCACCGCGACGCGCGGCGTGCGGGGAACCGCGAGCGCGTCAGCCCCGGCGGCGAGCGCGAGTGCAATCTGCGGCGCGCCGAGCCGCGATCCGGTGGGCAGCAAGACGTCGCCTTGCCGGAAGTCTATGCCTTGCCGCCGGATATGCGCGCCAAGGTCGGGCCAGGGGCCGGAGAGCTGGTCGCCCTCGCGCTTGGCGTTTTCCTGGATCAGAACCCGGTCGGCCCCCTCGGGCACGACCGCGCCGGTCGAGATGCGCGCTGCCTTGGCCGGGCCGAGCACGGCAGCGAAGGGCGCGCCGCAGCGGCTTTCGCCCATCACGGTCCACGGGCCTTCGCCTGCGAGCGCGTAGCCGTCCATCGCGGACAAGTCGGCCGCGGGCTGGGTGCGCGCGGCGACGAGCGGTTCGGCGAGGTAGCGGTCGTGCGCCTGTTCGGCGGCGACATGCTCGACCGGCAAGGGGTCGACGAGGGCGAGCAGCCGCGCCCAGGCTTCCTCGAGCGGGATCGGCGAGGTCATTCGCTGCCGATCACTCGGGCGCGCGCCAGTCGCCCGACTTGCCGCCGGTCTTCTCGAGCAGGCGGACGCCCTCGATCGTCATGTCCTTCTGCACCGCCTTGGCCATGTCGTAGATCGTGAGCAATGCGACCGAAGCCCCTGTCAACGCTTCCATTTCCACGCCCGTCCGGCCGGTCAGTGCGGCGCGGGCGGTGGCCCGCAGGCCATCCTCCTCGAATGCGAAGTCGATCGTCACCGCGTCGAGCGCGAGCGGGTGGCAGAGCGGGATCAGCTCGCCGGTCTTCTTCGCCGCCATGATCCCCGCGATGCGCGCGGCGGCGAGCACGTCGCCCTTGGGCAGATCGCCATCGCGGATCGCGGCGAGCGTGGCGGGCCGCATCGCGATGCGGCCGGTGGCGGTGGCCGAACGCGCGGTCTCGGGCTTGCCGCCGACATCGACCATCCGCGCAGCGCCCGATTCGTCGAGGTGGGTGAGCTTGCCGTTCATCTAACCAGCGACTTTCCTGTTAGACATGGACCACATGTTACACAGTCCTGCTGCAAAAAAGTCTGCCCCGCTCAACGGTTCGGCAACGACGCGACGAGGGGGATTGGCGAGGTTCACGCGGCGAGCCTGCCAGAACCCGCGCGTGTAGGAAAGTTCAGCCCCGAAAGTCTCAACCCCAGAGCAGCGCGCGGGTTGCCGCCTCGACGTCGTGCTGTCGCATCAGGCTCTCGCCGACGAGGAAGCAGCGTACGCCCGCGGCGGCGAGGCGCTGGCAGTCCGCGTGGCTCGCGATGCCGCTCTCGCCGACCAGCAGCGCGCCGTCGGGAGCGAGCGGGGCGAGCCGTTCGGTCGTGGCAAGATCGGCGCGGAAGGTCTTGAGATCGCGATTGTTTATCCCGATGAGCCGCGAGCGAAGGCGCGCGGCGCGCTCCATCTCGGCCTCGTCGTGGACCTCGACCAGCACGTCCATTCCGCGCTCGATCGCGGCGGCCTCGATCTCGGCCATCAGCGCATCGTCGAGCGCGGCGACGATGATGAGGATCGCGTCGGCCCCGATCGCGCGCGCCTCGGCGACCTGCCACGGATCGACCATGAAGTCCTTGCGCAGCACCGGCAGGTCGCTCGCCGCGCGCGCGTCCGTCAGATAGTCCTCGTGGCCCTGGAAGTACGGCGCATCGGTCAGCACCGAGAGGCACGCCGCGCCGCCACCCTGATAGGCGAGCGCGTGCTCTGCCGGACGAAAATCGTCGCGGATCAAGCCCTTGGAGGGGGAGGCTTTCTTGATTTCGGCGATCAGCCCGAAGCCCTCGCGCGCCTTGGCGGCAAGCGCTTCGGCGAACCCGCGCGGCGGCGTGACGTCACTTGCTGCGCGGTCGAGATCGTCGAGCGTCGCCAGCGCCTTGCGCGCGGCGACCTCCTCGCTCTTGGTGGCGCAGATTTCGTCGAGCTTGTTCATTTGCTGTGCCTATGGCTGGTGGCCGGGTGGGTGTCGATGTGGGATTTTTTTGGGTTCACGCAGAGGCCGCGGAGAAGAAAATGCGCAGAGATCGCAGAGGGGTTTTGCCTTACCGGCTGTTATGCGCTCCCGCGAAGCGGCCTCATTGTTGCGACGCTTGAATCGTGATGCCGCTTCGCGGAGGAAGAATTGCTGTTTCCGCACGCGCTCTGCGTCCTCTGCGCATTTTCTTCTCTGCGGCCTCTGCGCGAACCAACTACTTCGCCATCTCGATCCAACGATCCAGCAATTCGCCGGCCTTGCCGCTGTCGAGCGATTCGGCGGCGATCGTGGCGCCGTCTTCCCAGCCGGGAGTGGCGTCGGCGACGATCAGGGTGGCGGCGGCGTTGAACAGGACGGCGTCGCGGTAGGGACCGGGGCTACCCGTCAGCAGCGCCTTCAGCGCCTTGGCGTTGTGCGCCGCGTCGCCGCCGCGGATCGCCTCGACCGGGGCGTGCGGCAGGCCCGCCTGCGCGGCATCGACGCGGCGCATCTCGAAATCGTTGCCCACCACGTCGGCGAGCTCGTTGCCCCCCGCGAGGCTGAGTTCGTCGAGCCCCTCGTCGCCCGAGGCGATGAAGGTGCGGTCGGTCCCGAGCTTGGCCTTCGCCGCGGCGTAGATCGGCACATAGGCCGGGCGCGCGATGCCGATGAGCTGGCGCCGCACGCCCGCGGGGTTCGACAGCGGCCCCATCAGGTTAAAGATCGTGCGCCGCGCGAGCCGTTGGCGGATCGGCTGGATGCGTGCCATCGCGGGGTGGTGGTTCTTGGCGAAGAGGAAGCAAATCCCGAGCTCGGCCAGAGTCTTCTCGGCGGTTCTTCCCGCGGCTTCCATGTCGAGGCCGAGCTGTTCGAGCGTGTCCGCCGCGCCCGACTTGCTGCTCGCCGCGCGGTTGCCGTGTTTGGCCACCGGCACGCCCGCCGCGGCGACCACGAGGCTGACCGCGGTCGAGACGTTCAACGTGTGATGCCCGTCGCCGCCCGTGCCGCAGCAATCGACCGCGTTGCCGGGCGCGGCGACCGGGATCAGCCGGGCGCGCAGCGCGCGGGCCGCGCCGGCGATCTCCTCGGCGGTTTCGCTGCGCTCGGTGATCTCGACCAGGAAGCGCGCGATCTCCTCCTCGCTGGTTTCGCCGTCGAGGATCCAGCCGAAGACCTCCTCCGCCTCGGTCTCGGACAAATGGGGTTCGGCCTGCGGGAGCGTCTTCATGCCGGGATTCGGGCCTCCATGCCGCAGATTGCGAGGAAATTGGCGAGCAGCGCGTGGCCGTGCTCGGTCGCGATGGATTCGGGGTGGAACTGGACCCCGTGGATCGGCAGCTCGCGGTGGCGGAAGCCCATCACGCTGGTGCCGTCGAGCCCCGGCGTCTCGCTGGTGGCGTTGACGGCGAGAACCGCGGGAATGTCCTCGACCACGAGCGAGTGATAGCGCGTGGCGGTGAAGGGCGAGGGCAGCCCGGCGAAGACCCCGCTGCCGTCGTGATCGACCGCGCTCGTCTTGCCGTGCATCAGCCCGCCGCGCACCACGCGCCCGCCGAAATGCTGCCCGATCGCCTGATGCCCGAGGCACACGCCGAGCAGCGGCAGCGCGGCGTCAGCGCACGCGGCCACGAGATCGAGGCTGATCCCGGCTTCGTTCGGCGTGCACGGGCCGGGCGAGATGAGCACGCCCTGCGCGCCGCTCGCGACCGCCTCCGCCGCCGACAGCGCATCGTTGCGCTCGACCCGCACCTCGGCGCCCAGTTCCATCAGGTAATGGACCAGGTTGAAGGTGAAGCTGTCGTAGTTGTCGATTACGAGGATCATGCGGGTTGGCCTTTGCCGGTCGGCAGCGCGCGATCAAGCAAGGAAAGCTTTTGGGCCTTCATCTCGGTGCGTGCGCATCAATCTCCATCCGTTCGTGCTGAGCTTGTCGAAGCATCGCTTTTTCTTGATGAGCGTAGCGCCTGAAAGAAAGAGCGGCCCTTCGACAAGCTCAGGGCGAACGGGGATGGGGTGGCGAGCCTTACCTCTGCTTCCCCGCGAACCGATCGCTCGCGCGGACGAGGCCGTCGGTCACGCCGGGTTCGGTGAACAGGTGCCCGCCGTCGGGAACGATCTGGAGATCGACCTCGGGCCAGACCTGCTTGAGCGCCCAAGCGGCCGCCGGGGGCGTGCAGCAGTCGTGGCGGCCCTGCACGATCACGCCGGGAATGCCCTTGAGCTTGTGCGCGTTGGCGAGAAGCTGGCCTTCCTCGAGCCAGCACTTGTGGCGGAAATAGTGGTTCTCGATCCGCGCGACGGAAATCGCGTGGTGCTCCTCGGTGAAATCCTCCAGCATTTCGGGATCTGGGAGCAGCGTCACGGTCATGCCCTCCCACGTGCTCCAGGCCTTGGCCGCGGCGAGCTTCGTGGCGTGGTCGTCGCTGCTCAGGCGGCGATGGTAGGCTTTGACCGGATCGTCGCGCTCCTCCTCCGGAATCAGGCCGACGAAATCGGCCCACGCCTCGGGATAGAGCTCGCTCGCGCCGTAAGCGTAGAGCCAGTCGAGCTCCGACTGGCGCGACAGGAAGATCCCGCGCAGGATCAGCTCGCTGACCCGCTCGGGATGCGTTTGCGCGTAGGACAGCGCGAGGGTGGAGCCCCAGCTGCCGCCGAAGACCTGCCACTGCTCGTGCCCGCACATTTCGCGCAAGGCCTCCATGTCGGCGACGAGATCCCAGGTGGTGTTGTTCTCGAGGCTCGCGAACGGGGTCGAGCGGCCGCAGCCGCGCTGGTCGAACAGCAGCACGTCGTAGAGCGCCGGGTCCCACTGGCGGCGCTGCTTGTCGCTGCAGCCCGAACCGGGGCCGCCGTGGAGGAACACCGCGGGCTTCGCGCCGGGCGTGCCGATCTTCTCCCAGTAGAGCGTGTGGCCGTCGCCGACCTCGAGCATGCCGGTCTCGTAGGGCTCGATCGGCGGGTAGAGCGTGCGTTCGTAGTCCATCGGCTCAGTCCTTCTTTTCGACCACCAGCAGCGGCCCGATCGGCGCGCGCGCGTCGATGCGTTTGCGCGCCGGATCCCATAACGCGCTGACGCTGCCGTCGAGGTAGAGCGCGTCGGGCGTCTCGAGCACGTCGCGGAAGTAGCGTGCAAGCACACCGAAGCTGATCGGGCCTTCGGATATCACGAAATGGGCACGGCCCGCCTCGTCGACGCCGACTCCGTTGCGGATCGCCTTGCTCGGGCCGTTGTCGGAGATTTCGGGGTGGAGCTTGCCGTCGATCACCAGCATCGGGCCGCTCTGGGTGCCGAACTGCGGGCGGTCGGCGACGTTCGCGTAGAAATCGTCGGCGGTGCGGATCTGCCAGCCGCCCGCGCCGCCGAAGAACACCCCGTTGGGCTTCATGTGGAAGTTGCCCGGCCCGTCGGCGCGGTTGAGTTCCTGCAATCGGTCGCCGCCCTCGACGTAGTAGCCGATCGGCTTGCCTTCCTCGTCGAACATCCCGGCGTTCATCGCGAAGGCGATCTCGGCATCCTCGCCGCGTGCCTCGGCGAGCTTGCCGAGGCTGCGATAGGGTGCGCCGTCGGCCGGGCCGAGGTCGGTGACGATCCGGTGCTTCGCCGGATCGGCGACGCAGTGGGTGAGCGCGGCGCCGTCGAAGGTGGCTCGCTCACAGGCCGAGGCGACCGTGGGCGTTGGCGTGGGAGTGGGCGAGGGCGGCGCGATCCTGGCAGCCACGCCGCTGCCGATCTCGGTGCGCATGACCGGCTCGCCAGCGGGCTCCTGATCGCACGCGGCGAGCGCGAGGGGGAGGACGAGGAGACGCTTCACTGCCCGAATCCCGGTTCGCCGGCGATGCGCGCGGCTTCGCGTGCCGCGGCGAGCAGCGCGCCGGCCTTGGCTTCGCACTCGCGCTGTTCGTATTCGGCCTCGCTGTCGGCGACGATGCCCGCGCCCGCCTGCACGTGGAGCGTGCCGTCCTTCACCACGCCGGTGCGCAGCACGATGCACGAATCGACCGAGCCGTCTGGCGCGAAATAGCCGACCCCGCCGGCGTAGGCGCCGCGGGTCTCGGGTTCGAGCTCGGCGATGATCTCGCACGCGCGGATCTTGGGCGCGCCGCTGACCGTGCCCGCGGGAAACCCTGCGAACAGCGCGTCGAGCGCATCCTTCGCCGGGTCGAGCTGCCCGACGACATTACTGACGATGTGCATGACGTGGCTGTAACGCTCGATGGTGAAGCTGTCGGTGACCTCGACCGTGCCCTTCGCCGCGACCCGGCCGACATCGTTGCGGCCGAGATCGAGCAGCATCAGATGTTCGGCGCGCTCCTTGGGATCGGCGAGCAGGCTCGCCTCTGCGGCGCGGTCGCTCTCGGGCGTGGGTCCGCGCGGGCGAGTACCGGCGATTGGGCGGATCGTCACTTCGCCGTCACGGACGCGAACAAGAATTTCGGGACTCGATCCGACCACCGCGAACCCGGGCAAGTCGAGGAAGTAGAGGAACGGCGAGGGATTCACCCGGCGCAAGGCACGGTAGAGCGCGAGCGGCGGCAGGGGGAAGGGGCAGGTGAAGCGCTGGGCGAGCACGACCTGGAACACGTCGCCCGCGGCGATGTATT
>CAMPIX010000024.1 GCA_946886565.1 uncultured Altererythrobacter sp.
CCATCTTGACCGCGCGGGTCTTCTCGGTGGCGATCGTCGCGACGCGGTCGACGCCCTCGTAGAAGCTCTTCGGATCGAGCTTCAGGAGCTTGTCGTTACCCGTTGGAATGACGCGCGAATAGTCGGGGAACGTGCCGTCGATCAGCTTGCTCGTCAGCACCACGCCGCCTTCGCCGCCGAGCGTAAAGCGGATCTTGCTCGCAGAAAGGTCGACCTGGACATTGCCGTCGAGCGATTCCTCGAGCAGCTTGCGCAGCTCGGCCACGGCCTTCCGCGGTACGATCACGTCGGGCATGCCCTGCGCGCCCTCGGGCTGCGCGATGGTGAAGCGCGCGAGCCGGTGCCCGTCGGTCGCCGCGGCCTTCAGCACCGGCTTGTCCTCGTCCGAAACGTGGAGGAAGATGCCGTTGAGATAGTAGCGCGTCTCCTCGGTCGAGATCGCGAAGCGCGTGCGGTCGATCAGTTCGGCGAGCGTCTTGGCGGCAATCTCGAAGCTCGTCGGCAGGTCGCCCTCCACGATCACCGGAAAGTCGTCGCGCGGCAGCGTGGGCAACGAGAAGCGGCTGCGGCCCGCCTTGATCGCCATACGGTTGTCGGCGGTCTCGAGGCTGACCTGGCTCCCCTCGGGCAGCTTGCGCGCGATGTCGAACAGCAGGTGCGCCGACACGGTGATCGCGCCCGGCGCTTCGACCGAGGCCGCCGCCATGTTCTCCACCACCTGCAGGTCGAGATCGGTCGCCATGACCTTGAGCGAGCCGCCATCGACCGCCTCGATCAGCACGTTCGAGAGGATCGGAATGGTGTTGCGCCGCTCGACCACCGACTGGACGTGGCTGAGGCACCGCAGGAGCGTGGCGCGTTCGATAGTGGCCTTCATCGCGTATCAATTCCCCTCTGGGCGCACTGCGAATCCGCGGCCGGAATCGCCCGCGAGCGCCGGAAATGTCGCGAATATCCTTAGTGGCGAGGCGGCATGGGGCAAGGACGAATGCCCCGGCGCGCCGATTCCTTGGGGATAACCGCGCCTCAGGATAGCATCGCCATGCCGCCGTTGACGTGCAGCGTCTGCCCGGTGACGTAGGCCGCCTCGTCGCTCGCGAGGTAGGCCACCGCGGCGCCGATGTCCCCGCCCTCGCCCATGCGGCCCATCGGGATGCGCGCGTTGAGCGCGTCCTTCTGCGCGTCGGGGAGCTGGTCGGTCATCGCAGTGCGGATGAACCCGGGCGCGACGCAGTTCACCGTCACCCCGCGGCTCGCGAGCTCCTGCGCGAGGCTCTTCGACATGCCGACGAGGCCGGCCTTCGCCGCCGCGTAGTTCATCTGCCCCGGATTGCCGGTCGCCCCCACCACGCTGGTGATCGTGACGATGCGGCCGTGGCGCGCCTTCATCATCGGCTTGGCTGCCGCGCGCATCAGGCGGAACGCGGCTTCGAGGTTGATCTTCATCACCGCCTCCCACTCCTCGTCCTTCATCCGCATGGCGAGGTTATCGCGGGTGACCCCGGCGTTGTTCACCAGGATGTCGATCTTGCCGAGCGTATCGACCGTCGCGGGCACGAGCTCCTCGACCTGCGTGGTGTTCGACAGGTCGCAGGTGATCTCGACGTGATCGTGCCCGAACTCGGCGTTGAGCTCCTCCCTGAACGAGCGCAGCTTCGACGCGTTCGACCCCGAAAGCGCCAGCCGCGCCCCCTGCCGCGCCAACGCCCGCGCGATCGACGACCCGATCCCCCCACTTGCGCCGGTGACGAGCGCGGTTTTTCCTTCGAGCGAAAACATCATCCGATCTCCTTAGCGAGCGATTCGATATCCGCCATCGTCACCACGCTGGTCGCCTGCGCGTCCTTGTCGATGCGGCCGATCATCGGGCCGAGGACCTTGCCGCCGAGTTCGACGAAGTGCTCGACGCCCGCCGCGCGCATGACGAGGACGCTTTCGCGCCAGCGGACGCGGCCGGTGACCTGCTCCACCAGCAGGCGCTGCTCTTCGGCCGGGTCGGTCACCGCCGCGGCGGTGACGTTGGCGTAGAGCGACAGGGTGAAGGCGCCCGGCGGGGTCTTGCCCAGCGCCTCGGCCATCGCGTCGGCGGCGGGCTGCATCAGGTCGCAGTGGAACGGGGCGGAGACCGGCAGCAGAACCCCGCGCTTGATCTCGAAGTCTTTTACCAAGCCGACCGCGCGCTCGATCGCGCCCTTGTGGCCCGAGAGCACGACCTGGCCCGGATCGTTGTCGTTCGCCACTTGGCAGACCTCACCCTCGGCCGCTGTTTCGGCGAGCGCCTGCGCCTTCTCGAGGTCGGCGCCGAGCAGCGCGCACATCGCGCCCTCGCCCACCGGTACCGCGGCCTGCATCGCCTGCCCGCGCAGCTTGAGCAGCCGCGCGGTGTCTGCGAGCGAGAACGCGCCGACCGCGCACAACGCAGTGTATTCGCCGAGCGAGTGGCCCGCGACGCAATCGCCCTTGTCGGCCAGCGAGACGCCAAACTCGCGCTCGAGCACACGCAGCGTGGCGATGGCGTTGGCCATGATCGCCGGCTGGGCATTCTCGGTCAGCGTCAGCTGGTCCTCGGGACCCTCGCGCATGATCTTCGACAGACCCTGCCCGAGCGCCTCGTCGACCTCCTCGAACACCTCGCGCGCGGCGGCGCTGGCCTCGGCGAGTTCGGCGCCCATGCCAACCTTCTGGCTCCCCTGCCCGGGAAAAACGAATGCACGCATGTCAGTCTCCTTGTCGCGGCGCGGCCTATGCGCGGTGCGGCGCGCGGGCAAGCCCGAAGGGCACGATCCGGTTGCCCGCGTCGTGCCCGATGTCGGCGAAGCCGAGATAGGGAACACCCGCGCGGCCGCACCAGTAGCGCGCGATGTCTTCTTCGCTCGCACCGAAGGGACGGTCGTTCTCGGGCACGTCCGAGATACGCCCGAGCCGCAGCCCCGCGATGCCGCCCAGGTGCTGGCTCACGTGAAAGAACAGCCTGTCCACCGCGTAGAGGTGCTCGGCGACCTCCTCCACCATCACCACATGGCCCGACAGGTCGGGCAGCAACTCGGTGCCGCAGAGCATCGCCAGTGTCACCAGGTTGAACGCCACGGCTGGCCGCGCGTCGAGCGTTTCCTCGAGCCCCTCGCCGTTCCCGGTCAACCAGCCGAGCGCCCGGCGCACCGCAGCCTCGCCGCCTTCGCGCCGCACGTCGGCGACCATCGGGCCGTGCACCGGCGCGCCGATGTCGGCCTTGTAGAGCGCGGCGAGCAGGTAGCCGGTGTCCGAATAGCCGAGGAAGGTCTTGTCCCACGCCGCAGGCCCCATCGCCGCGATCGCCTGCGCGGCGATCCGGTTCGAGCCATAGCCCCCGTGCGCGAACCATACGGAGTCGACCTCGGGATCGTTGGCGCATTCGAGCAGCGCGGCGAGCCGCGTCGCGTCGTCGCCCGCGAAGTGCCCGTGGCGCTCGAAGCATTGCTTGTGGAACTGCAGCTCGACGCCCGGAAACTCCGCCGCGGCGAGATCGAGCACCGCGTCGGCATGCTCGCGCTCGAGCCGCTTTCCGGGGGCGCAGATGGCGATGCGTGTCATGCGCGCGACCTAGCCATCTTGTATCAATCGGCACAACTGCATACCGACCGCGCGATGGACGATATCCCCACAGCCGACGCGCTTTTCGCCCGCCCGTTCTTCTTCTGCGGCATCGGCGGCTCGGGCATGCTGCCGCTGGCGCAGATCGTTCAGGGCCGCGGAGCCGAGGTCGCGGGAAGCGATCGCAGCCGCGATCAGGGCCACACGCCGGACAAGTTCGCCGCGCTCGAGGCACAGGGTTTCGCGCTCTGCCCGCAGGACGGCAGCGGGATCGTCTCGAAAGATCAGGTCCTCGTCGCCTCGGCCGCGGTCGAGGACAGCGTCCCCGAGGTCGGGCGAGCCCGCGAGTTCGGCTGTCTGCGGATGACCCGCGCCGAACTGAACTCGATCCTGTTCAACACCGCCGGCGCGGGCCTTGCGGTGGCGGGAACGAGCGGCAAGTCGACCGTCACCGGCATGCTCGGCTGGATCATGCACGCCGCGGGGCGCGATCCGACGGTGATGAACGGCGCGGTGATGAAGAACTTCGTCACACCCGAACGCCCCAACGCCAGCGCACTGGTGGGCGGGCGCAGCATCTACGTCAGCGAAGTGGACGAGAGCGACGGTTCGATCGCGCTCTATCGCCCGGCGGTCGGGGTACTGCTCAACGTCAGCCTCGATCACAAGGGGATGGACGAATTGCGCGAGCTGTTCGGCGATTTCCTCGCCCGCAGCCGCATCGCGGTGGTCAACGCCGACGACGCGGAGGCGCTCACGCTGCTGGCGCGCGCCGGTGAGGCGATTACCTTCGGAATAGAGCAGGAAATGGCGCAGATCGGGATCGTGCCCGGCTCGATCGCCGAGGGGCCGATCCGTCAGGCGGCGCTGGTGATCGACCGGCACGACGGCAGCGAGCATGTGCTCACGCTCGCGATGCCGGGGCGGCACAACCTGTCGAACGCGCTTGCCGCGATCGCCGCCGCGGCAGCCGCCGGCGTGCCGGTCGCCGCCTCGGTCGCCGCGCTGGCGGAGTTCAAGGGCCTTGCGCGCCGCTTCGATCTGATCGGCGTCACCGCCACAGGCATCGCGGTGATCGACGACTTCGGCCACAACCCCGAGAAATGCGCCGCCACTTTGCGGACGCTCAAGGCGCACGAGGGGCGCGTGATCGCGTTTTTCCAGCCGCACGGCTACGGCCCGCTGCGCCAGATGGGCGCCGAACTGGCCGAAACCTTCGCGCGCGAACTCGGACCCGAGGACCGCACGATCCTGTGCGACCCGGTCTATTTCGGTGGCACGGTCGACCGCAGCGAAGGCAGCGAGCGGATCGTGCGCCTGATCGAGCAGGCGGGCGGCCACGCAGAATACATTCCCACCCGCAAGGCCTGCGGCGACCGCATCGCCTGCATCGCCCGCCCGAACGACCGCGTGGTGGTGATGGGCGCACGCGACGACACCCTCAGCGAGTTCGCGCGCGATCTGTTCGGGCGGCTGGGTTAATGCGCCCCTTCGAACTTGAAGACCTTGTGCAGCACGAAGGCGATTACCGCGCCCAGCGCCAGTCCGAACAGCGCCGATAGCCCGGCGTAGGTCGCCCAGCCGAGCACGCCCGCCAGCGGGCCCGTGGCATGCTCGACCGCGTGCTGCGCGGCGTGTGCCCAGTCGGAAGGTCCGGCCACGCCGAGCTCGTGCAGCCCGTGCAGCACGATCCCCCCGCCGACCCAGAGCATCGCGACCGTGCCGATGATCGAGAGCGCGGCGAGCAGGATCGGCATCGCGCGCAGCAGGAAGCGGCCGAACGCCTGCGCGATCGCCGAGCTCTTCTCGGCAAGGTGCAGACCCACGTCGTCCATCTTCACGATCGCCGCCACCGCGCCGTAGACCACCACCGTAATCACCACGCCGACCAGCGCCAGCACGCCGGCGCGGGTCCAGAAGGTCTCGACCGCGACCTCGTTGAGCGTGATCGCCATGATCTCGGCCGAGAGGATCAGGTCGGTGCGGATCGCGCCCGAAACGCGCTGCTTCTCGAACTCCGCCGGATCCTCGATCGGATCCTCCAGCGTCTTGCCGTGCTTCGCCCCGCCGAGCTTCTCCATCACTTTTTCGGCGCCTTCGTAGCTCAGGAACGCGCCGCCGAGCATGAGGATGAAGATGATCGCGGCGGGCAGGAACTGGCTGAGGAGCAGCGCACCGGGCAGCAGGATCAACAGCTTGTTCTTGAGGCTGCCCTTGGTGATCTTCCAGATGATCGGCAGCTCGCGCTTTGGCGACAGGCCGGTGACGTAGGACGGGGTGACCGCCGCGTCGTCGATCACCACGCCCGCCGCCTTCGATCCGGCGCGGCCCGCGGCGATCCCGACGTCGTCGATCGAGGCCGCCGCGGTGCGCGCGATCACCGACACGTCGTCGAGCAGGGCAACCAGTCCGCCGGGCATTGATCCTCCTGTTTCGCTACCTTACGCCGCCCTGCCGCCTGCGTTCCCGCCGCACAAGCCCAAGCTTTGCCTTGCATTCGGCCGCTATGGCGCTATGTGCGCGCCTTCCTTGCACCACGTGCGGGGGGATTGAAGAAAGCCGGAGGGGCCCCGCAATCCCGCGGATCAGCCAGCGATCGGCATTACAGAGCGAAGGAAGCGAAGATGGCTCTTTACGAGCATGTCTTTCTCGCGCGTCAGGATCTGAGCCAGGCTCAGGTCGATGCGCTGGCGGCAACCGCCACCGAAATCGTCGAGCAGAACGAAGGCAAGGTCACCAAGACCGAGACCTGGGGCCTCAAGAGCCTCGCGTACAAGATCGACCGCAACCGCAAGGCGCACTTCGTGCTGCTCAACATCGAAGGCCCCGGCGCCGTGGTGGAAGAGCTCGAGCGCCAGACCCGCATCAACGAAGACGTCATCCGCTACATGACCGTCCGTGTCGACGAGCACGAGGGCGGCCCGAGCGTGATGATGCGCAAGAACGACCGCGATCGCAAGCGCCGCGGCGACCGTGAGGAGCGCGACTGATGGCCCGCCCGTTTTTCCGTCGCCGCAAGTCCTGCCCGTTCGCGGGCAAGAACGCACCCAAGATCGATTACAAGGACGTGCGCCTGCTCCAGGGCTTCATGTCCGAGCGGGGCAAGATCGTCCCCAGCCGTATCACCGCCGTCAGCGCGAAGAAGCAGCGCGAGCTCGCCAAGGCGATCAAGCGCGCGCGCCACATCGGCCTGCTGTCCTACATCGTGAAGTAAGGGGAGAAGACCCATGGATATCATCCTCCTCGAACGCATCGGAAACCTGGGCAACATCGGCGACGTCGTCGCGGTGAAGGACGGATACGCGCGCAACTTCCTGCTTCCGCAGAAGAAGGCGCTGCGCGCCAACGACGCGAACAAGAAGGTCTTCGAAGCCAACCGTGAACGCCTGGAGAAGGAAAACGCGGAGCGTCGCGGCGATGCCGAAAAGCAGGGCGAGAAGGTCGATGGCGTCGAGATCGTGCTGATCCGTGCCTCTTCCAACGCCGGCCAGCTCTACGGCTCAGTCAACGTGCGCGACGTCGTCACCGGTCTTGCCGACAAGGGCTACGAGATCGACAAGAAGCAGGTCATCATGGGCCACCCGATCAAGACGCTCGGCATGCACGACGTCACGATCGCACTGCACCCCGAGGTCCACGTCACCGTGAAGGCGAACGTCGCCCGCTCGGACGACGAGGCCGAGCTGCAGCGCCAGGGCGTCGACGTGCTCGCGCAGATGTTCGAAGACGAGCAGGCCGCGATCGAGGAAATGGCCCAGGCCAACGCCGTCGATCCGACGCTCGAACCGGGCGAGATCCCGGCCGACATGCTCGAGACCCCGACACCAGTCGACATGGACGGCAACGAGATCGCCGAAACCGCCGAGGAAGCGGACGAAGCCAAGGAAGGCTGACCCGCTCCACACCGGACAAGCGAAGGGCGCGACCTCTCCGGAGGCCGCGCCCTTTTCGTTTATGGGCTCGCGCAGAGGCGCAGAGAGGACCTCGGGAACCTCGGTTCATCTTGCCTCGCGAAGCGGGGACCCAGCTTCGCCCGACGCTAGTTTAGTTCCGCTTTCGCGGAGAATGGCGAGCGGCAGGACTGCGACCCTCTCTGCGCCTCCGCGCCTCTGCGCGAACAAACTACAACACCGTCGGACTTTGAAATGTCATCCAAGCGGCGCTATTGGCCGCAGATGGAATCACCCGAAAAGATCATCGACGACCTCACCCGGCTCTACGACGAGTCGGTCGAACGGCTGCGCGCCGATATCATCGCCTTCGCCCGCGAAGGCACGCTGCCCAAGCCCGAGAAGCGCAGCGACGGCAGCTACGCCTATCCGGAGATCCGCCTGCGCTTCCGCGGCGGATCGCGCCCCGCCGACAGCAGCCGCGCCTACGGCCGCCTCAACGCGCCGGGTATCTACGCGACCACGGTCACGCGCCCGCGCCTGTTCGCCGACTATCTCTCCGAACAGCTCCGCCTGATCGCGAGCGATTACGACGTCGACTGCGAGGTCGCGCTCTCGCGGCAGGAAATCCCCTTCCCCTATGTGCTCGACGGCGCGGCGGGCGCCGAGCTGGCAGGGATCAGCCCCAACGAGCTCGCGCGGCACTTCCCCGCGACCGAACTCGCCGACATCGGCGACGAGCTCGCCGACGGGATCGAGCTCGGCGGCCCGGGCGACCCGATCCCGCTCTCGCTATTCGACGGGCTGCGCACCGATTTCAGCCTCGCCCGTCTTGCGCATTACACCGGCACCGATCCGGCGCATTTCCAGCGGTTCATCCTGTTCACCAACTATAACCGCTACGTCGACGAGTTCGTCGACTGGGCGGGGGCGCAGCTCGGCAGCGACGAATGCACCGCGCTCGCCGGCGCGGGCGGGCTCTATCTCGAGACCCCGCGCGAAAACGCGCGCGCCGAGCTGTCGGACACCGCGTGGCGGCGGCACCAAATGCCCGCCTACCACCTGATGGGGAAGAACCGCGGCGGGATCACGCTGGTCAACATCGGCGTCGGCCCCTCGAACGCGAAGACGATCTGCGACCACCTCGCGGTGCTGCGGCCCGAGGCGTGGCTGATGATCGGCCACTGCGGCGGCCTCAGGCCCAGCCAGAAGATCGGCGACTACGTGCTCGCGCACGCCTATCTGCGCGACGACCACGTGCTCGATCCGGTCCTCCCGCCGGAGATTCCGCTGCCCGCGATCGCCGAAGTCCAGCAGGCGCTCGCCAGCGCGGCCGAGGAAGTCAGCGGCACGCAGGGCGCGAACCTCAAGCGGCGCATGCGCACCGGCACCGTCGTCACCACCGACGACCGCAACTGGGAGCTGCGCTACACCCAGTCCGCCCGCCGCCTTTCGCTGAGCCGCGCGGTCGGGATCGACATGGAAAGCGCGACCATCGCCGCGCAGGGCTACCGCTTCCGCGTCCCCTACGGCACGCTGCTGTGCGTGTCGGACAAGCCGCTGCACGGCGAGATCAAGCTGCCCGGCCAGGCGAACAAGTTCTACGAGGAAGCGATCGCCGCGCACCTCAAGATCGGCGTCACCACCTGCCGCCTCCTGCGCGAAGAAGGCAACCGCCTGCATTCGCGCAAACTGCGCGCATTCAACGAGCCGCCGTTTCGGTAAACTATTCGGCCCGCTCCTCCGCGAACACGACATCGGAGGCATTTTCGATCGCGCCGCTGAAAGAAAGGACCCCTGAGAGGAACACCTTGGTCGGGATGCCGTCGCCGGTGACGACGTCCCAGATGATGTATGGGTCGCCCTCGCCGTCGAGACGCACGCTGGTGAAGCGATACTTGGTGCTCAGTTCCAACGCACCCGCCGCGGTCCACGGCTGCTTGCGGTCGAATCCCGCCGAATACTGGAGCGAATCGCACCCGTCGTGCGTGGCCTCGTCGCAGCCGTAGAAATAGATCTGGGTCGATATCCCCGACAATTCGGTGAGGATCATCGGATCGCCGACCCCATCGGTGTCGAGCTCCGCTTCGTAGCCCGCCGCCTCCAGCGCGCTGACGATGCCTTGCGGATCACTGGCCGTGACTGTCGCTTCCTGGGCGGCGAGCGGCGCCGCCGACAGCATGAACACAGTTACAGTGAGAAGCTTCTTCATCGCCAATTCCCCTCCAGACGGCCGACGGTAAAAATTGCCCGAGATCGTGGCGACGCGCAACTCACTATTGCCGCATGGCCCTTATCCCGCCCCCTTCGTCTTCGTCTTGCCCGCTTTCGCGTTCGCGGCGATGAAATCGATCACCATCCCCGCGATATCCTTGCCCGTCGCGGCCTCGATGCCTTCCAGGCCGGGGGAGGAGTTGACCTCCATGATCACCGGGCCGTGATTGGAGCGCAGCATGTCGACGCCGCAGACGTTGAGGCCCATGCGCTTCGCGGCGCGCACGGCGGTCGAGCGTTCCTCGGGCGTGATCTTGATCAGTTGCGCGCTGCCGCCGCGGTGGAGGTTGGAGCGGAAGTCGTCGGGCGCGCCGGTGCGCTTCATCGCGGCGACAACCTTGCCGCCGATCACAAGCGCGCGGATGTCGGTGCCGCCGGCTTCCTTGATGAATTCCTGCACCAGGATGTTGACGTTGGCGCCGCGGAACGCCTCGATCACCGACTTGGCGCTCGCTTCGGTCTCGGCGAGCACGACGCCGATCCCCTGCGTCCCCTCGAGCAGCTTGATCACCACCGGCGGACCTTTGACCGCCTTGATGATCTCGCTGGTCTGCTTGGGGTCGTGCGCGAAGGCGGTCAGCGGCAGGCCGAGCCCATGCTTGGCGAGGATCTGCATCGAACGCAGCTTGTCCCGGCTGCGGCCGATCGCGACGCTTTCGTTCAACGGCCACACGCCGCTCATCTCGAACTGGCGCAGAATCGCGAGCCCGTAGTTGGTGATCGACGCGCCGATACGCGGGATCACCGCGTCGTAGCCGCCGATCGTCTCGCCGTTGTAACTTACCGTGGGGCGATGGCTGGCGATGTGCACGGTGCAGCGCAGCGTGTTCAGGATATCGAGCGTATGGCCGCGCGCCTCCGCCGCCTCGACCAGCCGGCGATGCGAATAGAGCCCGGCATTGCGCGCGAGCATGGCGATTTTCATGGCCGCAAGTTCATGGTTTGTAACCTTTTTCAACCTCGAGACCGGGCGTCTGCAGCCACGAATGCCCCGAGTCGACGACGAACCTGCGCCTTAGCGCAGATCGGCCGATAAGCATCGGGAATTTCATGTCCGACCGGTCGGCGAGGCTGATCTCGGCACGGAATTCGAGATCGCCGATTCTGAGCGGCGTCTTGATGACATAGCGCAGCTGCGTCTCGCCGTTCGAACTGGTGATGCCGCGCCGGTCCACGTGCACCGCTTCGCACACCTGGCGCACGTGCTGACGCTCGTAGTCCATCGCGAAGCGCACGTATTCCTCGCCGTCACGCTCGAACCGGTCGAGCACCGTGGCGTGGAGCGAGGAGGTGCGCGCGCCGGTGTCGATCTTGGCCGGCACCTCGTGCAGCCCGAGCTCGGGCAGGTGGACGAGCTCGCGCCACCCCACGATCGGCATGCGTTTGGGTTTGACGGTCAATCGACGATCGCCAGTGCGCCGCCGCTCGCAGGCTCCCCGGTCGGCGTGCAACCGAGGAGCGCCGCGAAGGGCAGCAGGGCAAAGCGCTTCACCATCCGGTCGGCTTGCCCTCGTTCTGCTCGTCGAGCCACGCCTTGAGCGGCGCGAAATATTCGAGCATCGGCTTCGCGCTCATCTCGCGGGTGCCGGTGAAGGCCTCGAGCGCGTCGGGCCACGGCTTGCTCGCGCCCATTTCAAGCATCGCGTTGAGGTTCTTGCCCACTTCCTCGTTGCCGTAGAAGCTGCAGCGGTGGAGCGGCCCTTCCCAGCCGGCCTGCTCGCACGCCGCCTGGTAGAACTGGAACTGCAGGATCCGCGCGAGGAAGTAGCGCATGTAGGGCGTGTTGCCCGGGATGTGATACTTCGCGCCCGGATCGAACGCATCCGCCGGACGCGTGGCGGGCGGGATGATACCCTGATAGTCGCGCTTCAGATCGACCCACGCGGTGTTGTACTCCGCCGGAGTGATCGAGCCGTCGAACACGCCCCAGCGCCACTTGTCGACCAGCAGGCCGAAGGGCAGGAACGCGACCTTGTCCATCGCCTGGCGCAGCAGCAGCCCGATGTCCTTCTCCGGCCCCGGCACCTGCGCGCGCTCGAGCAGGCCGATCTGCACCAGATATTCGGGCGTGATCGAGAGCGCGATCATGTCGCCGATCGCTTCATGAAAGCCGTCATTGGCGCCGTTGAGATAGAGATAGGGCTGGTCGTTGTACGCCCGCTGGTAGTAGTTGTGGCCCAGCTCGTGGTGGATGGTGATGAAGTCGTCCGCATTCACCTTGGTGCACATCTTGATCCGCAGATCGTCGACGTTGTCGATGTTCCACGCGCTGGCGTGGCAGACGACCTCGCGATCGGCCGGCTTGACGAACATCGAGCGCTGCCAGAACGTCTCGGGCAGCGGCGCGAAGCCGAGCGAGGAGAAGAAGCCCTCGCCCGTCTTGACCATGTCCAGCGGCTGCTTGCCCTGCGCTTCCAGCAATTCGCCGATGTCGTAGCCGAGATCGCCCGAACCCTCGGGCGCGACCAGCGGGTAGATGTTGCCCCATTCCTGCGCCCACATATTGCCGAGCAGATCGGCGCGGATCGGGCCGGTCGCGGGCTGCACCTCGTCGCCGTATTTCTCGTTGAGCTTCCAGCGGACGTAAGTGTGCAGCGCTTCGTAGAGCGGCTTGGTCTCCTGCCACAGCCGCTCGGTCATGGCGGTGAATTCCTCGGGCTCCATGTCGTAGGCCGAACGCCACATCACGCCGACATTGTCGAAGCCCAGCTCGACCGCGCCTTCGTTGGCGATCTCGACCATGCGGACGTACTGGTCCTTCATCGGCGCGCCGACATTGTCGTGCCAGCTGGTCCACATCTCGGCGTATTCCTCGGGCGTGTGCTCGAGATTGCCCATCTCGGCCTCGATGTCCGAGCCCGAGATCGGCTGGCCGTTGAGCGTGCCCTTGCCCTTGCCGTACTGGCTCTGGAGATCGGTCGCGATCGTGTTGAGCTCGGTCGCCGCGCCTTCGGTAGTCGGCGCAGGCAGGACGATGCCGTTGCGCAGGATATTCAGCTTGCGCGCCACGTCGGGATCGAGCCCCTCGACCTGCGCGTACTTGGCCGCTTCGAGCGCGTACTTGACCGACTTCTCGGTCCCTTCGGCGCCGGCCTGCGCGGCCATCGCGTCGGTATCCGGGGTGATGTAGGTCGCGTTGACCCAGAACACGCGGCTCGCGTCGACCGAATAGTCGAACAGGTCCTTCTCGACCATCGCCACCCAGGCCTTGGCGCCTTCGGGCGTGAGCGGGTACTGCTCGGCGGCGGCGTGTTCGGAATGATCCATCGCCGCCGGCGCTTCCTGCGCATAGGCAGGGGCGGCGAGCGAAATGGCGAGCGCGGCAAGCGCGACGGGGGCGAACTTCATGGGGTTGGCGTCCTCTCGAATTGAAAACCGGTTGCGATTGATACCGGCCTAGTGTCGCGACACTAACCTGAGGCGTGCCTCAGGGTCCAGACCCATAACTGGCAACGGCCGGGATCGCCGGGAGGGGGCGGCTGGCTAGGAGCGCAGCGCAGCCGCGTAGCATCGCTACGCGCAAGCAAGCGACGACGTCCAGCCGCCCCCTCCCGGCGACCGCAGAGCGGCGGATGGATTTTACTCCAAGGCAGCGTCCCTCGTCGGTCACGATGCATTTGCATCGCTCCCTCCTCGCTCCTTGCCTTGAACCAAAATCCATTCCGTCACGGCCATTGTCAGTTATGGGTCTGGACCCTCATCAAGACGAACGCCCGACAAATCGACGAACGACGAGCCCGGCGAGGATGCCGACGAAGGTCGCGATCCAGGCTATGATCTTGACCGGTTGCACGGTGGCGGCGGTGGCGGCCAGTACGTCGGCGCCCTGACCCTCAACGAGCTGGATCAGCTGGCACACCGTCTCGACATAATCGGTCACGCCGAATACGATCGCGCCGGCGAGCACGGCGTCGCCGATCAGCCGCATCACGCCTCCGCCGCTCGCGCGCAGCATCCGCCCGCCGAGCGCCGCGCCGACGGTATAGACACCGATGAACGCGAGGTCGGCAATCATCGCGATCCGCGCGGCGCCGTACACGCCCGCCGCGCGCCATGCGGAATGGATGCGCTCGACCTCTGCCGCGCTGCCGGCGGCCTGATGATCGCCGATCCCGCCGGGCACCGCATCGAGCACCAGCGGCAGGTGCAGCCACAGCACCACTGCGAACAGCGCGAGCCCTCCCAGCCACCAGGCGAGGAAGGCGCGCACCGCCTCAGTCCTCCCCGCCGAGGAAGTCGACCAGCGCGTCACCGAGCGCGCCTTCCGTGACCGAGCTCATATGCGTGCCGGGGATTTCGACGTGCCGCGCATCGGGCAGCGCCTCCGCCAGCTTCGCCGCCGAGCCGTTGTCGTCGTCCTTGTCGCCGCACAGCACCATCGTCGGCATGGCGATCTTCACGAGCTCCTCGGGCGCGGTGTCGTCGACCGCCTGAAGCAGCAGTCGCGCCGCCTCGCGGTCCACCTTCATCGTCTTCATGAAGCTCACCGCCATGAACGCCGCATCGCTACGCCCGATGCTGTCGAACCTGTCGATCGCATCGATGAAGAACGCCGAGCGCCGACTCCACCCGGCCAGCCCCTCCAGCCCCATGCCCGCCAGCACCAGCCGCCGCGGCCGCAATCCCTCGATAACGCTGCGCGCCGCGGTCCGCGCGCCGAGCGAGAAGCCGACGAGGTCGTAATCCTCGAGCCCCAGCGCCTCGACCAGCGCGGCGACGTCTTTCGCCAGCACGCCCGGCGGATAGGCCGCCGGATCGTGCGGCTTCGCACTCTCCCCATGCGCGCGCAGATCGGGCATCACCGCCTCGAACCCGGCGTCGGCGAGCTTCTTCGCATGCCCGAACCTGATCCAGTTCATCTCCGCGCTCGAGAACAGCCCGTGCAGCAGCAGCACCGGGCGGCCCTCGCCCACGCGATGCACCGCGAGCTCGGTGCGGTCGAACGAGGCGATTTTCTCGGTGGTCGTCCCGCTCACTGCGGCGGCTCCGCGCCGGCATCTTTCCACTTCTGGACCAGCACGCCGTATTCGTCGGTGCGGATGCGCGGCAGGCCGGCGGTGTCGATCCAGGCTTCGTGAATCAAGCTCTCAATGCCGAAATGGTGCTTGGGGCGGAAATCGGAGGGATCGTCGAAGCTGCCGACGGTCAGGTCCATCTTGTCGCTGCCCTCGTTGAAGCGGAAGCCCAGCGGGGTGCCGCAGCGCGCGCAGAACGGGCGCGCCGCGATCGGCGAGCTCGCGTACCAATCGGGCTCGCCCTCCCACGCGATTTCCGCCTGAAGCACGTTGACGAAGCTCGCCGCGAATCCGCCCGTGGCGCGCTGGCACATCCGGCAGTGGCACAGGTAGGCGTCGGCGGGATCGACTTGCGAGGTGTAGCGCACGCGGCCGCACTGGCAGCCGCCGGTCTTGTTGGCTTTACTCATGCCGCGAGGATTTACACCCGCCCGAACCCCGTGCAAGCGCCTTGCATATAGTAAGCACCCTTATTATATGCCCCGCCATAGACAACAACCCCGGCTATCTCCTCGCGGACAATTCGCGTCTGCTGCGCCGCGCGTTCGACGAGCGGGTGCGCGAGCTCGGCGTGACTTCGCCTCAGGCGCGCCTGCTGCTCAATCTCGAGCGGCATCCGGGTCGCAATCAGACCTATTATGCAGAGCAGTTGGAGATCGAACCGATCACGCTGTGCCGCATGGTCGATCGTATGGAGGAGGCAGGCCTCGTCGAGCGCCACGCCGATCCCGACGACCGCCGCGCACGGCTGCTCCACCTCACCGGGCGCAGCCGGGGCGAGATCGCGCGCATCCGCGCGGCGCTGCATGGGTTGATCGGGACGATGATGACGGGCTTCACTCAAAGCGAGCAGGCCGCCTTCATGGACATGCTCGCGCGCATCTCCGCCAATCTTTCCGCCCCGGCGAAGGAGCTTGCCGCCAATGGCTGAAGCGGATCCCCTGACCATGCCTGCCGCCGAAGCCGAAATCCGGCCGCGTCGCCGCTGGGGGCGGCTGGCGCTGATGGCGCTGGTCCCGCTCGCGCTGCTGATCGCGGGCGGGCTCTACTGGCTGAGCCTGCAAGGACAGGTCTCGACCGACAACGCCTACGTCCAGCAGGATCAGATCGCGGTTTCGACGGAGGTCGGCGGGCAGATCGTCGAGGTCGCGGTGAAGGATGGCGAGACCGTCGCCAAAGGCGCGCTGCTGTTCCGCATCGACCCCGAGCCCTACCGCTTGCAGATCGCGCAGGCGAACGCCGCGATCGCGCAGGCGCAGGCAAACGTCACCGCACTCAGCAATTCGAGCGACCTGTCGGGCGCCTCGATCGCCGCCGCGCGCGAGGACATCGCCTTCGCGCAGGCCAATTTCGCACGCAAGGATGCGCTCTACAAGAAGGGCTTCGTCACCAAGACCGAGCACGACGCCGCCGAGCACGCGATCCAGCAGGCGCGCGAGGAACTGCGCATGGCGCAGGCGCAGCGCAGCGAGGCCGCGGCCAAGCTGGCGCGCGGCGCGGCGGTGCCGGGCAAGAACCCGCAAGTCGCCGCGGCCGAGGCGCAGCGCGCCACCGCCCGGCTCAATCTGCGGCGGACGGAGGTGCGCGCGCCCACCGCGGGCACCGTGTCGCAGGCCGACCGGCTCCAGGTCGGCCAGCAGATCGTCCAGGGCCTGCCCGTCGTGACCATCGTCGAGAGCGGGGAATCCTATGTCGAGGCGAACTTCAAGGAGACCGACCTCGCCGAGATGCGCGTCGGCCAGCCGGCCGAAATCCGCGTCGACGCCTATCCCGATCTCGTGCTTCGGGGCCGCGTGGTCTCGATCGGCGCGGGCACCGGTTCCGAATTCTCGGTCCTCCCCGCGCAGAACGCCACCGGCAACTGGGTCAAGGTGACCCAGCGCGTGCCCGTGCGCATCGCGATCGAGGGCGAGAGCCCGCGCCAGCTCATCGCCGGGCTCTCGACCGAAGTCACCGTCTTCACCGACGGCCGCGAGCGTTAAGGCCAGCCCCCAGTGGCCTCGGCCGCCCTTCCCGCCCGGTCGTCCGCTCCGTCGGACGACGTTGCACAGCTGCAGGTCCGCAATCCGGCGCTGCTGCTGGTCGGGATCATGGCCGCCTCGCTGCTGCAGGTGCTCGACACGACGATCGCCAACGTCGCGATCCCGCATATGCAGAGCACGCTCGGCGCCACGTCGGAGAGCATCACCTGGGTGCTGACCAGCTATATCGTCGCCTCGGCGGTGGCGATGCCGGTAACCGGGTGGCTCGCCGACCGCGTGGGCGCGCGGCGGCTGTTCATCCTCTCGGTCGCCGGGTTCATCCTCGCCTCGATGCTGTGCGGAATGGCGCAGAATCTCGAGGAGATGGTGCTGTTCCGCGCGCTCCAGGGCGTCGCCGGCGCGTTCATCCCCGCGCTGAGCCAGAGCTTCATGCTCGATACCTCGCGCCCGAGCCGCCACGCGCAGGTGATGGCGATCTGGGGCATGGGGATCATGATCGGCCCCATCCTCGGCCCCATCCTCGGCGGGTGGCTGACCGAGAGCGCGAACTGGCGCTGGGTGTTCTACGTCAACCTGCCGGTCGGCATTCTGGCGCTGGCGGTGCTGATGGCCGAGCTGCCGCATCGCGACGGGATTGCACGCCGCTTCGATCTGTTCGGCTTCGCGGTCCTCGGGCTCGCGCTCGCCTCGTTCCAGCTCCTGCTCGATCGCGGCGCGCATCTCGACTGGTTCGCCTCGGGCGAGATCTGGCTCTACACCTTCCTCGCCGCCAGCGCCGCGTGGATCGCGGTGGTCCATATGGCGAGCGCGAAGAACCCGCTGTTCGACGCCGCGCTGTTCGCGGACCGCAACTTCACCCTCGCGCTGTCGTTCATGGTCGTCATCGGCGTGGTCATGTTCGCCAATATGGCGCTGCTGCCGCCGATGCTGCAGGGGTTGTTCGGCTACGGCGTGATCGACACCGGGATCGTGCTGATGCCGCGCGGCGTGGGTGTGCTGATCTCGATGCAGCTTTCCGGGCTGCTGATCCGCCGCGGGCTCGACGCGCGCGTGGTGGTTGCCGCGGGCTTTGCGATCACCGCGTTCTCGCAATGGCAGATGGCGCATTGGTCGCTCCAGGCGGACGCCTACCACTTCATTCTCTCGGGATTGGTCCAGGGGCTCGGGATGGGGCTGGTGTTCATTCCGCTCAACGTCACCGCGTTCTCCACCCTGCCCCCGCGCCTGCGGACCGACGGGTCGAGCCTGCTCAACCTCGCGCGCTCGCTCGGCGCCTCGGTGGGCATTTCGGTGACGACGATCCTGCTCGCGCACAATATCCAGGTGAACCACGAGGAGCTCGGTGCGCGGATCACCGCCGAGAGCATTGCCGGGCTCGACCTCTCGGCAGTCGACCGCTTTCAGTCGCTCGGCCAGGCCGGGCTCGCGATGCTCGATGCCGAGGTCAATCGCCAGGCGGCCATGATCGGTTACGTGAACGACTTCTGGCTGATGATGTGGATGGCGCTCGCCGCGGTGCCGTTCGCATTCCTGATGCGGCCGGCGAAGCGCGGGGCGGCACCGGCGGCCGACGCCGCCGGGCACTGATCAACCGCGCATTGCCCAGCGCAGCGCGCGCCGCAGCTCCTCAGCCCCGTCGCATTCGTAGGGCCGGCCATGCGCCATCACGACCTTCTCCGCTGGCCAGTCGAGGATTTCGGTCACCGCCGCCGCGACCTGTTGCCGGCGGGGGAAGTAGGTCGCGCGCATATCGAGCGGAGTCGAACCGTCCGCCCTGCCCAGCCGGATCAGCCAGCGCAGCAGCCGCTTGCGTACCCGCGCCGGCTCGAAATTCTCGATCAGGTCGGTCAGCACTGCGACCTTCGCGGCGCGCACGAAGAACACCGCTTCGGTCACCGAGGTGCCCGGCACGACGACGCAGGCGATCTCGCTGCTCCACTCCCCCGTTCGACCGGTTTCGAGGACGTGATCGATCCGAAACGCACGCTTGGCCTTGTCGAGCCCGGGCGCCGCATGGCTGACGGCCTCGGGATAGCGCTCGAGCCAATCGGCCATGTACCAGTAGTGCAGAGAATTGGGCGCGACGAGATGGCGCACCGGACCCAGTGCCTCGATCGCCGCGAACAGACCCGCGTTGGGCGCGATCGGCGAATGGACCCACAGGCCGCCCGATGCGAGTCGCACCACCGTCATGCGCGTGGGGAAAGGCATGGACGCCGGCCCGTAATCCATCCGGATTTCCGGCCCGTCGACGATCCACACTTCGTCGGCAAAAGGCTTGGGAACGTTCAACGGCGCATAGGGTTCGAAGGCGCTCATGCGCGCGTCCTAGAGGGCGCGAGCCCGTGCCGCAAATCAGCCTCCGCCGCGCGGTCGCAGCCCTTTCTGCTCCATCCGCCAGCGCGCCATTTCGATCCGGTCCTGCCCGAAGAACGGCTCGCCCTCGAACACCAGCGTCGGCACGCCCCAGTGGCCCGCGTCCTCGAGCGCCTGCTGATTGGCGGCGATTTCGGCGTCGAGTGAGCGAGCGTCATCCTGCGCCTCAGCATCGACGTCGGTATAATCCAAACCTGCCCGATCGCACGCAGGATAGAGATGTTCCTCGTAGTTCCAGTTCTCCGCCCCACCCCAGATCAATTGTCCGACCTCATGAGCGAAGGCGATGCCTTTACCTCTCCGCGCCGCTGCCTGCCCCATTCGTGTAACGTGGTAGATATAGGGTTGCTCCGCCGCGATTTTGCGCGTGGCGATGTCTTGCACGATCGGATCGGGCCGCGGCGAGCCGAACGGAATTCCGTGAAACTGCGCCACCCGCATCATGTCGAGGAACGTGTAGCGCAGCCAGTTGGGATGATTGCGCTCGAAGAAATCGGGCTGCCGGATCGCCAGCGGATAGACCGGCCGCAACGCAATCTCGACCGCGTGCGTCTCCGCCAGAGCCCGATAGCGCCCCACCGCCAGATAGCTGTACGGGCTGCGAAAGCTGAAGAAGAGCTCGGCGGCGAGGGTCACGCCAGCGCCTCCAGCAACGGTTCGAACCGCGTGCCCTTGCAACGCCCGAGCAGTCGCTGGTCCGCCGTGACAAGCGGAATGCCGACCGCCTCGCTCATGGCCAGATAGAAGCAATCGTAAACCGGGTGTTCCAACTGGAGCGCAATGGCCAATGCCTGCTCAGCGAAGGGGCGAGAAGGCCGCAGCTCGACGAAAGAGGCCACCATTCCCTGCGCCATCGTCGCTTGCTCCGCCTCAAGCTCGCGCTTGCGCCATTTCTTCCAGAGCGCATTCGACACCTCGACGAGAAGCAGATCGGGCGCCGCAAGCGACTCGCCGATCAGCAACTCCGCCTCTGCTTGCCCCTCTTCGGCCACGAACCATTTGACCACCACGCTCGTGTCCACGAGCTTCATCAGGCGTCGCGGTATCCATCGCGATCTTCGCGAACCAGCAGTTCGGCTGGCGTCTGTCGAACGCCCTTCGGCGTCATCGCGCGAATCCGGCGCGAAATCTCGACCAGCTCGTCCTTGCGCCGGGAGGACACAGGGCGCGCAACCCGGAGCGCATCGCGCAGCTCCGCTTCGAGCGAGCGCCGGTTGCGCTCCGCCGCTTCGCGATAGTCGGCGAGAAGATCGTCGTCGAGATTGCGGATTAGAACCTGGCCCATGCGTGTGGTGATATCACAGTGAAATCGCCAACCAAAGAGGAATTACCCCTTCTTCAGGTGCCGCCGGCCCAGCAGTTCCGCGATCTGCACCGCGTTCAGCGCCGCGCCCTTGCGCAGGTTGTCGGACACGCACCACAGAGTCAGGCCGTTCTCGACCGTCGGGTCCTCGCGCACGCGGCTGACGTAAGTGGCGCCGTCGCCCGCGGCCTCGACCGGAGTGACGTATCCGCCGTCCTCGCGCTTGTCGACGAGCATCACGCCCGGCGCCTCGCGCAGAATGTCCATCGCAGCCTCGGCCGAGAGCTCGTTCTCGAACTCGATGTTCACCGCTTCCGAGTGACCGACGAACACCGGCACGCGCACGCAAGTGGCATTGAGCTTGATCTTCGGGTCGAGAATCTTCTTGGTCTCGACCATCATCTTCCACTCTTCCTTGGTCGAGCCGTCGTCGAGGAAGGTATCGATGTGCGGGATCACGTTGAAGGCGATCTGCTTGGTGAACTTCTTCGGCTCGAGCGGATCGCCGACGAAGATCGCGCGGCTCTGCTCGAACAGCTCGTCCATCCCGGCCTTCCCGGCGCCCGAGACCGACTGGTAGGTGCTCACCACCACGCGCTTGATCGTCGCCGCATCGTGCAGCGGCTTCAGCGCGACGACGAGCTGCGCGGTCGAACAGTTCGGGTTGGCGATGATGTTGCGCTTCGCGTAGCCGTCGATCGCGTCGGGGTTCACCTCGGGCACGATCAGCGGCACGTCGGGCTCCATGCGGAACAGCGAGGAATTGTCGATGACGACGCAGCCGGCGGCCGCGGCCTTGGGCGCGTATTCCTTCGCCGGACCGCTCCCGGCGGAGAACAGCGCGATGTCCCATCCGGCGAAGTCGAAGTGTTCGATGTTCTTGCACTTGAGCATTCTGCCGGTGTCGCCGAACTCGACCTCGGTTCCGACCGAGCGCGAGCTTGCGACTGCCGCAACCTCGTCGCACGGAAACTCGCGTTCGGCGAGGATCGCCATCATCTCGCGCCCGACATTCCCGGTCGCGCCGACGACTGCCACCCGATAACCCAATTCACGTCTCCATCTGAATGCGAGTGGCCGAGATAGCGTTCGCGCCCGCAAGCGCAATGGCAGATGCGCTATCCTCCCCTAAAGGGAGGGGGCCAGCGACGCGGGTGGGGCACGGGCGGGTGCTTATGACATCGGCGGTCGTGAACAACTGCGCGTGCCCTCCGCCCTCCGCGTGCCGCGGAGGATTGCTATTCCGGCGGCGTCACGCCGTGGCGCTCAAGGAAGTTGAACACCGTGTTGTAGCGGTGCGGGCTGATGTTCTCGCCCGAGACGCGGTGGGTGTAGCCGGGATAGAGCATCATCTCGAACGGCACGTTGCCTTCCTGCATCGCGGCGATGATCTCCGTCGCGTTCTCGAACACGACGTTGTCGTCCGCCATGCCGTGGATGATAAGCAGCGGATCGCTGATCTTCGTCGCGTCCGGGATGGCGGAGGCCGCTTCGTAAGCCGCCGCATCGGCCTGCGGCGTGCCCATGTAGCGTTCGGTGTAGTGGGTATCGTAAAGCTCCCACCTGGTCACCGGCGCCCCGGCGATGCCCGCGGCGTAAAGCCCCGGATCGGCCTGAAGCATCTTGAGCGTCATGTAGCCGCCGTACGACCAGCCATCGATCGCGATCTTGTCTGGATCGACGTAAGGCAGCGTCTTCAGGAATTCGGCACCGGCCTTCTGGTCGCGCACCTCGACTCCACCCATCGCGCGGTAGATCGGCTGCTCGAACGCGACCCCGCGATTGGCAGAACCGCGATTGTCGATCGCGAACACGATGTAGCCCTTGTCGACGATCGCCTGCTCGAGTGCCCCGCCCCAGCCGCGGTTCACGACCTGCGCGTGCGGGCCACCGTAGTGCGAAAAGTAGACGGGATAGCGCTTGCCCGGCTCCATCTCGGGGGTGAGGATACGATAATGCAGCGGCGTGCCGTCCTCGGCCTCGATCGTGCCGTATTCAGGCAGGCGATGGCTGGCGAGATACGGCGCGTAGGGATGATCGGCATCGATCGCGTTCCGCTCGATCCACGCCAGCCGCTCCCCCGAGGTATCGGCGATATAGCTCTGCGTCGGCTGGTCGGGCTTCGAGCGGGAAACGAGCAGCGTCTGCGCCTTTTTGTCCATGCTCGCCGAGTTCGCGTAGGCGAGGTCCGTCAGCCGGGTGATTTCATCGGGATTCGCGAGGTCGAAAGCATAGACCTGCTGTGCCAGGACGCCGTCCTTGGTGCCCTGAAAATAGACTCGGCCCGCCTGCTGGTCGACGCCGACCAGCTTCGTCACGACCCAGTCGCCGTCGGTCAGCTGCGTCCATTCGCCATCGGCATAGCGGTATAGGTGTCCGAATCCGTCGCGCTCGGACCACCAGATCAGGCTCCCGTCGTCGAGAAATCTGTAGTCGTCTGAAAGGTTGATCCAGTAATCCTCGACCGCGGCTTCCTCGGTAAAGAGCACCTCGCTCGCGCCGGTAGCAGGGTCGACCTTCAGCATGTCGAGCCTGGTCTGTTCGCGGTTCTGCCGTTGGACATAGAGTGCGCTGCCATCGGGCGCCCAGTCGACGCGCGCCACATAGATGTCGGTCTCTTCGCCCAAGTCCACCTTCACCCGGTTCTGCCCGTCGGGATCCATGACGTAGAGTTCGACCACGGCATTGGGGCTGCCCGCCACCGGATAGCGCTGGTCGAACACCTTGGTCCCGGTCGCACCGATCGCCGCGCGCGTGACCACGCCGACGCCGCTTTCGTCGAACCGCTCGACCGCAATTCGGCTGTCGTCGGGGCTCCACCAGTAACCGGTCATCCGGCCCATTTCTTCCTGCGCGACGAATTCGGCCTCGCCCCAATGCACTGCCTCGTTCGCCTCTTCGGGCGTGATCGGCCGCGCTTCGCCGCCCACCGGAGCGACCCACAGCCGCCGGTCGCGCACGAACGAGACAAGCTCGCCCGTCTCGCTCAGCGCGGGGTTCAGTTCGCCGGCCTCGGTGTCGGTCAACCGCACCACGTCGCCGTCCAGCCGCGCCAGATAGAGATCGCCATCGAGCGGCACGAGGATTCCCGAGCCGTCGCTCGCCCACTGGTAATCGATGATGCCCTTCAGGCTCCCGACGCGCGCGCGCTCGCGCTGCATCTTCTCGGCCTCCGACAATTCGCGGCCCGAGCCGAGCGCCTCGCTGTCCACCAGCATCGACCATTCACCACTCGTGCGGTCGTAGCCCCACAGGTCGTAGCGATCCTTGTCCTCCTCGCGGTTGCGCAACAGCGTGAGGTAGCGGCCATCGGGCGAAAGTTTCGCCCCGCGCGGGCTCGGTCCGTCGAGACTGGGACTGGCGAAGACGCGTTCGAATGTCAGTTCCCCGCTCACGGCAGGTGCCTCCTTCGCAACGTCGGTCTGGGCGGCGGCAGGCACTGCGTAGAGAGCCGGTGCCAGCGCGATGGCGGCGGCATAAGTGAACAGGCGCAAAAGGAATCTCCCCCGGAAGTTCTGTATGCCGCCTGATGGCGGTCATGGCCGCGCGGGGCAACCCCGGCTCCTCCACCGCAATGGGGTGGCAACGAAAGAGGGCGCCCCGACCGCAGCCGGAGCGCCCTCTCGTAATCTGATGTGCGAAGCCGGCGGAGCGCTTACTTCGTGACGTTCTCGCGACGCTCGGCGATGCGGGCGCGCTTGCCGGTGCGACCGCGCAAGTAGTAGAGCTTGGCGCGACGCACCACGCCGCGGCGGACCACGGTGATGCTGTCGACGATCGGCGAGTAGAGCGGGAACACGCGCTCCACGCCTTCGCCGAAGCTCATCTTGCGCACGGTGAAGTTCGAACCCATGCCGCGGTTCGAACGGGCGATCACCACGCCTTCGAAATTCTGCACACGCTCGCGCGTGCCTTCGACGACTTTCACGCCGACGCGCACGGTGTCGCCGGCGCGGAATTCGGGAACGTCCTTCCCGAGGTTCTCGATGGCTTCGGCCTCGAGCTGCTGAATCAGGTTCATGACCTGCATCCTTACTTTTCTCGCCGCGCATCAGAGGCAGACCGGTCCCGAGCGCCACTGTAGCGCTCCCAAAGGTCCGGTCTGCGTGACCGTGTGTCTTCCTCGCTGCGTGCCTTGCGCCACGCCGCGATCTTCGCATGATCCCCCGATCGCAGCACTTCAGGGATCGTGCGCCCTTCCCATTCCTGAGGTCGGGTATATTGCGGATACTCGAGAAGCCCTTCCTCGAAGGATTCCTCGGCCCCGCTCGAAGGCGCGCCCATTACGCCGGGAAGCAGGCGAATGCAAGCGTCGAGAATCGCCAGCGCGGCGGGCTCTCCGCCCGAGAGGACGACGTCGCCAAGACTGACCTGCTCGATCGCCGGACGCGCCTCGAACAGGCGCTCGTCGAACCCCTCGAACCGGCCGCACAGGATGACCACGCCCGGGCCTGTGGCGAGCTCGCGGATGCGGGCCTGATCGATCGGCTTTCCGCGCGGCGTCATCGCGAGAATAGGCCGATCCTCCCCGGCACGGGGAGGGGGACCAGCCGCAGGCTGGTGGAGGGGCACCCTGCCAAGCTCAAGACTTTCCAAGTTCCGAGAACCCGCCCGTGCCCCTCCACCCCCGCCTTCGGCGGCGGTCCCCCTCCCCGTTCCGGGGAGGATTACGGAATCGAGCGCGGCTGCGAGCACGTCGGCCTTGAGCACCATGCCCGCCCCGCCCCCCGCCGGGGTATCGTCGACCGTGCGATGCCGGTCGGTCGCGAAGTCGCGGATCTGCACCGTCTCGCACGACCAGTCCCCCCGCTCGAGCGCGCGCCCCGCGAGCGAAACGCCGAGCGGCCCGGGAAACATCTCGGGATAGAGGGTCAGGATGGTGGCGGCGAAAGTCATCCCCCGCGACGAACCAGAATCCTGCGGCTGAAGCGATACCCCAGCGGCCAGCCCACCATCGTCGCCACGAAGGATATTCCAACCAGGATCAGCAGGCCTTCGGCTGCCGGACCGTTGAACCGATCGTCGAAGAAGAACGACGCCGCAACCACCAGCATCAGAAACGCCGGAACGATGCCGGATGCCGCCAGCGACAGCGCTTCGAGCCCCACTCCCCGAAAAATTCGGCGAGCACCCAACGCAATGGGAATCGCGATCAGCGCCGAAACGCCGGCGACGACGAGACCGAAGATCAGTATCAGACCAAGATAGGCAAGCATTCCTACCGCCTAGCGCGGAGGGGAGCGCATTGCCATCCCGAGCGTTGGAGCGGCCGATGGATAGCGAAATCGACGACTGCATCATCATCGGCGCAGGCCCTGCCGGCCTGACCGCGGCGATCTACCTCGCGCGCTTCCACCTCTCGATCCGGCTGTTCGACTGCGGCACCAGCCGCGCGGCATGGATTCCCTGCACGCACAATCATGCCGGCTATCCCGATGGCATTGCGGGCAAGGAGTTGCTGCGCCTGATGCGCGAACAGGCGCGCAAATACGGCGCCGTGCGCGAGGAGAAGCGGGTCGAGCATCTCGCGAAGGCAGGCGAGCATTTCACCATCGGCACCGACAGCGGCACCTACACCGCACGCGGCGTCCTGCTCGCGACCGGCGTGGTCAATCGCCGCCCCGATGCGCTGGCGGACGACATCCATGACGAGGCGCTGGCGCGCGGCCTGCTGCGCTACTGCCCGGTCTGCGACGGTTACGAGGTGACCGACAAGCGGATTGCAGTGATCGGCACGGCAAAGCACGGCACCGACGAGGCGCTGTTCCTGCGCGGTTTCACCGCCGACATCACGCTGGTGAGCCCGCATGGCGACCATGATCTGGACGAGGACTGCTCGCGCAAGCTGGAGGAAGCCGGCATCGCGCGGCTGGCGGGCCCTTGCGGCGGCTTCGCGATCGAGGGAGACTGCCTCGCCTTCGACACCGCCGATACCCGCATGGCGTTCGACAGCGTCTACCCGGCGCTGGGCACACATGTCCGCTCCGAACTCGCCGCGCTCGCCGGCGCGGACACCAGCGACGAAGGCTGCATTCTCGTCGACGAGCATCTCGAAACCACCGTCCCCGGCCTGTTCGCCGCGGGCGACGTGGTGGTCGGGCTCGACCAGATCAGCCACGCGATGGGTCAGGCCGGCGTGGCCGCCACGACCATCCGCAACCATCTGGCGGCGGAGCGGCCGATCAGACGCTGATCACAGCGGCAGGCTCCAGTTCTCCAGCGCAAGGCCGGGCACGTCGGCGAAATCCTTTTCGTTCCGCGTGACCAACGTGTGTCCATGCTCCAGGGCTTGCACGCCGATCAATCGGTCGAAGCTCTTGCGCCTCACGCCAATCGATCGGATCACCTCGCCGTATCGCCGCGCGCAGCCCAAGTCGAAATCGACGACCACCACACCGGCAAGGAACACGTTGATCCGTTTTTCGTCTGCTTTCGGGTCGCTAGAATTGCGACTGCCGAGGAGCAATTCCCCAGCCGTGATCGACGATATGCACAATCGACCGAAATTCGCGTCGATCCGCAGAGCTATCGCTTCACTTCTGGCATCGAGAAAATCGATACAGGCGTTGGTATCGAGCATGTACATCAGGCGGCGGAATCCTGCGGATAGCTATCCCAATTCCGATCGTCCTGCTCGATATCGCCGCGTCCTCCGGACATGAAACCGGGCGACATGCTGCCATAGAGGTTCATGAACACCCTCTTGGAATCGCTCTTTCTCCAGATGCTGAGAGAGCCGTCGCGGTGCGGCGCGATCACAAGGTCTTCGCCAGCCTCGATGCCCAACCCCTTCGGAAGCCGCAAGGCGACCGAATTGCCCGACTTGAAGCTCTTCGCGGTAAGTTCCTCGCCCATCGCAGCCTCCGTATATACGCGATGTATATACTGCGGAAGGGAGGCGGGTCAATCGCGACGACGGAACAGGCGCAGCACCGTTTTCCAGAACCTGGCTTCCAGCACCATTAGCCGTGCCACCCAAGGCGGTATCCCGAAATCTTCCGTCAAACGCTCCGCGCCCGCGCCGTAGAGGGCACGTAGTACCAGGGCCAGAACTGCGAGTTCGAACAGCACCGCAACGGCCAAAAAGACACCGTGGGCACCCGCCAGCCAGTCGAGGATATGGCGGCTGTCGGTGGGCACTAGCAGCCTCGCCAGCCACAGGCCGGCTCCCGCGATCGCGACCGTGCGGATCATCAGCACGCGACGCGGCAGGGTGGCGCGATAGGCAAACAGGTGAAGCACCGGCAGGAACACGCACAGATCGAACAGCACTACCCATTCGGCGCGAGAAGACCCATCCCACTTCCAGCTCAGCGCGAACGCCGCCTCGATCGCCACGATCAGCGGAGCCGCGATTCAGAAATACCAGTGGTCGCGCAACTGACGCCGCAGGATACTGGCAATCGCTTGATCCCGCATCGGACAACCTCCCGCTTCGGACCGACGGTGCGGCGATAGCGTGGATTACCTGCCGCCGCAAACCGCACGGCAGGCATGGCGCGTTATCGCTTAGAGGGCAAAAGCGGCGGAGACGATGAGACGCACCCCATCCCATTCGGGCACCGCGTCCGCGATCAGCGGGATCATGAACTTCTTCCCGTCCGGCTTTTCGATTTCGACGAGGTCGGTCGCGCCGTAGTTCTCGACCGCGACCACCGTGCCGATCGGTTCACCGGCCTCGGTCATGGCCGGGAGCCCGATCAGGTCGG
>CAMPIX010000025.1 GCA_946886565.1 uncultured Altererythrobacter sp.
GCTACCTCGGACCGCGGAAGGGCATGTTCGGCTAAAGATCCTCCCCGGACCGGGGAGGTGGCAGCGAGTGCGCCAGCACTCGATGACGGAGGGGAACAGGCCACCCGCGTAACGCTTCCGGCAAGTGCCCCTCCACCCCGACGCTGCGCGTCGCGGTCCCCCTCCCCGGTCCGGGGAGGATCATTGTTCGCCGAAAAGGCGCGTTCGCACGAAATCTACCGGCCGCTCGCCCGAGGCGATCAAATCGGCGCCGAGACGCTGGGCCCAGAGCGTTTCGGAGCCTTCCGCCATCCGCCAGGCGTGCAGGCGCCGGGTGAAAAGCTGCAAGTCGTGCTCGGCGCTGATCCCGATCGCGCCGTGGACGGCGTGGGCGACCGCGGCGATGCGCGGCGCGGCGTCGGAGGCGATCATCTTGGCGAGCGCCGCGCGTCGGGTATCGGGCCAGCCAACGCTTCCGGCCAGCTCCCCAGCGAGCCGCACCGCAACCGCTTCCTCGGCCATGACCGCAAGCTGCTGCTGCACCGCCTGCTGCCGGCCCACGGGCTTGCCGAACTGTACCCGTTCGTTGGCATAGGTGACGGTCATCGCCAGCAGCCGGTCGGCCGCGCCGGCGATGGCGGCGGCGTGGAGCACCGCATTTGCGGCCGCGCGGTTCGCATCGTCAGCGGTGCCGCGCGCGATCATCGTGCGGCCGATTTCGAGCGGCGCGGCGTGACGTCCGAGTGCGAAAAACAACGGTATGACCGGGCCGAAGTCGAGTCCAGCGCCGCCCGCATCCTCGGGTACAAGCGCGTCGAGGAAGCCAGAGCGCTCGATCCCGGCCCACTCGGCGTCCCAGTTATCGCCGCGATCGATCGCGCGCACTCGCGCAGGCGGGAAGAGTTGCGCGAGCATCCGTTCGAATGGCTCGACCACTTCGCCAGCGTCCATCACCGCAGCCCCAATCCGCGCGCGATGATTCCGCGCAGGATCTCGCGCGTTCCGCCGCGCAGCGAGAAGCTCGGCGCGATGAGCGTCAGGTATTCGAGCGTGCGGGTCAGCTCGGGCGTGACCGGTTCGTCCGGGTGGCTGGCGAGATCGTCGGCGATTGCGACCGGCAGCGCCTGCTCGAAGCTGGTGCCGAGATCCTTGACCAGCGACGCCTCGACCACCGGGCTCTCACCCGCCGCAAGCCGCCCGGTGCAGGCGAGCGACATTGCGCGCAAGGCGGCCAGCTTCGCGATGATCGCCCCTGCCAGCGCAGTCGTCGCCCCGTCGCTGCGGCCCACCGCGCGCAAGTGGTCGAGCCAGCCTTCGAGCAGCACGACGCTCGAATAGATGCGCTCCGGCCCGCTGCGCTCGAACGCAAGCTCGGCGGTGACCTGCGCCCAGCCCTCGCCCTCCGCGCCGATCAGCGCATCCTCCGCCAGCTCGACCCCGTCGAAGAACACCTCGGCGAAATGCACGTCGCCCGCGAGGTCTTCGATCGGGCGCACGGCGACCCCCGGCGCGCGCAAATCTACGATCAGTTGCGACAGCCCGCGATGGCGATCCTCGGCGCTGCCCGAGGTGCGTACGAGCGCGATCATGTAATCGGCGTGCATAGCGCCCGTGGTCCAGACTTTCTGCCCGGTGAGCCGCCAGCCGCCCTCGATGCGCTCGGCGCGGGTGCGGACCGAGGCGAGGTCCGACCCCGCACCGGGTTCGCTCATTCCGATCGCGAACAGCGCCTCGCCGCGGCAGATGCGCGGCAAGTAGGCCTCGCGCTGCACCTCGGTTCCATAGTTGAGGATCAGCGGGGCGCTCTGCCGGTCGGCGATCCAGTGCGCCGCGACCGGCGCGCCCGCGGCGAGCAGTTCCTCGACCACCACGAAGCGCGCGAACGGCCCGCGCCCGCCGCCGCCGTAGCGCTGGGGCAGCGTCAGCCCGAGCAACCCGGCCGCGCCCAGCCGCCGGCTGAACTGCGCGTCGAACCCGCTCCAGGAACGCGCCCGGCGATCGAGCGGCACAGCGGCCGTCGCGGTCTGCGCCAGCTCGCGGACCCGCGGGCGCAGCGCCTCGTCGTCAGGCGGAATCGCCGCCGGCATGAGCGTCTCGAACATTTGCGCCCTACCCCCGTCGCCATTGTGGAACCTCTCTGGGTTGCAGCATTAACGCGGGACGCCCGAGCGTGCCAGCCGCGCGGGGTACGCCGCCCGCGGCATGTCGTGACGAAAGGTAAAGCGCGCCGGCGAGGGCCCGTACTAGATCACGAAATCCAGCGGCTGGGGCAGCCTGCCACGGTTGACGACCATGCGGCCGTGCAGGGTTTCGATCTGACGGCTGCCCGTCTTCACGAACAGGAACGGCAGCAGCCCATGGAGAATGCAGGCGAAGCCGCCAAGGACCATCCGCCAGCCGAACCCGCTCGCATGGGCGAGATGCTCGGCATAGCTCTCGCCGACCGAGGCGGGATGTTCGGTAAAGGCCTTGCGGATCATGAACAGCTGCCCGTTGTGAGAATCGGGAGAGTGATATCCCGTCGAGGGGCGAATGAAATCCCAAATATCTCGCAACGCGCGCCCTATTCGAGTATTCTATCCCAATGAGCGGGAATTTGATTAAACTCGATACCATAGACTGGGCGATACTCGAGATCGTCCAGCGCGACGCGTCGCTTCCCGTCCACGCGGTGGGCGAAGCGGTAGGGCTCTCGACCAATCCCTGCTGGCGGCGCATCCGGCGGATGGAGGAGGCCGGAGTGATCGAGCGGCGTGTCGCGCTGGTCGATCCCGCCAAGGTCGGCCTCGGCACGACCGTCTTCGTCGCGATCCGCACCAATCGGCACGATCCCGAATGGCTGGAAGCGTTCTCGCAGGGCGTCGCAGCGATCGACGAGATCGTCGAATGCCACCGCATGGCGGGAGACGTCGACTACATGCTCAAGCTGCGCGTGCGCGACATCGCCGATTACGACCGCATATATCAGCGGCTGATCGCGCGCGTCCCCGGGCTCGCCGACGTGACCTCGAGCTTTTCGATGGAGCAACTCAAGCATTCGACCGCTTTGCCGCGATCGGACTGAGACCTCACAGCATCTGCCAGGCCACCGCGAGCGCGACCAGAAAGGACACGAGGCTCGCTGCGGCCACAGGCGCAAGCGCGCGCCAACCGGCCTCGAGCAGCAGCGGCAGGTGCGAACGCATCGCAGTCGCGGTCACCGCGAGCAGCAGCAAGGCTTTCGATAGCGTCAAGGCGCCGTCGGACCAGGCTTGCGGCATCGTCACCAGGCTGTTCACGACCAGCAGGACGAGGAAGCCCGCAATGAACCACGGCATGGCCACTCGCCGCCAGGCCGAGCCCTGGCTCCCGCCCGATCCGCCGATCCACAGCGCCACCAGCGCGATTACCGGGCCCAGCATCGCGACACGTGCGAGTTTGACCACCGTGGCGTCGGCGCCCGCCACGTCCGAATAACTGTAGGCGCCCCCGATCGCCTGCGCCGCGTCGTGCACCGAGGCGCCGATCAGGAACCCCGCCTGCGTGTCGCTGAGCCCGATCATCTGCGCGAGCGCGGGATAGAGCGACATGGCGATGGCGCTGGCACCGGCCACCCCCACGAGTGCGGCGGAGAACCGCGCCTGATCGAGCCGGTCGCGGCCGATCACCGCATAGAGCGCCAGTGCGGCAGACGCGCCGCAGATCGCGGTCGCCCCGCCGGCGAGGATGCCCGCCTCCCTGCCTTCGCCCGTCCACCGTGCCGCAACCAGCGCAGCGGCGAAGGCCGATGCCATGACGAGCGCGATCCCGCAGAATGCGAGCCAGCCCAGCGCGCCGATCTGCGCGAAAGTTACCTGCAGACCGAGCAGCACGATGCCGGCACGCAGAAAATGGCGCGAGGCGAAATCGAGCCCCGGCGCGGTCGTCCCGACTTCGGATACGAAGCTCAGCGCAAGCCCGATCAAGAGGCCGAGCAGGATGATCGGAAAGCCATAATGCTCGGCCAGCCAAGCCGCGGCAAGCGAGGCGGTGCCGCATAGCAGAAGGCCCGGCGCATAGGCGGCGGCACGCACTCGCGCGGCCGGAGGCTCCGCCTGGTAGAGTTCGCCGAACAGATCGCCTGCGAAGTAATCCGGACTCCCGCGCCTCATCCGGCGTCGGCACCGCTGCGCGTCACAGGCGGATAGAAGCGCCGCGCCGCGAACGATGTCTGTGCGGGCCGCACCATGCGGGCGATGACCGGAGAGCTTGCCATTGTGCGAAGGCTGTTACCCTCTCCCGAAAGATTGGTCGATACACCGGGTGGCAGCAGCGAACCTTAATGCCGGCCGCAGGAGACGGAGGACGAGCAGCCTCGAGCTTCTCGGTATTTGTCGGTGAATTCCCGCCGATCGCGCATCACGGCGATCAAGCTACTGGTGCCCAGAAGAGGACCCGCACTTCAAGTGCATGTAATTGTTATATTTTTTGAAGTTTTGTGGCCATGGAAATTTGCCCCCAAGTCTTGCCCCAGGACCATTTTTCAGCGTCGATTTGATGCCAGAATTGTCCCCATTCGTCCAGTCTCGTTCGCCCAAATTCAGCTAGCCCGGTAGCCAGGACTACTCAGAGACCGAATGGCGATGTTAGTCCCGACTTGTGAAATTCGCTCGCGAGATGAGCCTTGTGTCATTCGTTAGACACCCCTATTTTGCGTGTAAGCGCGAGGGTCAGCTTCGCCAACGGTATAGCCCAAACGTGTTTCCGGTCACTCCTGATGGCTGATATTGGAAAAAACCGGGCTTAGGGGTCGCTCTCTATGGAGAGCGGCCCCTTTTCATTTGTCATTCGGAATCGAAGGAACTGCTACTTGGAGAGGTGGAAAGAGGTTTGATGCCATCGCTTATCGAAGTGCGCTGTATGGAATAGAGCCAAGAGCCTTCGCTGGCATTTTGGGGAACGCTGTGTATCCGGGGCGCTGGATATTCCGCCTCGTCTGATCGTAATAGACCGATAGGATTCCTGACAAAAGAAACTGAAAGCTGTGGTGTAGCTGGTCTTCAGCTAGTCTCAGGAAAAGGTATTTCGCCTTCATATTATTCGTTGTCAGCTTTTCGGGCGGACGAACCTTGAAAACATACCATCCTGAAAGATCACCGATAAATCCGATCATGTCGTCGAAAGTCACGGGCGGCGTGTACAAATCCAAAAGCTTTTTGAAAATTCGTTCTTCCTTTGCTGCCGCACTGTCGGATAATTGGGATCCTGCGCCCACCAACGCGAGAAAGGGGCCGCGGCGACGTTGAGCAGGGTCGTTTCGATCGCAGCGACAAACATGTGAAGCATTCAGCAACGTTCCGCACTCGGCTTCGATGTCGGCGTCTCTCAGGGTCTTCTTGACCGACAAAATCGCGACGACGCCTTCAGGGGGAACGATCGCCGTTTCTCCCATTCGCTGAAACACCGGATAGGTGCCAGTATCATACACGATTATGTCTAGCTGAGTTGAGTGTGTGTCCTCTTCACCCGACCTAAACCGATTATTTTGCCCGGTTTTCACTGCTGGCCGGAGAACGAAGCCAGTGAGAACCTCCAAATCCTTTGGTAGGTACTTTTGAAGGTAACTTCGCAACAGCGCTTCGACATAACGTCCGTCTTCACCCCTATGCTCCGCTCCTGCCGTGGTCGGATGCGGAAGCAAAGTCTCGAATTGCCGGTACACGGCGAGCAGCGCACCGACCTCTTGATTCCAGAACTCTCTTAGTCTTTCACCGTCCATACCGGCCCTTTGTGACCTACGAGACTACGATCAGCAACCAGCTAGAAGCGTTTTGGGAACTGCTGACACCAGAGCACTAGCGCATCCTCCAAACGCGGGTCATCTAAATCTCCCGCATCGCGCATAAAGTGCTCGCTAGCGATGGACAGAATACCGTCACCGCTGGCGCGCATGGCTTTAGCCATGCCGCCTGCCTTCCGGCGAGGATGGGAGGGGGAGGGAAAATCGCAAATCGATGCCCTGGCGCGGGCCAGCGGGCGTCAGCCCGCCACCCGGGGGCGTCTATTTGCGGTTTCGGGAACGAGAGGGCGAAGCCCTTGGCGTTCCCGCGCAAGGATCGCGTCAGCGATCCGCACAAAAGACGGCACCCTTGCACGGCGCGAAGCCGCCGGACGTCCTGCGCGCGCAATCAGTGCGCCAGCGGACGTCCAGGAATGAGAGAGGTAAGTGTGCCTGCGGGTTAGCTCAAAGACGTCGCGCCCTCAGGAGCGCGCAGCGCGGGACAGAGCGCGTCATCCAGAAACTCCCGCTCAACATCCAACTGCTCCTGATCGTCACCCGAATGGGCCGGGACTACAGGCCCGGTCCGCGCAGCGGATAGAGCAGGACGCCCGCAAGGGCAGCCACGTGATCGGCGAGATGATTTCTTGCCCGCAATTACTTGTGCCATCTTGTGATTCAGCTGTCCCTCTGCCTTAGATGCACGCCATGAATGCAGTCGAAATCGAAGAGGCAATTTCAGAGCTGGCCGCACAGCCATTTGCCCGGGCGGAGTTTCCATTCGCGTTTCTCGAAGCATTCGGGCGCAAGGCGAACACGCTGAAGCAATTGCGGGCCGGTACGACCAATGCCTCGGACCTTCCCGGCGGCGTCCTCCAGCGCAACAACATCCATATTGCCACTTGTGATCCGGGCGCGGTCGACGAGACGCTGAAGGCCCTGCGTGAAAGCCCAAAGACAGGCGCGGCGAAAGCCAAGTTCATCCTCGCTACTGACGGCGTCGACTTGCAGGCAGAGGATCTGGTCAACGGCGAATCCGTTGCTTGCGCCTACACCGATTTCCCGAACCATTTCGGCGCATTCCTGCCGCTCGCCGGTATAACGACCGTCAAGCAAATCCGCGAGAACAGCTTCGACATCCGCGCCACCAGCAAGCTCAACAAGCTCTATGTCGAACTGCTGAAAGAGAACCCCGACTGGGCCACGGCGGAGCGCCGGCCCGACATGAACCACTTCATGGCGCGGCTAATCTTCTGCTTTTTCGCGGAGGATACCGACATCTTCAAGAAGGAAGGCCTGTTCACCTCAACCGTCGAGCGGTTCAGCGACCGGGAAAGCTCCAACACGCACGAGATCATCTCGAACATCTTCCGCGCGATGGATACACCCACGCGGCACGAAGGGAAGCTGGACGATCGCTATCGCAAGGCGGCGAACATCCCGCCCCACGCCGATGCATTTCCCTACGTTAACGGCGCGCTGTTTTCCGGCAGTGTGGAGGTTCCGCGCTTCAGCCGTATGGCGCGCAGCTACCTACTGCATATCGGCGGGCTGAACTGGAAACAGATCAATCCCGATATCTTCGGCAGCATGATCCAGGCGGTCGCCGATGACGAGGAGCGCGGCGCACTCGGAATGCATTACACCAGCGTGCCGAACATCCTGAAGGTGCTGAACCCGCTGTTCCTGGACGACCTGCGCCAGCAGCTGGGGGAAGCGGGCGACAATGGCCGCAAGCTGGTAAACCTGCGCAACCGCATGGCGAAGATCAGGGTGTTCGACCCGGCCTGCGGATCGGGCAATTTCCTCGTCATCGCATATAAGCAGATGCGCGAGATCGAGGCCGAGATAAACAAGCGGCGCGGCGAGAGTGAGCGCGACAGCGACATCCCGCTCACCAACTTTCGCGGCATCGAATTGCGCGACTTCCCGGCGGAGATTGCACGCCTCGCGCTGATCATCGCCGAGTTCCAATGTGACGTGCTGTATCGCGGCCAGAAGGAGGCACTCGCTGACTTTCTGCCGCTCGATAGCCAGAACTGGATCACGTGCGGCAATGCCTTGAAACTTGACTGGATCGACCTTTGGGGAGCCAGCGGCTTACCTATAAAAGTGAAAAGTGACGACCTTTTCGAGACCCCTCTTGAACAAGCCGAGATCGATTTCGAGCATAAGGGAGGCGAAACCTACATATGCGGCAATCCGCCATTCAAAGGGACGCGGAAACAGGAGCAGCAAGAAAAGGCAGACTTGGAATTTGTGTTTTCTGGTCTGACTTCAAAGTGGAAGAACGTCGATTACGTGGGTGCTTGGCTAATGAAGGCCGCGATGTACAACGAGGTTTGTCACGCCCCCTTCGCCTTCGTCACGACCAACAGCCTCTGCCAAGGGCAGCAAGTCCCCATCACGTGGAAACTTCTGCTCGACCGGGGCTTCCGTATTAGGTTCGCTCACACTTCTTTCAAATGGTCGAATCTCGCGACAAACAAGGCTGGGGTAACGGTTATCGTGACCGGAGTGGATCGAGCGCCTGGCGGCGCTCGGCATCTTTACACTGGCGAGAATGTCCGTGAGGTCGCCAACATCAACCCTTATCTGACCGAACACCAAATCACGGTGGTTCCCGCTTCCAAGAAACCAAAATGGACTAAGGTGCCTATGGAATATGGGGTCTACTATTCGAAGTCAGCTGGTCTGATGCTCGATGGTGAAGAGAAGGCTATGTTGCTCGATGACGGTGTTCCAGAGACGATGATTAGACAGTTCATCGGATCGACCGAGTTCATTAATGGGAAGCTGCGATACTGCCTATGGATAGATGACACTGAGGTAGAGAAAGCGGAAGAGTTTCCCGTCGTGAAAACGAGGATCCAAGAGGTCAGGAGGGACAGGCTCGAAACGTCCGACGCTGCGGTCAACAAGCTGGCGGAAAGACCGCATCAGTTCAGAGAGCGCAAGGGGGATGATGCAAAGAAGATATTCGTTCCGATCGTATCGTCGGAGAACCGGGAGTTTTTTCCGGCAGGTCTTGCCGACATCTCTGTGATACCCACTAACAAAGCCTTTTACATCCCGAACGGGCCGCTTTGGACTCTTGCCGTTATCTCATCGAGGCTGCACCTCACTTGGATAGATACAATCTGCGGTCGGCTAAGGACTGATTTCTCCTATTCGAACACTTTGGGATGGAATACATTTCCGTTACCTAGTTCTGGCTTCACGACCCATCATAAGAACGAGCTGACACGCTGCGCCGAGGACATCCTCCTCGCTCGCGAGGCGCATTTCCCCAAGACCATCGCCGAGCTCTATGATCCGGAGAAGATGCCCGAAAACCTTCGCCACGCGCACGATCGAAACGACGAGGTCTTGGAACGCATCTACATCGGCCGCCGCTTCAAAAACGACACCGAACGCCTCGAAAAGCTGTTCGAACTCTACACCAAAATGACCAGCGCGAAGGCGGCTTGATGGCAGCGCAGACTCGTTCCTCGGAATGACTGTCTGCGCCAAATGCGGTCAGCCGGTTGAATTCCGCTTCATGGACGGTCGACCTATACCCCTTCATTTCGAGGGTGGATGTTCAGGTAGTCAAGGCGCCACCGGTGGCGAGCGCGTGCGAAAGAGTGACGGAAGTAGCTGCATCCGCACGAAATGCCCGAAGTGCTCCAAAGCAGTGTTCTTCATTCGCCACAACGGAGGCAGCGTCTGGATCGATCCACCGCTTGGCCCCCCTTGGTACCGGCACGGTTGCATGGACATGGCTGGCCAATCAGCTTCAAGCGGTCCGGGTCACCGAACTTCGATTGTCGATGCCGGACTGATTGATGAGCTCGGGGAACGAGAGGGCATAATTACCGGTGTCGTCAAGATCTCCGAGATAAGCGAGGATCGACGGCGCACTCTTCTTACAATCGAAGTGGGCGAAACGGAGGATCTCGTCATACTGGTCAAGGGCGGCGCAGACTCTTTTGTCGGCAAGATTGTCATCGTGGACGGTCCGCAACGTCTGATCTTTTGCGCAGATGAAAGGCGTTTTGCCTTTTCAATCCCCAATACGCTTTCCGTTCCGCAAGCTTTCATCGATGCCGGAATCGATCTGCCCGAATCACTTGGTTCGTCGAAGGCGAGGACAATTCGATCTTCCATCGAACCTTCCCTGCCCGGAGAGCTGACCGATAAGCAACGCCAGTTGCTGGCGAAATACAAGGCAGCAGGAGGCGGCGGGAAATGGAAGCTACCAAGTCTCTTGCAGTTGATCGCAGTCCTGAAGGGAAACGAGAAGGACGAAGCTGCTCACTTGGCTGCGGTGATGATCCTCGAAAAGGCTGAGAAGCATGGAGATTGTTCTGATGCAGCCGAACTCGCCAAGCTGCTTTCCCCAGCTAGGAGGGAAAGCTTGCGAGCATGGTTTGCCCGCTTTTCGCCAATCTCGGTCGACATCAGCAGAAAGCAGCACAAAGCGCATTTCTTCAAATCGGCGAAAGGGGAACGAAAATCCTTTGATCTCCCTGCCGCTCGCCGGACCCCGTTCTACAAACTCGCTTCCCGCTGAGATTTCTTGACTTCGCAGCCTTGGGGGGCATATATCTCATTTGAGATACAGGAGGTGTTATGAACGCTCACAGCTCTATGATCCATGTCCGTATGGACAATGATCTGAAAGACCGCGCGACCGAGGCGCTGGCGGCGATGGGTCTGTCGACCGCCGATGCCGTGCGCCTGCTGTTCCATCGCATCGCCACCGATCAGGCCTTCCCGCTGGAGCTCAAGGTTCCCAATGCGGAAACCCGCGCAGCGATGGAAGAGGCTGACGAGTTCTTCAAGAATGGCGGCACGCCGCGTTTCGACAATGCTGACGAAATGTTCGCCGAGCTCGAGCAAGAGAGCAAAGCTCTGCGCGAGGCCGGAAAACAGAAGTCTTGAAAAAAGCGGCTGCGAGCAAGCGCACCGCGCTTCCCCGGACGATTGGCTATGCGAAGTCCTTCCTGAAGGACTTCGAGCGGCTATCGCGTTCGGGCCGATACGATATGAAAAAGCTAAAACAGGTCATGCTGCTGCTCATCGCCAATGACGCGCCGCTCGGCCCCGAATGGAAAGACCACGCACTCAAGGGCGAATGGCAGGGTAACCGCGAATGCCATGTTGGTGGCGATTTTCTGCTGATCTACCGCGTGGAAGACATACCGGCACCCGGCGGCGGCATATTCTTCACCCGCGCCGGGACACACAGTGAGCTTTTCAAATGAGCGCCAAGGATCAGATCATTCCCGCCGTATCGTTCACGACCGCCCAGACCGGCGCGTCGGCCAAGTCGGACGAACTGGGCATGCGCCCTATGCAGGCGCAAGCCTATGAGAAGCGCGGCGAGCAATATCTGCTGATCAAGTCCCCGCCCGCCTCGGGCAAATCACGGGCGCTCATGTTCATAGCGCTCGACAAGCTGGCGAACCAGAATGTCCGGCAGGCCATCATCTGCGTGCCCGAACGCTCGATCGGCGCGAGTTTCAGCAGCGAACCACTGAGCAAGTACGGTTTCTTCACCGACTGGACCGTCGGCCCGCAATGGAACCTGTGCAACACGCCGGGTGCCGATGACCCCAAGGTCGCGAAGTCCAAGGTGAAGGCCGTCGGCGAATTCCTTGCGGGTGATGAAAAGGTGCTCGTCTGCACTCATGCGACATTCCGCTTCGCATTCGACGAGCTCGGGCCGGAAGCGTTCGACAACCGCCTAGTCGCGATCGACGAATTCCACCACGTCTCTGCCGATGCCGGCAACCGTCTCGGCGCGCAACTCGCGCAGCTGATCGGGCGCGACAAGGCGCATGTCGTGGCAATGACCGGCAGCTATTTCCGTGGCGATGCGATTCCGGTGCTTGCGCCGGAAGACGAAGCCAAGTTCGAGACCGTCACCTACACCTACTACCAGCAGCTCAATGGCTACGAGTATCTCAAGACGCTCGATATCGGCTACAGCTTCTACACCGGGCCTTACACCGAGAAGATTTCCGCGCTGCTTGATCCGACGGTAAAGACCATCGTCCACATTCCATCGGTAAATTCGCGCGAGAGCCTGAAGGACAAGCATCGCGAGGCCGAGGACATCATGAACCACCTCGGCGACTGGCAGGGCATCGATCCCGAGACAGGGTTTCACCTCATCAAAACGGCTGCCGGGGACGTGATCAAGGTTGCCGATCTGGTCGACGACGATTCCGCAAAGCGCGACCGCGTCGCCGCAGCCCTGAAATCACCCGATGCGCGGTCGGATCGCGGCTTTGTCGATATCATCATTGCGCTGGGGATGGCGAAGGAAGGCTTCGACTGGATCTGGTGCGAACACGCGCTGACGGTCGGCTATCGCTCCAGCCTGACTGAAATCATCCAGATCATCGGGCGCGCAACCCGCGACGCGCCCGGCAAAACTCGTGCTCGCTTTACCAATCTGATCGCCGAACCGGCTGCGGACAGCCCGCTCGTCGTCGACGCGATCAACGATTACCTCAAGGCGATTGCGGCGAGCTTGCTGATGGAGCAGGTGCTCGCGCCCCGCTTCGACTTCACCCCAAAGGACGCAGGGCCGAAACCGGACTTTGACTATGGGCCGGGCGGATACAAGGAAGGTGAGACCAATTTTGGCGTGAACGATCACGGCCAGATGCATTTCGAGATCAAGGGTCTCAAACTGCCAAAGAGCGTCGAGGCAACGCGTATCTGCCGTGAGGATCTCAACGAGGTCATTGCGACCTTTGTGCAGGACAAGGCAGTCGTCGAACGCGGCGTGTTCGACCCCGACGTGGTTCCAGAAGAGCTGACCCAGCTCAAGATGGGCAAGATCATTCGGGAAAAGTACCCCGAACTGAGCGAACACGATCAGGAAGCGGTCCGCCAACAGGCGGTTGCTGCGATGACTCTGACCCAGCAAGCCAAGGCCGTGCTAACAAGCGATGGTGATGGCGAGATCAAGGCAAATACCGCCTTCATCGAAGGTGTGCGCAGGTTCGCGCTCAGCGTGACGGAGCTCGACATCGATCTCATCGACCGGGTCAATCCGTTCGAGGCAACGATTGCTGTTTTGGCTAAGTCCATGGATGCAAAGACCCTGTTGCAGGTTCAGGCGGTCATCAACGCAAAGAAGGACAAACTGACCTACGAAGAAGCGCGCGCACTCGCCGAGCGCGCGCTGGAGTTCAAGCGGGAGCGCGGACGGCTGCCGTCGCTGACTTCTCAAGATGCGTGGGAACGCAAGATGGCCGAAGGCATCGCTTTCCTCCAACGCCACGCAGCCAAAGAGGCCAGCAATGGCTGAATTGAGTGACCTTGAACTGCTGGCCGAGCTTGGTGTCGAAACAGCACCAGAACCGGTTCGAAAGCTGACCCCGCTTCAGGAACGCATCGTAGCGGGATTCGAGGACATACAGCGTTTCGTCAAAGAGCATGGACGGCTCCCCAGGCATGGGGAGGATCATGACATTTTTGAGCGACTCTATGCTGTCCGCCTTGAGAAGCTTCGCGCACTTCCCGAAGCGCAACAACTCTTGGCAAGCATGGACCCGGACGGCATTCTGGATGGAGCCGAGCCGTTAGGAAAACCATCGGACGAACTCGACGACACTGCACTTCTGGCAGAACTTGGAATCCAACCAGGCTCCGAAGATGACATTACAAAGCTGCGGCATGTGAGTTCTCGGGCCGAGAAGAGAGCGGCTGAAGAGATTGCCAACCGTGAGAGGTGCGAGGATTTCGCAGAGTTCAAGCCGCTGTTCGAGGAAGTGCAGGTCGATCTGAAGGCCGGTAGCAGACAGGCCAAGGCGCTCGGCAATTCCGAGGTCACGCTGGCAGAAATCCAGCCGGGGAATTTCTTTATCGTCGGCGGACAACTCGCATACATCGCCGCCTCGACCGACGCCTTCACGACTCAATATGAGCGCGCTGATCGCCGTGTCCGAGTCATTTATGACAACGCAACCGAGGCGACGGTCCTTTCACGCTCTTTCCAGAAGTCGCTCTATCGGGACGAGTCCGCTAGGCGCGTGAGCGAGCAAAGCGCAGGACCGCTTTTTGGAGACACCGCTGAGCCCGACGATCTGGAGAGCGGCACGATCTATGTACTCCGCAGCAAATCCTCGCATCCCTATGTCAACGAGCATCGCGAGCTGATCCATAAGATCGGCGTTACAGGGCAGCCGGTCCTCAGCCGGATTGCCAACGCGCGTAACGATCCGACTTTCTTGCTCGCGGATGTCGAAGTGGTGGCCGAGTACAAGCTCTTCAACATCAACCGGACCAAGCTCGAACGGCTGATCCATCGTGCCCTTGGGCCCGCTCGCCTGGATTTGTCTGCAGGCGATCGTTTCGGAAAGACCGTTCAGCCACGTGAGTGGTTCTTTATTCCGCTTTCGATAATCCACGAGCTGGTCTCGCGGATCAGTGACGGGTCCATCACGGAGCTAAATTACAACCCCAAAACTGTGAGCTTCGAGACGATATCCTGAGCACTTATGAGTTGGCCGTTTGCTGATCGACGGTTTTCGGCGCCAGGCGGGCGAAAGCCGACCGTCCGCTATGCGCTTGGAAATCCTAAGCAGTGGGGCGCCCGTGATATAAGAAGTGCTCGCATGATCGTCAGCATAATGTCTGCCCAGCGGCGCCCTTCGTCGCGGGTTCAATTGGCAGCATCGCGTCAAAGCGAAAGGGCTGAAGGGGGCAGGTATTTGGCGCTGACCTACTAGCCTGTAGAAAGGCCGTCGCCTGAAAAGCGTCGGCTTTACTCCAGAAGCGCGGAAGCAGGCGAAACTGTGAGCTTGGGCGGCCGACTAGGTTGCGGGTCGACTAGGTTGCTGGCTTCACCCTTCGAAGCGCGATATCGCCGGTCGTCCTTCGGCTCGTGTAGTACTGCCCGGTGAGCAGATCTGGGTCGTCATCTAAAGCGATTTCAAGCCAAGCGACGCCGTCGTGGTCGCAGGAACGATAAGCTACCTGAGCCTTCGGCTTGTTTGAATAGGCATACCACAGCCGATACCGGTCGGCCTCAGGCTCAGCGTGGGGGAAGACGCGGGTCGACCACGAATCGCTCTCGCGTGTTTTCTGGCGAACATGCACACCAAGGATTCCTTGCCTGATCGTCACTTGGGTATCGATGGGGCCGGGTGGCACTCCCGTCGCAGGATCGATCCACGTGGTTTGCAGGGTCCCTTCCCATACCCCATTCAGATCTGGAAAGAAGGCGCGATTTAGGAAGGGAAGCCGTCGCCAAACAGCTCGCCAGGTCCAATTAGCAACGGCGACTATTCCCGTACCTATGATGGTCGCCACCAGAGAAACGGACTTCAGCGGCGAGGGCCTTGATCCCGTCCACCATTCTGCCGCACCCTGCACTCCGAGCAGAAGAAGCGCTGTCAGGCCGACGAGGATCAACACCTGCGAGCGCTTTGAAAGTAACGACCACATCACGCGGTCAATCGCGCGAGTGCCGCGTCAACAAAGTTGCGTGCGTCGGTCAAAGTCCAGGCTTGGCCCACATGAAATAGGATCTTGATCTCGTTAATCTCGGTCGCTTCGCGCGCGAATTCGTCATCTGCCAAGAGAACCTTAAGGCGGGTCAACACCCTCAGCAGCCGCCCGAAACGATCATCGTCTTCAAACAAGAAGTAACTGTCTTCGACGAGGTAGACCAGACACTCAATCAGAAACGAGGGCAACCTTCGATTGATCGCCCCAATCTCACAAAGTTCGTAACTAAGGCGCTTGGCCGCTCGAACCACCCGTTTGAATCGATGGGCTGTGTTGGAGCGCTTAGCGATGCCGTTGGCGTGGTGTTGGGACGGGAAGTTCCAAGTTTCGGATCGATCGGCGCTTCTAATTCCGATGCCATCCACCGTAAACAAGCCGCCGCTCCCCCTCATGACGTAGCGAAGCTGGAACGCGGGAACCAAGTCCACGTCGGCATGCGATCCGTCGAATCCGTCGACCGATACTGCCTTCTTACCGACAGTGACATTGTCTTTCCCGAAAACACGGCAACAATCGGCGGCGAGTTCATCGCGGAGTTCCCGAGCGACATCATCTAAGCTTTCGCCCAACGTTACGAACCCTAGTTCCCCATCCGCCTCGGCAGCTGAGACCCCTTTTTCATAGCGCACCATCAACGTTGGCAGCTGCACGCGGAGATCCATATCCGCCTCCAAGCGCACATTCGTATTGTTGAAATAGCTGCCTTGAGGTTGGATAGCGACGCTTCTAGCCGTCAGTTTAGGGTTTTCTCGTACGAGGTTCGTCGCAATCGTGGCCGCTTTAGCAATCTTCGCTTCTTCATGGTCACTCGGAGGGCGCTCCCAGTGTGCCAGGCGATCATTCCATGAATTGCGGCTGCGGCTCTCCGCTATAGCCGCTTCAACAATCCAAGTTAGGCGGTCGGCCATACATCCTCCTGCATCAACCGAGCGAAGATGGGGCGTTTTACATCCCCTTCGAGTCCTGGGAGATGCCCTTCCCAAAATGGCACACGGAGGGCGAGCCTCAATCAATCAGGTTGGTTTCTGCCAGCCGCGCTAAACAACGATTTGAAATGGGGCAGGTAGCGGGCTGGCTTCATTGCGGACCAATGTGGGTGAAAACTGCCGTCCGATCGAATTCATGAAATGTCTCGATGCCAATTCAGATTAGTTATTGACTTGAGCGCCTACGCGATATGCGACAAACGCCTTGTCTCCGTCATGCAAATACAGCTTCAGGCTCATGATCCGCGTCGTCGGGTCCCTTTCCTCGATATGGTCGAAGCATTTTCGTAGCAGCTTCCATACGTCCGGGATCGCAAGCTTGCTGCCCGGAACGGGGATCGAGAATTCACGCCGGACGATGAGCCCGGCATGATAATGCTCGAAGCCGCACCGGACTGAGACGATAGGGTCTTTCATTTCGATCGCTCGATTCTGGGTGTAGGCCCAAACATCGAAATCCAACGAAAACAGCTCAAGTTCGGAACGGCTGCTCGAAGCTTGCAATCGAACCGTATCCACGAGTTGCCCATCCTTCTCACATGCTTGCACGGCGTTTCGGAGCGCCGAAAGGCAAAGTTTGCTGGACACGACTGTCGTCGGATAGCTCATGTCTAATACCAGCACCCGCTCCTTGTTGAGCCGATGTGTTTTCACCTTGATCTTGGTTTCATGACCCGTAGCGACCGAGATTTCTCGGAACACTTGCAGTGCGGCGGGCCCGTAAATGTCATCAAGCGATTCCTTGATGACGACGTCGCCAACTACAGCACCTAGGAACCGTGCTGCACCTTCGTACTCATTTTGCTTGTTCGGATCCCAGCGCTGCGGGCTCTTGAGTGAATGATGACGCAGCTTTCCACGAAGGAGCACCAAGGCTCGAATCTTGTTGCGGGTGGAATCCCCAGGTTTGAAGAGATTAAACGCCTGCGCTCCAGTCGACTTTTGCTGGGCGAACGCCTTCGCATTGTCCTCGACCGCCTGACAGAGCTCTACCTGCTTCGACAGGAGGTCCGTCTGCTTTTCGTTGCCGGTCTTTCCATCGCAGAATCGCGTCTCGAGAAACAGATACATGTTATTATACGCGTCGATGTACCGCCCAGCACCGTACGCGAGTCGCCCCTCGCGAAAATGCGAGGTCGATTCGATTCGGTCATCGGAGATTGGACCGACGCAAAACGCTCTTCCGATCTGCTCGAAATCGCACTCCCGGTTCAAACTATTGTCGGGGTTCGATCGAAATGAGCTGATATGGATACTTGCTTCTTCACTCACGTCTTCCGCACGGAAGCGTAGTTCGTAATTGTCGTAATCTAGATCGACAATCTGTTGGCCGCTTACGACAGCCTGCCAATTCATTATGCTTTTCCGAGCTAGGGAGGCATGCTCACCTCCCGTTATTGTTATGTGCGGAATCTCGGCCTCTGACCGGGCAGGTTGCACGTGCGGAGCCTGTGCGACGTCCACGCCGGAGAAGGCGACGCAAACGCGCTTCAGTACGTTGGCTTCACGTTCGAGGAAAAAGGTTCTGTCGCCCAATTCGATGGGCCAACCTTCCATCACTTCAACATGATTCTTTACATCGAATGCTACTGTGACGATCATCCCCTGACCTTGCTCGGCGATGCGTTATTCAGCAAGCCACGTTTTGGTCGTCGTAGGATAGCCGGCTTGCTTGACCGGGCACTAGATTTTCCACGGCTGAGATGTGTCCCCAGCGTCTAACGAAGCGCGTGCGGTTGCAATCGCCGACCAGCCACAACGAGGTCGGCTTTCAAGCGATCGGCAGTGGAACGCTGATGACCGAGATCAGGGCGCGAAGCTGCCGCCGATTTCACTCACTAGGTTCGCCTCGAGAGCTCGACAATAATGCACGCGGCAAGCGCTTCCTCGACGCGTTCGCGTCGCTCTCTAACGGTCGAGACAAGCTTGCGCTTGGCATGGTCCGGCGTCTCGGCGATCGCCGCGAGCACGATAGCTTTCATGAGGTCGGGATGCATGGTCATTCAACACCAACTGGTGCGGGACCAGCGGCTGGATTGCGCCTCCTCTCAACGAGCGCTCTCAAGCTCTCGGTCAGGACAAGCGTCGAACTACCGAGCTTGATGAACTCAATCTCGCCATTGGCGATCAGGATATACAGGGTGCTGCGCCCGATCCCGAGATAGCGACAGGCTTCAGGAACGCGCATCGCGATCGGCTCGATCGTGGACTGGTATCTCCGCTCGGTCCCCTGATCTGTTGCTTCTGCTTTCGGCATGCGGGTCGGTCCTTTTCATCTTTCGGGTGATGACGGACCGACCTAGGGACATGGAGGGGCGCAGGTCAGGCCCGCCATCGACACTGATTATCGGTCGAGAAAGTCTGATAACGCCACATGACGTTTCTACGCTGGAGTTGTAGTTTCCACGCTGTCGCGCCGATCTGTCATCGGACTTGGACAGAATGCATCCGCACGCATCCGGAGGGACGATAACGGCCATGCCATTTGCGACACCTGGGGAGTCGATTTGGGCGTAGTCCGACCGACCGCCGTCGCGAAGCAACTTGAAAAGAAACGGAATTTTCGGGAAGGCGGCGCCGGGCTGCTTTGCGTGCCGTCTCATATTACTCAACAAAACCAACCACCTGCGCCCCGACCGACGGCGGCGCTTTTATCTCGCGATCCTAATACTACACATACACCAGACCCCTCCGGACAATCTCATTTTCAGCGCCAATCCCTGCAGCTAGATTGCACGCGTGCTGCACTGGCGAAGCAGTCCATTTGTAGCACTACCGCTCAATGCATGCAGCTAGCGCAGGTTGCGAACACCGCCTTTGAAGGTCGGCCTGAAGCTCTTCGGACGCGTTGAAAGCCGTGCCGTGACCAGCTCAAGCCAAACCAGGTCGCACCCGGTGGGCGCTCGATTAGCGCGTTGCTGATTGCAGCGCTGGTGCTTCAGAAGACCATTGCCGAGCGTTCTCCCGCCGCCGGTGCTGCGCGTCGTGACGTGATCGAATGTTGGATAGGCGGGATCGTATCGCTTGAGCCGGGAACTGCTCGGAACATGCTCGCCGCACCCCGCGCACCGTGATCCTTGAGCCCAGCGAAGGGCTCGGAGTTGTCCGGCACGTTGTTTGGTAGCTGCCACGGTGTCGTATCTAGCCTGCCCCGATGGAGACAAGGTTAAGCGGACACGGCGAGCTGTGTCGGATCGCAAATAGCTGACATCGCGCTCCCCGATCGCGCCGGGGGCGCACATGACTATGCTTTGTCGGGGCGCGCCTTCGCATCGGCTTTGAGTTTTTCGAGGCGTTCCGAGCATACCACATGGACCACTCGACCAAGCTCCTCGACCTGCTCGCCGAGCCATTCGAGCTCTTCCTTGGTGATGCGGTAGTGTTTCGAGTAGCGCGCCTTGACGTAGGCTTCCTTGAGCTTCTCGAAGCGCGCGCGGTCGCGCTTGGTGTCGCGCGGCCAGACATAAGTCAGGCGCGGATCGATGCGTTCGGCCTGGGTGCGCAGGAAGCCGAGATTGTGCACATGAGGGGTGTAGAAGGTGCAGACTAGAAGGACGCCGTGGTAAAGGCGCTCTGTCGCCTGATGTAGCATGAAAGCCGCGTCCTTGTTCCACTCGCGCGCCAAGTCATCGCCGAAGTTGACGTGCGCGCGCATGGCGCTGGGATACCACTCTTCAAAGTACTCCTGCGCCATCGCAAGCGCCTGTGTCGGCGTCTTTGGCTTGGGCGTGTGCAGCTCGGTGTCGTCGGACTGGTACAGCGCGATCCCGTCCTGCTTGACGTCCATGAAGAAGTAGCGCCCATGCGCGAGCCCGTCGTTCACTTCCTGCAAGGTATGCACGATGAAGTTGACCGGGGTCTTAAGCGTCCCGGTGACACCGTATTCGCGCATCAGCCGGTCATCGAGCTTCGACCAGTACTTCACTCGGTCGACCAGGCGCTTGTCGTTGACGATGATGAGCAGGTCATAGTCCGATTGGTAGCCCTTCGCGGTATGCGGCTCGTCGACCCAGGTTCCGCGCGCATAGCTGCCGTAGAGGATCACCTTGAGGATCCGCCCCGACCTTTTCCATTCGTGCCTCGCAAGCGCGAAGGCATCGTCGAATTCCTCGAAGATCAGCTGCACCACGCGCTCGATCTCGCGCTGCTTTTGCGGGGGCAGATGATCGAGTTCGGTCTTCATTGGCTAGGCTCTAGCAAGCACTTGTGAATCTTGCACCATTCCAATGGGAATGCGCTCCTTAAGACCACACTTCCCTCTTGAGTGAGCATAACCCACGTCACACACGAGCCTTTCTCTTGAAGGGAATGACATCTCCTCCGTCGCGCAACTCGTCGAGATAGTCGCTCCACCACTGATGCATCTCGACACGCTCGACCCAGTAGCGACCCCGATTATAGGCACCCCTCACGGCATTGGAGTCCGCGTGGGCCAGAGACCGCTCGATCGCGTCAGGGTTCCATTTCCCGGACTCATTGAGAAGCGTCGATGCAGTCGTTCGCCAACCATGGGCTGTCATCTCATTGGAAGTATATCCCATCCGCCGGAATGCCTGATTGATCGTATTCTCACTCATTGGACGTCTGGTGGTGTGGAAGGCTGGGAACACAAAACCGGTCGGACCGGTCAACTGCCGCATGTCGCAAAGGTAGGAAAGAACCTGCTCCGAGAGCGGAACCGAGTGAGGCCGCCGCGACTTCATCCGGCCCATCGGAATCATCCATTTAGCCTCGTCGAGGTTGAACTCGCTCCATTCGGCAAGTCGAAGCTCGCCAGGTCTGCACATCACATGTGGTATGACCTGCATCGCAATCCTTGTGATTGTATTGCCGGTATACTCGTCGATTGATCGTAGCAGCTGACCAACCTGCGATGGTTCAGTCATTGCAGCATAGTGCGTTACTTTGGGAGTGATTAGCGCGCCTCGCAGAACCGAGCACGGGTCATTCTCCGCCTTGGCCGTCGCTACAGCATAGCGAAAAACCCGGCTTGCAAACGACCGGCAGCGGCGGGCGGTCTCGTGCTTGCCCTTCGCCTCGATCCGCCGCAGTGCTCCCAAGACTTCCGGAGCTTTGATCTCTGCGATCGGAAGCGGCCAAAGTGGCTTAAGCTGGTCAAGCAACCAGCGGGCCTTAGCAATTGTCGTTTCGGCGCGCTGGTCGCCGATCATCTTGATGTTGATGTATTCGCGCGCAACGCCGCCAAACGTGTTCTCCGCGCTTACGGACGCAACGAGGCGGGCCTTCTGACGCTCGATCGAGGGATCCTTTCCCTCTTCGAGAAGCCTGCGCGCATCCTCCTGCAGGCGTCGTGCCTGAGAGAGCGATACGTCTGGATAGCGTCCAAGCGAAATCCGCTTCTCGCGACCGTGAATGCGATATTTCCAGCGCCAGAGCTTCGAGCCATTCGGCTCGACCTCAATGAAGAGACCGCGCTGGTCGGCTTTCTTGTATCGCTTCTCTTTCGGTCTGAACGCACGGATCGCAGAATCGGACAGCGGCAACTCGGCCTCCTCTCAAAGCCGGATTGCCCAATCTGATGTTCGCATCTTTCGCATAGGGGCAAGGGGCATTCTTGAGCCGGGGGCAAGCCCCGATTTTTTGCCCCCAACAGCCTTGGATGCGTGTGGAAACGAGTGGACAAAGCCGGACGGTTGATGATCAGAAAATGGCAGAATTCCGCCATTTTGTCCAGCTTTACGCCGAGTTTGAGTTTGGAACAAATGGTGCCCAGAAGAGGACTCGAACCTCCACGCCCTTGCGAGCGCCGCCACCTGAAGACGGTGCGTCTACCAATTCCGCCATCTGGGCACGGATGCGGTCCGGATCGTCGAGGTCCGGCTCGCGGGTAGGGGCGGGCCACTAGCGAAGGCGGTGGCACGTTGTCAACGGATTCGACGGCGGTTGCGGCAAGCCGCGCATTGGGGCAATGCGGCGGCGGATTCGCGGCGGGCACGGCGCGCACAACGAACGGCAAGGGCTATGGCGGTACAACACTCTCAGAACGGCAGGTCCCTGAACGGCAAGCTGGTCGCGATGACCGGCGGCAGCGGCTTTCTCGGCCGTCACGTGGCGCAGGCGCTGCTCGAACGCGGCGCGCGCGTACGGATCGCGAGCCGCGAACCGAACAAGGCGTTTTCCTTGAAGCCGCTCGCCAATCTCGGCCAGATCGAGTTCGTGCGCTGCGATGTGCGCAACCGCGCGCAGGTGTCCGCGGCGGTCGCCGGCGCGGACGCGGTGGTCAACCTCGCCGGTTCGTTCGAGGGCGACCTGATGAAGCTGATCTGCGGCGGCGCGCTGCACGTCGCCGAGGCCGCGCGCGATGCGGGCGTGGGCGCGCTGGTGCACATCAGCGCGATCGGCGCCGAGGCCGATTCGCCTGCCGAATACGCTCACGCGAAAGCCAAGGCCGAGGAGGAAGTGCTCGCCACATTCCCGGGCGCGACCATCCTGCGCCCCTCGCTGCTGTTCGCGGAAAACGGCGGCTTCGTCCACATGCTCGCCGAGGCGATCGCCACGTTCCCGATCGTGCCGGTTTTCGCTCCGCACGCGGAGTTGCAGCCGCTGTTCGTCGACGACGCGGCCGACGCGGTTGCGGCGGCGCTCGCCGATCCGGCGCGTCACGGCGGCAGGATTTACGAGGTCGCCGGCCCCGAGACGATCACCATGATCGAGCTGCATCGGCGGATCGCAGCGGCGCAAGGCCGCGAGCGCCACCTGATCGCGATGCCGGACATGCTCTCGGCGCTGTTCGCCGCGCTGCCGGGCACGCCCATGAATGCGGACCAATGGACGATGCTCCGGCAGGGTAACATCGCCTCGGGCGCGCAGCCGGGGCTCGACAAGCTCGGCATCCAGCCGCGCCCGCTCGGGCTGTTCCTCGACCGCTGGATGACCCGCTACCGCAAGCACGGCCGCTTCTCCGACCGCACCCGCGGCGCCGCCTAGCTCTCCAGCGGGGGGCTCGTCCCCTCGTCGGCGAGCAGCGTCAGCGGTTCGACCAGCAGCACCGAGCCTTCGTGGCCGACGATGCGCACCCGCGCGCCCGCCGCCGCGTCGGGACCGCGCGCGAGCCATTCGCTGTCCCCGTAGCGGATGCGGCCCGTGCCGCCGTCGAACGCCTGCGTGACCAATGCGGTCTCGCCCACCAGCCGCCCGCCGCGCTTGTTGAGCAGCGGGTCGGCGCTGACGATCGGGCTGTCGCGCAGGATGCGGCGTGCCGAGAACACCGCGATCAGCGAGAGGAACACGAAGTCGATGATCTGCATCGGCACGCCGAGGTCGAAGGCCCAGGTGAGCGCCCCGGTAAGCAGCGCGGCAATCGCGAACCAGAACAGGTAGACGCCGGGCACGAGCATCTCGAGCCCCGCGAGTGCGAGCCCGAGCGCGACCCACACCCAGTGCGCATCGAGGCCGTCGAGGAAGTCCATCAGCGGCGCTCGCTATCGCCCGCGCGCGGCACGCTGGTGCGCGGGACGCGCTCGCGCTGCGGCGGCAGGGGGGTGCCGGCGTCGGGCGCGCGGGTAGCAGCCGCGCGCTCGGCCGGTCCGATCGCCTCGCGCACCAGCTCGCCGATCCCGCCGAGCGAACCGATCAGTTGGGTAGCCTCGACCGGGAAGAGGATCGTCTTGGCGTTGGGGCTGGTCGCGAACTTGCCCACCGCCTTGGTATATTCCTGCGCGACGAAGTAGTTGATCGCCGCGTTGCCGCTCTGCGCGATCGCGTCGGAGACCATCTGCGTCGCCTTCGCCTCGGCCTCGGCCTCGCGCTCGCGCGCCTCGGCGTCGCGGAACGCGGCTTCCTTCTTGCCCTCGGCAGAGAGGATCGCGCTCTGCTTCTCGCCCTCGGCGCGCAGGATGCGGCTCGCGCGCTCCCCTTCGGCCTCGAGGATCTCGGCGCGCTTCAATCGCTCGGCCTTCATCTGCCGCGCCATCGCCTCGGAAATGTCGAGCGGCGGGCGAATGTCCTTGATCTCGACGCGGGTGATCTTGACGCCCCAGGGCGAGGTCGCGTGGTCGACCACGCTGAGCAGCCGCGCGTTGATCTCGTCGCGCTTGGACAGCGTTTCGTCGAGGTCCATCGAGCCCATCACGGTGCGCAGGTTGGTGGTGGTGAGCGCCATGATCGCGTTATAAAGCCCGGATACCTCATACGCTGCCTTGCCCGCGTCGAGCACCTGGAAGAACACCACGGCATCGACCCCGACCATCGCGTTGTCGCGGGTGATGATCTCCTGCCCCGGAATGTCGAGCACCTGCTCCATCATGTTGATCTTGTGCCCCACCCGGTCGACGAACGGGGTGATGATGTGCAAGCCCGGATCGGCCGCCTTGGTGAACTTGCCGAAGCGCTCGATCGTGTAGACGTAACCCTGCCGGACGACGCGTACCGCGGTGAGCACGAAGATCAGCAGAACCGCCACGATCATGATCAGCGTCAGTGTCAGGCCCATCGATTCCTCCGCGTGGATTATCCCGCATGGTAGCGCGCGGCGACCCGGCGGCAAGCGAAACCGGAGCGCGGCGAGCAGCCCGTTACCTTTCGGCAAGGAATGATCTCTAGCCTCGCGGCAAAAGGGCGAACCGGGGACGCAGCCGTGATCGAGATCGAGGTTCAGAACGAGACCCACCAGACGCAGGACCGCCTGCGCTTCGCCTCGGTCCCGCGCATCGGCGAAGGCATTCGCCTGCGCGAGCCCGACGGGTGCTGGGCCTCTTACGACGTGCTCGACGTGTGGTACCAGAAGGCCGAGTTCGGCGACGTGTGGATGCCCTATCTCCACGTCTGCATGACTCCCGCGGAACAAGCCGCCACCCCGCCCGAGGACCCGCAGCCGGTGGAGGCACCCGCGCAGGTGCGCGCCGCGATCGGCGGGGGCCCTCGCCTCGCAGCGGTGCGCTCGCCCGTCTGGGGCGAGGAGGAGGTGCCGCCATTCACGG
>CAMPIX010000026.1 GCA_946886565.1 uncultured Altererythrobacter sp.
GGCACATGCGAATGATCGGGATGTCGAAAGTTCGGAGCGGCCGCCCGCGTAGCGGGGGTGGAGGGGCACGGGCGGTTGCTCCGAACTTTCGACATCCCGATCATTCGCATGTGCCCCTCCACCGGCCTGCGGCTGGTCCCCCTCCCCGTGCCGGGGAGGATTATTTGTACATGCCCTCGCGCAAATTGATCCCGTGCTCGAGCCACACCTTGAGCGCGGCGAGCATCTGGCTCCAGCCCTGGCAGTTGCCGTAGCTTGCCTGCAGCGCGCCCGGGTTCTCGCGCCAGCCTTCCTCGGCGATCTCGACCAACGTGCGGCCGTCGTCCGTCGCCTTGAAGGTCATCGTCACCGTGGTGCGGTAGTCGGCCTCGCTCGTCTCGGCGCCCTCGACATTGTGGGGCTCGCCTTCGCTGGCCTGCCATTCGAGCACGATGCGCTCATCGGGCACGACCTCGATCACATGGACCGGGAACGCGCCCGGATAGTCGTGGAAATCCCACGTCACCGTCGCGCCGGTCTCGAGGCGGCCCTTGGCGCCGCCGGTGGTGAAATAGTGCGAGAGCTGGCCGGGATCGGCGACCGCCTCGAACACCTCGTGCACCGGCTTCGCGATCCGCGCCGCGACCCTGAATTTCAGTTCCATCGCCGAAGTCTCCTCTTGAGTCGCTTTCAAATATGTTATAAAAACACAACATGTCAAACGAAGACGCTCTCGATCCGGTCTTCAAGGCGCTCGCCAACCCGGCGCGCCGCGCGATGTGCGACGCGCTCAAGCTGCGCCCCCTCACCACCGGTCAGCTGTGCGAGGCGTTTTCCGAGTTGAACCGGTGCAGCGTGATGCAGCATCTGAAGGTGCTCGAGGATGCGGGGCTCGTGGTCCCGGTGCGCAAGGGGCGCGAGCGCTTCAACTACCTCGACGCCATGCCGATCCAGGCGATCCACGAGCGCTGGATCGGCCCGCATGCCGCGGCGGCGGCGAGCGGGCTGAGCAAATTGAAGCGCGAGCTGGAATGCGAGACAAACAATGTCCGTTCGTCCTGAGCTTGTCGGTTGCGCAGCACAGCCGAAGGCTGAACGACCGGTTCGAGCGCAGCCGAGAACCTCTTGCCTCACACAGCCTCGGCTTCGCTCGGCAAAGCCCCTTGGCCAGCTCGGGACGAACGGGGGCTTGTGTGCCGCTAAGAGCCCCTTGCTTGCCGTGCGCAGCGGGCGCCGCTAACCGCTCGACCCGATGGACTACGTCTCCACCCGCGGCAGCGCACCGGCGCTCGATTTCGAAGGCGTGACGCTCGCCGGGCTCGCCAGCGACGGCGGGCTCTACCTGCCGCGCGAATGGCCGCGCCTTTCCAGCGACGAGATCGCCGCGCTCGCCGGGCTGCCCTATGCCGAGCTCGCCGCGCGCGTAATGCAGCCCTTCGTCGGCGACAGCCTCGCGCCCGAGCGCCTGCGCGAACTGTGCGAGCAGGCCTACGCCCGCTTCGCGCACAAGGCGGTGACGCCGCTCGTCCAGCTCGATCAGCGCAACTGGCTGCTCGAACTGTTCCACGGACCGACGCTGGCGTTCAAGGACGTCGCGCTGCAATTGCTCGGCCTGCTGTTCGAGGAACTCCTCGGCCGCCGCGGCGACACGCTGACGATCGTCGGCGCGACCAGCGGCGACACCGGCTCGGCGGCGATCGACGCGGTCGCCGGGCGCGAGGGCGTCGAGATCTTCATGCTCCACCCGAAGGGGCGCGTCAGCGACGTCCAGCGCCGCCAGATGACCACCGTGCTCGCGCCCAACGTGCACAACATCGCGATCGAAGGCAGCTTCGACGATGCGCAGGCCATGGTGAAGCGCATGTTCGCCGATCCGGCGGTCACGGGCACGCTGAGCCTCGGTGCGGTCAACTCGATCAACTGGGCGCGGCTGATGGCGCAGGTGGTCTATTATTTCGCCGCCGCGCTCCAGCTCGGCGCGCCGCAGCGCAAGGTCGCCTTCAGCGTGCCGACGGGCAATTTCGGCGATGTATTCGCCGGCTACGTCGCGGCGCAGATGGGCCTGCCGATCGAGCGGCTGGTGGTGGCGACCAACGTCAACGACATCCTCCACCGCGCGTTTTCCGACGGCGACTATTCCGCGGGCGCGGTCACGCCCACCGCGGCGCCTTCGATGGACATTCAGGTCAGCTCGAACTTCGAGCGGCTGCTGTTCGATGCCGGTGGGCGCGACGGGGTGGCGCTCGCCGAGCAGATGCGCGGGTTCGAAGCGAGCAAGGCGATGCGGCTCACCAATGCGCAACGCGCCAATATCACCGGGGAGGGCGTGGCGGGCCTGTTCACCAGCGCGCGCGCCGATCAGGACGACATGGCGCAGGCGATGCGCTGGGCGTGGGAATGCTGCGGCGAAACGATCGACCCGCATACCGCGATCGGCCTCCACGCTGCGCGCGCGCAGGATCTGCCGGCCGACGTGCCGATCGTGACTCTCGCCACCGCGCATCCTGCCAAGTTCCGCGACGCGGTCGAGCGCGCGACCGGCACCCGCCCCCCACTCCCCCTGCGCGTCGGCGAACTGTTCGAGCGCGAGGAGCGCATGGTCGAACTGCCCGGCGATTACGACGCAGTGGCGGCGTATATCGCCGAACATGCGAGCGCTGTGCGGTGAATGTGAATGCGGTGCCATTTTATGCGCGCGCAGAGGCGCAGAGGCACAGAGAGACTGCGCTCGCGGCGAAGCCGCGCTCAAATCTGCATCGCGGCCTCTGCCGCGGCGGTGCAAATGCTGAAGCGGCCTGCGGCCGAGTGCAACTCCTCTGTGCCTCTGCGCCTCTGCGAGCGAAAAATCTTCTTGTGACTGAGCGCTGATGGCCAAGCTTTTAGAGCAGCCGCTGGTGATGGCCGGCAAGGGATGGGCCGATTACGGCCTCGTCGACAGCGGGCATGGCCGCAAGCTCGAGCGTTACGGCGCCTATCGCTTCATCCGCCCCGAGCCGCAGGCGATGTGGGCGCCGCGGCTGCCCGACTGGCAGGCGCACGGCGAATTCGTGCCCGGCTCGGACGACGACGGCGGCGGGCGCTGGCAGTTCGCCGAGCCCGTGCCGCAGGACGGCTGGCCGCTCGCGTGGGAGGACGTGCGCTTCACCGCACAATGCACCCCGTTCCGCCATCTCGGCTTCTTCCCCGACATGGCGCCGGTGTGGAGCTGGATGGGCGAGCAACTCGGCCATCGCGACGATGCGCAACTGCTCAACCTGTTCGGCTACACCGGCGTTGGCAGCCTCGCGCTCAGCCGTTTCGGGCAGGTCGCGCATGTCGATGCCTCGAAGAAATCGGTCGCGCAGGCGCGCGAGAATGCCGCGCTCTCCGGTATGGAGGACCGCCCGATCCGTTGGCTGGTCGACGACGCGGCCAAGTTCGCCGCGCGCGAGGTGCGGCGCGGGCGGCGTTATGAGGGGATCATCCTCGATCCGCCCAAGTTCGGCCGCGGTCCGGGCGGCGAGGTCTGGCGGCTCGAGGAGGGGTTGCCCGGCCTCGTCGGAGATTGCCGCAAACTGCTCGATGGCGACAGCCGCTTCCTGTTCCTCACCGTCTATGCCGTGCGCATGAGCAGTCTCGCCCTTGCCGGTTTGTTGGCGGAGCTCTTCGCCGATCTGCCGGGCGCGATCGAACATGGCGATCTCGCGGTGCGGGAAGAGGGGCAGGGCGGCCGCCTGCTCCCGACCGCGATCTTCGCGCGCTGGTCGAATCCCGGCTAAGGCGCGGTGCATGTCCGATTCGCTGATCCTCGAAGTCGCCGATCTCGAGCACGATGTCCTTACCGGCATCTACTCGGAGGAGACCGGCAAGCCGCAGCCGCTGCGCATCTCGATCGCCGCGCGGCTCAAGTGCGCGCCGCACTACGCTCCGGACACCCCGCTCGAGGCGAGCAAGAACTACATGGACCTCAAGTTCGCCGCGACCGAGGCACTCCCGCCCGGCGTGCATTTCAAGCTGATCGAGGCGGTCGCCGACCATATCTGCGAGACGCTGTTCCTGCAGGACGCGCGGGTCGAGGCGGTGACGGTGAAGATCGTCAAGCTCGCGATCGCCGAGGCGAACGAGAAGATCGGCGTGACGCTCACCCGCGAGCGCCGCGAATGAAGCTGGTCGCGGTGGACGACCTGCCGGGCGATCCGCTGGCCGCCGCGAGCGTGTTCGACCAGCACTGGTTGCCCTACGCCGAAGAGACGCTCGCCGCGGGCGACGACCTGCTGATCGCCTTCGGCCCCGCCAGCCATATCCATCGCGCCTGGCGGGTCGCGGTGGTAACCGGGCTCGCGCGCAAGTACGCGCCGCTGCGCGTCAACGGCGTCGCGGGCGAGGGCGCGGCGCTGGGCGAAGCCGAACGCTACCTCGCCGCCGCGCCGGGTGTAACCGGGCAATACCTGCAGCTCGATGGAAACGGCGCCGGAAATCCGGCACAATAGCGCGATGGACGCCCACGCGCCCCTCGTCGACTCCCACTGCCGCCGGATCGACTACCTGCGCCTCTCGGTGACCGACCGCTGCGACTTGCGCTGCACCTATTGCATGCCCGAGCGGATGACGTTCCTGCCCCGTCGCGACCTGCTCGACATCGAGGAACTTCACCGCCTCGCGCTGGGCTTCATCGCGCGCGGGGTGCGGCGCATTCGGCTGACCGGGGGCGAACCGCTGGTGCGCCGCGACGTCCTCGATCTCGTGCGCGCGCTGGGTCGCAACATCGATGGCGGGCTCGACGAACTGACGCTGACCACCAACGGCCTCCACCTTGCAGCACACGCCGATGCGCTCGCCGCCGCGGGCGTGCGGCGGATCAACGTCTCGCTCGACACCCTCGACCGCGCAACCTTTGCGCGCCTCGCGCGGCGCGACCGGCTGTGCGACGTGCTCGCCGGGATCGCCGCGGCGAAGGCTGCCGGGATCGCGATCAAGATCAACACCGTCGCGCTACGGGGCATCAATGATGGCGAGATTCCCGCTTTGATCGAATGGGCGCACGGGCGGGGGCATGCGATCACGCTGATCGAACTCATGCCGCTCGGCGAAGTCGAGGAGGATCGGTTCGAGCGCTACCTCCCGCTTTCGGAAGTTCGCGCGGCACTGGAGGCGCGCTGGACGCTCACCCCTTCGCGGCACCGCACCGGCGGCCCCGCGCGCTACGTCGAGGTTGCCGAGACGGGCGGGCGGCTCGGGTTCATCACTCCGCTGAGCGCGAATTTCTGCGAGGGCTGCAATCGCCTGCGGGTCACCGCGACCGGCCAACTCTACCCCTGCCTCGGCGGAGCGGAGCAGGTCGATCTGCGCAGCGCATTGCGCTCTGCGGACAGCGAAGCGGCGCTCGATCGCGGACTCGACCGGGCAATGCGAATCAAGCCGGCGCGCCACCGCTTCGCCTTCGACGCGGCCGGCGCGGCGCCCGCGCAGCCGCGCCATATGTCGGTCACCGGCGGATGAAGCTGGTGTTCCTCGGCAAGCTCGCCGATCTGGCGGGGCAGGGCGAGTGTGCGCTGGCGGCGCCCGACGGTCTCGACTGGCCCGCGTTGTGCGCGCGGCTCGAAGGCCACGGCGGCGGCGAACTGCGCGATGCAGTCGAATCGGATGAGACCAAGGTCGCGGTGGACGGCGTGCTCGTGACCGACAAATCAGCGATCCGCGCGGGGGAGAGCAGCGAGATCGCCTTCCTGCCGCCCGTCAGCGGGGGCTGACCGTGCGCGACATTCGCCTGCTCGAGCAGTCGTTCTTGCCCGGCGCGCTGATAGGCCCGTTCACCAGTGCCAATCCCGGTCTCGGCGGGGTCTGCACCTTTGTCGGCGAGGTGCGCGGCGAGGGCGGGGTCGAGGCGCTCGAACTCCAGCATTATGCGCCGCTCACGCTGCCGGGGATGCATGCGCTGGCGGACGAGGCCTTCGCGCGCTTCGAACTGATGGGACTGCTGATGGCGCACCGCGTCGGGTTGCTCAGGCCGGGCGAGCCGATCGTCTGCGTCTCCGCCGCCGCCCGCCACCGGCGGCCGGCGCTCGCGGCGGTCGATTTCTGCATGGACCACCTGAAATCCGCCGCCTGGTTCTGGAAGCGCGAGAAGCGCGCCGATGGCTGGCATTGGATTGAACCGCGCGCGGAGGATCGGCGCGACCTCGCACGCTGGCGCTAGAGCGAACCCCGCAACTCGGCGAGAATCGCATCCTCCTCCGCAATCAGCGCAGCGACTTCGCTGCGCGTTTCGGCGATCGGCGCGCGCACTTCGAACGCCAGCGTCGCGTCGGCGAACAGCAGATCGAGATCGCCGAGCGCCACCGCCGCGCGGCTGCGGTGCGAATCGAGATCGGCCAGCGCGATCTGGGCTTCCGCATAGCTGTTGGTCGTGACGCTCGCGCCCTGGGCTGCAGCCACGGCGCGGCGCGCGCCGGGCGCGGCTTCGAGGAACGCCCGATGTGCATCCGTTGCTTGCGCCTGCAACTGGCCCAGGCGGCCGAGGAGGTCCGCACTGGGCGGCTCGGGCGGCGAAGGCTGTTCGATAGGCGTGCCGGTCTCGAAACTCCCCTCCACGCGTTCGGCGTCGCGGATCGCGAGCGAGGGATAGTCGCCGCTGCCGGCTGCGCAGGCGGCGAGCGGCAGCGCGAGCAGCGAGAGCGCGAGGCGATGGAGGGCTTGCGTCATTTCGCTCGGCTCATAGCATGCGCCGCGTACCGCGCCAGATGCGACGCACCGGCCCTAATCCGGCGTTGACTTGCCCCGCCTCTTCCCTTAACGGCACCCATCTTTCCGGGGCCCGCCATCGGCGGCGCGTCGGACGCGCGCCTTCCGCGAAGGGAGGGGCACAGCAACGAGATTGGAAGTTACCACCATGTTCGCAGTAGTGCGCACGGGCGGCAAGCAATACCGGGTTGCCGCCGGAGACAAGATCGCGGTCGAGAAGCTCGCCGGTGAAGCCGGCGACACGGTGACGCTGGGCGACGTCCTGCTTGCCGGCGAAGGCGACAAGATGGCCGACGCCGGCAAGGTGACCGTTTCGGCGGAAATCATCGCGCAGGCGAAGAGCGAGAAGGTCGTCGTTTTCAAGAAGCGCCGCCGCCACAACTATCGCCGCAAGAACGGCCATCGCCAGCTTCTGACACTGCTGCGCATCACCGCAGTGGGCGATTCGAAGGCGCCGAAGAAGGAAGCCGCGCCGAAGAAGGAAGAGGCCAAGGCCGCTCCCGCCAAGGACGAGGCGAAGGCTGCCCCCAAGAAGGAAGCCGCCGAGAAGGCTCCGGCCAAGAAGGCTCCTGCCAAGAAGGCCGACGCCGCCGAAGCGAAGCCGGCCGCCAAGAAGGCCGCGCCGAAGAAGGAAGGCGCGACCGACAAGGCTCCCGCCAAGAAGACCGACGCGAAGAAGTAAGGAACCCGGACCATGGCACATAAAAAAGCAGGCGGTTCGTCGCGTAACGGTCGCGATTCGGCCGGCCGTCGCCTCGGCGTGAAGAAGTTCGGCAGCCAGGGCGTAATCGCGGGCAACATTATCGTGCGCCAGCGCGGGACCAAGTTCTATCCGGGCTCGAACGTCGGGATGGGCAAGGACCACACGCTGTTCGCGCTCAGCGAAGGCGTCGTGCGATTCCACAAGGGCAAGCTTGGCCGCAAGTATGTCTCGGTGGACATGTTCGCGGAAGCCGCCGAATAACCGGACGATCCGATGACGGGATCGTCCTCACGGGACGGTCCCAGCCGGGCTAACGACCGGCAGACGAAGAGGGAGATGGGGCCTTCCTGATTTTCAGGGGGCCCGTCTCCCTTTTGTCGTTTCTCCCTCTCCAATCGGCGAAATAATCTTTCGCCGCCATGCCATTGTCACGCATCGCACCTATCTGGCGATGCGGGGCGAAGAGGAGAGATCGCCGTGTTCCATCGCAGCGAAAGACTGTTGCTGAGACCCCCGTGGCCCGAAGACTGGAACCAGGTCTTCGGCGGGATTGCCGACGAACGGGTGGTCCGCCATCTCGCCAGCGCGCCATGGCCCTATACCTCGCAGCATGCGCGCGATTTCGTGGCGCTGCCGGAGAACCCTCGTTTTCCGCGATTCCTGATCGCGCGCGCCAGCGACGCCGCGCTGGTCGGCTGCATCGGGATCGACGAGCGTGGGGGCGAAATCGAGCTCGGATACTGGATCGCGCGCCCGCATTGGGGCTGCGGCTATGCGACCGAAGCCGGGCGCGCGGTGCTCGACGTGGCGCGAATGCTCGGCCACGGCCGGATCGTCGCCGGGCATTTCCTCGACAACCCGGCCTCGGGCCGTGTTCTGCGCAAGCTGGGGTTCGTGCCGACGGGGGCGGTGCGCTCGCGGCACAGCTGCGGGCGCGGCGAGGAAGCGGCGGCGGCGGAATACGCGCTCGACCTCGAACGCGGTGAGCAGCCCGACATGCGCGCGGCATAATTCTCCCCGGCACGGGGAGGGGGACCGCGACGCGAAGCGGCGTGGTGGAGGGGGCCCGGCAGAACGCTGGCGTTACGCTGGGCCCCCTCCGTCAGTCGCCTGCGGCGTCTGCCACCTCCCCGTACCAGGGGGGATTTACTCGGCGGGTAGCAGCGCGTCTGCGAATTCGCCTTCGTAGAGACCGATCAACGCGCGGTCGTCGTGGTCCCACGGGTGGAAGCCCGGCTTGAAATAGGCGAGCCAGGCGGGGAAGATCCGCCGCACCACGCCGGGCGTGAACGCGAGATACTTGAACAGCCCCCAGCGCGCCTTCCACCCGGTGATCCCGTCCTGCGCGAGCAGGTTCATCGAATCCTGCCAGCGATGCTTGAAGAAGCGGCCGGTAACGATCAGCATCATCAGGCTGCGCAGCTTCCAGCGCCTCCATGGCGTCCAGTTGCGGGTGGCGTGGTTCCAGGTGTCGAACGCGACGCCCTTGTGCTCGATCTCCTCGACCGAATGCCAGCGCCACATGGCGCGCACCTCGGGATCGGCCTTCGCGAAATGCTTCGGGTTGGCGAGAAATTCGTGCGCCATCATCGCGGTGTAGTGTTCCAGCGCCATCGTCGCGGCGAGATTGAGTATCTCGGGCCGGCCCTTGGTCATCTCGAGCATCTCGCGCACGCGCTCGTCGATCGCCTTGATGTCGTAGCCGGCGTTCTCGGCCAGCTTGTTGAACGCGATATGCTCGCGCGTGTGGTTGATTTCCTGCCGCACGAAGGCGCGGATTTCGGCCTCGAGCTGCGGATCGGCCCCATCGCGATGCGCCTTCACCGCCTCGATGAAGAACGCCTCGCCGCGCGGGAAAGTGGCCGAGAGCGCGTTGTGCCACGCGGTGCCGAACGGCTCGCCCGCCCACCAGCGGTTGGGCGTGGTATCCCGATTGAAGCGTTCGTCGCGCACGGTGATGGTCAGGCCGTCGGGCGTGGGTGCGGCCTGCGTGCGCTCGAGGCTGATCTGGGTAGGAGCGTTCATGGATGGACTCGCGGCAATTACTGACAACGGTGTAAGTAAGCGTTACTTACACGTGTGTCAATTAACAATTCGCGAATCCGATGTGCGGTTACTCCGCAGGCATGACTGCGTCGGCATAGGGGCTGTCGAACCGGCGGATCAGCGCGCGGTCGTCCTGCTTCCACGGGTGAAAGCCGGGCAGCAGGATCTTCGCCCAGTCTGCGAACATCCGCCGCATCATACCCGGCGAAATCCACAGATGCCTGAACAGCAGCCACTTCGCGCGCGCACCGCCGATCCCGTCCTGCCGCATCAGCCCGAGCGCGTCACGCACGCGGTTGTTGTAGTAACGGCGCGTGATCAGCAGCGTCAGCAGCGCGCGCACGCGGTAACGCTTCCACGCCGACCACTCGCGCGTGGCGTGGAGCCAGACGTCGTAGGTGATGCCCTTGTGCTCAATCTCCTCGATCGAGTGCCAGCGCCACATCTGGGCGATTTCCTCGTCCACGCCCTTCAGATAGCGCGGATCGGTGAGCAGGCAGTGGCTGATCGAGGCGGCGAAATGCTCGAGCGCGATGGTGATCGCGAGGTTGAATTCGACCGGGCGGCCCTTGGTCAGCGCGAGCATTTCCTCGATGCCCTTGTCGATCGATTCGATGTCGTAGCCGTGGCTCTGCGCGAGATTGTTGAACGCGACATGCTCGCGCGCGTGGTTCGATTCCTGGCGGGTGAACGCGCGCAGTTCGGCCGCCATCTTCGGCGGGACCTTGTCGTCGTAATACTTCATCACCTGGATGAAGAACTTCTCGCCGCGCGGCAGGCTGGCGGAGACCGAGTTGTACCACGCGGTCGCGACCGGATCGCCCGAATGCCACCAGCGTTCGGGGCGGCCGCCGCGGCAGAATTTCTGATCGCGGATGTGGAGCGCGTGATCGCAAGGCGTGGCGCTGCCCGCGGTGCGCGACGGGTTGTCGGCGACGCTCGCGCGTTCTAGGCCCATGTTCGATCCCCCTTCATGGCTATTTTATGGATCAAGGAATCGCATGGCAACCCGCAAGCGCCTGAGCCCCGAGGAGAGCCGTAAGTCGGCGCTCGAGGCGGCGCGCAGCCTGCTGATCGAAACCGGGCCGCAGTCGGTGACGCTGAAGGCGGTTTCGGCGCGGATCGGCCGCACGCATGCCAATCTGCTGCATCATTTCGGATCGGCATCGGGGTTGCAGAAGGAACTGGCGCGCCATCTCGCGCAGACCGTGTGCGAGAGTATCAAGGATGCCGTGCGCGCGAGCCGGGCGGGGCTGGGGAGCCCGCGCGAGGTGGTCGATCTCGCGTTCGACGCTTTCGACAAGGAAGGCGCGGGCGCACTTGCAAGCTGGATGATCCTGACCGGCAACGAAGATGCTCTCTCGCCGATCGTCGAGACGATCCATCAGCTGGTCGACGAGATCGCGCCCGAGGAGGCGGGGCCCCATGGCGACGTGACCCGCGTGCACGAAGACACGCTGGCGTTGGTGCTGATGGCGATGGGCGACGCACTGATCGGATCGGCGCTCGCCCGCTCGCTCAAGCTGCCCGACACGGCGGCGCGCGACCGGGCCGAGCGCATGCTGCTGACCTCGATCGCGCTGGCTACCCAGCCGGGCTGAGCGCTTCCGCCAGCCATTCGGGCGCAAGCGCGGGGTCGATCGCGTCCACCCGCAGATGGTCGACTGCGAGACCCAGTTCGGGATAGGCGGCCTTGCGCCGCTTCTCCTCCGACCGGTCGAGCGGCACCACCACCAGCCGCCGGTTGACCTTCTGCCGCCAGTTCATCCGCGCGGTGTTCTCCTGCCCGACGTAGCAGCCCTTCGAAAAGCTGACGCCGTGAAGCTCGACCGCGTTGGTTTCGAGCCACAGCACATCGCCGAGCTCGTCGCGCCCCTCGGGTACACCGAGGGCGAGGCGGTGCACGCGCCAGTCGCCGTCCGCCGCAGCATCTTCGCCCGAGACCGGCGCGAGCCAGCGCTGGCCGAGATCGGCGAGCCGCGGATCGGGCGCAGCGCCGTCACCTAGCTGCTTGCGCCAGTGCACCGCGACCGTCTCGTCGACGCGGATGTCGAGCTTGCGGCGCAGGCGGTAGAGCGAGAGCCGCCTGACCAGCTCCCCGGCGTGCGCCGCCTCGCAGTCGAGCAACAGGTCGCGCTCGCCGCCGGGCCAGACGATCAGGTCGAACATCGTCTTGCCCTGTGCGGAAAGCAGCGCGGCATAGACGGGAAGGGGGCCGGTGACATCGTTGGTGAGCAACCCCTGGAGGAAGGCGGCCGCATCCTCCTCGTCGCTCAGCGGGCTCACGCGCACCACGGCGCGGTCGAACAGGCGGGTCGCGGTCATCTGAACCGTAAATGGCCGTCCCTGCCGATCGCATCAAGTGGCGCTGTCCTACACCGCGTGAATATGCCAAGGGCGCGGCATGGCACGATGGATCAACATGCTGGCAGCGGGCGCGATTGCGGCAAGGCGGGGCCTCGAAGGTTTTACTCAGGACAGTGTCAACTGCGTCAACCTCGCGCAGATTTTCGAGGCCGATCGATGAGCGAATCGCTGACCATTCGCCGCCCTGACGACTGGCACGTCCACCTGCGCGACGGCGAGGTGCTGCGCGGCGTCGCGCACTTCACCGCGCGCCAGTTCGCCCGCGCGATCGTGATGCCGAACCTCGCGCCGCCGGTGACCACGGTGGAGGCGGCCGTCGCCTACCGCGAACGCATTTTCGCCGCGGTGCCGGAAGATAGCTCCTTCACCCCGCTGATGACCTGCTACCTCACCGACGATATCGATCCGGACGAGCTCGAACGCGGACATCGAGAGGGCGTGTTCACCGCGGCCAAGCTCTATCCCGCGAACGCGACGACCAACTCGGCGCACGGCGTCACCGATATCGCCAATATCCGCGGCGCGCTCGAGCGGATGGCGGCGATCGGCATGCCGCTCTGCGTCCACGGCGAGGTGACCGACGCCGAGATCGACGTGTTCGATCGCGAGAAAGTCTTCATCGACCGCATCCTCGTGCCGCTGCTGCGCGAGTTGCCCCAGCTGCGCGTAATCTTCGAGCATATCACCACCGCCGACGCGGTGCAGTTCGTCGCCTCGGCCGGCGACAAAGTCGGCGCGACGATCACCCCGCAGCACCTCCATATCAACCGCAACGCGATGCTGGTCGGCGGCATCCGGCCGCACGCCTATTGCCTGCCTGTCGCCAAGCGCGAGGAGCACCGGCTGGCGCTGCGCAAGGCGGCGACCTCGGGCTCCCCGAAGTATTTCCTCGGCACCGACAGCGCGCCCCATGCGCGCCACGCGAAGGAAAGCGCCTGCGGCTGCGCGGGCATCTTCAACGCGCCGTTCGCGCTCGAAAGCTACCTCCAGGTGTTCGAGGAGGAGGGCGCGATCGCGCATTTCGAAGGCTTCGCGAGCGAGCATGGCCCGCGCTTCTACGGCCTGCCACTCAACGAGGATCGGATCACGCTCGAGCGCGTCGAAGTCGAGGTTCCGGATGAACTCGACGCGGGCGGCAATGCGATCGTGCCGTTCCACGCGGGCGAGACGCTGCGCTGGAGGTTTCGCGCCTAGGCTTGCAGTACCTTGTCGGCTTTCCTGCGCGCGAGGATGTCCCACACGAAGAGCGCGATGGCGATCCAGATCAGCACGAAGCATGCGAGCTGGACCGGCTCGAGCGGCTGGTCGAACACCGTCAGCCCGAGCACGAAGACGATCGTCGGCGCGAGGAACTGGAGGAAGCCGAGCGTAGAATAGTCCATTCGCCGCGCGGCGATCGCGAACAGCAGCAGCGGGACCGCGGTGAGCAGCCCGCCCAGAGCGATCGCCAGGCTGAGCGCGGGCGATTGTGCGAACGAGGAGCCGGCGGGCGAGGCGGCATACCACCAGGCGATGCCCGCCGCCGGGATCAGCAGCAGCGCCGATTCGATCGTCAGTCCGGGCAGCGCGCCGACGTCGACCCGCTTGCGCAGCAGGCCGTAAGTGCCGAAGCTCAGGCCCAGCGTGAGGCTGATCCACAGCGTCGTCAGCGCGCCGCCGAGCAGCAGCGCCACGCCAGCGCCGGCGATCGCGACGGCAAGCCACTGGCGGCGGCTGAGCTTCTCGCCCAGCACGAGGGTGCCGAGCAGCACGTTGATCAGCGGGTTGATGTAGTAGCCGAGGCTGGCGGCGAACACGTGGCCCTGCTGGATCGCCCAGACATAGACCAGCCAGTTGATCCCGATCAGCGCCGAGCTTGCGGCCAGCGTTGTCAGGCTGCGTCGGCTGCCGAAGGCCTCGCGCAACTGCGGACCTTGTCGCCGGATCGCGACGATCACGAGACAGATCGGCAGCGTCCAGATGATGCGCCAGCCGACGAATTCGAACGCCGGCACCTCGCGCACGAGGATGAGATAGAGCGGCAGAAAGCCCCAGATGAAATAGGCCGAGAGGCCGGCGGCGAAGCCCGACTGCCGGATGTGAGGCTGCGCGTGATCCATTGCGCGGGGCTTTAGAAGTGCGGATTCGGCCCGGCAAGCGGCATTTCGTCCGCTGAAAACGGTCGATTTGCCGCAATTTCGAAATCTGCACGCAGCGTTGCACTCCGTTCAGGAAAGGCCGCCTAAACATGAACGCATCGAACGGATGACTCGAATCGGCGTCCGGCGAGACGAAGAAAGGACCGAGCGATGACCAAGATCAATTTCAAGTTCGCTGCCCTGGCGCTTGCGGCACCGGGCCTTGCGCTGGCGATGCCGGCACAGGCCGCTGCGCCGGCCAGCGCCTATCAGGGCGTCTACGCCCCGACCTACGAGGTCGAGAGCGCGAACCAGTGGCGCGACCGTGACCGCTACGACCGCTACGACCGCGGCCGTTACGACCGCGACCGGTACGATCGCCATGACCGCTACGACCGCCGCGTGTGGCGTGGCCGCGACGGTCGCACCTATTGCGAACGCGACGACGGTACGACCGGCCTCCTGATCGGCGGCGCCGTCGGCGGCCTCCTCGGCCACGAGATCGCCGGCCGCGGCGACCGCACCCTCGGCGCCATTCTCGGCGCGGCGGGCGGTGCGCTCCTCGGCCGCGAGATCGACAAGGGCAGCACGCGCTGCCGCTAACCTGACGACCTTCGGCTGCACCCACCTGTAGCCGATGCGCGGCACCCACCGAGCCGCGGAAGGCGCTCCGTTGCCACGAGGCAGCGGGGCGCCTTCAACGTGTGCCGGTGTGGTTAACCCGTTGGTTGCCGATTGCGGTTATCTCCGCGGCCAAAGGAGCCCGACGGGTTGAAACCGCATCGATTCACCGCAGCAGCGATGCTCTTGTGCGCCGTCGCGCTCGCCGGCTGCGGCGAAGACACGATCGCCCCTGCGCGCGAGCCGGTCGACCCCGCGGTTCTCGCGGCGCTCGGCGACCAGATCCTGGTCGATCCCGACCTTGCACGGCAGAACGAGGGCAGCGCGGCGCTGACCGGCGGGATCGATCACGCCTTGCCGTTACCCAATCGTTCGCTGCGCGCGATCGACGCGGCCCGCGCCGAGGCACTGGCGATCGTGGGTGGCCGCGACAAGCTGCTCGCGCTTCCCGCTCCCGCTGGCACCAGCGAGGCGCCGCCGCTCGTTGCGCGCCTGTCGGTCGTTTCCCGCGCGCGACACGCCGGCGCGCCGCAGCGCTGCGTCGCGGCGCTGACGCACGACTTCGGCTGGGCCGCGCGCATGCCCGCCGCGTTTCCGATCTATCCGCACGGCGCCACGCAGGAGGCCGCGGGCGCCGAATCGGGCGGATGTTCGCTGCGCGCGATCCATTTCCGCACGCCGGTCGCCGCCGAGGAGGTGCTCGCGTTCTATCACACGCTGGCTCAGGGCGCGGACTACGCGTCGACACTCGCGACGGCAGGAGACGAGCGCGTGCTGCGTGCGGCGAAGGGTGACGCGGCCCTGGCGGTGTTCGCGCGGCAAACGCCCTCGGGCATAACCGCGATCGACCTCGTCACGTGGGGAGGCTGAGCGGGATCAGGCGTCCTTGAAGCCGACACCCAGGCTGGCGCGGGGCTGCTCCATCTCGGTGCTTGCGACCGGATAGGCGCAATAGTCCGCGGCATAGAACGCGGCCGGACGATGGTTGCCCGACAGCCCGATCCCGCCGAACGGCTGGTTCGACGAGGCGCCGTTGGTCGGCCGGTTCCAGTTGACGATGCCGGCGCGGATATTGGCCCAGAAGCGGTTGTAATCCTGCGGGCTGCCGCCGATCAGCGAAGCCGAAAGCCCGAAGCGCGTGTTGTTCGCCTCGGCGATGGCTTCGTCGAGATCCTCGACCTTGATGACCTGAAGCAGCGGACCGAACAGTTCGACGTCGGGCCGCTCGGCCATCGCGGTGATATCGATCAGTGCGGGTGACAGGAACGGCAGATCGTCATCGGGCCGGGTCAAGTGGCGGATCGCCTTGCCGCCGCTCGAGAGGAGGTAGAGGAAGCTCTCGACGAGCTGGTCCGCGGCCTGGTTGTCGATCACCGGGCCCATGAACGGGGCGGGTTCGGCGAACGGTTCGCCCACGATGATGCGGCCGGCGAGCCGTTTCACTTCTTCGACCACGGCGTCGTACATGCTCGCCTTGACGATCAGCCGCCGCGCCGCGGTGCAGCGCTGCCCGGCCGAGGTGAAGGCCGACTGGACGATCAGCGTCGCCGCGTCCGAGATCTTCGGCGTGTCGATCACCACGATGGGGTTGTTACCGCCCATCTCGAGCGCGACGATCTTGCCCGGATTGGTCGCCAGCTTCTTGTTGATCGCGATCCCCGCCTGCGCCGATCCGGTGAACAGCACGCCGTCCACCCCGCGATGGCCGACCAGCTCCTTGCCTTCTTCCGGCCCACCCAGAAGCAGCTGCACGACTGCCGCCGATATGCCCGCGCGGTGGAAACAGCCGACCAGGAATTCGCCTACCGCCGGGGTCTTCTCGCTCGGCTTGAAAATCACGACATTGCCCGCGATCAGCGCCGGGACGATGTGGCCGTTCGGCAAGTGCGCGGGGAAGTTGTAGGGGCCGAGCACGGCCATCACCCCGTGCGGCTTGTGCCGCACCGCCGCGGTGCCCTGGAGCGCGCTGTTGAGCTTCTTCTGCCCGGTCCGCTCGGCATAGGCGGTGACCGAGATGTCGACCTTCTTGATGACGGTCTCGACCTCGGTATGCGCTTCCCACAGCGGCTTGCCGGTCTCGCGCGCGATCAGTTCGGCGAGCTTGTCGGCCTGCTTGCGCACCTCGTTGGCGAAGCGGCGGCATAGCTCGATGCGGGTTGCGAGCGGCTGCGCCGCCCAGGCGGGCCATGCGCGCCGGGCGCGGTCGACGGTCTCTTCGACGTCGCCTGTGGCCCCGCGCCAAAGCTCCCGGCCGGTGGCAGGTTCGAAGGAAACGATTTCACTGGTGCTCACGGGCGCTGGATTTCCCTGCATTCTTAACAGCTACGGCCAATGGCACATGGCGCGATGAGCTACAAATTCAATGTCTGCGCTCCGCGGCCGGCCGATCAGCTCCCATGACCTGCCGGGCCCGGCGGTTCGCCGTGCGCTTCTCCCATACCGCGGATGGAGGCGATTTTCTTTTCCAGCGGCCGCCAGTCGTCGCGCCGATCGATCGCCGACCAGATCGCCTCGACCTCGTCGATCAGCATCGATTCGACTGCCGTTTCCGCCCAATAGGCATGATCCGGACCTGCCGCTTGATAGCCATCCAGCGCTTCGGCAAGTTTTCCGGACGCCCCGCGTCCGCCGCGGTAGCGATGGAAGAAGGCGTCCGGCTGCGCGCCCCCTTCACGCATCGCTTCCTCGCACGCCGACACCAGCGCGCCATCGCGCTCCAGTCCGAGCGGTTCGACGCCGAGCCGCCAGCACCACCGGCGTGCCACCGCGGCCATGTAGAGCGGCCCGAACCGCTCGAGCGCGGCGATCAGCGGAGGCGCATCGGCGAGCAGGCGCAGCGCGACCGCGAACTGACCGAGGTTCCAGTGCACTGCTTCGGGTTGCCGCCCGAAGGCGTAAAGCCCGCCGTGGTCGAAATAGGCCGCGGTGAAGCCGGCATCCCATTTCGGCAGCCAGCGCCAGGGCCCATAGTCGAAGCTCTCGCCGGTCACATTCATGTTGTCGGTGTTGAGCACGCCGTGGACGAAGCCCGCGGCCATCCAGCTCGCAGCAAGATCGGCGAGCCGTTCGACCGCCTGGTGCATCAGCATAACCGCAGGCTCCTCACGGCCCGGCGCATCGGCGGGCGGCTGCGGGCCGGGGAACTGGGTCAGACAGTAGTCGACCAGGTCTGCCATGTGCTCGCGTTCATCGAGCGCCAGCAACCGCTGGAATGTGCCGATGCGGATATGGCCGTGGCTCAGCCGCACCATCACTGCCGATCGCGTCGGGGAGGGTTCGTCACCTCGCCATAGCTCCTCGCCGGTTTCGACGACCGAGAACGTCTTCGACGTATAGACCCCCAGCGCTTCGAGCATCTCGGTCGCGAGGATTTCGCGCACCGCACCTTTGAGCGTCAGTCGTCCATCCGCCGTGCGGCTGTAGGGCGTGGTGCCGGAGCCCTTGGTGCCGAGGTCGAGCAGGCGGCCCCCGCCGTCCGTTCCATCGCGCAGTTGCGCGAACAGGAACCCGCGCCCGTCGCCGATCTCGGGATTGTACACGCGGAACTGATGCCCGTGATACTTGAGCGCGAGTGGCTCGGGGAGGTTGTCGGCCAGCGGCGCGAAACGGGCGAAGTGCTCGGTCCACGCCGCGTCGTCTAGTTCGCCGAGGCCCACGGCCTTGTCCCAGCGACGATTGCGGAAGCGCAATGTTGCAGACGGAAACGGCGCCGCTTCCACCGGATCGGCGAGCCACGGGGCCAGTGGAAGGATCGCGGGATCGGGCCGATAGGGTGACGCTTGCGGTTCTTCGCGCATCGGGCGATAGTGCGCCCCTGCAAGGATGGTGGCAATGAAGCGCCCGCCTTTGCAGGCATTTGGACACAGGAAACTCCCGGAAACCGATGGACACTGACTTTAGCGACCGCTTCTGGGAAAGCCCGGACGGTCTGAAGCTGCATTTCCGGGACTATTCCGGGCCGGATCACCGCGCTCCGGTGGTATGCATGCATGGGCTGACTCGCAACGCACGCGACTTCGCAGGTCTCGCCACGCATTTGTCAGGCGAGCGCCGCGTGCTGGTGCCCGAAATGCGGGGACGGGGCGAAAGCGAATATGCGCGCGACGCGGCGAGCTACACGCCGGCGATCTATGTCGAGGATGTCGAAGCGCTGCTGGCACAAGAAGGCATCGAACGCTTCGTCGCAATCGGCACCTCGCTCGGCGGGCTGATGACGATGCTGCTGGCGAGCAGGGATCCCGGCCGGATCGCCGGCGCAGTGCTGAACGACATCGGTCCCGCGGTCGAGCCTGCCGGCCTCGAGCGGATCGGCGAATATGTAGGGCAGGGGCGCAACTTCCCGACGTGGATGCACGCCGCGCGCGCGCTCGAGGAAGTCCACGCACCCGCGCATCCGGAATTCGCGACCGAAGATTGGCTTGCGATGGCGAAGCGCACGATGACGGTGCAGCAGAATGGCCGCATCGGATTCGACTACGACATGAGCATCGCCGAGCCGTTCCAGGGCGGCGAGGGCGGCACGCCCCCCGACTTGTGGCCCGCGTTCGAAGCCTTGCGCGATGCCCCCTTGCTGCTGGTGCGCGGCGCGCTGTCCGACCTGCTTTCGGCGGCGACGGCGGAAGAAATGGTTGCGCGCCATCCCGACGCCGAAATGGTCACCGTCCCCGCCATCGGTCATGCGCCGTTGCTCGACGAACCCGAGGCCATGGCGGCGATCGACCGGCTGATCGCACGGACCGCATGAGCGCCGGCTCTCGCGACGGACCGCGCATTCTGCACCTCCACTCGACGTTCGCGGCGGGCGGCAAGGAATTGCGTTCGGTCCGGCTGATCAATGCCGTCGGACCGAAGGTCGAGCACGCTATCGTGTCTGCCGAACCTGAGCGAATGGAGGCGGCGCAACAGATACTGCGCCAGATTCCGGTCACTTATCCAAGAAACTTCCCGTCGCTTCGGGGCTGGCCCACGCCCGCGCGACTGCAGCGGCTGGGGCGGGCGATGCAGGGCTACGATCTCGTGCTCACCTACAACTGGGGTGCGATGGACGCGGTGATGGCGCACACCGCGTTCAAGGATGCGTTCGGCCTGCCGCCGTTGATCCACCACGAAGACGGCTTCAACGAGGACGAGCAGGCGCGGCTCAAGCCTGCACGCAATCTCTACCGCAAGATCGCGCTCGGCCGCGCCAACGGGCTCGTGGTGCCCTCGGAGACGCTCGAGGCGATCGCGCTCGAGGTGTGGGACCAGCCGTTGGGACGGGTCAAGCATATCGCCAACGGCATCGACACGAAGGCGTTCGCCAGGAAACCGCGGCCCGATGCGCTGCGCGGCATGATCAAGCGAAAGGGGGAATTCTGGGTCGGCACGGTCGCGGGTCTGCGCAAGGTCAAGAACCTCCCCCGGCTGGTGTCGGTATTCGCGAAGTTGCCCGACGAATGGCATCTGGTGATCGTGGGTGAGGGGCCCGAGCGCGAGGCGATCCGCGCCGCCGCCGAGCACCATGATATCGGGCACCGCGTCCACCTGCCGGGATTTGTAGCTGATCCAGCACGTTACGTCGGCCTGTTCGATATTTTCGCGATCTCCTCCGACAGCGAGCAGGCCCCGCTTTCGCTGATCGAGGCGATGGCCGCGGGGCTGCCAGTCGCGGCAATGGACGTGGGCGATGTGGCGCAGATGGTGGCCGAGCCCGGCCGCAGGTTCGTCCATCCTTCGGCCGAAAAGCTCAGCGAGGGCTTGAGAGCGCTCGCCGCGAACGCCGACCTGCGCAGCGAGCTCGGCCGAGCCAACCGCGAGAAGGCGCGCGACCGCTTCGACGAAAAGCCGATGATCGCCGCCTACCGCCGGCTCTACGCCTCGGCGATGGGGCGCGATACCCTGCCTTAGGCTGTATCGACATTCAGATGATGGCGAGCCGAAAATGGTGGATTTTCGAGACCCGGAGCGCAGCGTGCTGACAGCACGTGAGCACCGGAAGCTCGGAAAGCCGCCATTTGCAGGCCGTCAGGGGTGAATGTCGATACAGCCTAGAGCGCGCGCGCTTCACCTGCGGTTCACTCGCCGGGGGACAGGCGGGTTTCCAAGTTGAATTGATGCGCCCATCCGCTAAACAGCGCGCCGAACATAAATTGCATTGGAAAGAGCCACCGCTTGGCCCTCACCCCCACATCCGATCAGAAGCGCGCCGCCTCCGAGGACGTCCTCCTGCGTGAGGTCGACGATGCCGTACGCCAGGACCAGTACGCCGATTTCGGCCGCCGCTACGGCAAACCGCTTTTGGCCGCGCTGGCGCTCGGTCTCGTGGCCTTCGGCGGTTACCTTTACTGGGATCATCGCCAGGAAGCCGCGATGGAAAGGCAGTCGGAAACGCTCGTCAGCGCGCTCGACCGGCTTCAGGCGGGCGATCTCGCAGGCGCGAGCAGCCAGCTCGATCCGCTGATCGCCGAGGGTGACGGCGGCGCGGCGACCCAGGCGGCTCTGCTCAAGGCCGGGATCGCGATGGAGCAGGGCCGAAATGCGGAAGCCGCCGAACTCTACGCAGGCATCGCTGCGGACGGCGACGCGCCGCAGTTGACGCGCGATCTGGCGACGATCCGCCAGGTCGCCGCCACGTTCGACAGTCTCGAACCGAGCGAGGTGATCGCGCGGCTCGAACCGATGGCCGTCCCCGGCAAGCCGTTTTTCGGCAGCGCGGGCGAGATGATGGCGATGGCCTATCTCGAACAGGGCAAGAATCGAGAGGCGGGCGCCCTGTTCGCCTCGATCGCGAAGGACGAAACGCAACCCGAGGCGCTGCGCTCGCGCAGCCGCCAGATGGCGGGCATGCTGGGGGTGGATGCGATCGAGGACGTCGACGAGGTGCTCGACCAGGTCAGAGCGCCGCAAGGCGCCGGGCCGCAAGCCCAATAAGACATTTAGGACAGGCCTGAACCGATGACTTCCATTCGTTTTTCGAAATTCACTCGCGGCGTGGCCGTGGCTGCGCTGGCGGCCACGCTGGGCGCGTGCGGTATCTTCGGCGGGGATGAGCCCAGGACCACGCCGACGATCGGCGAGCGCAAGCCGGTGCTTTCGCGCATCGAGAGCGGTGCGACCGTCGATCCGTCGCTCGCGGGCGTTTCGGTCGTGCTCCCCCCTGCGCAGACCAACAGCGAATGGCCGCAGGCCGGCGGCACCGCGGACAAGAGCTACGGCCATCTGACGCTGGCCGAAAATCCGTCGCGCGTGTGGACCGCGCAGATCGCGGGAGGCGGTGAGCGCCGCAGGCTCGCAGCCGCTCCGGTGATCGGCGGCGGCATGCTTTACGCGGTCGATACCGATGGCGTGGTCCATGCGTTCGATGCTGCGACCGGCGCGCGGGGCTGGACCTATCGCATGGAAGTACCCGGCGACGTCCAGAACGCAGCATTCGGCGGCGGCGCGAGCTACGATGGCGGGCGCGTCTACGTCACGAACGGCGTCGGTCAGGTTGCCGCTCTCGATGCCGCGACCGGGGCGGAGATATGGAAGGTCCAGCCGGCTGGTCCGCTGCGCGGATCGCCTACGATCGCTTTCAATTCTGTTTACGTGATGACGCAGAACAACCAGATCATCGCGCTCGATGCTGCGACGGGCGAGGAGCTGTGGAACGAATCGGGCTCGCAGACCCAGGCGGGCGTGTTCGGCGTCGCCGCTCCCGCCGCCGGGCAGGGCACCGTGATCGCAGGCTACAGCTCGGGCGAGCTGTCTGCCTATCGCTACGAGAACGGCCAGTTCCTCTGGTCCGACGCGCTCGCGCGCACCTCGATCTCGACCGAAGTCGGCTCGCTGACCGACATCGACGCCGACCCGATCATCGATAACGGCCGCGTCTATGCGCTTGGCCAGGGCGGGCGCATGGCGGCTTACGAACTAGTCACCGGGCAGCGGATCTGGGAGCTCAACGTCGCCGGGATTTCCACCCCCGCGATCGCCGGCGAATGGATCTTCGCGCTGACCGACGACGCCAAGCTGCTCGCGATCGCCCGCGCCACGGGCAAGGTTCGCTGGATGACCCAGCTTCAGCGTTACCGCGACGAAGAGGACAAGGAAGACGCGATCTTCTGGACCGGCCCGGTTCTCGCAGGCAACAACCTCTGGATCGCGAGCACCGCGGGGCAGATTTACAAGGTGAGCATCGCCGAGGGTTCGGCGAGCCTGTTCATGGACCTCGAGACGCCGGTTTCGCTTGCGCCGGTCGTGGCCAACAACACGCTCTACCTGCTCGACGACGGCGGCACGATTCACGCGTTCCGTTGACGACTGGCCCTTAACCACTCGGGGCATCCTCGGTCCGAAGCGGGACGGGGTGAAGGCCTTACCCGCTCCTTAACCCTTTCGCGCTATCGCGCGCCTCACGATGAGCGCGCATCCGAACCCGGCAAAGACCCTCCCGGCGAGCGACGTGTCGGCGGGCGTGGGGTTCGCCGGGCTGCTCGGTCTGCTTGCGTGGATCGTGCTGTGCCGCAACTGGCCGCAGTTTGCGGACGCATTCGGGATTCCGGGCCCGCGCGCGCGCATGTCCGGCCCTTACGCTGCGCTCGCCGCGCTGTTCTTCTCGGCCGCGCCGATGGTGCTGTGGTCGGTCTTCGTGGACAAGGTCCACCGCAACCCCTCGACCGGTATCGACTGGGACAACAAGCGCCCGCTGGCCGATGTGATCCGCGTCTCGGCGGTCAAGCTCGCCGGCCTCTGGACGACCTGGGCGATCATCGGCTTCCTCTACTGCGTCGCGCGCTGGTACTGGCGGGGGCAATACCTGTTCGCGATGGAGGTGATCGCGGTCGCCGCGATCCCGATCTTCGTGCTCTCGGTGCCCTACGTCCTGTGGCTCGATCGCCGCCTGGTCGAGCCGCGCGACCATGCCTGGCACTTCGGCGCGATGCTGTTCGGGCGCGAGGCCTACGATCCGGACGACGTCAGGAAGCACTGGCGCGCGTGGATCATCAAGGCGTTCTTCGGCGCGTTCATGATCTCGATCCTGCCCGCCGGCTTCGCGGCGGTGGTCGAGGCGGACCTTGCGCGGATCGCCGCCGAGCCGGTCGCGATCGGCATGCTGCTGATCCAGCTGCTATTCGTGGTCGATGTGCAGATCGGCACGGTCGGCTATCTGGTCACCTTCCGCCCGCTCGACGCGCATATCCGCAGCGGCAACCCGCTGCTCTCGGGCTGGCTCGCGGCGCTGATCTGTTATCCGCCGCTGGTGTTCGCCTTCATGGGGCCGGACGGCATGCTCGCCTACGAGGTGAACACGCCGGGCTGGGGCCACTGGCTCGCCGGGCACACCGCGCTGCTGTGGCTCTGGGCGGCCTGGCTCGCCTTCCTGACCGCGATCTACGCGTGGGCGACGGTCGCGTTCGGGCTGCGCTTCTCCAACCTCACCTATCGCGGCGTGCTGACCAACGGGCCGTACCGCTACACCCGCCATCCCGCCTATCTGTCGAAGAACCTGTTCTGGTGGTTCTCGACCCTGCCCTTCCTCGTCTCGAGCGGCTCGCCGGTGGACATGATCCGCAACACCTTCTTCCTCGGCTGCGTCAGCGCGATCTACTACTGGCGCGCCAAAACCGAGGAGGCGCACCTGCTCGGCGAGGACGCCAAGTACCGAGAATACCACACGTGGATGGAGCGGCACGGCCTGCTGACGCGCCCGCTGACCGCGCTCAAGCGCCGCCTGCGTCCGCGCGGCCCGGTTCTGGCCGAGCAGCCGGCGGAGTGAGCTAGAAGCTCTGTTCGTACACGCGGGTCACGTCACCCGCCCATTCGCCGTGGTAGAGGTCGAGCAGGCGCTGGGCCGGGACCTTCCCGCTGGCGACGATCTCGTCGAGCGTTTCGAGGAAGCCGGTCTCGTTGTCGCCGCCGGTGTTGAGCCGCGCGCGCGCCGCTAGCCCTGCGCGCGAGATCGCCAGGGCCTCGCGCGCGATATCCAGCAGCTTTCCGCCACCCGGCATCGTGACGTCGAGCGCAAGCCGGGGGACGGCGTTGCGCAACGCCTCGCGCTCTTCCATCGTCCAGCCCTTCACCAGATCCCACGCCGCATCGAGCGCCCCTTCGTCGTAGAGCAGACCGACCCAGAACGCGGGCAGGGCGCAGATGCGGTTCCACGGGCCGCCGTCGGCGCCGCGCATCTCGAGGAAGCTCTTGAGGCGCACTTCGGGGAAAGCGGTCGAGAGGTGATCCCACCAATCGGACTGGCGCGGCTTCTCGCCGGGCAGCGCGGGCAGCTCGCCGCGCAGGAAATCGCGGAAGCTCTGGCCCGCGGCGTCGATGTATTTCCCGTCGCGGAAGACGAA
>CAMPIX010000027.1 GCA_946886565.1 uncultured Altererythrobacter sp.
TTTCGGAGGCGGCGGCGCCTCCGGGGGGTGGTAGGCGATGGCATATCTGACAGCCGACCAGCACAAGGTCGTCAGCCAGGCCGTAGCGGCGGCCGAGCTGGAGACCTCGGGTGAAATCGTCACCGTGCTCGCCGACCGCTCGGACGGCTACAGCGACATCGCGCTATTGTGGGCGATCGCCGCCGCGTTCACCGCGATGAGCGTGGTAGCCCTGTTCCCCGAGTTTTTCCTCGCGAAGCTCGACTGGATCCTGGGTGGCTGGACGCACGAATGGAGCGCGGGCGAGCTGTTCGGAATGCTGACTGGGCTCGGCCTGCTCAAGTTCGCGGGCGTCTGGGTGATCCAGCTGTGGCAGCCGCTCAAGTTTGCGCTCGTGCCGGGGCCGGTCAAGAGCGCGCGCGCGCACGACAAGGCCGTTGCGCTGTTCAAGGTCGGGGCCGAGCGGCGGACGCATGGGCGCACCGGGGTGCTGATCTATCTCTCGATGCGCGAGCACCGCGCCGAGATCGTCGCCGACCAGCCGATCGCCGAGAAGGTCCCGGCCGAAGTCTGGGGCGCGGCGATGGCGGACATGCTGATCGAGATCAAACAGGGCCGCATCGCAGAGGGGATGGCCGCGGGCGTGCGCGACGTCGCCATGATCCTGGCCGAACATTTCCCGCGCGCCGCCGACGACCGGAACGAGCTGCCCGACCGGCTGATCGAGGTTTAGGGTCTCGCCCTAGCTTTCAGATACCATCCCTTGACCCGTTCGCCCTGAGCTTGTCGAAGGGCCGTTCTTCACTTGACGCGCAACGCCGAGGAAAAAGCGGTGCTTCGACAAGCTCAGCACGAACGGAATTTCTGAATGGATACCGACCAGCCCGAGCAGGTCGTCTGGCAGGGCGAGTACATCGTCGCCAAGACCCGCGGCCGGTGGGAATACGTCTCGCGCGCCCGCGGCATTCGCGCCGCGGTGATCCTTGCGGTGGAGGACGGACATGTGTTGCTCGTCGAACAATACCGCGTCCCGCTCGGCCGGGTCTGTCTCGAGCTGCCCGCGGGGCTGATCGGCGACGACGACGGCAGCGAGGGCGAGGCGGCCGAAGCCGCGGCGGTGCGCGAGCTCGAGGAAGAGACCGGCTACACCGTCGCGCAGATGGACGATCTCGGCGAGTTCCAGTCCTCGCCCGGCATGGTCAGCGAGAGCTTCACCCTGCTCCGCGCGCGCGGGCTGACGAAAGTCGGCGACGGCGGCGGCACCGAGAGCGAGGACATCACCGTCCACCGCGTGGCGCTCTCTGCCCTTGCCGAATTCGTTGCGCAGCGCCGCGCGCTCGGCCATGCCGTCGACGTGCGGATCGCCATGCTGCTGGCGGCCGGTTTCATCGCGGAGGGCTGAACATGGCAGGCAGATGCGCGGGCAAGCTGGCGCTGGTGACGGGCGCGGCGCAGGGTCTCGGCGCGGCGCACGCGCGGCGGCTGGCGGAGGAAGGCGCGCGCGTGCTCTGCACCGACGTCAACGGCGGCGGCGCGGCCACCACGGCCGAGGCGATCAACCACCGCTTCGGCAGCGGCACCGCGTTCGCGTTCGAACACGACGTCACCAACGCCGGCGATTGGGAGGCGGCGGTCGAGGCCGCGCGCGAACACCTCGGCGGGCTCAACGTGCTGGTCAACAACGCCGGGATCGGCGTCGGCGGCAATATCGAGACCTGCGGGTTCGAGGACTGGAAGCGCTGCTTCGCGGTCAACGTCGATTCGATCTTCCACGGCTGCCAGAAGGCGCTGCCGCTGATGCGCGAGCACGCGCCGGGCTCGATCGTCAATATAAGCTCCATCGCCGGGCTGATCGCGAGCGACACGATGCCGGCCTATAACTCGAGCAAGGCGGCGGTGTGGATGCTGACCAAGTCGATCGCGCTGCACTGTGCGAAGAACAACATGGGCATCCGCTGCAATTCGGTGCACCCCACGTTCGTCGACACGCCGATCCTCGACGGGACGGCGCGCAATCACAACCTCGACAAGAATGTTCTGCTGGAGAAGCTGGCGCGGCAGATCCCGCTCAAATTTGTCGGCGAACCCGACGATATCGCCAACGCCGTGGTCTATCTGGCGAGCGACGAAAGCCGCTTCATGACCGGGGCGGAGCTCAAGCTCGACGGCGGGATTTCGGCGATGTGACGTGAAAGGGACGCGGCTGTTGCCCCGCGTCCCTTCAGTCGGCGATCAGCGCGATCGCGAGGTAGACCAGGATCAGCGATCCGAACCCGATCAGCGTGCCGGCGACGAAGCCGACGCGGACCCAGGTAGGGTTGACCCCGAAGTAGTTGGCGATCCCGCCGCAGACGCCGAGCAGCTTGCCATCGGCCTTCGCGAGGCGGAAGCTGCGGCTCGGCGTCACAACCGGGCGGCTGGGGTCGAAACGGCTCATGCCAGGATACCGGCGGGGCTGGCGGGGACGATCGCGGCGGCGAAGAACACGGCCGAGACGGCGAAGGCGGAGACGGCGGCGAGGACGCGGCTGCTCATTTCGTTGAACGCGTGCATGATAACTTTTCCCTTCCTTTGTGCTGTCCGAGGGGCGGTCCCGCGAACATCAAATGCTTTGCACGGCGTGTGCCAATTCCGGAAAACGGCGGAATTTCGCCATTTCGTCAGACGTCGGATGTGAACGCCCCGTTCACCGATGCGAAAGGTTGGGATTTTTCCCCACTTGTCAGGATCGGCAGATTCCCGTGGCCTCGCCCGGGTGCGGCCGCTATCGCGCGCGCTCCGATGGCGCTCGACCTGATCTCGCTCTCCGACTTCCGCAATCACGCGGGCAGCGAGCTGTCCGGAACCGCGCGGTTCAATCTGCTGACCGGCGAGAACGGCGCGGGCAAGACCAACGTGCTAGAGGCGCTCTCGCTGTTCGCGCCCGGCCGCGGGCTGCGTCGCGCGCAGCTCGCCGAGCTGGCGCGCGGCGACGGAGCAGGCGGGTTCGCGGTCGGCGCTACTCTGATCACAGGCGACGGCGAGCCGGTCCGGCTCGGCACGTTCGCGCGCGCCGAGCGGCCGTCGCGGCGGCTGGTTCAGGTCAACGGCGCGGAAGCCAGCGCTTCGAGCTTGAGCGAATGGCTCGCGGTGAGCTGGCTGACCCCGGCGATGGACCGGCTCTTCGCCGACAGCGCGGGCAACCGGCGACGCTTCGTCGACCGCATGGCGCTCGCGCTCGACCCGGGCCACGCGCGCAACGCCACCCGCTACGAGGCCGCCTTGCGCGAACGCAACCGCCTGCTGGCGGGTGACGCGGCCCCCGATCCCGTCTGGCTCGACGGGGTCGAGCGCCACCTCGCGCAATACGGCAGCGCGCTCGCACGGGGCCGCGCGCGGACGATCGCGGCGGTCGCCGAAGCATTGGCCGAGCTGCCCGACGAGCCCTTCGCCCGCCCCGCCCTCGCCTACGCCGCCGGAGGCCCTGCCGAACAACCCGGCCTCGCCGCCGCGCTGCGCGAAGGCCGCCGCCGGGACCGGCAGGCGGCGCGCACGCTCGTCGGCCCGCACCGCGACGATCTCGAGGTTACGATGGCCGGCAAAGCCGCGCCCGCGGCGCTCTGCTCGACCGGCGAGCAGAAGGCGATGCTGATCGCGATCACCCTCGCCCACGCCGAGCTTGCGGCGAAAGGCCGGCCGGGCCTGCTGCTGCTCGACGAGGTCGCGGCGCATCTCGATCCCCTGCGCCGCGAGGCGCTGTTCGCCCGGCTGCGCACCGGCGGCGCGCAAGTCTGGCTGACGGGGACCGAGCGCGCGCCCTTCGCCGCGATCGAAGGCGAGGCGGCGATATGGGAAGTTAGCGCGGGGGCGGTCGAGCGCTGTTAATCCTCCCCCACCGGGGAAGGGGGACCGCCGCTCTGAGCCTGTCGAAGGGCGGGGGTGGAGGGGCACAGGCGGAGGCTCAAGAGGGCGGGGTCGTGAGCAGCCGCCCGTGCCCCTCCACCCCGACGCTGCGCGTCGCGGTCCCCCTCCGCGTGCCGGGGAGGACTACTCTTCCGGCAGCGCCTCAACCACTTCGTCCACCGTCGCGCCGACGAGCGTCTCGATCCCCTCGGCGGTGGGGTGGATGCGGTCGGGCTGGATCAGTTGCGGCTTGTCGTAGATCGACTGGAGGAAGAACGGCACCAGCTCGGCCCCGTACTCCTCCGCCAGCGCCGGATAGAGCGCGTCGAACTCGGCCTGGAACTCGGGCCCGTAATTGGGCGGCGAGCGCATGCCCATCAGCAGCACCGGAATGTCGCGCTCGGCGAGGATGTCGAGCATACTCGCGAGGTTCGCCCTGGTCTCCTCGGGCGAGAGGCCGCGCAGCAGGTCGTTGCCGCCCAGCTCGAGGATCACCAGATCGGGCGCCCGCTCCTGCGCGTCGAGCGTGAACGCCAGCCGCTGGAGCCCCGCCGCGGTCGTGTCGCCCGAAACGCCGGCATTGGCGACCCGCGCGTCGATCCCCTGCGCGCGCAAGGCGTCCTCGAGCTGCGCCGGATAGCTCTCGCCGTCTTCCACATTGTAACCCGCGAACAGGCTGTTGCCGAACGCGAGAATGCGCCGCTCGGGCCCGGTCACCGGCGCTGCTTCGGCCGCCGCGCTCTCGCTCGGCGCGGGTTCGGCCGCCCGTTCGCTTTGGGGCGCCGGGCTCCCGCAACTGGCGAGCGCGAAGGCGGCGAGGATCGACGGAAGTATGAGACGCATCGGCGAGGCTCCTTGTTCGCCGCGCCTGCCTATGCCATCGCAGCCGCGTGACAAGCCCCCCTCTCGCGATTTCCGCCCGCAACCTCACCCTCACCCTCGGCCAGACCGGCGCTCCGGTGGAGATTCTGCGCGGAATCGACCTCGACGTGGCACAGGGCGAGGTTCTTGCGCTGCTCGGCCCATCGGGTTCCGGGAAGAGCTCGCTGATGGCGGTGCTCTCGGGCCTCGAACGCGCGAGCGGCGGGAGCCTGCGCGTCGGCGAGCAGGATTTCACCGCGCTCGACGAAGATGCGCTGGCGCTCGCGCGGCGCGGGCACATCGGCATCGTGCTCCAGGCGTTCCATCTCCTGCCGACGATGACCGCGCTGGAGAACGTCGCCACCCCGCTCGAGCTCGCGGGCGAGAGCGACGTGCGGGCCCGCGCGCGGGCCGAGCTCGAGGCGGTCGGCCTCGGCCACCGGCTCGATCACTATCCGCAGCAGCTGTCGGGCGGCGAGCAGCAGCGCGTCGCCATCGCCCGCGCGATCGCCCCGCGCCCCTCGCTGATCTTCGCCGACGAGCCCACCGGCAACCTCGACGTCGTAACCGGACACGGGATCATCGACCTCCTCTTCGCCCGCCGCGCCGAGACCGGCGCCACGCTGCTCGTGATCACCCACGATCCCGAACTGGCGGAACGTTGCGAGCGCGTGGTCACCCTCGAAGACGGCCGCATCGCGAGCGACCGCCGTGGGTGAGTTTGCTTCACGCCTGGGGGCGCGTCCTTCGAGACGCAGCTTCGAGACGCCGCTTCGCGGCTCCTCAGCCGCTCCTCAGGATGAGCGGGGTAGCTACAAATCCGCTCATCCTGAGGAGGGATTGAGCGAAGGGCCACAGGCCCGTAGTCGAAAGCCCGTCTCGAAGGACGCGTCTCCGCGTGAATCCCATACACGAGCCGCGAAATGACCTGGTCCATCGCCTGGCGGATCGCGCGGCGCGATCTCAATGCGCGCTTCAAGGGGCTGCGGCTGCTGCTCGTGTGCCTGTTCCTCGGCACCGGCGCGCTGGCGGCGATCGGGACGCTGACCGGGGCGATCGAGGGTGAGCTCGCCGATCGCGGGCAGGTGCTGCTCGGCGGGGATCTCGAAATCGAGGTCTGGCAGCGCGACCTGCTGCCCGAAGAGAAAGCCGCGCTCGCCGAATACGGTCGCATCTCGGGCGGCACGCGGCTGCAGGCGATGGCGACCGCGGGTGCGAACGCCGCGCCGATCGAGCTCAAGGCGGTCGATGACGCATGGCCCCTCTACGGCACGCTCACGCTTGCCGACGGGCGCACCGCCGGCGCCCCCGCGCCCGGCGAGGCATGGCTGGCGCAGGGCGCGATCGACCGGCTCGGCATCGCGGTCGGCGAGCGCTTCCGCATCGGCACGCAGCAACTCGTCGCTGCCGGGATCATCGCGAACGAGCCCGACCGGCTCTCCGAAGGCTTCCAGCTCGGACCGACGGTGATCGTCGACGTCAGCCTGCCGCAGCGCGCCGGCCTGATCGCGCCGGGCGCGATGTACCAGAGCAAGTACCGCGTCGCGTTCGAGCCCGACCGCGACCCTGAGGCGGTCGAGGAGGCGCTCGAGGAGCGCTTCCCAGAAGCCGGGTTCGACTTCCGCACCCGCGACCGCGCCTCGCCGGGTGCGGACCGCTTCGTCGGCCGCATGGGCGAATTCCTCACCCTCGTCGGCCTCGCCGCACTGGTGATCGCGGGCATCGGGATCGGCGGCGGGGTGACATCCTACCTTGAGGCGCGCCGCACGAGCGTCGCCACGCTCAAGGTGCTCGGCGCGACGAGCGGCGACATCATGCGCATTTACGCGCTGCAGATCGGCGCCGCAGCGCTGGTGGGCAGTGCGCTGGGGCTGCTCGCGGGGCTGCTGGTGACGCCGCTGCTCTCGGCCGCGCTCGAGGGGCTGCTGCCGGTAGAGGGCGGGTTCGTGTTCGCGCCCGGCGCGCTGCTGCTCGCGGCCGGATACGGGCTGCTGGTCGCGCTGGTCTTCGCGGCCACGCCGCTGCTGCGCGCGCGCCGCTTTCCGGCGATGGCACTGATGCGCGCGCGGGTCGCTCCGCTGCTGCGCGACCGCGCGGCGCTGCGCTGGGTGCTGGCGGGGCTGGCGGGCATCGTCGCGCTGGTGCTCCTCACCTCGAACGATCCACTGCTCGCCGCGCTGTTCCTGCTCGGCGCGGCAGTGACGCTGGGGCTTCTGGCGCTGCTCGGGCACGGCATCCGCGCCGTCGCCACGCGGCTGCCGCGCCCGGCGAATCCGCTGATGCGCAACGCGATCGCCAACCTTCACCGCCCCGGTGCCTCGACCGGCGCGCTGGTGACCGCGCTCGGCTTCGGGCTCTCGGCCTTCGTGCTGCTCGCGGGAATCCAGACCGCTATCGGGGGAAATATCGAGCGGCGCGTGCCCGCGGAGGCGCCCGACTACTTCGTGCTCGATATCCCGCGCGACGGCGTCGCGGCGTTCGAGACGCTGGTCGAAGCGGAACAGCCCGAGGCCGAAATCCGCACCGTGCCTGCGTTGCGTGGTTCGGTGCTCGCCTACGGGCCGAGGAACGACATGACCCGCGTCGCCGATCTCGAGGAGATCCCCGACGGCGCCTGGGGCCTGCGCGGCGAGCGCGGGCTCACCTATGCCGACGCGGTGCCGCCGGGCAACACGATCGTCGAAGGCGAGTGGTGGGGCCCGATGTGGGCGGGCGAGAACCTGATCTCGATCGACGAGGAGCTGGCGAACGCCGCCGGGATCGGGATCGGCGACTACATCACGGTCAGCGTGCTCGGGGTCGAGCGCACCGCGCGGGTGGCGAACCTGCGGCGGATCGACTGGGAGAGCATGGGCTTCAACTACGTCTTCGTGTTCAGCCCCAACGTGCTTGCCGACGCGCCGCACAACCTCGCAGCGACGATCGAGCTGCCCCATGGCGCCGCCACCGGCCCGCTGCTGCGCAGCCTCGTGCGCGCGTTCCCCTCGAGCTCGGTGATCGAGGTCGGGCAAGTGCTCGCGCAGGCGCGCACGATCCTCGGCCAGGTCGGCCTCGCGACGTTCGCCGCTGCTTCGGTCGCGGTGCTGGCGGGGCTTGCGGTGTTGATCGGCGCGATCGCTGCCGCGCGCGCCGCGCGGACTTACGACACCGTGGTCCTGCGCGTGCTCGGCGCGAGCCGGCGGCAAGTGCTGACGATGCAGCTGATCGAGTACGGTCTGCTCGCGCTCGCGCTCGCCGCGGTCGCCTTCGCGCTCGGGAGCGCGCTTGCCTGGCTGGTGATCACCCAGCTGTTCGAGTTCGACTGGCTGCCCGATTGGAGCGCGATGCTGGCCGTGCTCGGCGCTGGGCTGGCCGTTGTGCTGACTTTCGCTCTAGCCGGCTCGCTGCCGCTGCTGCGAGCCAAGCCCGCGCAAGCCTTGAGAGCGCTTTAGTACGGCCACAAAAAAGGGGGCCGCGAGACCCCCTTTTTCCGTTTGACGATCTGTCTTCGTCAGAAGCGCATGCGCGCTCCGACGCCGTAGGTGCGTGGTTGGTTCGGGTAGCCCGAAACCGCGCGCCCCTGCGCCACAGCCGGGAATACCGTCGTGAGGTACCGATCGTCGAGCAGGTTGCGGCCCCACACGCTCAGTTCCAGGCCCATGTCGAAGGCATAGGTGAGCGAGGCGTTGAGGCTGTTGACCTCGCGGCGGAAGGCCCGGGCCGCATCTCGCGCAGGGCCGAAGTCGCGCTCGCCGGTTGCCGGGTCGACCACGATGTAGTTGGTGAGTCCGGCAACCACCTGAACCGGCGACTGGTAGGAGAAATCCCCGCGCAGGATGATCCGGTCTCCGCTGGCGTTGATTTCCTTGTCGTACTGCGCGCCGAACACGGCCGACATCTCAGGAACGCCGGCAACCTCTTCACCCGAAAGGTCGCCGACCGGCGAACCCGGAAAGCTGTCGTACTCGGCATCGAGATAGGTCATCGCCAGGCTCAGGGTGAGCGCGTCGCTGGCCCTGAACTGGCCATCGAACTCGACCCCGAACGTTTCCTGCTTGCCGGCGTTCGACAGGATGAACGAAGTCCCGGTGAAGGTATTCGCCTGGAAATCCTCGATCGACTGCCGGAAGAGAGTCAGGTTCGCGGCGGCGCGGTCCCAATTGCCCTTGATGCCGACCTCATAGACTTCCGAGTTCTCGGCTTCGGCGAAGCGGGTGCCGGGACGCAGGTTGACCACCGCATCGCCCGAGGCGACCAGCGCGGCGAAGTCGGCCGGCAACGGGCGGCTGTCGCGCGACAGGTTGAAGCTCGGCGCCTTGTAGCCCGTCGCCCAGCTCGCATAGACGTTGAGCGTCGGGGTGACTTCGTAAGCCAGGCGGACGTTGTAGCTCCAGTCGTCGTCGTCGGTCGCGCAATCCTCGACCGAGTTCGGGCAATTCTGCAGCGGAGGCAGGAACTGGAACGGGGTGAGCGCCAGCAGCGGGTTGACCGCGGGGTTGGTATCGTTCGCATCCGCAAACGCCTGCACGCCCGCCGAAACCTGCCCGAAGGCGGCCGGGTTGGCGCCGGCGAAGGCGCCGATCTCGGCCTGCGTCGCCGGGCGGCCGAGGCCGAGCAGCGTGCCGACCTGCGTGGCCAGCCCTTGCGCGAAGATCGCCCGGTTGCCCGAGGCTACCAGATCGATGTTCGAGAACACGTCGGTGCTGACCGAGTCGGTCACGATCTGCTTCTTGTCCCTGGTGTAGTTCGCACCCACCGTCAGCACGAGGCGATCGGTGATCTCGAAATCGACGTTGCCGAAGATCGAGTAGGCCTCGTTGTCCTGTACGATATTGTTGAAGAAGCCCTGTCCCTCGGCGAAGAACTGGCCGGAGTAATTCTGGCCGTTGAGGGCCGAAAGCGTCGCTTCGAGCGTGTTGATGTTCTGCGCACCCCCCGTCGCGGCCTGCAACAGCAGGTTGGCGTAAGGCCGGAAGTCCTCACCGAACACGATGCTGTCGGAGGTATCGACGGTTTCGTCGAAGTAGTACCCGCCGAGCAGGAAGTTCAGCGGCCCGTCGAAATCCGACGCGACGCGCAGTTCCTGGGTGAAGGTATCGAGGTCCGCGTCGCCGATGTTCGCGCCCGATGCGAGCGCCGCGCTGGTGAAGTCGACATCCTGATTGGCCGAGAGGTGCGTTTCCCGATAGGCCGTGATCGAGGTCAGCGTGACCGCGCCAAGCTCGTAGTCGATCTGACCCGAGACACCGTAGTTCTCGACGTTGTTGATCGGATCGACATCGGTGAAGATCACGTCGCCGTCGGGGTTGTCGCGGAAGTCGTTCAGCTGTCCGCCGATCAACTGGATCGCTCCGGTCTCGGCCGAAGGGACCACGTTCACCACGCCGCAGCAGCGCTCTTCGATCTTGTCGTAATCGCCGATGACGCGCACGCGCAGCGGCCCGCCGTTGTCGAACAGCAGCTGGCCGCGGGTAAACCAGCGGTTGCGGTCGTTGATATCCTCGCCATTGAACCCGTTGGTAAGGTAGCCGTCGCGCCGGTTGAGGCCCGCACCCGCGCTGAAAGCGAGCGATTCGCTGATCGGACCGGTGACGTAGCCTTTCACGACCATGGCGTCGTAGTTGCCGTAGCTGGCCTCGGCCATGCCGCCGAAATCGAACGCCGGCTCCTTGGTGATGATCGAGATCACGCCCGCGCTGGCATTCTTGCCGAACAAGGTCGACTGTGGTCCGCGCAACACTTCCACCCGCTGGATGTCGGGAAGGTCCGAAATCTGCGAGATCGCACGACTGCGATAGACGCCGTCGACGAACATGGCGACCGAAGGCTCGAGTCCGATGTTGTTACCATCGGTGCCGAAGCCGCGAATCGAATAGCTGGTCGCGAACGAGCTCTGGTTCTGGCTGACGCGCAGCGAGGGAACCAGGGTGGCGAGGTCGGCGATGTCGCGAATCTGCGCGCGTTCGATGGTCTCCGCGCTGGTCACGCTGACCGCAACCGGCGTTTCCTGCAGCGTTTGCTCGCGCTTCGTCGCGGTAACGATGATGACGTCGCCGGCAGTACTCTCGGCCTCCTGTTCGGAGGCTTCCTGGTCGGCGGCCGCTTCGGCAGGATCGACCGCATCCTGCGCCAGGGCGGCCGAAGGAAGGGCGATCCCGGCTACGCCTGCAAACAGGGCCGAGCGAACGGAAGCGGTGAAGCGCATCGAATTTCCTCTCCAGAACGGTGAAGGGCGAGATCTGTGAAATCGGCCTCGCTCGCGAGAGCGAATAGGTCTTTAGACGCAACCTCTCAAGAGTTTACGAAAAGGGAAAGCACGACATTCGGTTAATGTGCCTTTGGAGTCACAGTTGGAATAGGTTGCAGCCCGGGCGTTAGCGCGAACGAAACCGGGCCAAACCGCAAGGCTATTCGAAAGTTTCGCTCAGGCGATCGCCCGAGGTGTCCGAAAGACCGCCATGAATGGCCGCGGCCAGCGCAGCGCCCATGATCGAAACGACGATCGCGACGATCACCATTCCGAAGAAGAAGAATACTGCCGCACCCATGGCCGTCGCAGGGTCGGTCAACATCGCGGCCGAGCCGAACATCGGCAGGAACACCACCGCGAACAGCGCGGCTGCGATCAGAAGATAGACGAGGGTCGCTCCCAGAATGCCGAGTACGCTCCCTGAGGTCAGGCTCCACGACCGCGTGATCGCGGTGATCGGATTGCGAATGCCGTCGACGGCGATCAGCGGAAAGACGACCGAGAGGCGGCAGCCGACATAGATCAGCGCCGGAATCAGCAGGATCGCGAACACTGTCGAACCCGTCGTGCCCAACAGACCGGCGATCGTGCCGATGACGAACGCCAGCACGAAATACGCGAAAAACAGCACCACCATGGCTCCGAACAGCGGCAATGCGCTGCGCACGCCGGCATGGAGCGCATCGCCGAAAGACGGCCGGTGGAGCGGAGAGGCCATGCTGGTCAACGAGGCGTACGAAGCAACGTAGATCAGGAGATAGACGAGGTAGAACACCAGCAGGAGGACCATCATGCCGACACCGATTCCCGCCATGGCGGAGGGATCGGCCAGCGCGCCGCCGGCGAGCGCGGACGCGCCCACCACGAGGAAGAACACGATGCCGAAAGCGATCTGCACCGCGAAATAGACGAACCAGATTCCCAGCAGTGGACCGAAACGCCCTCTCATCATCTCAAACATCCGCGAGAGAATGCCCGACGTGCTGACTTCCATTGCTGCCCCCTCGTTCCCGGGACGGATCGCATCCCGAGTTGCCCGCGGGGATGCGACCACAAACCGGCCGGACATGCAAGGTGCGCCGCATCGGTTTTCCTCCGCCCGCCGCTTGCCCCTGCCGCCCTGCTCGTCTAGGGCGCGCGCGATTATTGCGCCGCACAATCGCGCGCGCCGCCAAACCGAAAGCCTTCACGATGTCAGACGCCCTCCGTAACGTGGCGATCATTGCCCACGTCGATCATGGCAAGACCACGCTTGTCGACCAGCTCTTCCGCCAGTCCGGCACTTTCCGCGAGAATCAGCGCGTCGAGGAAAGAGCGATGGATTCCAACGATCTGGAAAAGGAGCGGGGAATCACGATCCTCGCCAAGTGCACCTCGGTCGAGTGGAACGGCACGCGCATCAACATCGTCGACACTCCGGGCCACGCCGACTTCGGCGCAGAGGTCGAGCGGATCCTCTCGATGGTCGACGGCGTCATCCTGCTGGTCGATTCCGCCGAAGGCCCGATGCCGCAGACCAAGTTCGTCACCGGCAAGGCGCTCGCGCTGGGCCTGCGCCCGATCGTGGTGGTCAACAAGATCGACCGGTCCGACGCCCGCCCGCAGGAAGTGCTCGACGAGGTGTTCGACCTCTTCGCCAGCCTCGATGCCAACGACGACCAACTCGAGTTCCCCTCGCTCTGGGCCTCGGGCCGCGATGGCTACGCGAGCGAGGACGAAAATGCGCGCAGCGGCGACCTGACGCCGCTGTTCGAACTGATCACCCGCCACGTCCCCGCCCCCGGCCTCGACACGAGCGGCCCGTTCAGCTTCCTCGCCACCCTGCTCGACCGCGACAATTTCATGGGCCGCGTGCTCACCGGCCGCGTCCAGTCCGGCACGATCAACATCAACGATCCGATCCACGCTCTCGACGCTGAAGGCAAAGTCGTCGAAGTCGGCCGCGCGACCAAGCTGATGAGCTTCGACGGACTCGAGCGCGTGCCGGTCGAAAAGGCGCAGGCGGGCGACATCATCGCGCTCGCGGGCCTCGAGAAGGCGACCGTCGCCAACACCATCGCCGATCCTTCGGTGAAGGAACCGATCAAGGCGCAGCCGATCGACCCGCCGACGCTGGCGATGCGCTTCGCGGTCAACGACAGCCCGCTCGCCGGACGCGAAGGCAGCAAGGTCACCAGCCGCATGATCCGCGACCGCCTCTACCGCGAGGCCGAAACCAACGTCGCGATCCGCATCACCGAGAGCGAGGACAAGGACAGCTTCGAAGTCGCCGGCCGCGGCGAGCTCCAGCTGGGCGTGCTGATCGAGACGATGCGCCGCGAGGGCTTCGAGCTCGGCATCAGCCGGCCGCGCGTGCTGTTCCGCGAAGAAGACGGCAAGCGGCTGGAGCCGTACGAGACGGTCGTGATCGACGTCGACGACGAGCACTCGGGCACGGTCGTCGAGAAGATGCAGCGCCGCAAGGCCGAGTTGACCGAGATGCGCCCGAGTGGCCAGGGCAAGACCCGCATCACCTTCTCCGCCCCGAGCCGCGGCCTGATCGGCTACCACGGCGAGTTCCTGTCCGACACGCGCGGCACCGGCATCATGAACCGGCTCTACGAGAAATACGACGTCCACAAGGGCCCGATCGAAGGCCGCCAGAACGGCGTGCTGATCTCGATGGTCCCGGGCGAGGCCGTGCCCTATGCGCTCAACGCGCTGGAGGAACGCGGCGAGCTGTTCATCGGCGGCGGCGCGAAGATCTACGAAGGCATGATCATCGGCGAGAACGCCAAGCCCGACGATCTGGAAGTCAACCCGATGAAGTCCAAGCAGCTGACGAACTTCCGTTCGACCGGCAAGGACGACGCCATCCGCCTCACCCCGCCACGCCGCATGAGCCTGGAACAGGCGATCGCCTACATCGACGACGACGAGATGGTCGAAGTGACGCCCACAAGCATCCGTCTGCGCAAGGCGATCCTCGATCCGCACGAACGCAAGAAGGCCAAGCGCAACCTAGGTTAAGTTGCGGAACCGGCTCGGTTTCCTCGCGTTCACGGCGCAGAGGAGACCGAACCATGGCAAATACCCGAATGACCGGCGACACTGACGCGACCCACCTGCTCGCCCAGGACCATCGCAAGGTGGAGGACCTGTTCTCCCAATTCGAGAAGGCGAGTGGCAAGGACAGGAAGGAGCAGATCGCTCGGCAGATTTGCACCGAGCTCAAAATCCACACGATGCTGGAGGAAGAAATCTTCTACCCCGCGCTCAAGGGTAAGATCGATGACGAGTCCCTGCTCAAGGAAGCCTACGTCGAGCACGACGGGGCCAAGGTGCTGGTCAACGAGATCGAAGCCGGGGGACCCGACGAGGACTTCTATGACGCGAAGGTGACCGTGCTGCAGGAGCAGGTCGAACATCACGTCAAGGAAGAGGAGAAAATGAACGGCAACCTCTTCCAGCAGGCCCGCGCGGCGGACGTGGACCTCGACGTGCTCGGCGAACAGATGCTCGCGCGCAAGGAAGAGCTGATGCAGCAGGCCGAAAGTGGCGGCTTGCCGAAAGCCGAGCCCGTCACGATGTAGTCCTCTCCGCGCGCGTTTCTGCTTCGAAAAGATCGCGCGCGGACCAACTTCCTCGGCAAAGCGCACCGGCGGTTCGCGGACAGCCGGTGGTCAGCGGCGTTTTCATTTGTTACGGGCGGCCGCATGCAGACCGGCACCCTGATCTCGCTCGCCCTATATTTCATCCTGATGCTCGCCATCGGGCTCTACGCCTGGAAGAAGTCGACCGACACTTCCGAAGGTTACTTGCTCGGCGGGCGCCAGCTCCATCCGGCGGTCGCGGCGCTCTCCGCCGGCGCGTCGGACATGTCGGGCTGGCTGCTACTCGGGCTGCCAGGCGCGCTTTACGTGGCCGGGCTGGTGGAAGCGTGGATCGGAATCGGCCTGTTCGTCGGCGCGCTGGTCAACTGGATCGTGGTCGCGCCGCGCCTGCGCCAGCAGACCATCGATTACGGTAACGCGCTGACGATCCCCGAATTCCTCGCCAACCGCTTCCCCGACAAGGCCACCGCGCTGCGGGTGGTTTCGGCGATTATCATCGTGGTGTTCTTCACCGTATATACCGCCGCGGGCCTCGTCGGCGGGGGCAAGTTGTTCGTCACCAGCTTCGCCGGAATGTTCGCCGATACCGGCATCGGCGACTACATGTTCGGCATCTTGCTGACCGCCGGCGTGGTGCTGATCTACACCATGATCGGGGGCTTCCTGGCGGTCAGCCTGACCGATTTCGTCCAAGGCATCATTATGCTCGTCGCGCTCGTGCTCATGCCGCTGGTGGTCATGTTCGGGCCCGGGGGCAGCGCGGGCGAATCGCTGACGCTGGTGCAGCCCGGGTTCCTCGATATCGGCTACGGGCTGACGTTCGTGGGTTTTCTGTCGGCGGTGACTTGGGGCCTCGGGTACTTCGGGCAGCCGCACATCATCGTGCGTTTCATGGCGATCCGCAGCGCGAAGGACGTGCCGGTGGCTCGCAACATCGGCATGGCATGGATGTTCGTCTGCCTGATCGGCGCCCTCGGCATAGGGCTCGCCGGCCGCGCGTACATGGATCGCAATGGACTGACGATCGAGGACCCGGAGACGATCTTCATCGTGCTCGCCAACCTGCTGTTCCACCCGCTGATCACCGGCTTCCTGCTCGCCGCGCTGCTCGCCGCGATCATGAGCACGATCAGCTCGCAGCTCCTCGTCTCCTCGAGCTCGCTGGCCGAGGATTTCTATCGCCTGTTCTTGCGCAAGCAGGCGAGCGAGCGCGAGATCGTCAACGTCGGTCGCGTGGCGGTGCTGCTTGTGTCGCTTGCAGCGATCGCGATAGCCGCCGATCCCGAGAGCAAGGTGCTCGGCCTCGTCTCCAACGCCTGGGCCGGGTTCGGCGCGGCGTTCGGTCCATTGATCGTGCTTTCGCTGACATGGAACCGGATGACCGGCGCCGGCGCGGTTGCGGGGCTCGTCACCGGCGCAGTCGTGGTCGGTGCCTGGATCGCGCTCGGCTGGAACGCGAGCTTCCTCGGTGGCGAGGGCGTCTACGAGATCATCCCCGGATTCGTCGCTTCGTGGCTGGCGATCTGGGGGGTGAGCCTCGCCACGGTGCCGCCACCAAAGCCGGTGCTGAGTTCCTGATCGAACGGCTGGCGCGCCGGTTCGCGGGGCGCGGTCAACTTTGCGTTAACCATCTTTCCGCACACTGACGGCATGCTTCGCGCGATCGCCCTCTGCTTCGCCGTGCTCGCACTCGCCGGGTGCCAGATGCTGCCCGGAAGCGACCGGCCCGAGCGCCCGCGCGATCCGACGTCGGGGAGTGCGATCTCGAACAATCGCGAGGCACGCCAGTGCCTTGCGGAGCTTGGCGCGACCGGGGCCGGCTTCGATCCGTTGCCCGACCGCTATGCCGGCGAAGGTTGCTCGTTGCTCAACACAGTCGACCTCGACCGACTGCCGGGGGACAACGGCGCGTTTTCGGTCAGCAACCTGGGACCCGTCACCTGCCCGACGGCGGCCGCCTTCGCCGCCTGGGTCCGTTACGGGGTGGACCGTGCCGCGCGGGTCTATCTTGGCAGCCCGATCGTGCAGGTCGAGACGATGGGCAGCTACGCCTGCCGCAACGTCGCGGGCACCGGCCGCCGATCGGCCCACGCCTCGGCCGCCGCGATCGACGTGGCGGCATTCCACCTCGCCGACGGCCGCAGGGTCAGCGTGCTGGACGATTGGGACGATGGTACTTCGGCCGAGCGCGAGTTTCTGCGCGTCGTCCAGCGCAGCGCCTGCAAGCGCTTCCGCACCGTGCTCGGCCCTGAATACAATGCCGCGCACCGCAACCATTTTCACGTCGAGCGCGGCGGCGACGGCGGGTTCTGCCGGTAGCCCTTCGCTAGTTTCCACCGTGCGCGTCGAGCCTGATCCGCACCGCATCGACCGGATGCTTGGCGCCGAGCTTGGCCATCATGTTCGCGCGGTGGATTTCCACCGTGCGCGGGCTGATGTCGAGTGCATGGGCGATCGCCTTGTTGCTCTGTCCTTCGGCAAGCCAGTCGAGCACCTCGCGCTCACGCGGGGTCAGCGTGCCGATGCGCTCACGCGCCTCGGCGAGCCGCCGTTGCGCCGCGGCGTGCTCGCCGGCTTCGCCCACTGCGCGCGCCACCGCACCGTCGAGCGCAGCCGGAGTCAGCGGCAGGCCCAGATAGTCGAATGCGCCGCCGCGAATCGCCTCCACCACCCTGTCGGTCGCCGGCTCGGTCGCCAATGCGATCACCGGCAACCATACCGAGTTTCCGCTCAACCGGCGGATCGCTTCGCCGATTCCGTCCCAACCCTCGTGGTCCCGGACGAGCGCCAGGCCCCGGTCGGGCATATAATCGGCCAACTCCTCCACCGCGCTGTAGACTTCCGCATGGTGGCCGAGGGCGAAAGCGGTCTGCGCGATTTCGGCCCGCATCCGACTATCGGGATCGACGATGTGGAGGATGATCGGGTCGCCCATGTCGGGCATCAATGCACCGAACGGCAGCCACCCGGGCATCCCGCAATCGCCGTTTCGGACGTTCTAAATCGCTATTAACGCGTAATATTTCGCGATCGAGCCCGTCCGGAGCGATCAAGCGCTTTGCTCGGGATCGGAGCTTTCTCCTACGGGCGGCTACGATCCGCAGTACTGCCTAGGCCTGCTCGTCGTCCCCGGCGTAAAAGCTGTAGTCGGGGAGCGAATGGAACGCAGTGCGCAGCGCATCGCCCCAGCTCGACGAGATCGCCTGGAAATAGGGATCGTCGTGGGTGATGCGCCGGGTGTGGGTGGCTTCGAAGCCGTCCCGCGCGATTACCATCAGATCGAGCGGGAGGCCCACCGAAAGGTTCGCCTTGAGCGTGGAATCGAACGACACGGTCAGCAGCTTGACCGCATCCTCGAAGCTCATCGCCCGGTCGTAACCGCGGATCAGGATCGGGCGGCCGTACTTGGTCTCGCCGACCTGGAAGAACGGGGTGTCGAAGCTCGCCTCGATGAAGTTCCCCTCCGGGTAGATCAAAAACAGCCGCGGCTCCATGCCCTTGATCTGGCCCGCGAGAATCATCGACGCGGTAAAGCGCCCCCGCCCCCGTTCGGCGTTGGCTTCCTGCCGCTCTTCGATCGTAGCGCGAAGGAGCCGGCCCACTTCGATCGCGACCTGGAACATGCTCGGCGCCTCGAGCAACGAGTTGTGCCGGTCCGCCGGCGCCTTGGTGCGTTCCTCGAGCTGGCTGATCACGGCCTGCGTGGTGGCGAGATTGCCAGCGGTCATCACCGCCAGGATACGCTCGCCCGGCACTTGCCAGTGACACATCTTGCGAAACACCGAGATGTTGTCGACGCCCGAATTGGTGCGGGTATCGCTCATCAGGACGAGGCCCTTGTCGAGCACCATGCCGACGCAATAGGTCATTCGAGCACTTTCTCTATTGATCCACCTGCTGCTGTTCGACCGCCACATCGACGTGCAAGTCCTCGCTGGCAACCCCGAAGCTGATTCCGGTGATCGGCGCGGCATCGCGATAGTCGCGCCCGGTCGCGACGCGGACGTAGCGCGGGTCGGGGCTGATGCCGTTCGAAATGTCGAACCCGACCCAACCCAGCCCGTCGACGTGCGCTTCCGCCCAGGCATGGGTCGCCTCCTGATCGATGCGATCATTCATCATCAGATATCCGCTGACGTAGCGTGCGGGGATGTCCACCTCGCGCGCCGCGCCGATGAAGATCTGCGCATGATCCTGACACACCCCCATGCCCGCGCCGGCGGCCTCTTCCGCAGTGGTGTTCACCCCGGTCGAGCCGGCACGGTATTCGATCCGATCGCGAATGCGTTGCGACAGCGCGTGAAGGAACTCGAGCTTGCCGTCGGGCGCGCACTCAAGATCGCGCAGCAACGCGCGCACTTTCGCGCCCGGCCGGGTCCGTGCTGTCTGCGAGAGAAAGCTCCACAACGGCAAATGCCCCGAATGCTGGCCGATCACCCCGGCGCTGTCCTCCGTGTCGACAACGCCCTTGCAGCTGACCACCACTTCGCGCGCGCCCTGCTCCACGGCGACCAGAGTCACGGTGTTGCAATGCTGATCCTCGTACTCGAGCTCGGTCCGGGCGTTATCGTATTCCATCGTCCACGAGAGAATGTCCTGCCCCTGGGTCGCCTTGGGCGTGAGCCGCAGGCGTTGAAGCGCATGGACCACGGGTTCGGCGAAGGCATAGCGGGTGCGATGGCGGATCGAGAGGCGCATCAGGGTCTATACTCAATTGGAACGAGGTCGTGACGGAGCGGATTTCGGCGCCACGCTAGGAGCAAGGAGGGAGCGATGGCAGCCCATCGTGACCCACGCGCGGCCGGGCCCCCGCAAAGTAATGCTTTGCGGGGAACCCCGACGCCGCATTGCGCCAAAAGCCGCCCGCCGCGCAGCGGTTGCCCATGCAAGTCCGCCGAGCGGCGTCGCTTGCTTGCGCCTGGCGCTGCCAGGCATCTGCGCTGCGCTCGTTGTCGGCGGGCTTCCATGGGCAATCACGATCCTCGTTCCAGTTGAGTACGGACCCTAGGCAAGAAACCTGTAGTCTTCCGCGACCGCCTCGGCGATCGCGCGGTTGGCGGACATGAACTCGATCAGGAATTCGTGCAGGCCCATGTCGAAAATATCCTCGATCGCGAGATCGGAAAGGCGCGTGCCGCTCTCGCGCATCAACGCGTTGCTCTCGCCCTCCCTTCCGTGAATGCGTGCGAGCGCGGCAAGATCCTCGCGCAGCGCCGAATGGCAGAACGCGAGGCTGCGCGGAAAGCGGTCGTCGAGCACGAGGAATTCGACGATCCCGCGCGCATCGATCTGCCCGGCGTTGAGCCAGCGGAACGCGCGGTCGCCCGATACCGAGCGCAGCACCTGATCCCATTGCCCCGTGTCGAGGCTCGATCCGACATAGGAGAGCGAGGGCAGCAGCAGGTAGTATTTCATGTCGAGAATGCGCGCGATGCAGTCCGCACGCTCGACGAAAGTGCCCGCACGCGCGAAGTGGTAGCCTTCGTCACGCAGCATCGAGCCGGTCATCGCGCCGAGCACCACCGTGCCCGCGCGGCGGATGATCTGCACCGCCTCGCCCACACTTCCCTGGGCGACGGGCCTTGCGAGAAGTCTCGAAATCTCCATCCAGCTCTCGTTGACAGCTTCCCACAGCTCGCCGCTGATCGCGTTGCGCACCGCGCGCGCATTGGTCCGCGCTGCGCCGATCATCGCCAATACGCTGGTCGCGTTGTCCGGATCGCGGAACAGATAGTTCCACGCCTGATGCCCGGTATAGGTGCCGTGTTTCGCCTCGTAGCCGGCGCGCTGACCGAAAGCCTCGATCACCGAGCGCCATTCTTCCTCCGCCGTAGCGACGTCGCGCGTCAGCGCCATATGGAATCCCGCCTCGAGCAGCCGCGCGGTGTTCTCCGCGCGCTCGAGATAGCGGAACATCCAGAACAGGCCGTGAGCTGTGCGGCCTAGCAAGGCGGGATTCCGTCCATCAATCCTTCAGCACCCAGGTGTCCTTGGTGCCGCCGCCCTGGCTCGAATTGACCACCAGCGAGCCTTTGCGCATCGCAACCCGGGTGAGCCCGCCCGGCGTAATCTCGATGCCTTCGGGCGAGACCAGCACGAACGGCCGCAGATCGACGTGGCGCGGGGCGAGGCCCTTGCGGGTGAAGATCGGGCAGGTGGAGAGCGAGAGCGTCGGTTGTGCGATGTAGTTGTGCGGCTTCGCCTCCAGCTTCTGGCGGAAATCGGCCAACTCGCGCTTCGTGGCAGCAGGGCCGATCAGCATGCCATAGCCCCCCGAGCCGTGGACTTCCTTCACCACCAGCTCGGCGAGATTGTCGAGCACATAGGCGAGGCTGTCCGGATCGGCGCAACGCCAGGTCTCGACATTGGGCAGCAGCGGCTTTTCGCCGGTGTAGAATTCGACGATGTCGGGCATGAAGCTGTAGATCGCCTTGTCGTCGGCTACTCCGGTGCCCGGGGCATTGGCGATCGTGATCCCGCCCGCGCGATAGACGTCCATGATCCCCGGGACGCCCAGCACGCTGTCGGGATTGAAGGTGAGCGGATCGAGGAATTCGTCGTCGACCCGGCGGTAGAGCACATCGACCGGCTCATAGCCGCGGGTGGTGCGCATCGCCACGCGGCCGTCCGTTACGCGCAGGTCGCTGCCCTCGACCAGTTCCGCGCCCATCTGATCGGCGAGGAAGGCATGCTCGTAATAGGCGCTGTTGTAGATGCCGGGGGTAAGCACCGCGACGTTGGGCTTGCCATTGGCGCTCTCGGGCGCACAGGCGGCCAGGCTTTTCGCGAGGCGGCGCGGATAATCCGATACGATACGCACGGGAACGCGCGTGAACAGATCCGGAAACATGGCCATCATCGTTTCGCGGTTCTGCAGCATGTAGCTGACGCCCGAGGGGGTTCGGGCATTGTCTTCCAGTACGAAGAATTCGTTCGGCCCCGTGCGTACGAGGTCGATCCCCACGATGTGCGTATAGACCCCGCCCGGCGGCGTGAAGCCGACCATGTGCGGCAGCCAGGCATCGTTGTTGCGCAGCAGCCGCTCGGGAATGCGGCCCGCGCGGACGATCTCCTGCCGGTGGTAGAGATCGTGGATGAACGCGTTGATCGCGCTCACGCGCTGCTCGATCCCGCGGGTCAGCCGCCGCCATTCCGTTGCGGTGATGATGCGCGGGACCATGTCGAACGGGATGAGCCGCTCTTCCGCCTCGTTCTCGCCATAGACATTGAAGGTGATGCCGGTGCGGCGGAACGCGATCTCGGCATCCTGATGCTTGCGCGTGAGGAGCCGCGAATCCTGATCGTCGAACCAACCGAAATAGTCTTTATAGGCGGGACGAACCGAACCGTCGCCGATCCGCATTTCGTCGAATTTCGTGTCCGCCTCGTACATGAACCCCCTGGCCGTTGCCGGTTTGCCGCGGGGTGGCCTGCATCGGCCGGTCCGCACATCAGAAGGAAAGGTTCAGGCGGCGTCGAGTTCCCGCAGGACGGCGTGGATGGAGTCGGGCGAATAGGTGAAGCCGAGGTGGGTGCAGCGCAGCGCCACCGCCCGGTCGCGCTCGCACTCGCGCCCACAGGCGCTGCGCGCGCTGACGATCCCGTCGCGCGGGCTCCACAGCGCCACCGTCGGGACGGGGGGTTTTTCGCAGATGTCGGATTCGATCGGCGGCTTGTCGACGCGATGCCCGGTGACGAACTGGTAGATGCGCCACGCATTGTTCGCGCGCGGGTCGCCAGAAAAAGGCGAGCCCATCGTGATGACCTTGGCGACCCGCCCTGGCTGGCGCTTGGCGATCTCGCGCGCGAACAGACCGCCCAGGCTCCAGCCGACCAGGTGAACTTCGCGCCCGTAGCGCTCGTGAACCTCGATCAGGCGTCGCTCGAGGTAGCGCACGTTGTCCTCGGTCGGGCCGAAGTTGAACCCGAGGCCCCAGCGCTTGACCTTGTGTCCCGCGCGCTCGAGGTGACGTGCCATGTAGCGCATGCGGATAGGATGGGTCGCGAACCCGGGCAGAAGCATGACAGTGCGAATTTCCGCCGCCGCCGGAACGTCGATCCGGCGCAGCGGCCGCCGGACCGGCTCGGCAAGGTGCGACAGTTCGCCGATCAGATAGCGCAGCTTCGGCGCCCCGCCGGTATCGGGAACCGGCTCGCGCGCAAGCTCCCATCGATGCGCGAGCTCTTCGCGCGAACTCGGCAGGTGTACGAACGAAGAGGGGGCCGGGTGCGTCGCCATCGGGTCACTATGCCTCGACATGGCTAACCGCCGCTGAACGCCCGCGTTCCGACTGACGCCCTTCTCAGGGGCAGTCGCCGATGCGCTGGGAGGAAACCTGCATCGTCATGCGCATTTCGCCGCCCGGGATTGCGGGCGAGCTCTGACTCATTTCCATCCGCATCTCGCTCGATTCGGGCTTGACCGTGCCGTCGATCGTCATCTTGGCATCGACACCGCCGGGCCCGCTGCAGGTGAGCGCCGCATCCAGGTCGCTGCCGTCTGCATCGAACCGGTCGAAGGCGCACTCCACCCCTTCCGCCCCCTCGCCGAGCCGTGCGACGACCCGCTTGAAGCCTTCCTCCGCCTCGGCTTGCGTGAGGCACTGGGTGCGCTCCTCGCCTTGCAGGCCCGCCGCCATGTCGCGCATCCGCGCCGCCTGTTCGGGCGGAATGCCGGGAATCTCGAAATCGACGATCTCGGCGCTGCTGCGATAGAGGCCGGGGCGCGGTTTCACCAGGTTCTCGGCCGCCGCCATCACTTCTTCGGGCGACTTGGGCTCGTCGGCTTCGCCGCATGCCGAGAGCGCAAGCGCGCCGCCCACGAGAATGACCACTGCACGCATTCCACCGCTCCCTTGCAAGCTGTCGCTGAGCGCACACCTACCAACCGCGGCTCTCGCTGCCAAGCGCTTGCCGCGCGTGCGCCGTGCGCCCATATCCCGCCCATGGCAGAACTCGTCATCCGTCGCGGGCTGGAAGAGCCCGACACGTCGAACAGCTTCAAGCCCCACAAGCCGCAGCGTCCCGAGAAATCGATGGGCGGCAGGAAGTTCGAGCTGGTGTCCGATTACCGACCCGCGGGCGACCAGCCGGCCGCGATCCGCGAGCTCGTCGAAGCGGCGAAGGAAGGCGAGCAGACCCAGGTGCTGCTCGGCGTCACCGGCAGCGGCAAGACTTTCACCATGGCCAAGGTGATCGAGGAAATGCAGCGGCCCGCGCTGGTGCTCGCGCCCAACAAGATTCTCGCCGCGCAGCTCTACGGCGAGTTCAAGAGCTTCTTCCCGAACAATGCGGTGGAGTATTTCGTCTCCTACTACGACTACTACCAGCCCGAGGCCTACGTGCCGCGCAGCGACACCTACATCGAGAAGGAAAGCTCGGTGAACGAGGCGATCGACCG
>CAMPIX010000028.1 GCA_946886565.1 uncultured Altererythrobacter sp.
CGGCACAAGGTCAAGCGGCTCGACTTCCTCAACGCCTATATCGGCAACGAGCTCGACGAGAGCTGGCTCACCGATCGCGCGAAGAAGGACAAGAAGTGGGCCGCCTTCGCCGAGAAGGAAGCCGACGCGGTCGAGCGCATCCGCGCCGAGATTTCCGACATCGCCAGCCAGACCGGCATGAGCCTCGAGGAGTTCCGCCGGATCGTGAACATGGTCCAGAAGGGCGAGCGCGAGGCGCGCATCGCCAAGAAGGAAATGGTCGAGGCGAACCTGCGCCTGGTGATCTCGATCGCCAAGAAGTATACCAACCGCGGCCTGCAATTCCTTGATCTCATTCAGGAAGGCAACATCGGGCTGATGAAGGCGGTCGACAAGTTCGAGTACCGCCGCGGGTACAAGTTCAGCACCTACGCCACCTGGTGGATCCGGCAGGCGATCACCCGCTCGATCGCCGACCAGGCGCGCACGATCCGCATCCCGGTGCACATGATCGAGACGATCAACAAGCTGGTGCGCACCAGCCGCCAGTTCCTCCACGAGCAGGGCCGCGAGCCCACGCCCGAGGAAATGGCCGAGCGCCTCTCGATGCCGCTCGAGAAGGTCCGCAAGGTGATGAAGATCGCCAAGGAGCCGATCAGTCTCGAAACCCCGATCGGCGACGAGGAGGACAGCCACCTCGGCGATTTCATCGAGGACAAGAACGCGATCATTCCGGTCGACGCCGCGATCCAGGCGAACCTCAAGGAAACGGTCACCCGCGTCCTCGCCAGCCTGACCCCGCGCGAGGAGCGCGTGCTGCGCATGCGCTTCGGCATCGGCATGAACACCGATCACACGCTCGAGGAAGTCGGCCAGCAGTTCTCGGTCACCCGCGAACGCATCCGCCAGATCGAGGCCAAGGCGCTGCGCAAGCTCAAGCACCCGAGCCGCAGCCGCAAGATGCGCTCGTTCCTCGATCAGTAGCGCGCTTTCGACCTGAAGAGGCTCAACAGACCGCAGGCCGATCCGGGCGGAACCGAACAGGCACAGCGTCATTGTCTTTGCCATGAGGGGCTTGCCCGGCGAGGTCGCCACGTTGCGAAAATCAGGGTCCGTGCACCACGCGGGGCTCGTGTGAAGCATGTTCGGCCGATGATAGACTTCCAGGCTCTGCTTTCGCGATCTCCAAATCCCTACGTCGTCCTCGATGGCGATCTGACGATGGTCTGGATGAACGACGCCTACCTGCGCACGACCATGCGCAGGCGAGAGGATCTGCTCGGTGCGAACATGTTCGACGCCTTTCCCAGCGCCGCCGATTCCGAGAATCGGCGCCAACTGCAAGCCTCGTTCGACCGGGTTCTGAAGACCGGCAAGACCGACGAACTCGCGCATATCCGCTACGATATTGCCAACTCCGACGGGACGACCGGGGCGCATTTCTGGAGCGCGACGCACACGCCGATTCCGGGAGCGGATGGCGAAGTTGCCTATATCCTCCAACACACGGTCGACGTCACCAGGCTGCAAGACCTGCATCGCGAGCGCGACGAGATGGGCGTGGTCGAACGCGCGAATGTCATACAGGCGCTCAACCGCGATCTTGCGGCGCAGAACGAGCGCTTCCAGGTGCTCGTGGAGCAGGCCCCGGGGTTCATATGCCTGCTGAGCGGTCCGAACCACCGGTTCGAACTGGCCAATCGGGAGTGCCGCCGGATCGTGGGCGAACGCGATCTGGTCGGCCGGGAAACCGCCGAAGCGCTGCCCGAAGCCATCGAGCAGGGTTTCGTGCAACTACTGGACAAGGTCCGCCAGGAGCGCGAGCCGCACGTCGGGAAGGCGGCGAGGCTCGAACTCCGGAACGAGCGCACCGGCGAGTACGACGAGCACTTTCTCGATTTCGTCTACCAGCCGATTTTCGCCGATAGCGGCGAGGTCTCGGGTGTGTTCGTTCTCGGGCATGACGTAACCGAGACCGTCCAGGCCGCGGAGCGGCAGGACGTGTTGATCAACGAGCTCAATCATCGGGTGAAGAACACGCTCGCGATCGTCCAGAGCCTCGCGCAACAGTCCTTCGCCGGCGCCGCGGACGAAACCGGCGAAGAGTTCGAGAATTTCTCCGCGCGGCTCGCGGCGCTTGCCAGCGCGCATAATCTGTTGACCGCTTGCAGCTGGGAAAAAGCCGACCTGCGCGAAATCATCACCGGTTCGCTGCAGGCAACCGCCGGCTTCGATGCCCGGCGTTACGAGCTCGATGGTCCGCGGGCGGTGCTGCATCCGCAGCCCGCGGTCGCGCTCGCGATGATCGTTCACGAGTTGTCGACCAATGCGATCAAGCACGGTGCATTCTCCACACCCCGAGGCCGGGTCTCGGTATCGTGGACCGCCCGGCCGGAAGGCGATCGGTGCCGGGTCGCGATCGACTGGGTGGAAAGCGGCGGGCCGGCTGTCGCCCCGCCCGCGCGGCAAGGCTTCGGAACCCGGTTGATCCGCCGCGGACTCGGCGACCGCGAAAGTCAGGTGACGATCGACTACCGCCGGGAAGGGCTGCGCTGCCGGATCGAGGCACTTGCGTGAAGCTGGCCGGCACGCGCATCCTGCTCGTCGAGGACGAGGCCATCATCGCTTTCGCGCTCGAAGACATGCTCGAAAGCGCCGGTGCGCATACCGTGCTCGCCACCTCGGTCGAGACGGCATGTGAAGCCATCGCGGCAGAGGCGTTCGATTGCGCCATCCTCGACGTCAATCTCCACGGCGAGAAGAGCTATCCGGCGGCCGCCAGGCTCCAGGCGAACAGCATCCCGTTCGTGTTCGCGACCGGCTATGGCGATGCCGCCCATCCACCCGAATTCGCCGGCATCAGGACCATTTCGAAGCCCTACAGCCCCGTGCAGGTGCGAGCGGCGATCGAAGCCCTCGGCTGAGCGCCCGCGGGAATCCCCGAAAACCACTCATACCCGGAACCGATACCCCGGCGGCCCGTTATGGATCGTACCGGACGATGAAAACTCGATCGGTATCGAAACTTTCTCGAGAAATTGAGGAAGATTTCAGGAGCCCCGGCGTCCTCGCGACGCCGGGGCTTTTGCTTGTCAGCCCGCGCGATCGATAGTGCGGAGATCGATGCCCCGCGTTTCCGCGCAGAAGAGCCAGGCCAGGACCAGCCCTGTGACGACCGGAACCACGATCATCGCAGCGGCGATGCCGAGCGTGGGAACGAGCGCCGCGATGCTCAGGCCTTGCGCCGTCAATCCGCCGGCCTTCGTCCAGGCCGCGACCCAGCCCGTCGCACGGCCACGGATGTGCAGCGGATAACTCTCGGCGGCATAGGGCAACAGGATCGCGAGCATCGCGTTGCTCCCCACGATCAGGAATGCGAGCACGATCACCGGCGAAAGGCCGGCCCAGATCGTGTCGAGCGCGAGGACCCCGGCAAGCCCGCCTGCGGTGACCAGCGAGGCCGCGATCAGCGAGCCCTTGGTGCTCCAGCGGCTGTAGAAGAATGCCACCACGAACACCGTCGGGAACGCGATCAGCGCCGACTGCGCGATCAGGCGCGAGGCCTGCGCCATCGGAATGCCGCGCGCGACGAGCTCGGCCGGCAGCCACAGCAGCAGCCCGAAATTGACCAGCCCCCAGCTCGCCGCGAGGATCGTCAGCGCGGCGGAACGGCCGCGGAAGCCCGCTCGCCAGATGCCGCCCGGATGCCGCTCGTGATCGAGATGGACCGGCGCGAAGTCGACATCTTCCTCCTCCACTCCGTGCGTGTGGCTGCGCGTGCCGAAGCGCGCCATCGCCGCGCGCGCCTCGGCGCGCCGGCCGCGGGCGAGCAGGAACTTGGCCGATTCCGGAATGAACCGCCCGAGCATCAGCAGGACGAGACCGGTCGGCAGGTTGAGCAGCCACAGGATGCGCCAGCTATAGGTCGGCTCGAGCCACGCGGCGGACACGCTAGCAGCGACATAGCCGCCTGCAGAGCCGAGGCCGCCGACAAGGACGAGCGCCCAGCCCCGGTGACGCGTCGGCATGATCTCCGCCAGCAGCGCGTAGGTAACCGGAAGCATCCCCCCCGCCGCGGCGCCCATCAGGAAGCACATGACGACGTTCCACGCGAAGCTCGGCATCGCGCCGCAGATGGACGTGCCGACGAACATCACCGCCGACAGCATGATAGTGGCCTTGCGGCCGTAGATATCCGCCATCATGCCCCAGAAGATCGAACCCACGACCGTGCCCGCGAGCGCCGAGAAGGGAAACAGCGCCGCGACCGCGGGGCCAAACCCGTATTCCGCGCTAAGACCCGGCATCACGAATCCAAGCGCCGCGGGCTTCATCACATCGATGATCAGCGCGATCACCAGCACGCCCATCAGCGTCCAGTGAGCGGCCGTAAGCGGGGCGTCCTCGGGAGCGGCGACGCTGATGTGGCGCGAGGCGGCGGCCTGCTCGGCAACGCGTTTGGGCAGGAGGCCCCAGCCCGCGAGCACGACGCCTCCCAGAATCATGTACATGCCCGCGATCATCCCGCCGTCCATCGGCATGCCGGCCATGCGGAAGCCCATGCCGCGGGCCGTCCAGAACATCGGGAGATGCAGCAGGACGCCGACGGTCACCGACGCAGCACCGGCGACGAACAGCCCTGCGCCCGTCCGGTCCCTGAGAAACTGCTCCACCCGCCCCCTTCCTTTCACGCCGATTCGCGCCGTGAGCCTTACACGCTTGGTGGGGACAAAGCCGAATTGCGGTGGCACCGCGCGGGGGAAAGCCCTATGGGCGCGGCCATGCGTATCGCCATAGCCTCCGACCATGCCGCCATCGAGATGAAGGCCGCCCTGCGCGAGTGGCTGATCGAGGAAGGCCACGAAGTCGCCGACCTCGGCCCCGACAGCCACGACAGCGTCGACTATCCCGATTTCGGCTACAAGCTCGCCGCAGTCGTGGCGGAAGGCACCGCCGAGCGCGGGATCGCCCTGTGCGGCTCGGGCATCGGCATCTCGATCGCGGTCAACCGCAATCCCGAGGTTCGCTGCGCGCTTGTGAGCGAGCCGCTCTCGGCCAGCCTCGCGCGCGAGCACAACGATGCGAACGTGATCGCGCTCGGCGCGCGGATCGTCGGCATCGAGATGGCCAAGGCCTGCGTCAGCGCCTTCGTCGAAACCGAATTCGGCGGGGGCCGCCACCAGCGCCGCGTCGACAAGCTCTCGAACCCCACCTCCCGAGGATCCGAATGACCACCGCGACCGCCACCGACGCCGACATCATGCACCGCTTCTGGCACGACACCCTCGCCGAAGCCGATCCCGAGATCGCGCAGGCGGTGAACGACGAGCTCAAGCGCCAGCGCAACAAGATCGAGTTGATCGCGAGCGAGAACATCGCCAGCAAGGCCGTGCTCGAAGCGACCGGCAGCGTCTTCACCAACAAGTACGCCGAAGGCTATCCGGGCAAGCGCTACTACGGTGGGTGCGACTACGCCGACGTGGTCGAAACGCTCGCGATCGAGCGCGCGAAGGAGCTGTTCGGCTGCCAGTTCGCCAACGTCCAGCCCAACAGCGGCAGCCAGATGAACCAGGCGGTGTTTCTCGCGCTGCTGAATCCCGGCGACAGCTTCATGGGTCTCGACCTCAACTCGGGCGGGCACCTGACCCACGGCTCGCCGGTGAACATGAGCGGCAAGTGGTTCGATCCGATCCCCTACGGCGTGCGCAAGGACGACGAACTGCTCGACATGGAGCAGGTCGAGAAGCTCGCGCACGAGCATAAACCCAAGCTGATCATCGCGGGCGGCACCGCCTATTCGCGCCAGTGGGATTTCGCGAAGTTCCGCGAGATCGCCGACGCGATCGGCGCCTGGCTCATGGTCGACATGTCGCACTTCTCCGGCCTCGTAGCCGGCGGGGCGCACCCCTCCCCCTTCCCCCACGCCCACGTCGTCACCACGACCACGCACAAGAGCCTGCGCGGCCCGCGCTCGGGGGTGATCCTCACCAACGACGAGAACATTGCGAAGAAGGTCAACAGCGCGGTCTTCCCCGGCATGCAGGGCGGCCCGCTGATGCACGTCGTCGCGGCCAAGGCGGTCGCCTTTCGCGAGGCGCTGCGCCCCGAGTTCAAGGCTTACGCCCGCAGCGTGGTCGAGAACGCTCGCGCGCTCGCCGCGAGCCTCGAGGAAAACGGGCTGCGGATCGTCTCGGGCGGGACCGACAATCACCTGATGCTGGTCGATCTGACCGCGAAGGACGTAACCGGCAAGGCGGCCGAGAAGGGTCTCGATCGCGCCTGGCTCACCTGCAACAAGAACGGCATCCCGTTCGATACGCGCAGCCCGTTCGTCACCAGCGGCGTGCGCCTCGGCAGCCCCGCGGGCACCACGCGCGGCTTCGGCCCGGCCGAGTTCCGCAAGGTCGGCGCGCTGATCGCCGAGGTGGTCGACGGGCTCGCCAAGAACGGCCCCGAAGGCGACGCGCAGATCGAGGAGCGCGTGCGCGGCAAGGTGAACGAGCTGTGCGACGCCTTCCCCGTCTATCCGGGAATGTGATGCGCGATGCGTTGCCCGTTCTGCGCGCATGACGACAGCCAGGTAAAGGACAGCCGCCCGACCGAGGACGGCTCCACCATCCGCCGGCGCCGCCAGTGCACGAGCTGCGGCGCGCGCTTCACCACTTTCGAGCGGGTCCAGCTGCGCGAGGTGACGATCGTCAAGTCGGGCGACCGGCGCGAGGCGTTCGACCGTTCCAAGCTCGAGAACTCGGTCGCCCTCGCCTGCCGCAAGCGCGGGATCGAGCAGGAACGGATCGACCAGCTCATCTCGGGCATCCAGCGCCAGGTCGAAACCGCCGGCGACAGCGAAGTGCCCTCCGCCCGGATCGGCGAACTGGTGATGGACGGCCTGCGCCAGATCGACAGCGTCGCCTACATCCGCTTCGCGAGCGTGTATCGCGACTTCGGCGAAGCGAAGGACTTCGAGGAATTTGCAAGCACGGTGCGGGATGCGGGTGGTGATGGCTGAGGATTTCTTCGCCTACATGCTGCGCTGCGCCGACGGCACTTATTACGTGGGGCACAGCGACGATCTGGAGGCCCGCCTGGGAGCACACCGGGACGGAACACTTGGGGGATACACTGCCAAGCGGCGGCCGGTCGAATTGGTGTGGTCAGCGGATTTTCCGACGCGGGATGAGGCATTCGAAGCGGAGCGCAAGATCAAGGGCTGGTCGCGCGCAAAGAAAGAAGCCCTGATCCGGGGCGATTGGGTTGCTATCCAACGACTGGCCGAGCGCCACCGATCCTTCGAGACAAAGCCTCAGCCTGCGGCTTCGGCTTCTCCTCAGGATGAGCGGGGGAAGGGGAGGATTCAGTTACCCAATACCGCTCATCCTGAGGAGGGCTTGAAGCCGCAGGCTGAAAGCTCGTCTCGAAGGGCCGCAGACCAAGCCCCAATCATCGTCCTCGTCCGCCCCCAGCTCGGCGAGAACATCGGCAAGGCCGCGCGCGCGATGCTCAATTTCGGGCTTACTGAGATGCGCCTCGTCGCCCCGCGCGACGGGTGGCCTAACCCCAGTGCCGGCCCGGCCGCCGCCGGCGCGGACGTGGTGCTCGAACGGGCGACCGTGCACGAAACGCTCGCCGAGGCGGTGGCCGATTGCGCGCACGTCTACGCCACCACCGTGCGCAAACGCGGGGTGACCAAGCCGGTGGTGACGCCCGAGGACGCCGCATCGCAGATCACAGCTGCCGAGGGCCGCTCCGCGCTGGTGTTCGGGCCCGAGCGTTCGGGTCTCGAGACCGATGACGTCGCCCTTGCCCGCGCGATCCTGACGGTGCCGATCAATCCCGAATTCGGCTCGCTGAACCTCGCGCAGGCGGTGATCCTGTGCGCCTACGAATGGTCGAAGACGCAGGCCGGCGATGCGCTGGTCCAGCCCACCGGCGAGGAGCTGCTGCCACCCGCACCGCAGGACGAGCTCGAGGGCATGATCGGCCAGCTCGAAGCGATGCTCGAGCCGCGCGGCTATTTTCTGCCCGAAAGCCGCGCCGCCGCGACGCGCCGCACGCTGCGCTCGATGCTGACCAAGCCGGGCTGGAACCACCTCGAGGTGCGGACGATGCGCGGAGTGCTGTCGAGCCTCGCCAAGCCGCCGCGCGACGAGCGCGGCTAGCGCCGCAGCCGATCCCACTCCTCGAGTTCGTAGGCGATCGAGGTTTCGACCAGAAGCTCCCAGATTTCGGCAATTTTCTCCGCTGGGAGCCCGCGCGTTCCTGCATCCCCGGCCGCCGCCGCGATCACAGCCGCCTTGCGCGTCTCGTCGCGCACGGTGTCGCGCGATCGCTTGATCCGCGCTGCGGCGCGCATATAGCCGAAGCGCCGGTCGAGCAGCGCCACCAGCTCGCGGTCGGTCGCGTCCACACCCACGCGCACCTCGAGCATGTCGGTGCAATCGTCGGGGAGCTTGAAGGGGGACAGCTTGAAGTCGTCGTTCATGGCGCGCGCCCTGCCCTCCGGTCCCGCCTTTGTCGAGCGCCTTCTCGCCGCTTGATCTCGCCGCTTGACCGCAGGGCCTATCCTGCTACAGGCGCGCCTTCGCGAATTTGGCCCCGCATCCCGGTGAAGCGGTGGCCGCGGCGGACGTATCGGTCCGCCGGGCGATGCCGGGTTGAAGCGCTGCCATTGGGGTGGCGACAGCAAATCGAAGGACACGACATATGTCGAAGCGCAAGAGCGCCAAGTACAAACTCGACCGCCGGATGGGCGAGAACATCTGGGGTCGTCCGAACTCCCCGGTCAACAAGCGTTCCTACGGCCCCGGCCAGCACGGCCAGCGCCGCAAGGGCAAGACCAGCGACTTCGGCCTCCAGCTGCGCGCCAAGCAGAAGCTCAAGGGCTACTACGGCGACGTGACCGAAAAGCAGTTCAAGGCCACCTATCAGCAGGCGTCGCGGATGAAGGGCGACACCAGCCAGAACCTGATCGGCCTGCTCGAGCAGCGGCTCGACATGATCGTCTATCGCGCCAAGTTCGCGCCGACGATCTTCTCCGCGCGCCAGATCGTCAGCCACGGCCACATCCGCGTCAACGGCGTGAAGTGTAACATCGCGAGCCGCCGGGTGAACGTCGGCGACGTGATCAGCCTGGGCGATAAGGCCAAGGAAATGGCGCTGGTGATCGAGGCGCAGAGCCTGCCCGAGCGCGACATTCCCGACTACGTCTCGACCGACGGCAACGATAAGGTCACCTTCGCGCGCGTCCCGACGCTCGACGAAGTGCCTTATCCGGTGACGATGGAACCGAACCTGGTGGTCGAATTCTACTCGCGCTGATGTGAGCCAGGCGACGCGGAAATGTGTTTTCCGTGGCGAACGCAAGAAAGGGCGGTCCGTTCAGGACCGCCCTTTTTCGTTCCGGCTGAATTCCCAGCGCTACGGCGCGTCCGCGTCTGGATCAGAGTCCGAGGTGCTTGCGCAGAAAATCGTCGCTCTGTTGCAGCATGTCCGTCCGCGCGTTGCTGTCGGGAAGGCCGTGATCGAGCCCTTCGTAAACCACTAGCTCGACATCCTTGCCCGCCTCCGCGAGCGCCTCTTCCATCGCCTTGGCATGGCGAATGTCGACGTTGATATCCTTGTTTCCGCTGAACATCAGCACGGGGGCCTTGATCTTCGCGGCGTGGCGGCGCGGTGAGCCCGCTTCGACATGCGGCCCGCTTCCCACGAAATCCTGAGTGACGCGATAGTTCGTGAACCCGCGCGAATCCTCTATCAGGAGTTCCAGGTCGGTAACGGGGGCAACTGCAATCACCGCTTGGTAAAGGTCGGGGGCGACGACGTTGGCCTGCAGCGCGGCATAGCCGCCGTAGGACCAGCCGACGATGGCCAGCTTGCGGGGATCGGCCACTCCTTGTTCGACAAGCCAGGCTGCTCCGGCGTTGATGTCCTCCATCGCCACGTCCCAGGACTGGAAACCGTTGTTGACATACCATTCGTCGCCATAGCCGGACGATCCGCGATAATTCGGTTGAAGCACGGCATAACCGCGGGCGGCGAAATATTGCGCCCACCAGTCGAAACCCACGCTGTCCCGCGCCGCAGGCCCGCCATGCGGCATGACGATTGCAGGAAGGTCCTCGTTCGGGCCACCGGGCGGCAAGGTAAGGTATGCCGGGATCGACGTCCCATCGGTGGATTCGTAGCTTACCGGCCGAACCTGCGCGAGTGCTACGTTCTGGAGCACGGGCCGCGAAAGCATGAGCTCGTCCAGCGCGCGGGTCGTACGGTCGAAGATGTAATAGCGGCCCGGTTCGGTATCGTCGGTCGCGAAAACAAGCAGCTTGTCCTCGGTGGCGTCGGCACTCACCAGCGAGACATGCGGATTGCCGGGCAAGGCGGCGGACAATCCCTCTACCAGCGCGCCGAGATCGGCGTCGAAGTACTTCGTCTGCCGCTCGTCCGTGGTCCACGTCACGCCGATGATTCGTCCGCGGCTGCCGAGGCGAAGCAGGCCGCTCACGTCGACCTTGTCATGGGCCAGCAGCAATTCGCTTTTCATCGATCCGTCGAGGCTCACGCGATAGAGAGCATCGCGGCCGTCGGATTCGCTAACCGCGAAAACCGCGTTGTTCGCTGTGTCGATCGCAAGCGGATGCATACCGGCTTCATCGTCCGTGCCTAGCGTCGAGAACGGCCTCCATTGATCATCGTCAAGCAAGCGGTAGGAAAATTTGGTGATCCCAATCATCCGTCCCCGGCGGTCGGAGACATGCTCGCCCATGATGCGGACCTGTCCGTTGTCGTCTGCCAGAAAAGTGAAGGCTTCGGGCTTGGGAAACTCCAGTCGGTCGCCATCGCCGCTCTGCGTATCCACCACGTCCACCCCCAAACCGGAAAGCTTGGAAGCCACCCTGAAGCCGCTTGCCTGTTCGGGAACATAGTACCGGGCCATCAGGACATCGCCGTTATCCTCGCCCGTGTCCCAACCGATAATCCGGCCGTCGAACTGCCTTGCGTAAGCTATCCCCATGCGGCTCTGTTTGCCCAGTTCGACCACGTTCCCGCCATCGAGATCGAACGCCATCAACCGCGTGAACGGCAGGTTCGGCCCCTGACTGTCGTTGATGCCGTAAAGCTCGCACACCAGGCGCTCGTTCGTAGCCCAGTCGCACCATTGGAGACGCCACGGTTCGCCCGCCGAATAGGCCACTTGGGCGGGTTTGCCGCCGCTGGTCGAGGCGACCATGGCGATCGAGGCGGGCCCTTTGCTCGCCGCGATGAACGCTATCTTGGTCCCGTCGGGCGAAAGACTGACCGATGAGACAGCGCTGCGCAGGCCGAACAACGCCGCCTCGCGCTGCGTTTCAGCCTGCGCGCCGGACGCGAGTATTGCCACGCAGACAAAAGCAAGCTTTGCGAAAATGCGCATGTATCCGACCCCCGTTGAACCAATCCCTGCCCGATCATAACGCCTATTTCGGCGCCGAAAACCCCAATGCCGGCGCGCGGTATCATTCGCGAAAGGGGTTGCGCTCTCTGGACAATGGCCCATTGCCTCCGATCGCGGCGCCCATCCTCCTCCGCGATCTTGACGTTCGTGATCCCGCAGCGCCGGGCCCCTCTTTACCGACAGCTTGGGGTCGCTGCCGTTGGCCATCGACGGCATGTTCTTCGAGATGCGCTTCGAGGTGCTCGCCAAGAGCGACATCGCCGAGCCGGTCCTGGCCGTCGAGCCAAGCTTGTGGCGCGACGTCACCATAAACACCTTCATCCCGGCGCCGAGCGAGGAAGAATACAAGGACGGCATGTTCCGCTTCACCTTCCCCGCATTGGAAGCCGGCGACAGGATGACGGTGAAAGTCGACGGCCAGATCAACCCGTCGCTGGTCGCATCGACCCACGGTGAGATCGCGATTTTCGATGGCGAGCGCCGGCTGGTGGGCACGCCCTACGCTCTCAAGGTCTATCCCTGATGGATATCGTCATCCGCGCCACGGTGATGTTCGCGGCGCTGTACCTGCTGATTCGCCTGCTCGGAAAGCGCGAGCTTGGCCAGATGTCACCGTTCGAGCTCGTCCTGCTCATCGTCATGGGCGACATGATCCAGCAAGGCGTCACGCACAACGATTTCAGCCTGACCGGCGCGATCCTCGCCATTGCGACGTTCGCCTTCTGGGCACTGGTCCTGAGCTGGATCAGTTACCTCTGGCCGCGTACGCGCAAGGCCCTCGAGGGCGAGCCCCGCATCGTCATCAGCCAAGGGAAGATCGTCGAGCACAATCTTCGCCACGATCGCCTGACGGTGGGCGAACTGGAGATGGAGATGCGCCTGGCGGGCATACAGTCGGTGAAGGGTGTCGCGTGGGCCGTGCTCGAGCCCTCGGGCAAGATCAGCTTCATCCCGCGCGACGACGAGGACGACAAGGAAGGCGACCAGAACGAAGACTCGGTGGTCTGACGCGTCGCGGAAATTCAGCTCTCCATATAATCACGCCGGAAATCCGCCGCGAATCCGGCCAGCCGGCCATCGCCGATGGCGTCGCGCAAGGACTGCATGAGCTGTTGGTAGAACGCCAGATTGTGCTCGGTCAGCAGCATGGCGCCGAGGATTTCACCCGACTTGTGGAGGTGGTGGAGGTAGGCGCGAGAATAAGTGCCGCAGACCTCGCACGCGCAGCGTTTGTCGAGTGGGCCGTTATCCTCCGCATGGCGGGCGTTGCGCAGGTTCAGCGGTCCGTTCCAGGTGAAGGCCTGTGCGGTGCGGCCCGAGCGGGTCGGCAGCACGCAGTCGAACATGTCGATCCCGCGCTCGACTGCGCCGACGATATCGTCGGGCTTTCCCACCCCCATAAGGTAGCGCGGACGATCCGCGGGCAGCATCGCCGGCGCAAAGTCGAGCGTGGCGAGCATCGCCTCCTGCCCCTCGCCCACGGCGAGCCCGCCCACCGCGTACCCGTCGAAGCCGATTTCGGTCAGCTTTTCGGCGGACACGCGCCGCAGGTCTTCGTCGAGCGCGCCCTGCTGGATGCCGAACAGCGCGGCACCTTCGGCATGGTCGCCGCCCGCATCGAAGGCTTCGCGGCTGCGCTTCGCCCAGCGCATCGACAGCTCCATGCTCGCGGCGATCTCGTCGCGCGGGCGGTCGGCGCGCGGGCATTCGTCGAACGCCATGACGATGTCCGAACCGAGCAGACGCTGGATTTCCATCGAGCGTTCGGGCGTCAGCATGTGCTTCGCACCATCGATATGGCTGCGAAACTCGACCCCTTCTTCGGTCAGCTTGCGCAAGTCCGCGAGGCTCATCACCTGATAGCCGCCGCTGTCGGTCAGGATCGGCCTCGGCCAGTTCATGAAGGCGTGAAGTCCGCCCAGCCGCGCGACCCTTTCCGCACCGGGGCGCAGCATCAGGTGGTATGTATTGCCGAGGATGATGTCGGCGCCGGTCGCGCGTACGGTTTCCGGCTTCATCGCCTTGACTGTAGCGGCGGTGCCGACCGGCATGAACGCCGGCGTGCGGATTTCCCCCCGGCGCATCGCGATCCGGCCCGTGCGTGCCTTGCCGTCGATGGCATCGAGGCGGAATTCGAACCGCGGGGCGCCCATCAGAGCACCTAAAAGCCGTACACGAGCGTGAGGCGCGTGACGGTGTCGGTCGAGACTTTGCCCAGCGGTGGCTCGCTGTCGTAATCGACCGTATAGCTGAGGCGCGAGCGCAGCCGGTCGCTGACTTCGGCGTCGAGCCCGGTAACGAGATTGAGCGTCGTGCGCGCGGAATCGATGATCACCGTCGCCTGCCCGCCGGTCTCCGTCACCACGTTGGCGTCCTGCGTCAGCGCGAGGCGTTCGGCGATCTGCCAGTCGAAATCCAGCCCGAACAGCGCGGCGAGACGGGTCTCGTCCTCGGCAATTGTGAAATCGGTCATCCGCAGCGCCGGTCCGGCCTTGATGGACAGCTTGAGATCGTCGCTGTTGGCCACCTGATAGCCGATTCCGCCGGAGATCGCGTATCGCCCGGAAAAACCCTGCAACTTGTTTCGCTCGTACTGGCCAAGCCCGTAAACGAAAAGCTCGTCCTCGATCTGGTAGCGCGGCTCGTAGGCGAAGAGGAACTGCTCGCGGCTGGTGACGCCGTTCGAGCGCTGGTAGTCTGCGGTCGCACGCAGGGCGTGGCTCCAGTCCTCGCCCTGGCGCTTGAGCTTGAGCCCCGCCGAAAGCCCGACGTTGTCGCTGTTGCCGCTTGCCTGGAATCCCCCAAGCTGGCCCTCGCCGCTCCACAGCTCGAACACGCCGGCTTCGCGGATCCTGCGGGTGTTCGCCTCTCGCGCGAGCCTGGTCTTTTCGGCGACCTCCGCGCGCCAGGCGGTCTTTATCGCCTCGATTTCCTCGCTCCCTTGGGGAGCTGCCTCGCGCGCGAGGGCGAGCACGGCCTCGATCTTGCCCTTGTCGCCCGTCTTCATCGCGGCATCGATCATGGCGCGGACGCCGAGGGGGATGTTCGAGACCTCATCCGCCGTGGGCGGGGCATCGACCTCGGGCCTGACTTCGCCGACCGGCAGCGCCGCCGAGGCAGCGGGTTGGGCCGCGGTCGAGGGGTGCGCGATAAAGACGGCTGCGGCCGAAAAAAGAAGCGTTCGTATCGTCATGGCGGGGGCGAGGTAACCAGTTACGTGCGCAGGCGCCACCCTGTGCGGAAGATCATTGCGATGACCGCCACGCAAATTGCGAGGAACCCCAACGTGAGCCCCAGCGAGATGCCGATCGAGACATCCGAACTCCCATAAAACGTCCAGCGCAGCCCGTTGACCAGATAGACGATCGGATTGGCGAGCGCGATCTTGTCCCACGGGTGCGGCAGCATCTCGATCGAGTAGAACGTGCCGCCGAGGAAGGTCAGCGGCGTGAGGATCAGCAGCGGCACCATCTGCAGCTTCTCGAACCCTTCGGCCCAGACCCCGAGGATGAAGCCAAGCAGCGAGAAACTCGCCGCCACGAGCATGATGTAGACCAGCGCGAATACCGGATGCGCGATCGTATAGTCGACGAACAGCAGCGCGGTGGTGAGGATGATCGCGGCAAGGATCAGGCTCTTGGTCGCTGCCGCGCCCACGAAGCCGAGCAGCGTCTCCGCGACGCCTACGGGCGCCGAGAGCAGCTCGTAGATCGCGCCGGTGAACTTGGGCATGTAGATGCCGAAGCTGGCGTTGCTGGTGCTTTCGCTGAGCAGGGTCAGCATCAGCAGGCCGGGCACGATGAACGCGCCGTAGTCGATGCCCGACACCTCGTTGATCCGCCCCCCGATCGCCGCGCCGAACACGATGAAATAGAGGCTGGTCGTCAACACCGGCGAGACGATCGAGCCGAACACCGTGCGGCGGAAGCGCGACAGCTCGTTGCGGTAGATCGCGAAGGTCGAGCGCCAGTTGATCATGCCGCCAGCCCCTGCTGCTCGACGAGGTCGACGAAGATGTCCTCGAGGCTCGATTCCTTCTGCTCAAGCGCGGTGAAGGCGATCCCCTGCTCGACCAGAGCGATCGCGATCGCGGCGACCTCGGCCTTGCCCTTGCCGGTGCCGTCGCCGCCGCGATAGCACAGCGTGTGGCCGTCGTCGGTGAGCGTCACCGGATAGGCGCAGAGCGCGTCGGGAACCGCATCGAGCGGCGCGGCGAGCGCGAAGTGCGCCTCGGTCCGCCCGAGCCGCTTCATCATCGCCTCCTTCTCGTCGACCAGCAGCAGCCGGCCCTTGTCGATCACACCCACGCGGTCGGCCATCTCCTCGGCCTCCTCGATGTAGTGCGTGGTCAGGATCACGGTCACGCCCTGCTCGCGCAGCATGCCGATCTGGCGCCACATGTCGCGCCGCAGCTCGACGTCGACGCCGGCGGTGGGCTCGTCGAGGAACAGCAATTCGGGATCGTGCGCCAGCGCCTTGGCGATCAGCACGCGGCGCTTCATCCCGCCCGAGAGCTTGCGGATTTCCTCGCTCCGCTTGGCCCACAGGCTCAGCGAGCGCAGCACTTCCTCGATCCGCTTCGGGTCGGGCGCGCGGCCGAACAGTCCGCGCGAATAGGCGACCTGCCGCTCGACGGTGTCGAACATGTCGAAGCCGAGTTCCTGCGGCACCAGCCCGATCCGCTGGCGCGCACTGCGCCAGTGCTTGCCGAGGTTCTCGCCGAACGCCTCGATCGTGCCCGAGGTGATCCGCACCATGCCGCAGACCGCGCCGATCAGCGTGGTCTTGCCCGCGCCGTTGGGCCCGAGCAGCGCGAATATCTCGCCCTTGCGGATTTCGAGATCGACGTCGTCGAGGGCCTTCAGCCCGCCGGGATAGACCTTGGTCAGCCCCCGGATGTCGAGGATGGGATGGTGAATCGAATCCATGCGGCGCGGACAATTGCCGCCGCAGCCGCGATTGCCAAGGGAAATTCCCCTCCGCTCAGGGCAGCAGCAACGAGGAATCCCCGTAGCTGTAGAAGCGATACTTTTCCGCCACCGCGTGGGAATAGACGGCCTGCATCCGCTCGCGGCCCATCAGCGCGCTTACCAGCATGAACAGGGTCGACCTGGGCAGGTGAAAATTGGTCATCAGCCCGTCGATCGCGCGGAAGGTATAGCCGGGCGTGATGAAGATCGCGGTGTCGCCCTCGAACGCGCGGATCGTGCCGTCCTGGTCCGCCGCGCTTTCCAGCAGGCGCAGGCTGGTGGTGCCGACCGCGATCACCCGCCTGCCGGCCTTGCGCGCGGCATTGAGGCGAGCGGCCGTAGCTTCGTCGATCCGGCCCCATTCGGCGTGCATTGCGTGGTCGCGAGTGTCCTCGGCCTTGACCGGGAGGAAGGTGCCCGCGCCGACGTGCAGCGTCAGCGTCTCGCTCGCCACGCCGCGTGTCGCCAGCGCCGCCATCAGTTCCGGCGTGAAGTGGAGCGCAGCGGTGGGTGCGGCGACTGCGCCGTCGCGCGACGCGAACATGGTCTGGTAATCCTCGCGGTCGCGCGCGTCGGTCTCTCGCTTGCCCGCGATATAGGGCGGGAGAGGCATCCGCCCGGCACGCTCGAGCAAGGCCTCGACCGGCTCCTCGCCTTCGAACGCCAGTGTAAAGCTCCCGTCCGCGTGGCGCGCCTCGGCCACCGCAGTCACCTCAGCGCCGAACGCGATCCGGTCGCCCTCGCGCAGCCGCTTGGCATTGCGCACGAACGCCTGCCAGCGCCGCAGGTCGATCCGCTTGTGCAGCGTCGCTCCGATCCGCGCCCCTTCGCCGCCGACGCTTGGGCGCATCCCCTCGAGCTGTGCGGGGATGACGCGGGTATCGTTGAACACCAGCACGTCGCCGGGTTCGAGCAGATCGGGCAGCTCGTGCACCACCCGGTCGGACAGTGCATCGTCACCGCGGACCACCAGCATCCGCGCCGCATCGCGCGGCGCTGCTGGGCGCAGCGCGATCAGTTCTGGCGGAAGTTCGAAATCGAAAAGGTCGACGCGCATGGGAAGCCGCTACACGATCCTTCCCCACCGGGGGAGGGGGATCGCCTGCAGGGTGGTGAAGGGGCACCTTCGGATGTTCGGAAGATCGGCCCGTGCCCCTCCACCCCCGCGCTGCGCGCGGCGGTCTCCCTCCCCGTTCCGGGGCGGATTATTCCTCTACCGGCGCGCTTTCCTCGATCGGCGCGCTCAGCATGCCGGGAGTGATCGTCTGCGGCTGCGGAGCGGCCGGCTGCGGCATCGCCTGCGGTTCGTTGTCGGCCGCAATCGAGGCCTGGAGGATCACGGTCGGATTGGCCGGCGGCTCGCCGCGCGCGATCGCGTCGACCGCGTCCATGTTGCCGATCACCCGGCCGAAATTGGTGTAATTCTTGTCGAGTGCGAAACGGGGGTAGAACACGATGAAGAACTGGCTGTTCGCGCTGTCTTCAGCCTGCGCGCGGGCCATTGCCACGGTGCCGCGCACGTGCGGCATCGGATTGAACTCCTCCTCGAGATCGGGAAGGTTCGATCCGCCCTGCCCGGTGCCCGTCGGGTCGCCGGTCTGCGCCATGAAGCCGTCGATCACGCGGTGGAAGATGATCCCGTCGTAGAAGCCCTGCCGCGCGAGCGTCTTGATCCGCTCGACATGGTTGGGCGCCCAGCTCGGCATCAGCCGGATCGGCACGCGTTCGCCGGTCGATAGATCGAGCAGGAGGATGTTCTCGCGATCTTCCTCGACGTTGTAGTTGATCGGAGCGTATGTGGCCGTCGAGTTCGCCGCCGGTGCCGGTGCGGCTTCCTCGGTCGCGGCCGGAGCTTCCTCCTGCCCTTCCTCCTGAGCAAAGGCGATCGGCGGAGCGGCGACCAGCGACAGCAGCGCGCCGGTGGCAATCAACTTTCTGAACATGGGTTTCCCGTCGTCGATTGAAATTCGGAGGCCCGCGTCTAGCGGCGGGGGACTGTCGGTTCAATGAATGATGCGCGCGCGGGGGATCCTTCGAGACGGGGCTTCAGCCGTTCGGCTTCAGCCCCTCCTCAGGATGAGCGGTAAGAATAATACCGCCCCAACCCGCTCGTCCTGAGGAGCCGAGGCCGAACGGCCGAGGCATCTCGAAGGACCACAGCGCCTCAATAGTCCCCCATCCGCCCGATCTCCTCGACGCGGGCGACCACGTCGTCGCGCACCACCTCGCTGACGAACGGCGAAATATCGCCTCCGAACAGCGCGATTTCCTTGACCAGCTTCGAGGCGATCGGCTGGAGCGACACGTCCGCCATCAGGAACACCGTCTCGATCTCGGCGTCGAGCTGCTGGTTCATTCCCGCCATCTGGTATTCGTATTCGAAGTCCGCCACGGCGCGCAGCCCGCGCACGATCACGCTCGCGCCCTGCTTGCGCGCGAATTTCATCAGCAGCGCGTTGAACCCGACCACCTCGACGTTTTCGAGCCCGAGCGCGGCGACCTCGCGCCGGACCATGTCCATCCGCTCGTCGGGGGCGAACATCGGGTTCTTCGACGGATTGGTGGTGACCCCGACGATCAGCCGATCGACCAGCTTGCTCCCGCGCCGGATGATGTCCGCATGGCCGAGCGTGATCGGGTCGAAGGTGCCCGGATAGACGCCTATGCGCTCTCCGACTTTCTTGGTGCTCACCTGTCTCTCTCCACGATAAACCGCGCCAGCGCGCGCAGCAGATCGGCCTCGCGGCCGTGCGGGGCGAGGTGGCCGACCGCCTGCTCGACCAGCGCGTGCGCCTGGTGGCGCGCCTTATCGGCGCCCATCAGTGTCACGAAGGTCTGCTTGCCCTGCTCGTCGTCCTTGCGCAGCGCCTTGCCCGCCTTCGCCTCGTCCCCCTCGATGTCGAGCAGGTCGTCGACGATCTGGAAGGCGAGGCCCACGTCGCGCGCGTAGTTGCGCAAATGTCCGCGCCCCTCGGGCGGGACGCGGCCGAGGATCGCGCCCATCTCGACCGCGGCGGCGAGCAGCGCGCCGGTCTTCAACTGCTGGAGCCGGGTGATAGCGTGCAGATCGTAATCCTGTTCGGCCGCGGCCATGTCCATCATCTGGCCGCCCGCCATGCCGCCCATCCCGCTTGCGCCGGCGAGCGTGGCGACGAGTTCGGCGCGCACGAACGGATCGCTCACGGTCTCTGGCATCGAGAGGATCTCGAACGCCAGAGCGTGAAGTGAATCTCCGGCGAGCACCGCCGTCGCCTCGTCGAACGTCTTGTGCAACGTCGGCTTGCCGTGGCGCAGATCGTCGTCGTCCATGCACGGAAGATCGTCGTGAATCAGCGAATAGACGTGGATCGATTCGACCGCGCAGCCGCACTTGACCGCGGTCTCGCGCGCGACGCCGTACATGCCGGCGGTGGCCGCGAGCAGCAGCGGGCGCACGCGCTTGCCCCCGCCGATCGCGGCATAGCGCATCGCTTCGACCAGACGCGCGCGCGGGTCGCGCGGAACGGGCAGGAACTCGTCGAACGCGGCGTCGACTTCGCGTTGAATACGCGCGAGCCCGTCGCCGAGGAGATGCGCCTGGTCGCCGACCAGTTGCACGTCAGTTCCCCGTATCGAACGGGGCCGTGCCGCGCGCCTGGCCGTCCGGGCCGGTCACGATCTTTTCGATCCGCGCCTGCGCGGCGTCGAGCCGGGCCTGGCAATGGCGGCGCAGCGCCTCGCCGCGCTCGTAGAGCGTGATCGAATCGTCGAGAGGCGCCTCGCCCCCCTCGAGCTTCCTCACGATGTCTTCGAGCGCCTTCAGCGCATCCTCGAAGGTCATTTGGGCGATGTCGGACGCGGCCTCGGTCATGGCGCAGGACCATTGACCGCCGCCCTGCGCTTGGTCAAGCTGACTGGCGACAGGGGAAGCAGGAATGAAGTGGATTTTCGCAGGGGCCACGGCTGCGCGGCGTGCTCGCGGCCGGGGCGAGAGAGGCTAGATGTTCATCGGCCACTGGTCCGCCGCGTTCGTCGCGGCCGCGGCGCACAAGCGCGCGCCCAGGCTCGGCACGCTGTTCGTTGCCGCGCAACTCGTCGACTGGGGCTTCTTCGCGCTGGCGACGGTAGGGGTGGAAAAGATGCGGGTGGTGCCCGGCGCGACCGCGATGAACCCGCTCGATCTCTATCATATGCCCTATACGCATAGCCTGTTCGCTACCGCACTTTGGGCGCTCGGGTTCGCGCTGCTGTTGCTCGCATGGCGGCGCGATCTGCTGACAGCGGCGATCGGCGGCGCGGTGGTGCTGTCGCACTGGTTCCTCGACCTGCTGGTTCACCGGCCCGATCTGACGCTGGCGGGCGGCGAGCCGCGGCTCGGGCTCGGCCTGTGGAACTATCCCTCGATCGCCATCCCGCTCGAACTGCTCATCACCGTGGCCGCCTTCGTGCTCTACCTGCGCCGGACCAAGGGACCGGTCGCCCCGCCGCTGATCCTGATCTCTCTGCTCTTTGCAATGCAATCGCTGAACTGGTTCGGCCCGCCGCCTGAAACGGCGGGGCCCGCACTCTACCTCACCGCACTCGCCGCCTTCGCGCTCGCCACCTGGGTCGCGCACTGGGTCGGCAACACCCGCTGGCACAAGCGCGAGGTGGGGCTGGCGGTGCCGACCTGGCGCCGCTAAGGGGCGGCGCATGTCCAGCGCAGCCGACTCGATCACCCCCGAAATCGTCGAACAGCACGGCCTCAGCCCCGAGGAATACGAGCGCGTGCTGCATGCGCTGGGGCGCGAGCCGAACCTCGTCGAGCTCGGCATCTTCTCGGTGATGTGGTCCGAACATTGCAGCTACAAGTCCAGCCGCATCCACCTCAAGAAGCTGCCGACCGAGGCGCCGTGGGTGATCTGCGGCCCGGGCGAGAACGCGGGCGTGATCGACATCGGCGACGGTCAGGCCGCGATCTTCAAGATGGAGAGCCACAACCATCCGAGCTACATCGAGCCCTATCAGGGCGCGGCGACCGGCGTGGGCGGCATCCTGCGCGACGTGTTCACGATGGGCGCACGCCCGGTCGCGAACATGAACGCACTGCGCTTCGGCCGGCCCGACCATCCGAAGGTGAAGCACCTCGTCAAGGGCGTGGTCGCGGGGATCGGCGGCTACGGCAACTGCGTGGGCGTGCCGACCGTGGGCGGAGAGACCAACTTCCACCCGGCCTACGACGGCAACATCCTCGTCAACGCGATGACCGTGGGCGTCGCGGACGCCGACCGCATCTTCTACTCGGCCGCGACCGGGGTGGGCAATCCGATCGTCTATGTCGGCTCGAAGACCGGGCGCGACGGCATCCACGGCGCGACGATGGCGAGCGCCGATTTCGCCGAGGACGCCGAGGCCAAGCGCCCGACGGTGCAGGTCGGCGACCCGTTCACCGAGAAGCTGCTGATCGAGGCCTGCCTCGAACTGATGGCGACCGATGCGATCGTCGCGATCCAGGACATGGGCGCCGCGGGCCTGACCTCATCGAGCGTCGAGATGGCGACCAACGGCAAGGCCGGCATCCGGCTCGACATGAACCAGGTGCCCTGCCGCGAAGAGGGCATGACCCCCTACGAGATGATGCTGAGCGAGAGCCAGGAGCGCATGCTCATGGTCTTGAAGCCCGGCAAGGAGGCGATGGCCGAGGCGATCTTTCGCAAGTGGGAGCTCGACTTCGCGGTCATCGGCGAGGTCACCGACACGCAGCACATGGTGCTCGAATTCGACGGTGAGGTGGTGTGCGACATCCCGCTCGGCCCGCTCGCTGCCGACGCGCCGCTCTACGACCGGCCCGCGATGAGCCGCGAGGACTACAAAGCCTGGGCGCAGGTCAAGCCGCTCGACAGCTTGCCCGAGAGCAGCGACATCGGCGCGGACCTGCTCAAGCTGATGGCCTGCCCCGACCTCGCCTCGCGCAAGTGGATCTGGGAGCAATACGACAGCCAAGTCGGTGCCGACACGCTCCAGACCGGCGGCGATGCGGCGGTGGTGCGCGTCCACGGCACCCGCAAGGCGCTCGCGATCACCACCGACTGCACCCCGCGCTATTGTTACGCCGACCCCTACGAGGGCGGCAAGCAGGCGATCGCCGAGGCGTACCGCAACCTCTGCGCGGTCGGCGCGCGCCCGCTGGCGGTCACCAACTGCCTCAACTTCGCCAATCCGCAGCGGCCCGAGATCATGGCCCAGCTCAC
>CAMPIX010000029.1 GCA_946886565.1 uncultured Altererythrobacter sp.
GCGGGGGCGGCGGGGGCGGAGCTTCCGCGCCACCGAAGTTGAACGTGAACGTCCCCAGCAGCGAGTGCGAACGGAAGCGCGTCTCGAAATCGCGGCCTGCCGTGTCGACGATCTGCACGTCTTCGGCGTTGAAGAAGCGATAGCGCAGGCCGACGTCGATGTTGTCGGTCAGCGGAGCGCGCACACCGGCGAGAGCCTGCCATGCGAAGCCGCTGTCCGAATCGTCGAACGCCATCGGACCCGATGCGTCGATCGTCCCTTCGAGGTCGGTCCGGGCAACACCCGCACCGCCACCGACGAAGCCCTGAAGACCATCGTCGTCGCCGAAGTCCAGCAAGCCGTTGATCATGAAGCTCAACACGCTGGTTTCGCCGTCGGCTTCGAACGTGCCGGAAGGCGAAAACGCGCTGCCGGGGCCGGCGCCGGCGTTGAGGCCACTCGGCCCCGCCGTCAGCGTATCGACGTCAGCTTGGCGATAGCTCGCATCCGCTTCGAGACGGAAGGCGCCGAAATCGTACCCGACAACGCCGCCAAAATCGAAGCCTTCATCGTAATCGACGCTGGCGACATCGGCAGTTTCGCCATCAGCGTCGAGAATGTCGAATTCCATGTCTTCGACAATCATCGGGCCGCCTTGGCCTTCGATGTACCACTGGCCGTCACGTGCGAGGGCTGGCGATGCAAGGGCCGTAGAGGCCATCGCCATTCCAATGACGAGTTTCCGCATTATGTAATTCCCCTTTTTAGCGAAATAGAGCCACCGAGTGCTCCGTTTTCTAACTTTTCCCCAAGAGGGAGGCAAGCGGCCAATATCCCGAAACTGTTGCAAGAATGCCGCGGTTTGGGTTCCTGAGACCGAAAACTTGAGTAATCGACCCTCCTGTCCCCCCACAACGCCCCCCCTCCAATAGGGTTCCTGGGATTAAGGCGTGCCGAAAATTCCTGCGTCTCGAAGGCTTTCGATAAGGTTAGCGATCGCAGTGCGCGCCTCCGTATCGATCGTTCCGCCACCCTGGGGGCCGGCCGGAGGCTGAGCGCGCTGCCAGCCGTTCTGCCAGAACGCGACCTGTTGCGTGTCCCTCGCGAACACGCGCATCCCCTCGCGCGGGGCGGCGAAGATCCAGGTCCCCGCCTGCCGCCCCGCGAGTTCGCCCGGATGGCCGAGCCACTCGCCGGCAGGAGCCTCGCCGACGATCCATACCTCGCCGTCGGCGGGTGCGGCCGGAGCATCGTTGGCGACCCCTTCGACCGCGCAATGGAGGAGCATGTCGACGCGCGCGAGCGTTTCGTTGACGATGAATTCCTTCTGCGCCTGCGCGGCGAACAGCTGCGGCAGGCCGAGCCGCGGCGTGACGGACGTGAACGAGATCGGGTTCGACATGGCGGATGCTCCGGAAAAGATGTCAGTCGAGATTGCACAGATGAAGAGCGTCGGACGCCGCGAAGCTGCCTAGCTGGCGCACCCATACGGGCGCACCCGGATGCTCGGCGGCAAGCGCGGCAAGCTCGCCCGGCGCGATGGCCAGCGAAGGTTGGCCGGCCTCCCAACTCGCGACCGGCAGTTCGACGGGGCCGACGCCGACGCGATAGCGCTCGCTCTGCTCGATCAGCGGCGTTTCGATTTCATCGGGCCAGCCCCACGCACCCCTGGCGCGGCGAACCCAGCACAGCTCGAGCGCGCCCGATGGCGCCCTTGCGGCGCGCGGATGGACCGGAGTCAGCGGAAGACGGGTCGCGCCCGCGCGCTCGAGGATCGCGGTGACCGGTTCGTCTTCGGCCATGCCGATCGCGGCGATCGCCGGTGTCGCCCCGCCCGGCGGTCCTCCGAGGGCTATCGGGACGAGGCTGTCGTCGAGCAGCGTGGCTGGCGTCCCTGCGGGGTGACCCGCCTGCGCCGCGGCTTCGGTGCCGCCGCGCCCGCGCAGCAGCCCGGAAAGCCGCCAGCCCCGCTCGCCGATGCGTTCGGCGAGCGCGAACTGGACGATCTCGCCCCCGATAAGCAGGCGATTGGCGCCAGCGGCCAATGCGTCGGCCTCGGCCGAAGCGAAGCCGAGGTCGTCGGCGATCAGTTCGGCGGTGAGCGCGGCGCCTCGCTCGAGCAGCAGCGCAGGCGAACCTGCGAGCGGCGCGGTCAACGCGCCCGAGGTGCTGCGCGCGCGCCCGGTCGCGCCGAGCGGCTCGAGCACGCCCGAGCGATCCGCATAGAGCGCCGCCCCGCGCCACGATGCGCCGCCGGCACTCGCCGCCGCGAAAGTTGCCGGAACCGAGGAATCGCCGACGCCGTCCCACGGCAGTTCGAATGCGCGCAGATGGGTCGGCCAGGGCAAAGCGTCGGGCGGCAGACCGGGGAGCCCCGGCTCGCCCGGCGGCGCGGAACCTTGGACGGGGGGCAGGCGGATCAGCTCGAGCTCGATCGCGCCGTCGCGCCATTCCCAGGCGGCGATGCGCCACACACCGTCGATGCCCGGCGCGCGTACGAGATCGCCGGGTTGTATCGCCGGATCGAGTTCGGCCACGCGCCAGACGATCCGGTCGCGTGTCCAGCGAACCCGCCGACTGGCGGCGGTCACCAGCGCGCGCGCGCCGTCGGGGCGCAGGGCCGCCGGAAGTTCGAGCGTCCGGCTGGCCGCCGTAACCGGCACGCCCTCGCTGCGTTGCAGCCCGGGCTGATAGTCGCGCTCGATATCGTAATATCGGATCGCGTCGGGCGCGGCGTCGGGCGCGGCACGCTCGCGGGAATGCCCGGCTGCGCTGCCGAAAGCCTCGCTATCCTTGCCGGCCACTGCGGGAGGCAACGGCGTTGCCGTGCTCGCAAAAACCTCCGCGGGGCCGATCTCGAGAGCGCCGCCGCCGCAGGCACAGACGAGCGGGAACAGCGCGTCGATCGCCGCGAGCTGACTGCGCAGAGCTCCGCTCTCGTGCGAATAACCCTCCAGCTGCGTGAAGGCGGCGCCCTGGGCCGATGCCTGCGGCATGGGCGCGATCAGGGCGTCCAGCGCCACGGGCCCATGGTCGGCGAAAACCTCGAAGGTCAGCGCCGGAATCCGATTGCCGAAGTCGGCAAGGTCGAGATCTTCGAACACCGCGTAGGCGCAGTTGCGAAATGCCGGGCACGATGCGCCCTCGGCCGAGGCGATCAGCGGGTCGGGCGTCTGGTCGCCGTGCCCGGTGTAGATGCGCAGCGCGCCGCCGGTCTTGAGATCGCCCGCGGCGCCGCGCAGCAGGTCGCCGTCGGCCCAGATGCGGCCGACGCTCTCGATCGGGCGGCTGGCGAGCGCGACCGCGAACGAGCTCGAGTAGCTGTAGGTAGTCGTCTTGGGCTTGCCTTTGCCGCCGCCGCTCGTTTCGCGGTTTTCGTTGAGATCGGTCGCCCAGATCACGCTTCCTGCCACGCGCATCCGGCCGAAGTGGCGCGGCAGCGGCTGGCCGTAGCTCGAGGTGGTGATCGCGAGGTCTTTGAGCCGCGGACCCTCCCGCAGACCGCCCGCGCCGAAAGCGGCGCCATCGATCTGGCGGCCTACGAGCGCGCCGATCGCGCCGCCGACCGGCCCGCCGATCAGGGTCCCCACTGCGCCCAATACCAGTGTCGCCATGATGTCAGCCTTTCGCAATCGGTCGCCAGTGGTGGAGCACCGGCCACGGCGGCGCGCCCGGGCACGCGACCACCCGGCGCAGCCCGGCGTGGGCGTGGATGAAGCCGCCCGTGGTCGAGGCCACGAGCAGGTGGACCTGCGCCGGTCCCGCGCGCACAAGCAGGATGTCGCCCGGCCGAACCGGATTCTGCGCCGGGACCAGGCCCGAGTGCCGCGCGAGTACGCTCGCGTCGCGCGCCTCGGCGTTGCGCAGGCCGTAATCCGCGGGCGGACGGGCATCGATTCCGGCAGGTTCGAGCGCCGCCGCGACGAGCCCTACGCAATCGAGCCCCCAGCGCGGGTCGCGCCCATGCAGGCGGAAGCGGACCCCGACCAGCGCCTCTGCCGCCAGCGCGACAGCGCGCCCCGTTTCGCGGCTCACGACGCGACCGGATAGCGCACGAGCAGATCGTTGCCCGGGAGGTAGGGCTCGCCCTGGAAGTTGACGGCATTGCCGAATCGTCCCGCGCAAGTGGCGAGACGCTTGTCGCAGCCTTCGCGCAGCAATGCGCTCATGCCGGGAGCGAGGCCGGCGTCGAGCGGTGCGTCAAGCGTCAGCCCGGCGGCAGTGGCGGCCGCGACCTGCATCGCCATCCCGGCATGCGGCCCGTCGATCCAGCGCACCCGCCCGCCCGCCATGAGCTTCCACCCCGGACCGTCGAATGCGACCGCATTGGCGTCGAGGTCGACCGCCGTCACCACGGTCTCGTGCGTGAAGCGTGGCGCGGAGAGCCCGCATCCGCCGCCGCAGAACTCGGCGCGGCAGGTCGGGCTGGTGCGCGGAATGGGATCGTCCGCGAGCGCGGTCTTGGCCGAAACGAGCTCCGCGATGAAGCGTCCGGCGGCGTGCGATACTTCGCCGATCGTCCCGTGATAGAGCGTCGCGCGTTCGAGCGTCTCCCAGTCGACGGCGCCCACTTCGATCCGCGCGCCGTCGTAGCGGCCCGCAGCGAGATCGGCGGCCGAGATGCTGTCGTGCGAGAGCGCGCCCTGCACTTCGGCGCTGTCGTCGGACAGCGCGGCGGTGCGGCGCAGCGCGCTCGGCAACATGCCCGGCGCGGCGCGGTGGAGCACCCCGTCGAACCACAGGTCGCGGTCGTGCCCGGTGAAGCCGAGCGTCGCCCCGTCGCGGCGATAGATGCGCCAGAAGGTGGCCACGCCCTCGAGCTCGGTGGCGAAGAACACCCGGTTCATGCCGCTTCCCGCACTTCGATCAGCGGCACCGCGGGCGCCTCGCCCGCGGCGAAGTTGGCCCCGGTCACGTCCAGCCGGTCCTCGGCGAAGCGCACCGGCACGTCGAACAGGAACCCGGCGCGCACCTCGGCGCCCGCGGGCGGCGCCGCGTCGAGCAGCAGCCGCCCGCCCGGTTGGAGTGTCCATGCCGCCGTTTCGGCGCCGCCCACGCTCACGCGCAGCGTTTCTGCGCGCGGCCGCGTGATCGGGCGCAGCTGCGGCTCGTCGCCATCGCCATAGGTCTTGGTCAATGCGAAAGCGTCGCTTGCCCCGTCGCCGATGCCGAGGAGCTGGTCGAACGGCGTGGGAACGCCGGTCATGCCGTTCGAGCTGCAATCGAACGGGTCGGTCAGGCGGAAGCCGCGCGCCGCGCCGCGCCGCGCGCGGAAGAAGGCGATCAGCGCGCCGAGCTCGGCTTCCGAGCGGATGCCGGGGCCGACATCGAAGCGCAGCCGCGCATCGGACCAGAGCGAGTTACGCCGCTCGTGTCCCGATGCCGTCACCGCGACCGAGGTCGAGAATTCGGGGCTGACCGCCGCGTCGCGACCGAGCGCGAGCGGGTAGAGCACGTCGTCGAAAGCCTGCATCGATTGTTCCTCGGTTGGGGGAAGCCGCACGTAACCGTCGCGCGCCACCTGCGGCAGCGCCCAGACATACCTGCGCGGCACGCCGCGCTCGCGCGCCTGGTCGAGCCCGGCGTCGATGCGCCGCCAGAACGCATCGGCGTCGGCCGGATCGAGCACGAACCCGGCGAGATACTCCTGCCGATCGAGCGGGTAGCCGAGCCGGTCCTGGACGAAGGCGTAACCCTGCCTGCGCCGCGCGTCGTGGCCGGTGGTCAGCCAGTCGTAGTCCTCGAGCTGGAGCCCGTCGTAGAGCGGCCAGCGAAAGGCGCGCGGCAGGTTGGCGCGATAGAGCTCGGGCATCGCCGGATCGAGAATGGTGGGCGTGAACAGCAGCAGGCGAACCTCGCCCCTGCCGTCTGTCGCGCCGCGAACGTGGTGGCGGATAGCGGACGTCGAGAGCGCGAGCTCGCCCCCGGCCATGTCGAGCAGCTGCTTCTGCGCCGCATCGAGCGGCTGACGCATGTCGGCGATCACCGGCGGATCGCCGCCGAATCGCGCCTTCGCCGCCTCGTCGTAGATACAGATCTTGCCACCGGCGGTGACCCACCACCACGGTTCGCCGATCTGAAGCACCAGCGGCGCGCCCGCCTCTTCCAGCAGGTCGGCGAGCTTCATGATCGCGAGGCGGAGGAACCGTTGCGCGGTGAGGTTGGCGGGCGACAGCAGCGTCGAGGGCGGCGACCATCCGGTCAGCGCCGGGCTGCCGTCGTGCGCGCGCTGCATCCAGCCGGAGGGGCAATCCTGCGCGAGCAACTCGTACGACAACGAGGGAATCGGCGAATATCCCTGCTCCGCCGCGCGCGCGAAGTAGTCGCGGTGCCAGGCGAGCGCGGGGGTTGCGAATGCGGCCGACGCGGCCGCCCGCAGCCCCTCGGCGGTCGGCTCGAGCCGGTAATAGTGGCTCATCCCCACATAGTGGACGAAGCTGTCGCGGTAGCCGAGGCCGCGCATCGTGCGCAGCAGGCGCGCGGGCGTCTGGTTGTAGCTGTCGTCGTAGGCGGTGCACATCCCGGTGCCGTGCGGCGGCAGCATCGCATCGCCGATCTCCAGCATCGCGCGATGGCCCTCGCAGCGGATCTCCGACATTTCCGCCCAGCCGTTCGCGCGCGCCGGCAGCGTCGTCGGGTCGTCGGGATCGTGGCCGGGGGGGACGAGCGAGACGAACATGCGGTCGATGTCGCGCGCGTGCACCGGCTGCTGGCTGCCGCCGGGCTCGTCCCACCCTCCCGCCAGCGCCGAGAACGGCAGCGCGATCGCAGCGTCCTCGGGGGAGCCGCTGGCGTAGTTCCACAGCCGCACGTACCAGCTTCGCGGCTGACCGGCGGCGTCGCGGCCCTCGATCGTCAGCGTCGGGCCGTGGGGCGCATCGAGCGGCACCACCCCCGACGAGCGCCAGCGGAAGCGCAGCGTGGTCCGCTCGTAGTCGCGGTCGGTCGCATAGGCGAGCAGCGGGTGATCGAGCGTGTCCTCGCTCGCCCAGATCAGCCCGGCGAGCGCATCGCGATGATGGAACTCGAGCTCGACCCGCAATGCATCGTCGGCAGTGGTTACGACGCTCGCGGTCATCGGGCGCGGGAAATCGACCGTCCAGAAGCGCGGATCGAACCGCTGAATCCAGTCGCTGTCCTGTCCGCGACGGTCGCGGGCTAGCCAGAAAGGCATTATCTTCTCCGAGGCTGTGTGTTTTCGCGAGCGGAGTTCCCGGCGTCCGCGGAGTCCTTGTCTTTCGCGCGCCCATCCGGGCGCGCGTCCTCGCGGCTGTTCCTCCCTTCGGTCGGGCCGCTGCCGGCGGGCGGTCGCCCTTGCGGTTCGCTGGTCGCGAACCGGATTTCGCCTGACGGCTATGGCCGGGAGAGGTCCGGGCTGCGACCAGCAGCCCGCAAGCGCGACCGCGCGCCCGCAGCGACCGAAGGGAGCGAGGATAGCCAAGGGGCCGGATGGCCCCGCCGGCGCTTGAGGCTAAACAAAAAGACTCCTGCGCACCGCACTCGCCACCTGCCGGCTCGAGCGCTGCAGCGCCTCCGGCGCCGCGGTGCCGCGCGACGGGGCAATGTTGATCGACACGCGCACCTCGCGCGCGGGCGCGCGCGGTAAAGATGCCTCGACGCGGCCCGCGGCCGTCGGCACGAACAGTTCGGGGCCGCGCTCTCCCACCAGATAGCCGCGGCCGGGCGAGACCGGCCCGCCGGTGGCGCGACCGGGCAGACCGAAGATCGCCCCGGCGAGCCCGCCGAGCAGGTTGCCGATCCCGCCACCGCCGCTCAACGGGCCCGATAGCGCGCCGAATCCGATCTGCAGCGCCTGCGCGGCGATCTCGTCGAGCGCGCGCAGCGCGACGCGCTTGAGGTCGTCGAAGCCCAGGCTTCCGCGGCGGACTGCCGAGAGCAGCCCGCGCTCGAGGATCGAGCCCGCATCGCGGAAACCTTCGACCAGCGTGCTGTCGAACGCGCCGCGCATCCGCGCGATATCGGCCTCGAAGCCCTGCGTGCCCGCGCGGACCTCGATCAGCATTTCGTCCACTTCATCCATCGCTCTCGCGCTCCAGCATGCGGTTCAGTTCGTCGCGATCGATCGTCGCGCCCGACGCGACGGGATCGGCGAGGCACATGGCAAGCTCGGCCGGGGTTGCCGCCCAGAACTCGCCCGGCCGCCAGCCGAGCGCCCGCGCCGCAATGGCGCAGAGCGGCAGCGCGGCGGCGGCGAAGTTTTCTCCGCCCCCGCTCATCCGGGGCCTGGCGAAGGCTGCCCCTGCAATATCTGCCCGAGCAGCATGCGCAGCGGTGCGGCGCAGGCAGCCAGCCCCTGCACGGTGACCGCTTCGCCCACGTCCTCGCGCACGAGGCCCTCGCGCTCGGCGAGACAGTGCCAGAAGAGCGCCGTCATCTCGGCAAGGCGCAGCTTGCCGCTGCCCGCGCGCTCGACCAGCGCGAACAGCGGGCCGAGCTCCTCTTCGGCGGCGACCAGCGCGGCGAAAGTAGGGCGCAAGACGCGCGGCGCGCCCGCGACGACCAGCGCAGCCTCCCCGCGCAGAGCGTTCGCCGGAGTTCTTGTTGCGCTACCGCCTTCGGCTGCTTTAGCGCGCGCTGCGGCACCGCCTCCCACTGCTTGGGCGCGGGTCATGCCGGCACCACTGCGCCCGAGCTTTCGAGCTGGAGCGTGTAGTTGCGCTCGCCGTTGAAATCGCCCGCGTAGTCGAGCCGCTGGACGAGGAACCGGCCGCGCAGTTTCTCGCCGTCCTCGAACGACAGCTCGTAGTCGTCGATCGTGCCCGCCAGCGCATGCGCGCGGATCGCGCCTTCGGCCTCGCTGCCGAGGAAGATTCCGCTGGCCGCGACCGAGACCGAGCGGGTCCCCGCGCCCGAGAGCAGATCGCGCCACCCGCCGCTCTCCTTGTGCGTGACGACCACGGTGTCGCCGTTGATCGACATCTGCGTGGTGCGAAGCCCGGCGACGGTCGTGTAGGCAGGCGGCTGCGCGCCGTCGCCGATCTTGAGAAGGAAGGCGGCGCCTTTCTGGGCGGTCATTGGGGTTCTCCTGTTACAAAAAATCCTCCCCGGCACGGGGAGGGAGATCACGCGAAGCGTGGTGGAGGGGGCAGGTTCGGTGGCTCCGGACGGTGAATGATCAGATCAGGGCACGTGCCCCTCCACCCCGGTGCTGCGCACCGCGGTCCCCCTCCCCCGGTGGGGGAGGATTAGGTCTCCAAACACCGAAACCGATACTCCAGCAGCATGCTGCGCCGGTTGTTCGCCCGCCCCTCCGCCCGCGCGCGCAGGAACACGATCGAGACGACCGCGAAGCCGGCTTGCGCCGCCGGCAGCGCCTCGACCCTGCGGTCGACCGCACTCACCAGCGCCGCATCACCCGCAATCTCGTCACCGCGGGTGTGCAGTTCGAGCGCGACGCGCACCTCGCGTCCCTTGCGGTCCTTGGTGCTCCAGTCGGCGCTCGCGCTCGCGGCGATCCCGAGCCACGGCGGGCTCGCGCGCAGCGGTGCTTCTTCGTCGACTGCGTTCAAGGCGTCGAGCGGGGCGGGGCCGGAGCGCAGCCATTCGATCAGCGCGGCGCGCAGTTCGTGTTCCATTTCGTCAATCCTTGCCAAACAGCGGCCAGAGCAGCGCGGCGCGGCGCCAGCGCCAAGGGTCGCGCTTGCGTTCGCGGGCGCGATCTTCGGCGCGCGCCTCGGCGAGCGCCCCGGCCTTGCGCGCAAGGCTCGTGGCGAACCCCGCCGCGGGCGGGTGCACCTCGGCCTCGATCACAGGAGCCGCATCCGCCGCCACGGGCGCCACAGCGCCGCGACCGCTGCGGGCGGCGTGCCTGTCGTGGCCCCGTCACGCGCGCGGTGGAGCTCGGCGGCGAGCCGGATCACGCCGTGGCGCAGGCTTTCGGGCAGCGCGCTCCAGCCGGGCGCGAGCCCCGCGTCGAAGCGCACCGCGATCCGCCCGGCCGCGCCCTGGCGCAGCAGCCGCACCCGGCCGGTGCCGTCGGCGTCGAGCTCGATCTCGTAGGCGTCGGGCGCAAGCGCGAAGCGCGGCCCTTCGGCCGGAATGCCCGCGATCCCCGCGATCGCCTGGACCGGGCGCGCGGCGAGCGCGAGCCATTCGCGGTGCGCGGGATGGACTTCCTCGCACCCCGCGGCGAGCGGCATCGCGCCGGTGAACGCCTCGCAGGTATCGAGCGCGGCGCCGAGCAACGCAGTCAGCGCGTCGTCTTCGCCCGCGCCGGTGATCGCCAGCCACTGCTTGAGATCGGCCAGCGCGCCCGCGAGATCGGGCGGCGTGAGAATAGCCCGCTTCATGCGCGCACTCCTGTGATTGCGAGAAAAAGGGTGCCCGCGCCGGCAGGGGAGCAACCGGCGCGGGTGTCTTGTTTGTTGGCGCCCTCAAACGTCGGGCGCGGCCCATCCGGGCCGCTTGGCTTCCTCCGCGCAGAGCGCTGCGGGCGCGCGTTCGCGCTTGCGGGGCTGCTGATCGCAGCCCCGGACTATTCCGGCCAGAAAGGCCTGGAGGGTCCGGTCCGCGACCAGCGGACCGCAAGGCCGACCGGCCGCCCGCAGGTGCCCCGCAGCGAAGCGGAGAGAACAGCGCCGAGGACGCAGGCGCGGATGCGCCTGCGGAACACAAGGACTCCTACACCTCGATCTTCAGCAGCTTGATCGCGCCCGAATCGAGCACCTGCCCGCCCACGCGCTTCGTCGCGTAGAAGTGCACGAACGGCTTGTTGGTGAACGGATCGCGCAGGATCTGCGTCGCGCTGCGTTCGGCGATCAGATAGCCCGCGCGGAAGTTGCCGAAGGCGATCGGGAACGTGCCGGCGGCCACATCCGGCATGTCCTCGGCCTCGACCACCGGGTAGCCGAGCAGCCGGTCGGGTTGCCCCTCGACCAGCCCCGGCTGCCACACGAATGCGCCGTCGGCGGTCTTCAACTTGCGCACCTGCGCCAGCGTCGCCGAGTTCATCACGAAGCTCGCGCCCTGCCGATGCCCGGCCTTGAGCGTGTGCACGAGGTCGATCAGCTTGAGGTCCGGATCGGCGCCGAGGCCGGCCGCATCGCCGCTGCCGATATACTGCAGCGTGCCGAACGGCCGCGCGCCGTCGCCGGCCACCGTGGCCGGCGCGTTGAGGAAGCCTTCGGGCTGGTCGAAGCCGCTGCCGTTCACGAACGCGGCACCTTCCGAGCGGGCGAACTCCATCGCGATCTCGCTCGCGAGCCAGGCTTCGAGGTCGAACGCCGCGTCGTCGAGCATCGCCTGGCTGGCCGCCGGGTTGGCGTAGAGCTCGCCGCTGGGCGGCGCGATCTCGGCGAACTGCGGGGTATCGGTCTCGGGCCGCGCGGCGGTCTCCGAGACCCAGCCCGAGGCGGTGCCCCCGGTGCTGACGAGCTTGCGGTAGCCGCTGGTCCCGGTCTGCACGACTTGCGCGATAGCGCGGATCGGGCTGATCGCGGTCAGCTCGCGCGCAATCGCCGCGTCGATCTGCCGCGGCACGGCGTAGCCGCCGTCGGCGGGCACGAGGCTGGTCAGCGACTTGATCTCGGCCGTGCTGCCACGCCGCAAGTAGCCGTCGACGAAGCCCTTCACTTCCGGGCTGTCGGTCGCACCGGCGAGCGCGGGCCGCGCGGCCGCCTTGCCGATCCGCTCGACGCGCGCCTTCACCTCGTCGACATCGGTGCGCAGCGCGGCGATATCGGCCTCGGCCTTGTCCTGACGGGCGACGATATCGAAGCTGGCTTCGGCAGGGTCGATGGCGGGAGTAATTGTCTCGGTATCCATAGGGCAGTTCACCTTTCGTTTTGTTTGTTGGCCTCAAGCGCCGGCGGGGCCATCCGGCCCCTTGGCTATCCTCGCTCACACGGCCTTCGGCCGCGTCGCTGCGGGCGGGCGGTCGCCCTTGCGGGCTGCGGCGCGCAGCCCGGTTCGATAAAAGACGGGTCTGTTCTTGGTCGCGGCAGCCAGAGCGCGACTGCGCGACGGCCGGTCAGGCCGAAGCCAAGCGGCCCGGATGGGCCGCGCCCGGCGTTTGAGGGTCGAAGAAAAAATGCACCCGCGCGCCGTGCTGCAGCGGGTGGGTGACGAGGCTCACCTCGAACAGTTCGACGTCGAGCAGTTCGCGGCCGTCCGGCGAATGGCGGAACCTGCGCGCGCGAAAGCCGAAGCTCAGCCCGCTCACCGCGCGCCGCCGCAGCATCGCCGCTGCGCGGCCCGCGGGGTTGTCGAGCGCCGCGATCACCCGCAGCCCGCGCGCGTCCTCGGAAACCCGCTCGACCCAGCCGATCCGTTGCTCGGGCCGGTGCTGCCAGTAGAGCGGCAGCGGCCCCGCGCGTTCGGCCAGGGTGCGCGAGAAGGCGCCCGGCCGGATCGTATCGCGCCCGGCGTCCGCGCGGTCGAACAGCGCGGCGTAACCGGCGACACGTACGGCGGTCACGTTGCCCACCTCCGTTCGCCTCGAGCGAAGTCGAGAGGCGTTGGCGAAGCGTGTCTCGACCTTGGCCTGTCCTGAGCGGCTGCCTTGGCAGCCAGCAGAAGGGTTCGACACGAACGGGGAAGGTTTTTCAGAAGGCTGGATCACTTCAGCACCTCCCCAACCCCAAGCCGCACCGCAATGCCGATCAGCAGCAGCGCCATCATTCCGCGAATCAGCCATTGCAGCGCCGCGCGCCAGGCGCTCGCCTTGGCGTCGCGCCACGCCTGGAGCAGGTCGCGCAGTTCGCCGAGGTCGCCCTGCGCCTTGGCATCGGCGAGCCCGAGCCGGTCGAGCGCGCGCACCGCGCCCATCTCGCTCGCCTCCTCCACGATCGCCCGCAGCGTCACCAGATCGCGCCCGCCGGCCTGCGCCTCGGCCACCAGCCGGGCGAGCATGTCGCTCCTGTCCATGTCCGTCACTCCAGCCCGAGCGCCGCGCGTTTCTCCTCGCGCGTCATGAAATCGGCCGCGGTCACCTGCGCCCACAGCTTCTCGCGATCCTCGGCGAGCGCGGGCACGCGGTCGAGGTCGACCGCCAGCGCCGCATCGGGGAACCACGGCGCCAGCCCCTCCGAAAGCCCGCTCAGGATCTTCTCCGCCAACGGCAGCAGCGTCAGCCGCCACAGCGCGCGGTTCGCCTCGCGGTAATTGGCGTAAGTGTTGTCGCCCGGCAGCCCGAGCAGCATCGGCGGCACCCCGAATGCGAGCGCGATGTCGCGCGCCGCCGCGGCCTTCAACGTCGCGAAGTCCATGTCGGCGGGCGACAGCGCCATCGACTGCCACTTGAGCCCGCCTTCGAGCAGCATCGGCCGCCCGGCATTGCCCGCGCCCTGGAACCCGCTGGCGAGTTCGGCCTTCAATCGCTCGAACTGCTCGGGGGCGAGCGCAGCCCCGTCGCCGCTCTCGAACACCAGCGCGCCCGATGGCCGCGCCGCGTTCTCGAGCAGCGCCCGGTTCCATGCCGAGGCCGCATTGTGGATCGCCACGGCTTGTTCGGCCGCCGCCAGCGCGCCCGCGCCGTAATGGTCGTCGCCCGGATGGAACCCGCGCAAGTGGATCAGGTTGGGCCACCCCGCCTCGTCCTCGAGCGGAATGGTCAGCGTGCGGTCGGCCAGCTTGTAGGCATAGGCCGCCGGCCACCCGTCCGCCCCCGGCACCACCGAGACCCGCTCGGGCCTGAGCGCGTAGAGCTCGATCGGTTGCCCGGCCGCATCCTTCATCACCTGGACGTAGGCATTGCCGTGGAGCAGCAACTGCGCGGCCACCGTCTCGACCAGCGACTGTCCGGCCGAGGTCGCGGTCACGAGCGTCGCCAGCCCCGCATCGGTCTCACCCAGCGGCGCCGACCCGACCCCCTCGGCCACCAGCCGCACGCTGCGCTGCGCCACCGGGTTGTCGCAATAGGCCCGCCGCACGCTGCGCGCGTATTCGTAGGGCGGCGTCGCGGGGCTCTCGAACGAGAGCGCCCAGGGCGAAACGAACCCGCGCGCAAGAGGCACACGAGCGCCGCCCCCGCCCTTGAAGGCGGAAGCGATCGTGGAGAGCAAGGACATGGAGGTTTCCCGTTCTGTGTTATGGAGCGGCGTGGCCCGCTCGCTGATTGTCATCGACCTGATCGGAGACTGCCTCCGACCTTTGCCGTCCGGCGTGGCCGAGCGGCTGATCGCCGCGACCAACGATCTCGTCGCGCGCTTCCGGCGCCACCGGCTGCCGGTCGTCTGGGTGCGGCAGGAATTCGCCCCCGATCTCTCGGACGCCTTCCTCGAAATGCGCAAACAGGGCATCCGCAGCTCGATCGCCGGCACCGAAGGCGCCCGGCTCGATCCCCGGCTCGACGTGGGCGAAGGCGACCCCGTGATCGTGAAGAAACGCTACAGCGCTTTCCACGGCACCAATCTCGACGACCTGCTAGCCGCCCGCGGCATCGGCGAGATCGTCCTCGCCGGGGTCAACACCCACGCGTGCATCCGCATGGCCGCGATCGACGCCTACCAGCGCGACCTCGAAGTCATCCTCGCAACCGATTGTCTCGCCAGCTACGACGAGGAACACGCCCGCGTGTCGCTCCGCTACATGGACGGCAAGATCGCGCGGACGATGCGCAATGCGGAGATCGCGGAGTGGCTGGCCTGACGATACCGAGTCCGGCGAAGGCCGGGGCCTCAGGCTATCATGCGGAGCCAGCGCCCAGAGTGGCCCGTGCGCTAGGCTCGCCTGACCGCTCAAGCTGTCGTGAAAGGGTAGGGGTCAGCGTCACCAGTTACGGAAAGCCAAGGTTGTAGTGCCGATTCAGGCCGAGCCACGTGCGCCGTCCTTAACCGCCGGGTTAAGTCGATCGCTTGAATCGATATGAGCTTGTGCGCCGCAGATGGCGCGCTTCGACATTGAAATATAACGATGTCTTTATAAGTTCGGCTTTTCTGCAACTTGGAACTAAAAGTGAACACAGCCTCTAGCACTCTTGACGGTGAGTGCCAGAAAACTTGATTTTTGTGGTAAATCGGGTAGAAAGAAAACGGGCCGGACGAGAACCCATCTCGCCCGGCCCGGTACTAACTGCAACGAACCCGAAGGTGCGTTGGCTGTGATCACGGACGAAGTTATTAACTTAATCAGGTGACACGGTCAACAACCTTCGGGCCTGACCCGGAGGAGGACCCGTACTATCAGATAGTGCTAAACGAGGCGGATCTATCGGCTACCTGAGGCGAGCAGGTTTCTGACTCGCGTGGCTAGTATTGCGATTGGACCTAACGAATCCGGTACATTGGCGACGATCTCGCCATCGACTCTGCCAAAATGAAGTTGGCTGAGCCGCTGTCCTGCATCCTGTCGGGATGTAGCCGGTAGTTCGATATTCCACTGCGCACCGTCATGACGATAGCTCACGAGATAATTCTTGAACTTTGTCACAAGGATTCCCCTTTTATGTCGTATTACAAACTCTATAAGGACGAGGAGTACCTCTGGCGCTGGCGCTATGTCTCCTCGAACGGTCGCACGATTGCGGACTCTGGCGAAAGCTACCACAATAAGCAGGACGCCGTGAATGGCATCAACCTCGTGAAGGCGTCCTACAATTCGCCTGTAATCGAATAACACAGCGAGGGCAGGTCGGCGATCGGCCTGCCCTCTTTTGCCTCAGGCGACACGAGCTTCGTTGCGTTGCTCATATTAGACTGATCCGCGGCCGCACCCTCCGCCCCAGCAACAGCTCCGTCAGCGCCCACACTAGCGCGTCCGCCCTGTCCGGCGAACGCCCCGGGCCTTCGTAGCGCCCGCCCGCCATCAGCCCGCACATCTGGTCTTCGAGCTGCGCGAACACCGCGGCGTGGCGCACGCGTCCGCTCTCGTAGAGCGCCGCGACCGGTTCCGCGCGCGCCGCCTTGCTGCGGCTGGCGTGGACCAGTTTGACCGGCAGGTTCACGTCCGCCGCGCGCAGCACGCTCGCGACCATCGCGCCGCCCTGGTTGGCCTCGGCGACCACCCGGTCCGCTTCCCACGCGCGCGCCGCGTCGGCCACCGCGCGCGCCCAGCGTTCGGGGCTGGCGTGCTCGACCGAGGCGTCGGCCAGCACCACTGCGTTGCCGCCGATGAGCTCCGCCGCGACGACGATCCCGCAGGCATCGCCGCCCGCGCTCGCCGGCGGATCGACCCCGACGAGCACGCGCACGAACACTTCGTCCCCGGCCGCGTCACTGCGGCACCGCTCGAGCAGCGCCCGGCTCCACAGCGCGCCTTCGATTTCGGTCAGCAGTTCGCCGTGCAGTTCCTGCCGCGCAAAACTCGTCCCGCCATAGCGGCGCTCGATCGTCTCGATATAAGCGCCGGGCAGGTTCGCCTCGTTGTCCTTGGTCGTCCCCCGGGTCACCGCGGTTGCGCCGCCGGCTTCCTCGCCGAGCACCGACAGCATCAACGGCACCGCGCGCGGCGTGGTGGTGGCGAGCACTTGCGGGCGCTCGCCCAGCCGCAGGCCGAGCGCGAGGTTGTCCCACGCGCGCACCGCCCGCTCGCTCGCCATGTCCCACTTGGCGATCTCGTCGCACCACGCGTGGCTATGTTGCGGGCCGCGCAGGCTCTCGGGTTCGGCCGCCGAGTAGAGCGTGGCCTGCGCGCCGTTGGCCCAGACGAGCCGCCGCAGCGAGGGCTCGTAGACCGGGCAGCGGTGCGGCGGCGAGCAGGCGAGGATTCCGCTCTCCCCCTCCACCATCACCGCGCGCACTTCGGCCAGCGAAGCGCCGACCAGCGCTATCCGCGCCTCGGGCTCGCGCTTGGCGGTCTCGCGCACCCATTCGGCGCCCGCGCGGGTCTTGCCGAACCCGCGCCCGGCGCAGATCAGCCAGCCCGTCCACGCGCCCGGCGGCGGCAACTGCTCGCGCCGCGCCCACAGCTGCCAGTGGTACCTGAACTCCTTGCGTTCGAGGTCGGAAAGGTTCGCCAGTTCCGCCTGCCGCTCGGCCCCTTCGAGCGAAAGCAGTTCGGCCATCTTCGCGTCGAGGTGCGGGTCGAGCTCGGGCAAGTCATCCATCGCTCGCGTCCGGCGTGGGCGCGCTTTTCGCGGCGTTCGCCCGCGCCGCGATCCGCCGCTGGCGCATCTTCTCCAGCTTGGCGTCGATCGAGGCGAGCAGCTCGTCCTCGTGCGCATAGTCGTTCCGCCCGCGCTGCATCTGTACCGCGCTGCGGTGCGCCGCGAGCAGGCGCAGCGCGGTCGCATTGTCGAACTTGCGCCGCGCCTTGCCCGCAGGCGTCGCCGCGCCCGCCAGCTCGCCTTCGCGCAGGCGGCGCAGCAGGTCGAGCTCGAGATTGTCGTACCCCTCGCACAGCGCCTCGAACCACTGGTGCGCGAAGGTGCGGTCGGTCCGCCGCAACTTGTAGGCGGTGGTCGTGTCGACCTTCGCACTGCGTGCTGCGGCGCTGACGTTCGAGGTTTCGGCAAGCTCGGCCAGGAATGCCGCGGTCCATGCCTTGCCGCGGCGCGCACGAGTGCGGCCCGGCGATGTCGTCGCCTTGCTCATGGTTGCTGTCCCGTCGATTGGAAAAGGATGGGCGAGGGCGACCCGGTCTCGAATACACCATCGCGATGTTCCGCTTCTCTAACCAAAGAGCGTCACGATGTCAATAGCAAAGTGCCAAATAGGTGATTTATGTGCGTGTGCTTGTTGGCCTCACGCGCCGGCGGCCGCATCCGCGGCCTTGCCAGGGTTTATGCGGAGAACAACCTCACCCTCGGCGCTTGCGCGCCCCCCCCGTGCTCGCATAGGGGCCGCCGATGCTGCGCAAACTCTACGACTGGACGATGGAAAAGGCCTCGCACCCCCATGCCGAAGGGTGGCTGGCGCTGATCTCCTTCGTCGAGGCGAGTTTCTTCCCGATCCCGCCACATCCGTTGCTTGGCCTGATGTGCCTGGCCGAGCCCAGGAAGGCGATTCGCTTCGCGCTCGTCTGCACCGTGGCCTCGGTCCTCGGCGGCCTCTTCGGTTATGCAATCGGGTATTTCCTCTACGACACCGTCGGCGCGGCGATCCTCGGCGCGATCGGGCTGGCGGAGGAATTCCCGGTCGCCGCCTGCCACTTGCGCGAGCGCGACTGGGAGGTGATCTTCCTCGCCGGCAGCACGCCGGTGCCGTTCAAGCTGCTGACGATCACCGCCGGCTTCATCGAGATGGCGCTGGTGCCCTTCATCCTCGCCAGCATCGCGGGCCGCGCGCTGATCTTCATGACCGTGGGAATCCTGTTCCGCATGTTCGGCGCCCCGATCAAGCGCGTGATCGACGAATATCTGATCACCGTCACCACCGTCTTCGCGGTGCTGGTGGTCGGGGGCTTCCTCGCCCTCTCGTGGCTGTCGGACGGCGACGAGGCGACGCAGGACAAGTGCCAGGCCGCCGCCATCGCCGCGCAGGAAATCTAGCCCTCGAATTTCGTCTCGAGGCTGATCTCGGCCTTGAGCAGCTTGGATATCGGGCAGTTGGCCTTGGCCTCGGCCGCCAGCTTCTCGAAGTCCTCGCGCGAAATGCCGTCGACCTTGCCGTTGAGCGTCAGGTCGGAACGCGTGACGGTGAAGCCGTCTCCATCCTTCTCGAGGCTCACCTTGGCCTGGGTCTCGAGCGTCCCGTCCTCGTGCCCCGCTTTCGCCAGTGCGAAGCTCAGCGCCATCGTGAAGCAGCTTGCATGCGCGGCCGCGATCAGTTCCTCGGGATTGGTGCCCGGCTTGTCCTCGAACCGCGTCTGGAAGCCGTAGGGCTGGTCGCTCAGCGCCCCCGACCCGGTCGAGACGTGTCCCTTGCCGTCCTTGCCCAGCCCTTCGTAACGCGCGCTGCCGGTCTTGGTGATTGCCATCGTGTCGTCTCCTTCACCGGTGAGACGGGCGGGGCGGGCAGACGTTCCGTTCAGTCGCGCGCTGCCACCGGCACGGTGTAGTTCAGGCCCATGCGGCCACCGTCGGGGTAGATCGTCTGTCCGGTGAGGTAGCTCGCTTCGTCGCTGGCGAGGAACACCGCGACCGCGGCGATCTCCTCCGGCTCACCCGCGCGGCCCAACGGCGTGCGCGCCAGGATGCGGTCGCGCGCGCCGGGATCCTCGGTCATGATCCCGGCGAGCATCTCGGTCGCGATCGAGCCCGGCCCGATCGCGTTGACGCGGATGCCGCGCGGCGCGAGCGCCAGCGCGGTGACGTTGGTCAGCTGTTTCATCGCGCCTTTCGACACGACGTAGGGGATCTGGTTGGGGATCGCGAGCACCGCGTTGACCGAACTCATGTTCACCACCGCGCCGCCTTCCCCCATCAGCCGCGCGGCGGCCTGCGTGCCCCACAGCGCGGACTTGAGGTTCGTGGCGAACACCCGGTCGAAATCGTCCTCGGTCAACTCGTCGAGGCTCGCGGCGTGGGTCACCCCGGCGTTGTTTACCAGCACGTCGAGCCCGCCCCACAGCGCCCCGGCGCGCGCGACGATCGCCTCGACCTCGGGCTTGCGCGACACGTCGGCGACGATCGCCTCCTGCCCCAGCTCGCGCGCGACGGCCTCGACAGCAGGGTCGATGTCGGCGAGCAGCAGCACCGCCCCCTCGGCCGCGAACCGCTCGGCGATCGCCTTGCCGATCCCCTTCGCCGCCCCGGTCACGATCGCGCGCCTGCCTTCGAGCCTTGCCATGCGGGTCATCCTTTCTCGCCTGGCCGGGCATCGCGCCATTCGCGCCAGTAGGGCTTCAACTCGTCCGGAATCGAGTCCACGAAAGCCGCGTCGAGCGGATAGTGTGGCATCGCCTCTTCCACCGCGTCGAGCACGGCGTCGCCTTGCGCGCGATCCTTCCGCCGCTTGAGCGGGTTGCGGCTATCCTGGTTCGCGAGCCACAACTTGTGAAGCGCGAACCATCTGGGATCGGGCACGACGAGCCGGGCGGCACTCCAGTCGCGACACGGAATCACTTGATCGACCGGGCGACCAAGCAAGAGCCATTCCTGCGATTCGAGCGGGAGTGGGCGGGGCTTGTCATGAGGGCCGAGGGTCGGGGCACGCGAGGGGGCAATCAGCAAATCGACTTCGTAGGCGTCGGCATTGCGCGCCTGGAATTCACGTTCGGTGTTGGTGAAGGTGGGATCGACCGCTTTGAGCGCGTTCCAGAGAGCTGCGTCCTCGCCTTGCTCTTCCGCCACCCACGCGAGGTCGAAGTCTTCGGTTTCGTCGGGCGCTTCGGCGATCGCGCCTGCGGCTTCCAGGGCGTAGGCCGGAATGCAATTGGTCCCCACCACCAGCAGGGTGCCATCGAGCAGGCGGCGGCGGTCGAGTTCACGCAGGATCTCGCCGGCGGCGCTCGACAGCAGGGGCAGGCGCAACGGCCGCGCCACCCGCCCGATCTCCTCGATCCGCGCATTCGCCCGTGCCGCGCGATCCTGCCAATTCTCCTTCGCAGCACGGTAGTCGGCCCACCGTCGTTCAAGCTCGGGAGACATGCGCCCGAGGCTCTTGCCGTTGTTGCGCCGGTCGATCACCTCGTAGAGATATTCGTTCTCACCGACACGCTTGCGGACGAGATTGTAGGGCAGCCGGGCGAGTTCACGCTGCGCTTCGATGACCGTTTCGTAGCGCGGCCGCAGATTGATCAGCGTCCGCATCTGCTCGTCGGTGAAGGGGCTTACCCGGCTCGCCACCCGTGTAATTTATCCTGCATTTTCGTAAAAAGCAATAATGCAGGATAAATTACTGTATTTCAGTGATTTATATAATCCCCACAGCCTTCCCCGCGCGCTCGAACATCCCCAAAATCGTCTCGACCTCTTCCTCCGAATGCTCGGCGCAGAGCGAGCAGCGCAGCAGGGTCATGTTTGCCGGGGTCGCGGGCGGGCGGGCGAGGTTGACGTAGAGGCCTTCCTTCAGGAGCGCCTCCCACATCGCGGCACCTTTCTCGAGGTCGGGCATGATCACCGCGACGATCGCGCTCTGCGGCTCCTCGGTGCCGAGCTCGAAGCCCAGATCCTTCAGTCCGCCGTGCAGGCGCTTCGAATTCTCCCACAGGTGCGCGCGCTTGTTGCTGCCGTGCATCAGCTTGCGGATCGAGGTCGCGGCGGTTGCGACCACGCTCGGCGGCAGGCTCGCGGTGAAGACGTAGGGGCGGCACACCAGCCGCAGGATCTCGAACTTGGGATGGTTCGAGACGCAGAATCCGCCCACCGTGCCGACGCTCTTGGAAAACGTGCCGATGATGAAATCGACGTCGTCGATCACGCCGGCCGCTTCGCACACCCCGCGGCCGTGCTCGCCGATGAAGCCCATCGAGTGCGCCTCGTCGACCAGCACCATCGCGCCGTGCTTCTTGGCGACCGCGACCATTTCCTTCAGCGGCGCGATGTCGCCGAGCATCGAATAGACGCCCTCGAGCACCACCAGCTTGCCCGCGCCTTCGGGAATGCGGCCGAGCCGCTTGTCCATCGCCTCGATGTCGTTGTGCTTGAACGGCACCACTTCGGCCTTGCCCATCGCGCAGCCGTCCCAGATGCTGGCGTGGCTGTCGATGTCGAGCACGATGTAGTCGCCCTTGCCGGCGATCGTGCTGATGATGCCGAGGTTCGCCTGATAGCCGGTCGAGAACACCATGGCGTGATCCATGGCGTAGAACTCTTTCAGCGCGTCCTCGCACTCCTTGTGGCCCTGGTAGGTGCCGTTGAGCACGCGGCTGCCGGTGGTGCCCGATCCGAAATCGTCGAGCGCCTGCTTGCCCGCCTCGACCACGTCGGGGTCGAAGGTCATGCCCATGTAGTTGTAGGTGCCGAGCAGGATCGTGTCGCGCCCGTTGCAGATCGCGCGGGTCGGGGAGAGGACCTTCTCCATCACCAGGTTGAACGGATCCTCCTGCCCGCTCGCCAGCAGGCCTTCGCGCATCGCGATGAACTCGTCGAACTTGCTGAACAGGTCGCGCGATTCGCCGTCCAGGGGCTCGGGCTTATCCGGCTGGTTGATACCTTCACTCATATTACAATCCCGTTCGTGCTGAGCTTGTCGAAGCACCGTTCTTCGCTTCCGGCGTAGCACTCGAAAAAAAGCGGCCCTTCGACAAGCTCAGGGCGAACGGATTTGGGTGTCTCAATCCTGCTGCAGCTTGTGGACCGCATCGACGAGCTGGCCGTAGGTCTCGATCTCGGCCTGCTGGTTCATCGAGATGATCACGTCGAACTCGTCCTCGATCGCGGCGACGAAGTCCATCACCGTCAGGCTGTCGAACTCGAGGTCGCCGGCGAAGGTCGTGCCGTCCTCGATCGCGACCCCCTTCTTGTTGAACGGCTCGATCAGGCGGCGGATGGTCTGGTCGGTCTCGGCGCGGT
>CAMPIX010000030.1 GCA_946886565.1 uncultured Altererythrobacter sp.
TCGGAATCGATCCGCTGAAGCACGACATCCGCTTCGTCGAGGACGACTGGGAAAGTCCCACATTGGGCGCCTGGGGGCTGGGCTGGGAGGTCTGGTGCGACGGGATGGAGGTGACCCAGTTCACCTATTTCCAGCAGATGGGCGGGTTCGACTGCAAGCCGGTGGCAGGCGAGCTGACCTACGGGCTAGAGCGCCTGGCGATGTACATCCAGGGCGTCGACAACGTGTACGATCTCGACTTCAACGGTCGCGGGACGAGCTACGGCCACGTCTTCCTCGAGAACGAGAAGCAGATGTCGAAGTGGAACTTCGAGGTCGCCGATACCGAGGCGCTGTTCGACCTGTTTCGCAAGGCCGCCGCCGAATGCCGTAACTGCCTCGCCAACGACGTGCCCATCGCCGCCTACGAGCAGGCGATCGAGGCGAGCCACGTGTTCAACCTCCTCCAGGCGCGCGGCGTGATCTCGGTGCAGGAACGCGCCAGCTACATGGCCCAGGTCCGCGACCTGGCGCGCGGCTCGTGCGAGGCCTACATGGCCAAGGAAGCGCCGGTCTGGGCGGAGAAATACCCGGAGTGGTCGAAGTGATGTGGCTTGCGAAAATCCTCCCCTGCAAGGGGAGGGGGACCGCCGAACCGCAGGTTCGGGGGTGGAGGGGTGTCCCCACTCGCAACCGGCGACACCCCTCCGTCAGCGGCTGCGCCGCTGCCACCTCCCCTTGCAGGGGAGGATCGGTATGACCGACTTCCTCCTCGAACTCCGGTCCGAGGAAATCCCTGCGCGGATGCAGGCCGGCGCGCGGGCCGAACTCGAAAAGCTTTTCCGTCGCGAGTTGGACACCGCTGGGGTACGGGCCGGTGAAATCGACGTCTGGTCCACCCCCCGCCGCCTCGCGCTGATCGCGCGCGGTCTGCCCGAGGCGACCGAGGCCGTCAGCGAGGAAGCCAAGGGCCCGCCCGAAGGCGCGCCCGACGCCGCGATCGACGGCTTCTGCCGCAAGAACGGCGTGCGCCCCGATCAGCTCGAGCTGCGCGACGTCAAGGGCCGCATGACCTGGTTCGCGGTGATCGAGAAGCCCGGCCGCGCGACCCGCGATCTGCTCGCCGAGGCGATCCCCGCGATCGTGCGCGACTTCGCCTGGCCCAAGTCGATGCGTTGGGGTGCCGCCTCGATCAGCACCGAAAGCCCGCGCTGGGTGCGGCCGCTCTCGGGCGTGGTCGCGATCCTCGGCGAAGAGCTGGTCGAATGCGAGACCGCGGGCGTCGTCTCGGGCTACGCCACCCGCGGCCACCGCTTCCACTGCCCGGGCGAGGTGACGATCGGCGGCGCCGACGACTACGCCGAAAAGCTGCGCGCCTGCCACGTCATCGTCGACCATGAGGAACGCGCCGCGCTGATCCGCGAAGGCGCCGCGAAGGCCGCCGCCGAGGCCGGCCTGACGCTGGTCGAGGACGAGGGGCTGGTGGTCGAGAACGCCGGTCTCACCGAGTGGCCCGTGCCATTGCTCGGCCGCTTCGACGAGGCCTTCCTCGACGTCCCGCCCGAGGTCATCCAGCTCACCGCGCGCACCAACCAGAAGTATTTCGTGTGCGTAAATCCTCCCCGGAACGGGGAGGGGGACCGCTCGCTGCAGGCGAGTGGTGGAGGGGTGTCGCCCTCTACGGCCGGGGACACCCCTCCGTCAGCGGCTGCGCCGCCGCCACCTCCCCTTGCAGGGGAGGATAGACTAGCCAACGCCTTCGTCTGCACCGCCAACATCGCCGCGGAAGACGGCGGCGCGGCGATCGTCGACGGCAACCGCAAGGTCCTCGCCGCCCGCCTCGCCGACGCGCGCTTCTTCTGGGAGCAGGACCGCAAGACCCCGCTCGCCGAACACGCGAACAAGCTCGAGCGGATCACCTTCCACGAAAAGCTCGGCACCGTCGCCGACAAGGTCGAGCGGGTGGCGAAGCTGGCAAGATGGCTGGTGGAGGAGGGGATCGTTAATCCTCCCCGGAACGGGGAGGGGGACCATCCGAAGGATGGTGGAGGGGCACCCTCGACGGCTCATGACGCCGGTCCTTCCGAGCCCTCGCCCGTGCCCCTCCACCCCGCCGCTTCGCGTCGCGGTCCCCCTCCCCCGGTGGGGGAGGGTTTGGCCGACCTCGCCGAACAGGCCGCGCGCCTGTGCAAGGCCGACCTCGTCACCGAAATGGTCGGCGAGTTCCCCGAGCTGCAGGGCCTGATGGGCGGCTACTACGCCCGCGCCGAGGGCCTGCCCGATGAAGTCGCCGACGCCATCCGCGATCACTACAAGCCGGTCGGGCAGGGCGACGAAGTGCCCACCGCACCGGTGACGGTGGCGGTGAGTTTGGCGGACAAGTTGGATACGATCACAGCCATGTTCGCAGTCGAGCCACCTACTGGCTCTAAGGACCCTTTTGCGGTGCGGCGCGCGACGTTGGGAGCAATCCGTCTCATCCAAGACAATCAGTTGAGAGCCGGTCTTCGAACGGTATTCGACCAGTCGATCATGGGATTCAAGAAACTTGACGCGCCCGGCGAAGGCAAGTCGAACTACTTCCTTACGATTGCGATGATGGCAGAAAAGCTCCCCAACTTCTTCGCCGACCGCCTCAAAGTCCAACAACGCGAAGCCGGTGTCCGCCACGACCTGATCGACGCGGTCTTCGCGCTCGGGAACGAAGACGACCTCGTGCGGCTTCTAGCCCGCGTGAACGCCCTGCAAGCCTTCATGGAAACCGAAGACGGCGCCAACCTGCTCGCCGGCTACAAGCGCGCGGCCAACATCCTCAAGAAGGAGGATTGGCACGGCTTCGAGGGGGAGATCGCCCAGACCGGGGAAGAAGACCCGCTCGCCAATGTCGACGATCCCGACCTCAAGGCGGTGATCGACGCCAGGATGGCCGACGCGCGTGCGAAAGAACTTTCCTACACCCCCGAGCCTGCGGAAAAGGCGCTGATGGATGCGCTCGATTCGGCCGAACCCGCCGCCGCCAGGGCGGTCGCCGCGGAGGATTTCGCGGCCGCGATGGCCGCGCTCGCCAGTCTGCGGGCACCGATCGACCGCTTCTTCGAGGAAGTGACGGTAAACGCCGATGAAGAAAACAAGCGCGCGCACCGGCTCGACCTGCTTGCGCGGTTTCGTGCTGCAGTGCACAACGTGGCCGACTTCTCCCGTATCGAGGGGTAGTGGAGTTTAAACCCAGGACACCGTCAACTGTGTCAACCTGGGGCCGATCGAACCGGAGATAGAATGAGCCAGACAGTCTTCACCTTCGGCGGCGATTCACCGCATACGAATGCGCGGCAGAAGGACAAGACCGTCACGGGCGGCAAGGGTGCGAACCTCGCCGAGATGGCCGCGATCGGTCTCCCCGTGCCGCCGGGCTTCACCATCGCGACGGATGAGTGCGTGCGCTACCTGAAGGAAGGCGCCGATTTTTCGGAGACCTTGCGAGAAGAGGTCGCCACGGCGCTGCAACATATCGAGAAATCGGTCGGCAAGCGCTTCGGCGATCCCGCCGATCCGCTGCTCGTCTCGGTCCGCTCGGGCGCGCGGGTCTCGATGCCCGGGATGATGGACACCGTCCTCAATCTCGGCCTCAACGACGAAACGGTCGAGGGCCTCGCGGCCACCTCGGGCGATCCGCGCTTCGCGTGGGATTCGTACCGCCGCTTCGTCCAGATGTACTCCGACGTCGTCCTCGGCCTCGATCATGGCCTGTTCGAGGAAGCGCTCGAAATCGCCAAGGAAGACAAGGGCTTCTATAACGATACCGAGATGGAATGCGAAGACTGGCGGGCGCTGGTCGGTCAATACAAGGCGATCGTCGCCGCCGAGCTCGGCGAACAATTCCCGCAGGATGTGTTTCATCAACTTTGGGGTGCCGTCCGGGCCGTCTTCGACAGCTGGGACAGCGACCGCGCCAAGGTCTATCGCCGGCTGAACGACATTCCCGGCGATTGGGGCACCGCGGTCAATGTCCAGGCGATGGTCTTCGGCAATATGGGCGAGACCAGCGCCACCGGCGTCGCCTTCACCCGCGATCCGGCGACTGGCGAGAAAGCCTACTACGGCGAATACCTGATCAATGCGCAGGGCGAGGATGTCGTCGCCGGCATCCGCACCCCGCAATATCTGACCAGGGCCGCGCGCGAGACGGCGGGGGCCAAGCCGCGTTCGATGGAAGAGGCGATGCCCGAGGCCTATGCCGAACTCGCCCGCGTGTTCGAACTGCTCGAGCGGCACTATCGCGACATGCAGGACATCGAATTCACAGTCGAGCGCGGCAAGCTGTGGATGCTCCAGACCCGCAGCGGCAAGCGCACCGCCAAGGCCGCGCTCAAGATGGCGGTCGATATGGTGGAAGAGGGGCTGATCGACGAAAAGACCGCGGTGCTGCGGGTCGATCCGATGGCGCTCGACCAGCTGCTCCACCCCACGCTCGACCCCGATGCGCCGCGCGATGTACTCGCCGCCGGGCTTCCGGCTTCTCCCGGTGCCGCGTCGGGCAAGATCGTGCTCGACGCCGACACCGCCGAGCAATGGTCGCAGCGCGGCGAGAAGGTCATCCTTGTGCGCGTCGAGACCAGCCCGGAGGACATTCACGGGATGCACGCCGCGCAGGGCATCCTCACGGCGCGCGGCGGCATGACGTCACACGCGGCGGTGGTCGCACGGGGCATGGGCCGGCCGTGCGTTTCGGGAGCGCCGGGGGTTTCGATCGACCTCAAGGGGCGCACGCTGCGCATCGGCGAGCGCGCGCTGGCCGAGGGCGATACGCTGACGCTCGACGGCGGCACCGGGCAGGTCATGGCGGGCGAGGTCGCGACGATCGAGCCCGAGCTCGCGGGCGACTTCGGCACGCTGATGGAATGGGTCGACCGGCACCGCCGGATGAAGGTGCGCACCAATGCCGAGACGCCGGCCGACTGCCGCATGGCGCGCCAGTTCGGGGCGGAGGGCATCGGTCTGTGCCGTACCGAGCACATGTTCTTCGACGCCGCGCGCATCAGCGCGGTGCGCGAGATGATCCTCGCCGACAGCGAGAACGGCCGCCGCGCCGCACTCGCCAAGTTGCTGCCCGAACAGCGCGCCGACTTCCGCGAGATCTTCGAAGTCATGGCCGGGCTGCCGTGCACCATCCGCCTGCTCGATCCGCCGCTGCACGAATTCCTGCCGCACGCCGACGCCGATTTCGCCGAGCTCGCCGATGCCACGGGGCTGGGGGTCGACCACCTCAAGCGCCGCGCGGGCGACCTGCATGAGTTCAACCCCATGCTCGGCCATCGCGGGTGCCGGCTCGGGATCACCTACCCCGAAATCTACGAGATGCAGGCGCGCGCGATCTTCGAGGCGGCGTGCGATGTCGCCGAGGCGCGCGACGAGCCGCCGCTGCCCGAGGTGATGATTCCGCTGGTTGCGACGAAGCGCGAACTCGAGCTGCTGCGTGCACTGGTCGAACGTGTCGCTGGCGAGGTCTTTACCGAGAAGGGGCGCGAGGTCGCCTATCTCGTCGGCACGATGATCGAGCTTCCGCGCGCTGCGCTGATGGCCGGCGAGATCGCCGCAGAAGCGCGCTTCTTTTCGTTTGGAACGAACGATCTGACCCAGACCACTCTGGGCGTTTCGAGGGACGATTCGGCGCGTTTCCTCACCCAGTATGTCGAGAAGGGCGTGTTTCCGCGCGACCCGTTCGTCAGCATCGATATCGACGGGGTCGGCCAGCTGATTGAACTCGCCGTCGAGCGCGGCCGCGCGGCCCGCGCCGATCTCAAGCTCGGCATCTGCGGCGAGCACGGCGGCGATCCGTTGAGCATCGGCTTCTGCGAGCAGGTCGGGCTCGATTATGTGAGCGCCTCGCCATATCGCGTGCCGATCGCGCGCCTGGCCGCCGCGCAGGCGACTTTGCGCTAGCTTTTCCAGCCTGTTAAAGTGATAATCTCGAACGGTTCGATCACTCGCTCGTCCTGATCCGCGCGTTCGAGAAATGCTGCCTGGGCGCGCGCGACGGCCTCTCGGGGAAGCGATGGCGGCGCGGACGACAGCACATTGGTCAGCGCCTGCGCGCGCAAATCCTCGACGAGCCGCAGCAGCGAACCATACCGCACCTTGAGCGTGAAAGAATCGGCGACCTGGCGCGCGAACCCCGCACGCTGAAGCAGCGCCGCTGCCGCGCGCATGTCGATCATCGGGTGCATCCGCGCCGCGGGTCGCTCGGGCTCGGCGGCGAGCAGCGCGCGCCGCAGGTTGGGCAAGCTCCCCGCGCCGAGGAAGCTCGCGATCGCAATCCCGCCCGGCGCCAGCGCCTCGCGCATATGCAGCAGCGCACCCGGCACATCGTTGACCGTGTCGAGCGAGCCGAGGCTGGCGATCAGGTCGTAACCGCCCTCGATTTCGGCTTCCTCGTCGATCGTTCCGGGCCCGCGGGCATCGATCCGCGCCGCCGTTGCGTCAAGCGTCCGCACCGCCACGCCGGTCGGATCGCCGATGACCAGCGCCGATTCCATTCGGTGGTTGATGAAGCCGAGCCGGTCCTCGATCTCCTCGGCCATCGCGCGGAACACGAAATCGGGCGCATCGGGGCGCTGTTGCAGCGAGAGCGCCCGCTGCCACCGCGCGATGCGGCGTGGCTGAGAAAAGATCTGCGGAACCGTGGTCGAACCCATCATCGCCGCCCTGCCGCCCTTGCCAAGCGCATGCAAGCGCCGCAGCATCCCGATATGCGCACAGCTGCGATCCTGCGCGAATCCGTCGCCCCGCTGGTGGACCTGCTCTATCCACCGCGCTGCCCGGTGTGCGGCGCGGGCATCGCGCAGCAGGACGGCTTGTGCGCAGTGTGCTGGGGCGAACTCGCCATCCCCGGCGAACCGGCCTGCGCGCTGTGCCAACGCCCGTTCGGCAGCGATGCCGCGGAGCAGGACACGATCTGCGCGCCATGCCTCGCGCACCCGCCACGGCACGACGGAATCGCTGCCGGTACGATCTACAACGGCACCGCACGCAAGCTGGTGCTTGCGTTCAAACACGGCCGCCGGATCGCGCTCGCATCGATGCTGGCGCGGCTGATCGCGGCGCGATTGCCTGCGCGCGAGGGCGAGTGGCTGCTGGTGCCTGTCCCGCTGCACAGCGGGCGGCTGTGGCGGCGCGGTTTCAACCAGGCAGCACTCATCGCACGCGACCTCGCCCGGCTGACCGGCGGTGGGCTCGCGGTCGACGCGCTGGTGCGGCGCAAGCCGACGCCGATGCTCGGCGGTCTCGGCCGCAAGGCGCGCGCGCGGGCGCTGACAGGGGCGATCGCGGTCGATCCCCGCCGCACGGGAATGCTGCGCGGGGCGAACGTGGTGCTGGTCGACGACGTGCTCACCAGCGGGGCGACCAGCGAAGCCTGCGTCGCTGCGCTCAAACGAGCGGGCGCGGCGCGGGTCATCGTCGCGTGCTTTTCACGGGTGCTGGACGAGGCGGATGGGGGCGGGGCGCTACGCAAGGAGCCGGATAACGAAACGCCCGGAGCCGAAGCCCCGGGCGCCACGTGACGAAATTCAAAGGATCCACCCGAAGGCACCACCCGAAGGTGAAGCGGCCAAACCCCCATCAGGCCGCGGGATCCAATCCCTCAACGTTGCCGGAGGCGCCATCGCCTGAAGCGGGCTGCGTCTCCGTTTCCCCTGAACCATGGCGCTCTTACGGCACCGAAAGCTCGGCGAGCTGCCCTTGCGGCCAGCAAGCGCTTCTTCCCATTTCATTTCGGTGGGTTAAAGCGGCATGTAACCGAAGCGTGGATTTTGCATCCCGCCTGTGGTTATCGTGCAACAACACGCCGCGGCGCAGACAAGCGCGCGAAACCGTTCGAAAGGCGCAACTTGACCGGACAATTCGCACCGAAGTTCGACGCGGCAGGATTGCTGACCGCAGTCGTCGTGGACTCGTCCGACAACTCGGTGCGCATGGTCGCCTTCATGGATCGGGAAGCGCTCGAAAGAACGCGCGAAACCGGGCTGGCCCACTTCTATTCGCGGTCGCGCGGCGCGCTCTGGCTCAAGGGCGAGACATCGGGAAATACGCTCGCCGTCGACGACATGCTCGTCGATTGCGATCAGGATGCGTTGGTATTGCGCTGCACCCCGCGCGGGCCGACCTGCCACACCGGGGCCGAGAGCTGCTTCTTCCGCAGACTCGAAGGGGACCGCCTGATCGCGCTCGAAGATTGACGTTAACGTAAAGGGTAGTAAGGTAGGGGTATGGCCGAACCCGCTCGCAAGCTCCCCGAAACGCATTCCGGCGCGCACCTCGATCGCCCCGACAAGCACTCGCGGGAACAATTCTCGATCTCCGATCTGACCTCGGAATTCGACTGCACCGCCCGCGCATTGCGCTTCTACGAGGACGAGGGACTGATCGCGCCCAAGCGCGCCGGTCTGTCGCGGGTCTATTCGAAGCGCGACCGGGCGCGGCTGGCGTGGATCATGCGCGCCAAGAACGTGGGCTTCTCGCTTTCCGAAATCCGCGAGATGATCGATCTCTACGATCTCGGCGACGGGCGGGTCGAACAGCGCCGCGTGACGGTGGAGAAATGCCGCGCGCATGTCGCCAAGCTCAAGCGCCAGAGGACCGACATCGATTCTTCGATCAAGGAACTCACCGCCTTCATCAAGCTCGTCGACGCGATCGACTGAGCGCAGCAACTTTCAGGACCACGACCGATGCCCACCTATACCGCCCCGACCCGCGATGCGCGGTTCGTGATCAACGAAGTGCTCGACCTCGCCAGCTACGGCAACCTGCCTGGCTTCGAGAGCGCGACGCCCGACATGATCGACACCGTGATTAACGAGGCGGGCAAGTTCTGCGCCGAAGTGCTCGCGCCGCTCAACCGCGCGGGAGACGAGCATGGCTGCACCCGGCACGATGATGGCTCGGTCACGACCCCGCCGGGTTTCAAGGCGGCGTTCGAGCAGTTCCGCGAGGCGGGCTGGGGCACGCTTTCGGCGCCCGAGGAGTTCGGCGGGCAGGGCATGCCGCACGTGCTCGGCTTCGTGATCGAGGAGTTCATCTCCTCGGCGAACCAGGCCTTCGGCATGTACCCGGGCCTGACCAACGGCGCGGTCTCCGCGCTGCTCGCCGAGGGTTCGCCCGAGCAGCAGGCGAAGTACGTGCCGAAGATGATTGCCAACGAATGGCTCGGCACGATGAACCTGACCGAGCCGCAGTGCGGCACCGATCTCGGCATGATCCGCACCAAGGCAGAGCCGCAGGCCGACGGCAGCTACAGGGTCACGGGCACCAAGATCTTCATCTCGGCCGGCGAGCATGACCTGACCGAGCAGATCGTCCACCTCGTGCTGGCCAAGACCCCCGGCGCGCCCGATTCGACCAAGGGCATCTCGCTGTTCGTGGTCCCCAAGGTCATGGTGAACGACGACGGCTCGCTCGGCGCGCGCAACGGCGTGAGCTGCGGCTCGATCGAGCACAAGATGGGCATTCACGGCAACTCGACTTGCGTGCTCAACTACGACGGCGCGACCGGATGGCTGGTGGGCGAGGAGAACAAGGGCCTCGCCGCGATGTTCATCATGATGAACGCCGCGCGATTGGGCGTCGGCATCCAGGGCTTCAGCCAGGCCGAGGCGGCCTATCAGAACGCGGTCGCCTATGCGGTCGACCGGCGGCAGGGCAGGGCGCTGACCGGCCCCGCCGAGCCGAACGAGAAGGCCGATCCGATCATCGTCCACCCCGACGTGCGGCGGATGCTGATGGACGCCAAGGCCTTCACCGAAGGCTTCCGCGCCTTCGCGCTGTGGGGCGCACTGCTGGTCGACCTCGCCCATAAGGCCGCGACCGAGGAGGAGCGCGCCGAAGCCGACCTGCTGCTCGGCCTCATGACTCCGGTGATCAAGGGATATGGCACCGACAAGGGCTTCGACACCGCGGTGAACATGCAGCAGGTGTTCGGCGGCCACGGCTACATCGAAGAATGGGGCATGAGCCAGTTCGTGCGCGATGCCCGCATCACCCAGATCTACGAAGGCACCAACGGCGTGCAGGCGATGGACCTGTGCGGTCGCAAGCTGGCCCAGAACGGCGGTGCGGCGGTGCAGGCGTTCTTCAAGCTGGTGGGCGAGGAAGCAGCGGCGGCGAAGGGCGACGAGACTCTCGGCCCGATCGCCGAACGGCTCGAGAAGGCGTTGAACGAGCAGCAGGCCGCGACGATGTGGTTTATGCAGAACGCGATGGCCAACCCGAACGACCTCGGCGCGGGTGCGCATCACTACATGCACATCATGGGGCTGGTGACCCTCGGGCTGATGTGGCTGCGCATGGCGAAGGTCGCGCAGACGACGCTGGCAGCCGGTAGCGAGGACAGGGCGTTCTACGAGGCGAAGCTCGTCACCGCCCGCTACTTCGCCGAGCGCTTCCTGCCCGACGCCGGCGCGCTGCGGCGCAAGCTGGAAGCGGGCAGCGAGGCGATGATGGCGCTGGGCGAAGAGGCTTTTGCGACGGCGGCCTGACGCGAGCCCTCTGTTACACAGACCGGGGGTTTTCGGAAAATAGTGATCCGGTGAATCCGCGTTTGTTTTCCGGCGATTGCGTCGGAAAACGCGCGATCACCTGTCACTTTTCGTTTCCGGTCAGAGCGCAGCGGTTACGCATCCGCCGAACAGACTTCCTGATCCGCTTGCAAAGCTGGGGCATGGATCGACGATGCAAAGAGCCGACCCGAGGCTAGCAAAGTCGATGGGGTGTAGGAAAATGGTTTGTAACTAGGGCCCCAAACGCTGACCCGTCGCTTTTTCGTGATGTCCGCAATTGGGTGGAAAGCGGTCAATCAAAGACCTACAAGATGGCATGACATGGGGACGATGCATCGCCATTAGCCTTTGCGCTTGTGTAGCTGCCAGTTGTGCAACTTCGGCGGAAACTGCCTCCCAAAACTCTGCTGGAAGATGCTTTGACGCCTTGGTCATCGCTGAAGTCACCGGGCAAGTCCCCAGCGACTTTCCCAACACCAGAGACGGCTACATTATAATGTCGTGGCCCTACTTCATCGACCTGAAGATCAAGCGAGTTCTGGACGGATAGATCGCGGATAAAGAACTCACAGCACTTTCTGTCCAGCACACCTACTGGCGAAGCGATCTAGGAACGAAAAGGTGGTGGCTGCGAAGAAACACAGAAGGGGGCTACAACATTCTCAGGGTCGATAGTGGCACTGAGCCATCGCGCTGCGCAACTGGGACAGAGCCCGCCCGCGCCTATCTGACCCCGAGGCAAGGCCAAACGCTCGACGACATGAGAATCGCCGGAGAGCAGAAGTATGGGAGCAGGCCGTAATCACCTCAGCCATCTACTGACGTTTGTCCGCTATCGGGTCGTTAGCCGACATTGCTGCGATCGCGTTCGCACCCTCTGTCGCTCATGCTTACTCCTCACCCTTTGCGGAGCCAGGGGTCCAGGTCGCGTTCGTCAGTTTTGCCTGCTCGATGGATCCCCGACTTCGCGGGGATGACGAGATTGGGCGTTGATCACCCCGCATAAACCCCGCGCAATATCGCCAACGCCCGCTCGGTTTCCGCCGGGTCGGCCACTTCGTCGGGGTCACCGTAGCCGAAATCCTCGTTGGGGCCGTAGTACTGGATGACGACACCGTCGCGGCGGGAGATGGCGTTGGCGCCGTTGTAGTAGAGCGAATAGCGGGCATCGGGCTGGGGGACGAGCCAGCCGATCTGGCCGCGCACGGGTACCATGGCGGCGTCGCCCCAGATCGCCTTCGCGCCATAGCCCATGCAGTTGACGATCACCGGCTCGGGCAGCGCGAGGGCGACGGCGCGGTCGGGGAAGGCGCGGCGGATCATGCGGCCACCACGCAGCATGAAGAGCTGCGCGAGGCGGTCGGCGTAGCTGGCGACGTTGAACACGATGCCCTGGCCGGTCGCGGTCTCGCGCGCGAATGGGCTCTCGGCCTCGGTCATCCGCCGCCAGGGTGGTCGCAGATCGCGCACGCGGCGGTCGAGATGGAGGAAGTCGTGCGTTGCGGGCGGGAAGGGCGCGCCATCGCCGCCGCCGCTGACCTCGTATTGCGGGAGGAATTCGGCCGGATCGCCGACCAGGCCGATCATCCGCAGATGCGCGGCATAGGAGGTGCGGGCCCAACCTTCCCAGCGCTCAGCGAAGCCGGCGGGCGCGTCGGGAGCGAGCGCGATGCGGCTGCTCGGCGACCACACACCGGTGGCGCGGGCCGAGCGTGTTTCGGCAGGGAACTCAGACGCGTAGATCGTGACCTTCGCACCGGTTTCGACAAGCCGCAGCGCGGTGGTGAGGCCGATCACCCCCGCGCCGATCACCGCGAACTCGCTCGCCCCGCCCGAGCGTGCGAGCGCCGCGGCTTCGTCGGCACAGCCCCAACTCAGCGACCAGCCCGAGCCGCCGTGGCCGTAGTTGTGGATCACGGTCTTGTCGCCGAACCGCTCGGCTTCGAGTCGCGGGCCGGCCGGGCGGAAGGGGCGCAGGCACACCGTGATCTTCATCAGGTGCGCCATGTCGAAATGGAGCGGTGCGAGGCGCGAGGCGGCGGGTGCGGAGGTGAGCCCGGCGCCGGGGCGGGTGCAGCCGGCGAGAAGGGCGGCTGCACCTCCAGCCAGAACCGCGCGACGCTTCAACTCCATCACAACCCCTCAACTTCCGTTCGTGCTGAGCCTGTCGAAGCACCGCTCTTCCTTAAGCGTCACGCTAGAAGGAAAACCGGCTCTTCGACAAGCTCAGGGCGAGCGGTGACGAGTGGTTGGGCGTGGTCCGGCCTGACGCTGGTTCACTCCTCCGGCAGGAAATCGGGCACCGAGAGGTAGCGTTCGCCGGTGTCGTAGTTGAAGCCGAGCACGCGCGCGCCGGGGTCGAGATCGGGGAGCTTTTGCGCAATCGCGGCGAGCGCCGCTCCGCTCGAGATGCCGACCAGCAGCCCCTCCTCGCGCGCACAGCGGCGGGCCCATTCCTTCGACTCCTCGCCCGAAACCTCGATCGCGCCGTCGATCGACTGGGTGTGCAGGTTGCCGGGAATGAACCCCGCGCCGAGGCCCTGGATCGGGTGCGGGCCGGGCTGACCGCCGGAGATGACCGGCGAGAGATCGGGCTCGACCGCGTAGGCCTTCATGCCTGGCCAGCTGCGCTTCAGCACCTCGGCGCAGCCGGTGATGTGGCCGCCCGTGCCGACGCCGGTGATGAGCACGTCGATCGGCGAATCGGCGAAGTCCTCGGCGATTTCCTTCGCGGTGGTGGCGGCGTGGACCTTCCAGTTGGCGTCGTTGTCGAACTGGCTCGGGATCCACGCGCCGTTCGTGTCGGCGGCGAGCTCGCTCGCGCGCTCCATCGCGCCCTTCATGCCCTTTTCCTTGGGCGTGAGGTCGAACGTGGCGCCGTAGGCAAGCATCAGGCGGCGGCGCTCGAGGCTCATGCTCTCGGGCATGACGAGCACCAGCTTGTAGCCCTTGACCGCGGCGACCATCGCGAGGCCGATGCCGGTGTTGCCGCTGGTCGGCTCGATGATCGTGCCGCCGGGCTGGAGCGCGCCGGATTTCTCCGCATCCTCGATCATCGCCAGCGCGATGCGGTCCTTGATCGAGCCGCCGGGATTGGCGCGCTCGCTCTTCACCCAGACCTCGTGGTCGGGGAACAGGCGCGACAGGCGGATGTGCGGGGTCCTGCCGATGGTTTCGAGGACGTTCGCGGCTTTCATGGTATCTGCTCCTGCAATTTTTCCTCAGGGGTATGTTCGTCCAATTCCTGCGGCGGGTCAAAGGTCCGCGTGGTGCGCAGGACGGGAAAGATTTTTGCCCAGATCGCGACGGTGACGATCGCGCCCACGCCGCCGCTCACCACCGCGAGCACCGGGCCGATCAGCCAGGCGAGCGTGCCGGAGAAGAAATCGCCGAATTCGTTCGAGGCGGAGATCGTCAGCAGGCTGACCGAGGAGACGCGGCCGCGCTTGTCGTCGGGCGTGTGGAGCTGGATCAGCGACTGGCGGATATAGACCGAGAACATGTCCGCCGCGCCCACGATCACCAGCATCGCAAGGCTGAGCGGCATCGAGGTGGAGAGGCCGAACACCACCGTCGCGAGGCCGAACGCCGCGACCGCCCAGAGCATCTTGGGGCCGACGCCGTTGCGCAAGGGGCGGAACGAGAACCACAGCGCGGTGACCGCCGCGCCGACCGCGGGCGCCATCGCGAGCTGTGCGAGCCCGGTCTCGCCGACTTGCAAAATGTCGCGTGCGTAGACCGGGAACAGCGCGGTCGCCCCGGCGAGGAACACCGCGAACAGATCGAGCGTGATCGCGCCGAGCACCATCTTGTTGCGCACCACGTAGTGCAGCCCGTCGACCATCTGCCCGATCGGCCGCGCTGCGCCCGGGATCGGCGGCTGCGGCACCTTGCCGATGAAGGAAAGCGCGGTGATCGAGACCGCGAACAGCGCGCCCGCGACCGCATAGGGCAGCGCGGGGACGAGCGCGTAGAGGTAGCCGCCGATCGCGGGCCCGACGATCATCCCCGCCTGCCACGCGATCGAGGACAGCGCGATCGCGTTGGGCAGGATCGCCTTGGGCACGAGGTTGGGGGCGAGCGCGGAGAGCGCCGGGCCGTTGAACGCGCGGACTACGCCGAGGACCACCGCGACCGCATAGAGCCAGTGGAGCGTGATCGCCTCGTTCCACGTCAGCGTCGCGAGCGTCGCGGCGCAACCGAGCTGCAGCAGGACGGTCATCCGCGCGAGGTTGCGGCGGTCGAACCGGTCGGCGGCGAGACCCGAGAACGGGGTGAGCAGGAACAGCGGGACGAACTGGAACAGCCCGATCAGTGCGAGCTGCCCCGATGCGCCCGCCACGCTCATCCCCCCGTCGCGCGCGATATTGTAGGTCTGCCATCCGATGATCAGCATCATCGCGTATTGCGCCAGCGTCATCGACAGGCGCGATATCCAGTAGGCGCGGAAGTTGGCGATGCGGAACGGAGAGCGCGGCTCGGTCACGCGCGGGCCATGGCATCGCCCGCGGCGCAAGCCAAGCAATCAGATCGAACCGTGCGAGAAGCCGCGCTTGCTGCGCGCTTGGCGCCTCAGCGGCGGCGGCGCAGGCGGGGGTTGGGCTGGAGCGTGTCGATCAGGCCCACGAAGTCGTCGAGGCGGATGATCCGCTCGAACTGGAAGCCGGCCCGGCTGTCGCGGGTCCAGATCACGTAAGCCTCGATCCGTCCGATGGTGGGCAGGCGGATGATCACGCGGTCGCCGCGCGCGAGGCCGGCGGCGTCGTCGACCATGAAGCCGTGGGCGGAGATATTGCAGATGTGCAGCGGCAGATCGCCGCGATCGTGGTGTTCGGCGATGACCGGAAAATCGACCGGGTGGCGCGCCGCGCGGCGCAGATCAGTAACGCTGAGATTCGCTCCGGCAGACACTAACAACAACCCTTTATCTTGTTGGTGCGATGCCGTTCCTAATGCCTGTGAAACACTGACAATTGGTAAAGCGAGGCCCTAGCGGCCGCAGCTCGTCCCGCGCTCGTGCTCGGGTCAGCGCACGATCACGCCGTGCTTCTTGCGGCCGAGGCTGAGGCGCATTTCCTGGCCCGCATCGGGAAGCACGAGAAAGCCGGGATCGGCCACCGCCTCGCCGTCGAGCCGCACGGCGTTCTCGGCGATCTTGCGCTTCGCCTCGCCGTTCGAGGCGGTGAAGCCGATCGCGGTCAGCACCGCGCCGATCCGCATCCCCTCGGCCCCGACCGACAGCGTCGGCAAGTCCTCGCCCGAACCGCCGGCGAAGGTCTCGGCCGCGGTCGCTTCGGCCGAGCGTGCCGCATCCGCGCCGCGCACCAGAGCGGTGACCTCGTTCGCGAGCACGACCTTGGCGGTGTTGATCTCGCTCCCCTCGAGCGCTTCGAGCCGCGCGATCTCGTCGAGCGGCAGGTCGGTGAACAGCCGCAGGAAGCGGCCGACGTCGCGGTCGTCGACGTTGCGCCAGTACTGCCAGAAGTCGTAGGCCGGAAGCTGCGCCTCGTTGAGCCACACCGCGCCGCCCGCGGTCTTGCCCATCTTGGCGCCGTCGGCGGTGGTCAGCAGCGGCGTGGTGAGACCGTAGAGCTCGGTCCCGTCCATCCGCCGGCCGAGCTCGACCCCGTTGACGATATTGCCCCACTGGTCGCTGCCGCCCATCTGCAGCCGCGCGCTCATTTCCTGCGCCAGATGGCGGAAATCGTAGCCTTGCAGGATCATGTAGTTGAATTCGAGGAAGGTCATCGGCTGCTCGCGCTCGAGCCGCAGCCGCACCGAATCGAACGTCAGCATCCGGTTGACGGTGAAGTGCGTGCCGACCTTCTGCAGCAGCTCGATATAGCCGAGCTGGCCGAGCCAGTCCTGGTTGTCGACCATCACCGCGTCGGTCGGCCCGTCGCCGAAGGCCAGCAGCTTCTCGAACACCGTGCGGATGCCGGCGATGTTTTCCGCGATCGCCTCGTCGGTGAGCATCTTGCGGCTCTCGTCGCGCCCGGTCGGGTCGCCGATCCGCGTGGTGCCGCCGCCCATGAGGACGATCGGCTTGTGGCCGGTCTGCTGCATCCGGCGCAGCATCATGATCTGCACCAGGCTGCCGACGTGGAGCGAAGGCGCGGTGGCGTCGAATCCGATATAGCCGGGCACGACCTGCCGTGCGGCGAGGGCGTCCAGCCCCGCCGCGTCGGTCGCCTGATGGACATAGCCGCGCTCGTGAAGCACGCGCATCAAATCGGATTCGTAAGTCGTCATCTGGCCCTCTGTGCGGGGGCGGCGCGTAGCACGAGGATACCCGGTTGCAAACGCATGAACTGGTTCAGCATCCCGCCCATCCGCCGCTCGAGGTGACGCGGGTCGAGGCGCGCGTGCTCACCTCGGACAGCGACTGGCTGCGGCTGCGCTGGCGGATCGAGGGGATCGGCAAGCTGGTGGTCCCGGCCTTTGCGGGCCGGGGTCGAGCCGACGAGCTGTGGCGCACGACCTGCTTCGAGCTGTTCCTCAAGCCCGAAGGCGGGAAGGGATATTGCGAGATCAACCTCTCCCCGTCCGAGCGCTGGGCCGCCTACGACTTCACCGCCTATCGCGAAGGGATGAGCGAACGGCCGTTCCCACGGGAGCCCGACTGCACGATGCGCACCGGCAGCGCGATGGCGATCTTCGACGCCACCGTGCCGCGCGCCGGCCTGCCGCATTCCGAATGCGCCGCGGGCTTGTGCGCGGTGATCGAGGAGGAAGGCGGGGTGCTGAGCTACTGGGCGATCGCGCACCCCGAGCGCGGGCCCGATTTCCATCACGATGCTTGCTTCGCGGCGAGGCTTGCGGCACCCGCACCTGCATGAAATTCGGCATCGACCGGCTGCTCGCCGACCCCGACCTCAGAAGGCCGCTCGAAGGCCGCCGCGTCGCGCTCGTCGCGCATCCGGCCTCGGTCACCGAAGACCTGACGCACAGCCTCGACGCGCTCATGGCGACGGGTGTCAACGTGACCAGCGCCTTCGGCCCGCAGCACGGGCTCAAGGGCGACAAGCAGGACAACATGGTCGAGACCGCCGACGAGACCGATCCGCAATACGGCATCCCGGTGTTCAGCCTCTACGGCGAGGTCCGCCGCCCTTCCGGGCAGATGATGTCGAGCGCCGACGTGTTCCTGTTCGACCTGCAGGACCTCGGCTGCCGCATCTACACTTTCGTCACCACGCTGCTCTACCTGCTCGAGGAGGCCGCGGCGCACAAGAAGAGCGTGTGGGTGCTCGACCGGCCCAATCCCGCCGGCCGCCCGGTCGAGGGCACGCTGCTGCTGCCGGGGCAGGAAAGCTTCGTCGGCGCGGCGCCGATGCCGATGCGGCACGGGCTGACGATGGGCGAGATGGGCCAGTGGTTCGTCGAGCATCTCGGGCTCGACGTCGACTACCGCGTGATCGAGATGGAGGGCTGGCAGCCCGAGGGGCCGGGGCACGGCTGGCCCACCGACCGCGTGTGGATCAACCCCAGCCCCAACGCGGCGAACGTCAACATGGCGCGCGCCTACGCCGGCACGGTGATGCTCGAGGGGACGACGCTGAGCGAGGGCAGGGGCACCACCCGCCCGCTCGAGGTGCTGTTCGGCGCGCCCGATCTCGATGCCGCCGCGGTGCGCGCGGAGATGGAACGGCTCGCGCCCGACTGGCTCGCCGGCTGCGCATTGCGCGAATGCTGGTTCGAACCGACCTTCCACAAGCACGCGGGCACGCTGTGCAGCGCGCTGATGATCCACGCCGAAGGGACGTTCTACGCGCACGACGCGTTCCGCCCATGGCGGCTCCAGGCGCTCGCGTTCAAGGCGATCCGCGCGCTCCACCCCGATTACCCGCTGTGGCGCGACTTCCCCTACGAGTACGAGCTCGATCGCCTCGCGATCGACGTGATCAACGGCGGCCCGGACCTGCGCGAATGGGTCGACGACCGCCACGCCGTGCCGGAAGACCTCGACCGCCTGGCGGCGGCCGGCGAAGCGCAGTGGCACGAGACCATCGCACCGTTTCTTCGATATTCCTGATCGGCGCTTGACGCAGCCCGCATACTAGGGGAGGTTCGATCCCGGCGACGGGCATACCCGCGTTTCGAGAGAGGGTCGAGAATGGCGACAGCGGCGGTTAGGGCGTGGACTCATAACCCCCCTCATTCGGGACGGAGCCGATTTGGCCCCGAGGCGAGGCGCGAGGAGGGAGCGATGCAGCGTATCGTGACCGACGAGCAACGCTGCCTTCGGGGCCAAAGCGGCCCGCCCCTGCGGGGTCGCCCGGGAAAGCCCGCGGATCGTCGTCGCGTGGCTTGTCCGGGCAACCAGCCCGGCCTGCGCCACGCTCCTAGCCCGCGAGCTTTCCCGGGCGATCACGAATGAGGGGGGTTATGAGTCCACGCCCTGAGTTCACGACGCAGCGATCGGTGCGCGCGACGCTGTGGATCCTGCTGATCGTCTATATCTTCAACTTCATCGACCGGCAGATCGTCAACATTCTGGCCGAGCCGATCGCGATCGATCTGGGGCTGAGCGACACGCAGATCGGGCTGATGACGGGCCTCGCCTTCGCGCTGTTCTACACCGCGCTCGGGCTGCCGATCGCGCGCTATGCCGACCGGCCCACCACCAACCGTCCGCGGCTGATCGCGATCGCGCTCGCGACCTGGTCGGCGATGACCGCGCTGTGCGGGGTAGCCAACAACTTCATCCAGCTCCTGCTCGCGCGGATCGGCGTCGGGGTGGGGGAGGCCGGCTGCACGCCGCCCGCGCATTCGCTGATCAGCGACATCGTCCCGCCCGAGCGGCGCAGCTCGGCGCTGGCGTTCTACGCGCTGGGCATTCCGATCGGCACGCTGCTGGGCATGATGATCGGCGGGTTCCTCGCGGACTGGGTCGGGTGGCGCCGGGCGTTCCTGATCGTGGGGCTGCCGGGTGTCGCGCTGGCGCTGGTGGTCTATTTCGTCCTGCGCGATCCACGCCAGCAGCTCGCTCGGCCGAGCGAGACGCAGGCGGCTCCCTCGGCCGAGCTGTCGATGTGGGCGGCGGTGCGCACCGTGATGGGCTCGCGCGCGTTCGTCCTGCTGCTCGCGGCGGGCTCGACCGCGGCGTTCCTCGCCTACGGCAAGACGACCTGGACGACGATCTTCTTCCAGCGCACGCACGAACTGAGCCCCGGCGAGGTCGGCTTCTGGTTCGGCGTGGTCAACGGCGCGGCGGGCATCTTCGGAACCTGGTTCGGCGGCTGGCTCGCCGACCGCTTCGGGGCGAAGAACCGCCGCCACGTGCTGACCGCGCCCGCGATCGGCATGGCGATCGCCGCGCCGGTCGCCTTCCTCGCCTATCAGGCGACGAGCTGGCAGCTCGCGCTGGCGCTGCTGGTCGTGCCGACGCTGTGCAACTCGCTGTACTACGGCCCGACCTACTCGGCGGCGCAGGGCCTCGTGCCGTTGCGCGCGCGGGCGATCGCGGCGGCGACGGTGCTGTTCTTCCAGAACCTGATCGGGCTCGGGCTCGGCCCGCTGTTCTTCGGCATGCTGTCCGACATGCTCGCGCCGACCTACGGCGAGGAGAGCGTGCGCTACGTCCTCTACGGGGCGGCGTTCCTCGGCCTGGTGCCGGCGTTTTTCTTCTGGCGCTGCAGCCTGCGGCTCGACGAGGAGCTGGATCGCAAGGGCTAAGCGGAGCCTATTGCAAAGGTCGGAACAGCGGCCCCTCAGAAGTTGCGGGGAGCGGCCGCACATCGGCGGCGTCGCCATACATCTGCATCACCGCGCACCCGTTGATACGCTTGTCGACAGCGGCGATCATGTACGCGCGTCCGGGCGCTGCCGGCACATGTTCGAGCCGAGGCTGCCCGCTTGCCGCACGCACCTGACGGATCCGGTCGGCGCACGGTGCTTCACCGCGCGGCTCCCGTTCGTCGATCGCGAGGTCGGCCGCGGGGCAGCCTTGCGGATTGAATACCGGAACGCTCCCTTCGCAGGGCCGGTAGGCCGTCGGCAGCGGGTCCGAAGGCGTCCCCGTCTGCGGCGCGACGCTCATCGCAGCAATCAGCGGAAGCAGGATCGAGTACATCGCGTCGTCTCCTCCGCCGCAGAGTCTAGCCCGTTTCCCGCTCTGCCTCAACTCGAGGAGCTGCCGGCGTGCGGATCGGCTGGACGAGGCTGACGAGCACGAAGCTGATCAGCATCAGCAGGTACCAACTGCCGAGCTTGGCAATACCGACCATCTCCCAGCCGTTCTCCTGCCCCGGATAGGACCACGCGCGGGCGAAGGTGCCGATGTTCTCCGCGAACCAGATGAACAGTGCGACGAGGAAGAATCCTAGCAGCAACGGCATCCAGCGGTGTTCGCGCCAGTTGCGGAAATGGACCCGCGTGCGCCAGAACAGCAGCGCGGTCGCCGCGAATAGCAGCCAGCGGATGTCGACCGTCCAGTGGTGCGCGAAGAAATTGACGTAGATCGCGGCGGCGAGCAGCCAGGTGGTCCCGCGCGGCGGATAGTTCGAATAGCGAAAGTCGAAGATGCGCCACACGCGCGCTATGTAGCTGCCGACGGCGGCATACATGAAGCCCGAGAACAGCGGCACGCCGCCGATCCTGAGCAGGCTCGGCTCGGGATAGATCCACGATCCGGCCGCGGTCTTGAACAGCTCCATCACCGTGCCGACGACGTGGAAGATGAGGATGACCTTCGCCTCGCCCCAGGTCTCGAGCCGGAAGGCGAGCATCCCCGCCTGGATCGCGACCGCCGCGAGCGTGAGGAAATCGTAGCGCGATAGGGAGGCGTCGGCCGGATAGAGGAAATGCGTGCCGAGCAGCAGCGCGAGCATCAAGGCGCCGAACAGGCAGGCCCAGCCTTGCTTGAACCCGAACAGCAGGAATTCGTAAAGCGCGAGTCGCCAGCCGGTGCCCGGATCGAACGCTTCGAGCCGCCGCCGGATCGCCTCGAAGCGAGTGTGCGTCGTCTGTTCAATCATCATGCTGAACTCGTTTCAGCATCCATTCTTCGTCCTTGGCACCACTGGCGAGATGGATCCTGAAACAAGTTCAGGATGACGGAAGGAGGGACAGGAAGGGCTCTACCCCTGCTTGCGGCTCAGCTCGCGCATAGCGTCGTCGAGGCCGTCGAGCGTGAGCGGGTACATGCGGTCGTTGACCAGTTGCT
>CAMPIX010000031.1 GCA_946886565.1 uncultured Altererythrobacter sp.
CGGCGAAGATGGCGAGCAGGACCATGAGCCGGACTCGGTCGTCGGCGGCGGCGAGCGTGGCGCGGATGACGCCTTCGGGGGCGGGGCGGGGCCGACCTGCGGGGACGAACACCCCGGGCAGGTCCGCACACGGATCGACGTCGACGTACCCGTGCCGGCGTGCCCAGCGGTAGAACCCAGTCACGGCGGTGCGCATGGACTTGCGGGCCGCCGCGCCCTGTTGGGCGTCACCGCGGCGGGTGGCGCGGGGGGTGCGGTCCAGCCCGGCGAGGAGCCGTTCGAGGTCCGCCGGGGTGACGGTCCACGGTGACCGGCACCGCAGGCGCGTCGCGGCGTTGCGCAGGTAGTGCCGGTACAGCTCGATGGTGCGCGGTCGGCGACCGGCGGCGTGCAGGCTCGTGCAGTAGGCGGTGATGGCGCGGTCCCAGGTCTGCGGCGGGGTCGTCATGGGTGCCCAGGTGCCGGGGGACGGCGCCGGGGCAGTGGGTACGGGGAGGAGGGGCTCAACGGCGTCAGGTGCCAGCCCCCTGCTGGCGGTCGTCATGGTCAAGGCATCGTCGACGGCGCGCAGGTGCCTCGGCCGGGGATCCACAGGACGGAGTCGACGAGGCGGTGCCACAAGACCACCCGTTCGGGCGAGCGCGGGTCAGGCTCGGGCGACGCCGGAGGCCGTGGGCGGGTGGAGCTCGGGCCGCCCCTCGACCTCGACGATGAGCGCGCTCCGTGCGCCGGGACGCTGCCAGCCGAAGCGGCGGCGCTCGACGGCGCCGAGCAGCTCGGCGAGCCGCTCCCCGTCCTCGCGGGTCGCCACGACCAGGACGCAGGCGTCCTGCGCCGCCCGGGCGTGCAGGACGTCGACGTCGTGGCCGGCCGCAGTCTCGACGGCGTCGACCAGGTGCAGCGCGCTCAGGAGCACGCGCGCGCTGCCGAGGCCGCTCACGCGACGACCTCGCTCGCGACGATCCCGGAGCCGGTCCAGGGCCCGACGACGATGTCCGCGCCCATGGCCTGCTCGGACGTGCAATCCGTCGGTTGTGGGTTCGAGCCCCACGGGGCCCACGCTGCACCACCGGAGGGACCGGTCGGCGTCGACGTACCCGCGAAGAAGCGGACGATCGGGACGCCGAGGAGACCGGCCAGGGCCTCGAGGTCATCGGTGTCGAAGGGCTGGTCGCCGGTCAGGCGCCGGCTCCAGTACGACTGCGACTTCCCGATGAGCTGGGGCAGCTTGTTGCCGCTCAGGCGGGCGCGCGCCATCTCGGCTCGGACCTCGGCGGCGATAGCGCCCCGAGCGCTGCTGCGGTCGGGCATCCGGACGACGTTGCTCATGCGATGAGCGTATAGGCGCATCGCGGAGCGCGTCACCCCTTGGCGGCACATTCACCCATTCGGCGACACGCCGACCCGCCGAGCGGGTAGAGATCGCTTGACACCTACCCGCTGGGCGGGCAATAGTCGCCGCCATGACACGCCTAGTCGCACAGCGGGTAAGCGCGGACGTCGCCGAAGAGGTCCGCGTGGCAATGACCCGGCGCCGGATCTCCCAGGCCCGCCTCGCCTCCGCGCTCGGACTCTCGCAGGCCGCCGTCAACCGCCGGCTCTCGGGCGCTGTCGACTTCACGATCTCCGAGCTGCGCGCCGTCGCCGACGCACTCGAGGTCGACATCACCGACCTGATCGCACCCACAGCCCGGAGCGGATCGTGACCGCCCCGACCCCGCGGGACATCGCGCGCTCCCACTCCCCCGCGGCCGTCTCCCCCTCGGCCGCGGGGGCCCAGACCACCGGCACGGCGCAGCTCCCCCCCTGCGCTGACGCCGTGCCGGTGCCGACCCCGGCCGGGGACACGACGCCCCCCTCGTCGTCGTCCCCGGCCGGCCTTCCCGAGCGGGTGTTCGCCCGCAGCTACGGCGCGGACCGCTCCCAGGACGACCCGTCCCAGCGCCGCGCCCGGCTCCGCGACGACCTCTACAAGGAGACCGAGCGCCTCCAGCGCGCCCTGGGCCTGACCCGCGGCCGCGACCGAGACCTCGACCTCGCGCTCGAGTACGTCAACCGCGCCGTCGACGGCCTCCTCCACGCCGTCCACGCCTATGACCGCGCGCTCGCGGCCACCACCGTGCCCGCCCCGCACCACCGGGCCCGCACCCCCTGACCGGCGTCGGGCCGCTCCCCCTGCCGGCCCGGCGCCCTTCCTCTCTCCGTTCGTCGACGAACCGGAAGGACCACCCCGATGCCCACCACCACCCCGCGCTCGCGGCTCGAGCGCCTCGCCGACCGGCACCCGATCGCCCTCGGGCTCGTCGGCGTGACCGCCCCGCTGTGGACCGTCCTGGTCCTGGGCGGTGACGTCCGGTGAGCGGCCACGCGCACACCCGGATGCGGCTGACCGCCGACGGTGTCGAGCCCGCGCTCTACGGCTGCGCCACCTGCCAGCCCGAGCTGCAGTGGCGCAAGGACCAGCACCTGTGCGTCCTGTGCGGCGAGGCCACCTGCGACGGCCGCCACCCGGTGCCCACCCTCCAGGTTGTCCAGATGGCCGGCCCCACCCCGAAGGCCAGCACGCCCGTCGACCCGCCGTGGTGGGCCGAGGAGCGCGCCGCCGCGTACCGCCGCGCCGGCGGCCTCCGCCTGCTCCTGCTCGCCGTCATCCTGCTCGTGTTCGCCGCCCTCATCGCCGCCACGATCGCCGCCGCCCCCGCGGCCGCGCTGCCCCTCGCGGAGGCACCGGCCACCGCCCGCGCCGTCATGGGCGAGGTCATCGCGTGGGCCATGCTCATCGCCCTGTTCGCGCTCGCGGGGGCGGCGATGGCCCGCCGGGACCGGGAGCGTCGCCGGTGACCGCCGAGCTGACGCCGACCGAGGCGTTCCTGTCCGTCGCGGCGGCGACGACCGAGGCTGAGATGCACACCGCGATGCTGGCGCTCGTCGGCACGGGCTCCGCAGTCCTCACCGACCTCGACACGAGCGGGCTCGTGTCCGGCGACGGCACGGCAGGCCAGCACCTGCTGGCCGCGACGGGCCGACACGGGCACGACCACCTGGCGCAGCGCGCCCGGCGACTGCAGATGCGGCTGCTGGTCGACCTCGAGGGCGAGGTGTACGTCCCGATGTCGGAGGAGCGACGCGCCCGGTCGGAGGCGATCCTCACCGAGGCTGCCGCCCGCTTCCGCGAGGGCCTGGACGGGGGCGGTGCGTCGTGACCGACCTGCCCGACCTCACCGACGCCGTCGACGCCGCGGCCCGCGGTCACTTCGACGCCATGCAGGCGCACCGTAAGGACGCCGGGCGCCTGGACGACCACGGCCTGCCGTTCACGTTCGACGCGCTGACGCCGCAGGACCAGCACGCGCTGCGGTCGTTCGTGCTGCCGCTCGTCGTCGCGGCCGCGCCGGCGGTCCTCGCCGCCGAGCGCACCCGCGTGACCACCGAGCTGGGGCGGATCACCAGCGACATCCACCACGCGCGCCGCGCCGGCGAGCTGACGCCCGGGGTCGCGGCGGCATCGGTCGCGACGCTCGAGCGAGTCGCCGAGCTCGTCGCGGGAGCGGGACGGTGAGCGCCGCGACGGCCGCGCGGGACGCCGGCCAGCGGCAGTCGCTCCTGGGCCTGCTCGTCGACGACGTCGAGCGGTTCCTCGAGGTGATCCGGGAGGTCCGCCCGGGCGCGGAGTTCACGGTCAACGACGTCCGCGACCGGCTCGACGCCGCGGAAATCCCAGACAAGGCCCGCGGTGGCCTGTTCGCGAAGGCCGCGAAGGCGGGCCTGATCCGGCCCGTGGTCCTGGACGTCGACGGCGAGCGTGTCCCGAAGACGCGGGCGTCGACGGGCGCGACGGCGAACGCCGCCCGCGTCCGCGTGTACCTGCGCCTCGGCGGTCCGCCGTGAGGCGCGGCACCGGCGGCCGCCGGGAGACCAGGTGCGAGCTGTGCGGGCGTCCGATCGTCCTGGTGATGGTCATCCCGACGCGGCTGCGCGCCGGCCGCCCCCGCTCCTACATCCCCCTGGAGCGCACGTTCGACCCGGCCGGGCCCTACGCCCCGTCCCACGCCCTGTCCGCAGGCCGCACGACCTGCCACCCGATCACCACCGATCACCCGCTCGAGCAGCACGAGCACCCCGCGCTCACGCACTTCGCGGTGTGCCCGGCTCGCTCCCGGCCTTCGACGGCCGCGATGGAAGGACGACCCGCATGACCACCACCACGAAGGACAAGGGCACCCGCGGCCGTCGCGCCGGCGTGCCCGCCGTCGACGCTGCCGGGTCCGGGACCGGCAAGGGTCTGGACGCCCTGACCGGGCAGGCTCCGACGGACCTCGTCACCCTGCCCCTGGAGCAGGTGCACCCGCACCCGGCGAACCCGCGCCGCGACGTGGGGGACCTCACCGAGCTCGCGGAGTCGATCCGCGCCCACGGGATCCGGCAGAACCTCCTGGTCGTCCCGAACCCGGACGGCGACGGGTACCGCCTGGTCATCGGTCACCGCCGCGCGGCCGCGGCCCGCGTCGCCGGCCTGACGCACGTGCCCGCGGCGATCGACCACGACCTCGACGAGGCTGGGCAGCGCGAGCTCATGCTGCTGGAGAACATCCAGCGCACCGACCTGACCCCGGTGGAGGAGGCCGACGGGTACCAGGGGCTGCTGGACCTGGGCGTGAAGCCGGAGCAGATCGCCGAGCGCACCGGCCGGTCCGTGACCACCGTCCGGACCCGCCTGCGCCTGGCCGCGATGCCCGAGCCCGCCCGCGCCGCCGTGCACGAGCACCGCGCGACCCTGGAGGACGCCGCGACCGCGGAGGAGTTCGCCGGCGAGCCCGAGCACGACGCGATCCTCGCCGCGCTCGGCACCTCCGACTTCGACTTCCGGGTCCGCGAGGCCCGCACTGCCCGGCAGATGCGGCAGGTGTTCAAGCCCTACGTCGACCGCCTGGTCGCCGCCGGCGCGACCGAGGCCACCGGGTACGGCGGCCCCGAGGGGACCGTGCGTGCCTGCGAGACGTCCCACATGCTCCACGGTGGTAACGACACCGGCGACTGGGGTGTGTCCGTCAAGCGCCTCGAGGAGGTCATCGCCGACGCCACCACCGGGTGGGTGTTCATCCGGCGGTACGGCTCCCTCGCCGTGTACCGCCCGCACACCCTGGAGGAGGCGCAGCGCGCCGCCGAGGCCGAGGCCCGCCAGGCCGAGCGCGAGGCCGAGCGCGCCGCCCGCGCCGAGGCCCAGCGCCGTGACGAGGAGCAGCGCGCCGCCGTCGCCGAGCTCGCCGACACCTCCGCGCTGACCCGCCGCGACTTCCTCCTGCCCCTGGTCCACGACCGCAAGCTCACCGCCGCCCACACCACCGCCCTCGTCGACTTCGTCGCGACCGACCTCATGACGAACCTGTGGGACGACGACTGGTGGTACGGCCAGGACCCCAACGCCGTCGCGACGTGGCTGCGCGTCGACGCCGACGCCATCGAGGCCCAGGCCGACGACGAGGAGCTCGACGCCGAGGACGCCCTCGCCCAGGCCGTCCGCGACACCGCGGCCGCGCTGCCCGCCCCGAACCGGCTCCTCGCCGCCATGGCGATCGCCGTCGAGTCCGAGCTCGCCACACGCCCCGCCCACCACTGGATCCGCCGCGGCCGCCGCCTCACCACCTGGTACGCCCTCCTCGAGCAGCTCGGCTACCCCGTCTCCACCCCCGAGCGCACCGCGCTCGCGGGCGAGCTCCCGGCGGTGGCGGCATGAGCACGGTCATCGCGAACGTCGCGATCGAGCGGCTGCACCCGCACCACTCGAACATCCGCACCGACCTCGGCGACCTGACCGAGCTCGCGGCGTCGATCCGCGCGCATGGGCTCCTGCAGCCGCTCGTCGTGACCCCGCTGCCGAAGGGGGACGGGTACGAGGTCCTCGACGGGAACCGGCGCCTGGCCGCGGCGAAGCTCGCCGGCGCGAAGGGCCTGCCGTGCCTGGCGGCCCGCCGCGGCGGCGAGGACCACCAGGTCACGGTGATGCTCGCCGCGGCCCTGCACAAGCAGCTGTCGCCGCTGGACCTCGCGAACGCGTTCCGGGCGCTGCGCAACCGGGGCCTGTCGAACGTCGACATCGCCCGCCGCACCGGCTACTCCCAGACCACGGTCGCGTCCCGCCTGCTCCTGCTGACCCTGCCGGCCGAGGCCCAGGACCGGATCCGGCACAAGGAGATCACCGTCGCGGACGCCGAGCGCATGGCCCGCGACCTGCGGGACAACGCCACCGGCTCGGCGGTCATCGGCCCCAAGGGCACGTGGTTCGGGCCCAAGCACCGCCTCGCGCAGGCCGTGGCCGAGCGGTGCGAGCACATCGAGACCCGCCGCATGGTCGGCGGCGCCGGGTGCGGGCAGTGCTGGGAAGAGGTCATCCGTGCCGACGAGCGCCAGGCCGCCGGCGTCGTCGAGGCGGTGGCGTCGTGACCGTCCTGGAGGTCCCCCGCGGCATGGTCCGCGCCGCGCTCTCCGCCGTCGTTCCGCACGCGGGGAAGGAGACCGACGACACCCCGCACCTGGGCCGCGTCCGGTTCTACCCCACGGCTAACGACCTGCTCATCTGGGCCACCGACCACGTCACCACCGGCCTGGCCCGCATCGAGGGCCCCGAGTACCTCGCTCCCGAGCTCGACGCATGGGACATGCCCGCGGCCGCGGTCAAGAAGGTCCTCGCGGTGTTCCAGGGCCCGTCCAACCCGGACGCCCGGTCGATGTGGAACGACGAGCTCATGCGCGTCGAGGTCCGCCCCGAGCGGGTCACCTTCACCGAGGTCGGGCAGATCGTCGACGGCCAGTCCCTCACGGTCGCGCGCATCGTCCCCGCCGGCGAGGACCGCTACCCCGACGTCCCCCGCCAGCTCGTCGCCGCGATCGACCACGCCACCACCCGACCCGGCGGCACCGCCCGGGCGAACCTGAACGCCCTCGCCCGGTTCGTCGCCGCAGCGAAGGCCTTCAACGGCGACACCGCGATCACCCACCTCATCCCCCTGCTGGAGGGCGACCACCTCCTCCTCCGCCTCGGGCGCCGGTTCACCGGCCTGTGTCCCACGTGGCCGGCCGACGCCGAGCGCGTGAGCCTCGCCCGCGCGCAGGCCGCCGTCCGCGAGACCTCCGCCTGGTGGGCCGACCTCCTCGAGCCCCACCAGCGGCCCGTGCCCGTCGTCGTCCCGGAGGCCGTCATGGACGACCTCCGGGACCAGGCCACCGAGGCCCTCCGCGACGGCGCGACGAAGGTCACCCTCCACGTCGTCCGCGACGGAGGTGACCGGTGATGCGGTACACCACCCGCCCCCTGTCCGGCTGGGACGGCCCCCGCACCCCCGCCCACCAGCGGCGCTCGCGGTGGACCTTCAAGGCGTCCTGGTCCTCCACGCTGGAGCTGCTCGAGCGTGAGCTCGGGTACCTCGACGCGCGCGACGTCGTGCTCGAGGCCGACTTCCGGGAGCAGGACCTCCGCCTCGACGGCATGCCGCGGGCGAACGCCCGCCTGCCCGAGGACCCCGCCGTCCGGCTGTCCTTCGAGTCGAAGCACGGCCCGCTCGTCTACCAGTGCGACTCCGTCGACGGCTGGCACGGCAACGTCCGCTCGATCGCCCTCGGCCTGGGCGCCCTGCGCGCCGTCGACCGGTACGGCATCACGCGGCACGCCGAGCAGTACCGCGGGTGGAAGCAGATCGGCGGCAGCGGTGCGGTCGTGCCCGACGCGCCGCCGGACCGTGAGCAGGCGGCCGTCAACCTCGTGTCGCTGGTGTTCCGCGACGGCCCGGTCGCACCCCACGTGGCCGACCTGCTCGCCGGCCGCATCGACCTCGACGTCGTCGCCCGGCGTGCGCAACGGCGCGCGCACCCGGACACCGGCGGCAGCGCCGAGCTGTTCGATGCGGTCCAGCGCTCGATCGCGGTCCTGCGAGGTGCGCCGTGATCCGCACCGCCGCCCAGATCCTCGAGGACATCGCGGCACACGACGCAGGACTGTCCACCCCGACATCGCTCCGCGTGCTCGCCGAACGATGGGAGCGGGAACGCGCCCTCGAGCGACGCGAGGTCCGCAACCGCCGCCGCGCGGCGGAGCAGGCCGCCGCACGGGCCCGGCTCCACACCCAGCTCGACGCCCTCATCTACCGCTGCCCCACGTGCTCGCAGTGGCGGATGCACTCCGGCGTCGCGATCACCCCGCACGTCTGCGACCGGTGCGACGCGACACAGCCGACCAGCAGCACCCGCCCCGGCGCCCGCTGCCGCCTCGTCGCCGGCCACGTCGGCCGCCACGCCGGCGGCACGTTCCGCCGCCACGACCGGCCCGGCACGTACCGCCGCACCTGGGCCAACGACGACGACTTCGCCACGACGACCACGACCGCCTGGAGCGCCGCATGACCACCGACCGCTATGAGGAGCAGCACGCCGCCGCCCTCGCCCACCTCCCGAACCACGACTACGCCACCCGGCGGATGAACGACCAGAACCGCGTCGCCGTCGCCCAGGTGCACGCCACCCTGGCGCTCGCGGCCGCCGTCGCGCCGGCCGTGACGCTGCGGGAGTACACCGAGCCCATCGACCTCGTCCCGACCGAGGGGCGCGCGCCCGGGCAGGTGCTCCGCGACGCCGCGCAGGCGCCGAGCCCCGTCCTGGCGGTCCTCAACGACGTCGTCGCGGAGTACGCCCGAGCGAAGGCCAAGCACGGGGAGATGACCCTCGACGGCCCGGCCGCGTCCGACGTGCTGCGCCTGGCCGCGCTCGTGGAGGAGGTCGGGGAGGTCGGCACCGCGCTGTCCTACGACCGGGGCTCCACCGCGAACCTGTACGCCGAGCTCGTGCAGGTCGCGAACATCGCGATCACCTGGGCCGCGCACCTCCTGCCCGAGGACGTCGACGAGCCGTGACCGCCCCGCGCTGCGCGCCCTCGTGCCCGCTCGTCACCCGCCTGGTCATCGACCACGCGCGGTCGACGGGCCGGGACGAGCGGCTCGTGCGCCTGGCCTACGGCATCGGCCTCGACGACGCCCAGCTCGCGGACCTCCTGCGAGCCCTCCTGGACGAGATGCCCATCACCGACGACCCCCGCGGGTGGCTCACCGCCCGCCTCCACGACCTCGAGCACCCGGGAGGGCCGACCCGATGAAGCCGCTCCGCTGTCGGTACGGCTGCCCCGGCCCGGCTCGCCTGTACCTCGGCGGGCGCCTGTGCACCGGGCACGCCCCGGCCGTCCAGCCCGACCCGCCCGCCGGCACGACGCTCGCCGACCGCCGTCGCCACACCTTCCGCGCCCCGGCGAGCACGGTCCTCGACGACCGGGCGATCGCCTCCGGCAAGCGCCGCTCCACCCCGACCACGTACCGCGCAGCACGAGCAGCAGAGGAGACCCGCCGTGGCTGACCCGAACCCCAGCGACGACCCCGTGGTCGTCGCGATGACGAGCCTCGCCGACCACTTCGAGGGCCTCCTCGTCGACCACGGCAACGGCGTCACCGAGGACGTCGCCGGGTCGATCCGCGCGACCCTCACCGCCGCGACGACGATCGCGACCACGGCCACCCGCGACAAGATCCGCACCGCGATCGCCCCCGTCGTCGACGTCGCGTACCGCGACCGCACCGCCTGGATCGGCCTGACCGACAGGATCACCGACGCCGCCGTCGCCGGTCTCCTCGCCGGCGCCGTCGCCGCTGACGGGGGCGACGACGATGCGTGAGACCGCCGCCCTCAACCCGGCGCAGCCCTCGCCCGGCCACCGGATCCGCCTGTCCCGCAAGAAGGGCTGGCGCCTCCCCGCCGGGGCCGTGAAGGTCGACCGGACCACGACCCTCGGGAACCCGTTCGTCACCGGCCAGCCCAACCCCCTCGGCTGGGGTGAGGTCCGCGACGCCGAGCACGCCGTGTGGCTGTACCGGACGTGGCTCACCCTCCCCGCCCGCGCCGTCCTGTTCGAGCACCAGCGCCACCGCGCCACGCTCGAGCGGCTCCCCGCGCTCGCAGGCAAGGACCTCGCGTGCTGGTGCACCGCCGGCGCCCCGTGCCACGCCGACGTCCTCCTCGAGCTGGCCGCCCGTCGGCACGTCGAGGACTGGGCCGCGGCCCTGCAGCACTCCGCCGTCCCCGTCACGACCCTCGAGCTGCAGATCGCGTTCGGCCAGTACGCCCACGCGAAGGGCCTGGCGGCCGCCGACGTCGAGCAGTACGCGAACCGCAACTTGCTCAACCTCCTCGCCGCCGAGCGGGAGAGCGGGGCGACCGGATGAGCGCCACCACCTGCCGGTGCAAGACGAACGGCCCGACCGTGACCGAACGGGACCTCGCCTGCGAGAACCAGGCGCACTCCGCCCAGTGGCAGCAGCACGAGGCGCGGATCCGCGATGACGGCGAGTTCGTGCAGGCGATCGTCAACGGCGGCCTGGCCCACCTGACCGAGCAGCACCCCGACGAGGAGCCCGGCCCCGCGGCGCCGTGCCCCCGTTGCGGCGGCCCGAACGGCGCTCACGGCGTCGTGCACGTCCGCCACGGCAACGGCGGCGGGTCGAACCGCCCGTGCCCCGACGCCCCCACCATGGCCCTGCCCACGCGGGACGAGCTGGTGCAAGCATTCGCGGCCGTCGACGGGAACCAGCGCTCGCACTGGGCCCTCCTGGACCGCCTGTACGGGCCGTTCGCCGACGCCGTGCTCACCCTGCTCTCGCGAACCTCCGGCGGGCGCCCGAGCGCGGCCGCTGAGCTCAACTGGTTCCTGATTCGCCTGCGGCGGCACGTCGGCGCGCACGACGCGTCGATGGCGCTCGGCCGGCAGGTGTCCGCGGAGGAGATGGCGGCCATGAACGCGTGGCGGTCCTACTTCCTCGCCACCGACATCGGCGCGGAGGCCGACCGTGGCTGACGACGACACCACGCGCACCGTCGAGGTGTGGGAGCGCGACGGCCGCAGCGTCGTCGTCGAGGCCACGAGCGGCGTCGTCATGGTCTCGATCAAGCACATGCGCGAGATGCTCACCGACCTCGGCTACACGCCCCAGGAGCAGCCGTGAGCGCCGCCCAGCGCCCGCTCCGTGGCGCCCTGAGCCTCGCGGCCCGCCTCGCCGCGCTCGTCACACCCGCGGTGGTCCTGCCGGCGCTCATGCTCGGCGCCCGCCGCTCCACGATCGCCAACGCCGCAGTGCTCTACGCCGCCGTTCGGTTGCTCTCGCGTGACGGGCGCACCCGGTGAGCGCCGGGACGAGGCCGTGCCGGCGCTGCGGTGCCCCGACGCCGACGATCGACAACATCGCCGAGACGACGTTCTGGGGCAAGCTGCAGGGACGCGTCCGGACGACGACCACCGTGCAGAGCGTCCGCCTCCGCATGGGCTGGATCGGCCTGCGCCCGCGGCTGGGCGGCCCCACGACGCTCCAGGCCGATGAGGAGCAGGACCTCTGCTCCGGCTGCTGGAGCCTGCTCGTCGGCCGCTTCCTCCAGGGCCGTGCCGTCCCCGCCCTCCCCGGCAAGGAGGACCGCCGGTGAGCGCCGCCCCCGCCGACTTCGCGCACACCCGCCACGCCGAGGCCAACCGGCAGCGCAAGGCCCACGCGCTCGCGGCCGCCGCGGCGAACCTCGGCCTGCAGCCCTATGAGCTCAAGTTGATCGGCTCCACCTCCGTCGAGGCCGAGCACCGCCGTCGCGTGCGCCGCGCGGCCGGCCTCGACAGGGACCCATCCGTCGAGACGTGGATGCTCGCCCTCGCCCACCTCGAGGCCCGGGCCGCGACGCTGCCCGGCGCCCGCCAGTGCACCGCCTGCGGCGCGTTCGTCCTCCAGGTCGTCACCGAGCACGAGCAGCGGCTCCTCATCGACCCCTACCCGCACCGCACCGGCACCGTGTGGCCCGTCACCGCCCCGGCCGGGCAGCGCGCCCGCGTCCTCGCCGGCCACGACGAGCGCCCCGACGACGAGCCCCTGTACCGCCAGCACACGGCCTCCTGCCCCGCCGCCCCGACCCGACCCCGCTCGCGCTCGCGGGCGGCGCTGTGCGGGGAGTGCGGGCAGCCACTGGACCAGGTCCTCGCCGAGCGCGACCCGACCTACACGACCCACCCGCGATGCGATCCCGGTGAGGAGGTGAGACCCCCATGACCGAGACGCAGCGATGCGGCTCCTGCGGTGGCCCGATCAACCCGCAGACCGGCGAGTGCAGGTGCTCGCAGTAGACCCACGATGGAGAGGACCCAGACCCCGTGGCCTGGATCAAGGTGAGCGACACCGCGGCGATGTACCCCGCGCTGCTCGCGGTGGCCGAGCACGACGACGCGGACGAGCGGTCCGTCGACGAGGTGTTCGGGTGGTGGTGCCGCCTGGCGATCCTCTCCGCGCAGCACTGGACGGACTACGTCGTCACGTTCGCCGTCGTGCTGCAGGTCTCCGGCACCCGGGCGAGGGCGGACCGGCTCATCGCCATGGCGGAGTTCGCCGGTCTGCTCTCCCCCGTGGAGCTCGACGGGCGGCGAGCGGTGAAGCTGCTCGACGACCCCGAGTTCGTCCACCTCAAGACCGCCGAGGAGAAAGCCTGGGAGGACCAGCGCAAGGCCGACAACGGCAACCCGGCGATCACCGTGCTCGTCCGGTGGCGCGACGGCGACGCGTGCCGCTACTGCGGCAAGGTCGTCCGGTTCACCGCCCGCCGCGGCAAGCTCGCCGGGACCTACGATCACCGCCCGCCCGGCCAGCCGGCCGACGCCGAGACGTCGGTCGTCGCGTGCGCGGAGTGCAACGCTCGCCGCGGCAACGCGCCCTTGGAGGTCGCCGACGCGTCCCTCCCGCTCCTGCCCGTCCCGGAGCACCCGTACTACCACCGCACGACCCGCAAGTGGTTCGCCGCCTACTCCGCCCTGCTGACCGAGCACGGTCTGACCCCACCCCCGATCCAGCCTGAGGAGATTAAGGACCTTCGCGTCGGCACCCAGCTGCAGCGCCCGGACACCGCACCCGCCATGGACGTGCGACCCGGAGCAGCGCAGGCCGCGGACACCGCACCCCAGCGTGTGCGACCCGCGGCGTCCGCGGACACCGCACCCGAGCGTGCGCGACCCGCCCCGGACACCGCACCGCACCGAGTGCGACCCGCCGTCGACGACGAGCAGCGCCCCGCCGGCCAGCGCCCCCGAGGCCGCCGCCGGAGCCCCGAGGAGCGCGCACCGGCAGATCCGGTTAGGTCCGGACAGATCCGAGGTCTCCAGAAGTCAGAAACCCCGGGACGGGACGGGACGGGTCGGGACGGGCCTGGTCTGGCAGGGAAGGGCCGGGCAGGGTCGGCCGCCGCGCCGCCAGGCGCACGGTCCTCGTCATCTCGTCAGCGTCGTCGTCGTGGTCGTCGTGGCCGCGGTCCCGGAGGAGAGTCATGACCAGCACCACCCGCCCGACCTGCTACCTGCCCTGGTGCCGTGAGACCGTCCCCCCGGGGATGCTGGTCTGCGGCCAGTGCACCGACGCCCTCGCGCTGCGGCTGCTCATGCTCCCGACGCTGGCCCTCGCGCTGGAGGAGGCGCACCGCAAGGCGCTGCGATTCTCCGTCGGCCGGCCGGGCCGGTTGCACGGTCGTCCGGGTGAGGACTTCGAGGAGGAGTCGCCGGTCCCGTTCAACCCCCGCGCGTCGGAGGTGCTCGAGCAGCTCGTCACGGCGCTGGCCCAGTGGGCGGACCTCATCGCGGCCGAGCGTGGCCTGTTCCGGCCGAGTAACACCGCGGCCGCGCTGGGCCCGTGGCTGGCCCGGCAGGTGTCGTGGCTCCGCTCGTGGCCGCGCGGCCCGGAGGCGGTGGAGCTCATGACCGCGGCGATCGGTGCGGCCGAGCGGATCGTCGATCGTCCCCCGGACCTGCGGTACGCCGGCCCCTGCGGCACGACGGTCACCGACGACGACGGCCTCGCCACCGAGTGCGTGGAGGACGTCTACGCCCAGCCCGGTCAGCCGGTCGGCGTCTGCCGTGGCTGCGGTGCGCGGTGGCCGATGGCCGAGCGCCGGTCGTGGCTGCTGTCGCAGGTGGAGGACATGCTCCTGCCGGCGACCGAGCTCGCGCGCGCGATCGACGGCCTGGGCGTCTACGTCACCCCGTCGATGATCCGCAACTGGCAGGCCCGCGGGCACCTGGTGCAGCACGGCTCCTGCTACGCCACGATCCAGGACGGCCGGCGCCGGGAGGTCCCGCTGTACCGGGTCGGTGACGTGCTCGACAAGGTGAACGCCGACCGGATCCGCCGCGAGGCGAAGGGCCAGCAGCGTGCCGGCGCCTGAGCCGCGCCAGGGGCACGGCCGCACCCCGTGGCACTGCCGCTGCCACGAGGCCGCGCACCCAGTGCCGTCGCTGGCGGCAGACTGCGAGGACCGGACCGAGAGGACGACGTCATGAGCCCGCTCCTGCCGCCGCTCCCCGATCCCGACCGCCACGAGTGCCCGTTGCCTCTCGTGCTGCGCACCTACCGGATCATGGCTGACGCCGACGACGACGCAGTCGAGTGGAGCAGGCGGACCCCGCCGGACGACGGGTCGAGCTGGGACTGCCCAGAGTGCGGCCGGGTGTGGGTCAGCCGCCTAGTAGAGGGGCGAGGCCAGCGACGGTACGGCGAGGGCTACTCCCCCTCCTACCTCGAGTGGCAGCGCGCCAACCTGTGGCAGGCGCACCGGCACCGTTCTCGGGCGCGTAGCTCTGCTCCACAGGACCGGCGTCCCTAGCCCTGCGGGGTCCCGGATGCTATCTTCCCTACAGTCGGCCAGCAGTAGGTGAGAGAAATCCACCTCGCTGGCCGTTGTGCTGCCCGGGCTGGTTGGGGAGAGGCCGCCCGGGTCGCAGGCCGTCCCGCGATGACGCGGGTGCTGGGGTCCGGCGGCTCAGTCCTTCGAGCGTCGAACCGTCGCGCGGCCCGACGGCGCCGGCCCCCCGACTGTCCGTCCCCGTCGTCGTCCTGGACCGCCCGCGCATCCGTGCCGATCCGATCGGCCAGACGGGGCGACGCTCTCCGACGGCGACGGGAGACCAGCGTGCCGTGCATGGGATGCGGCCGGCCCGGGGTGCGCCGCCGGTGCAGCTCGTGCCAGGGCCGGACCGACCGGGCCCGCGGTACCACCGCGGAGCGAGGCTACGGCGCAGCGCACCAGCGTGAGCGCGCCGAGTGGCAGCGCCGCATCGACGCCGGCGAAGAGGTCATCTGCTGGCGGTGCGGAAACCAAGTCCTTCCCAAAACGGAATGGGACCTTGGGCATTCTGACGACCGCCTTTCGACCAACGGTCCCGAGCATTCCCGAGAATGCAACCGGTCAGCCGCCGGTCGCGCCGCACATGGCCGGTGACCTGCGCCGACGCGCCTCCCGAACGGCGCCCGACCCACCCCGGGGGGCGGGTCGAAAGTCCAAGGGTGATAAGACCCCATGACCCGCGCCCAGGCTTCCGCGCACACGCTCAGAATCTCGACCAGATCACCATTGTGAGGTCACCAAGCGTTTTCGAGGGGGGCGCCGATCATGGGCCGTCCCCCCAAGCCGCTCGAGCAGCGTGAGCGGCACGGCCGCGCGCCGGGTCGGGACTCCGGTGGCCGGCCGCTGCCCGAGGTCGTCGTCGAGCTGCCCCAGGCCGCCGGCGTCCCGGACGCCCCGGCGAGCCTGCGGACCGCCGAGCGGGCCGAGGAGTGCCCGTTCCTCACCGACGACGACGCTGACGGCGACGAGGCGGCCCGGTGCGGGCTGTGCGAGCAGGAGCTCGCGCTCGCGGCGTGGCGGTCGCTGTGGACGAACGGTCACTCGTGGCTGTCGCTGCAGCGCGACGGGCGGATCCTCGAGCGGCTGTGCCGGGCGTATGACGAGGAGGCGCACCTGCAGCGGGCGCTGCACGAAGACGGCCCGTGGGTCTCCGGGCAGCGCGGCGGCCTGGTCGCCCACCCCGCGGTGACGATGATCCGCGTGCTGCAGGACCGGATCACGAAGTGGGAGGGGCTCTGTGGCTTCAACCCCTCCGACGGCGGTCGCCTCGGCGTCAAGGTCGGGAAGGTCGGGGAGAAGTCCACGCTCGAGCAGCTCCTCGAGCGCCGCGCGTCCGGGCGGCGCTCGCCGGGGCAGAGTGCCGGCGCGCGCCGGGCGAAGCGTCCTACCGCCACGAAGCGGGCTGCCGCGGGCGACTGACATCGGCGGCGGCGTGCTGCTGCCGCGCTGGTCACCGCCTCGCTTCCCCGAGGTCCTGCCCCGTGGGCCGGACCTGTGGGACCCGGACAAGACGCGGTGGAACGACGCGAACACCGACGGCCTGTTCGCGTGCGACCTCATCGAGTCCTACCTGCGGCTGACGAAGGGCACCCAGCGGGGCGAGGTCGTCCAGCTGCGCATGTGGCAGGGCGACCTCATTTGTGACGTCCTCCGCACCGACACCACCGGGCTGCGCGTCTACTGGACCTACCTGGTGCTCCTGCCGCGCAAGAACAGCAAGAGCCTCCTGGGCGCCGGCCTGGCGCTGGACGGCCTGCTCGACGAGCCCGGCGCGGAGGTCTACTCCTGTGCCGCGGACCGGGACCAGGCGAAGCTCATCTTCAAGGAGGTCAAGGCCTCGATCGAGATGAGCCCGGACCTGGACGCGTCCCAGGGCGGGATCTTCAAGGTCTACCGCGACGCGATCGAGTACCCCGCGATGGGCTCGGTCTACAAGGCGCTGTCGGCCGAGGCGTTCACGAAGGAGGGTCTCAACCCCTCCCGGGTCCTGTTCGACGAGCTCCACGCCCAGCCCAACTGGGAGCTGTGGAACGTCATGAACCAGGGCTCGGACACCCGCGAGCAGCCCCTCGTCGTGGGGATCTCCACCTTCGGGGTGATGACGGACTCCACCGGCCAGACGTCGGTGTGCAAGGCCCAGCACGAGTACTTCGTGAAGGTCCGCTCCGGGGAGATCACCGACCCCCGGTTCGGCGGCCGCGTGTACGCCGCGCAGCTGACCGAGTCCGACGACTACCTCGACGAGCGCACCTGGTTCGACCCGAACCCGGCCCTGGGGGACTTCCTCCACCTGGACAAGATGGCCGCGGTCTCGCGCAAGATGCAGGCGCCGGACTTCAAGACCAAGCGTCTGAACATCTGGGTCACGTCCTCCAACCCGTGGCTGCCGGACGGCGCCTGGGACGCGTGCAAGGACGAGAGCCGGCCCCTGGAGGAGGGCACCCCTGTGGTGCTCGCGTTCGACGGCTCTCGGTCCAACGACGCGACGGCGCTGCTGGCGGTCAGCATCGAGGCCCGGCCCCGGCTGGAGGTCGTGGGCCTGTGGGAAAAGCCGGACGACGGGTCCCCGTGGCGGGTGCCCCGCGCGGAGGTCAAGGACGCCGTGCGGCGAGCCTGCAAGCGGTTCAAGGTCTCCGAGATCGCCTGGGACGAGTTCCTGTGGCAGGACGCCGCTGAGGAGCTGCTCGAGGAGCACATCCCCGTCGAGTACTTCCCCCAGACCCCGGAGCGCATGCGGCCGGCGACGCAGCGGTTCTACGAACGCGTCATCGACCGGGAGCTCACCCACGACGGCGACCCACGCCTGACCCGGCACATCGGGAACACCGTCCTGAAGACCACCTACCGCGGCTCGCAGATCGCGAAGGACAAGCCGGACTCCCCCCGCAAGATCGACCTCGCCGTGTGCGCGGTCATGGGCGTCGCCCGGGCGGAGTGGTGGCACTCCAACGGCAACAGCGGACCGAACATCTGGTGAGGAGGCACGCGGTGCTCGCAGTCGTCCTCTTCGTCACCGGCCTGGTGGCCGTCGTCGTCGCCGTCGCGGCGCTCGCGGGCCTGTGGTGGGGCCTGCTGCTGGCGGGGCTCCTGCTGGCCGTCCTGGGCGTCCTGACGGAGGTCGAGGCCCGCCGTGAGGCGGCAGCCCGGCTGGCCCGGGAGCGTCGCTCGTGAGGGCGCTGTCGGCCCTGTCCGGGCTCGTCTCGCGCAACCTGGAGAGCCCGTCGACGCCGCTGACGTCCGGGCGGCTGCTGTCGCAGCTGGAGTCCCCGGACGAGCTGTGGTCCAACGGGACGGTCGGGGACCCGCTGCAGATCGGCGCGGTCCTGCGGTGCGTCCAGGTGCTCGCCTCCGGGGTCGCTGGGTGCCCGCTGCGGGTGCACGACCGGGAGACGATGAACCCGGTCACCATCCCCGTGCTGGTCGCCGAGCGGGCCGGGCAGACGCCCTTCGAGCTGTGGGAGACGACCGTCGCCCACCTGGCCCTGTGGGGCAACGCATACCTGCGCAAGGTCCGCGCTCGCGACGGCCGGATCGTCGAGCTCGTCCCGATCCACCCGTCCCGCGTGGTCGTCGACGTCGACGTCGACGCCGGCCTGGCCATCGGGATGCCCTACGCGAAGAAGTTCACCGTCGACGGCAAGCTGCCGCTGACCGAGCGCGACATCCTGCACATCCCGAACTTCAGCACCGACGGGATCATGGGCGTCTCCGTCATCGGCCGGATGCGCCGCATGTTCGGCCTGGCGACCAACGCCGAGCAGCTCGCCGAGCGGATGTACGAGCGCGGCATGCTGCAGTCGGGGTTCCTGTCCACCGACAAGGAGCTCAACGAGGAGCGGTCCAACATCCTCAAGGACCGGTGGCGCGCGAAGCTCGCCGGCCTGGACAACGCCTACGAGATCGCCGTGCTGGACAACGGCACGAAGTTCCACCAGCTGTCGATGAGCCCGGCCGACGCTCAGTTCCTGGAGACCCGCAAGTTCCAGACCACCGAGATCGCCCGCCTGTTCGGCCTGCCCGGCTGGATCATCAACGACCAGGAGAAGTCGACCTCCTGGGGCACGGGCATGGAGCAGCAGTTCGTCGCGCTGGTGGTCATCACCCTCAAGCCGTACTTCCAGCGCATCGAGCAGCGCGTGACCCGCGAGATCGCCGACCCCCGCGCCGAGAAGGCCGAGTTCAAGGTCGAGGGGCTCCTGCGCGGGGACTCCAAGGCCCGCGCCGCGTTCTACGCCTCCGGCATCACCCACGGGTGGCTGGTCCCCAACGACGTGCGCCCGCTCGAGGACATGAAGCCCGTGCCGTGGGGCGACGAGCCCTACCGCCCACACACGCAGTCGGCCACCGCCACGGACGACACCACGTCAGGAGACGACGATGACGACGACGCTGACGCGTAGGCCCGTCCGGGCGGCCGCCGGCACCTGCGAGGTGCTCGAGCGCCGCACCCGGGCCCTGGCCGACACCGACGCCCGGGTGATCCGCGCCGAGGGTGACCCCGAGCCGCGGTTCGTCGGCCACGCCGCGGTGTTCAACTCCCGCACCTCGATCGGCAACCCCCTGAAGTGGGGCTGGTACGAGGAGATCGAGTCCGGCGCGTTCGACAAGACCCTCACCGAGGGCGACGCCCGGTTCCTCGTCGACCACGACACCAGCCTCCTGTGCGCCCGCGTCAGCGCCGGCGACCTCCGGCTCGGGACCGACGACATCGGTCTCGCCGTCGACGCCGACCTGGACCAGGAGCTCTCCTACGTCCGCGACCTCACCCGCAACCTCGAGCGGCGCCGTATCACCGGGATGAGCTTCGGGTTCTACGTCGTCCGCGACCGCTGGGAAGAGGTCGAGGTCGAGACCGTCACCGCCGACGGCAAGACCGACACGGCCACCGCCCTCCTGCGCACCCTCGTCGAGCTGCGGCTCCTGGAGGTCTCCGCCGTGACGTTCCCCGCCTACGAAGACACCGACGCCGGCCTGCGCAAGATGGCCGACGAGGTCCGCTCCGCCCGCGGCCTCCCCACCGACTCCCCCTCCGCCTCCGAGGGGACCCGTCCCGCGCCGGCCGACGCCACCCGGGACACCACCACCGACCCCGCGCCGGCAGCGGCCACCCGGGGCCTGGAGAGGCAGGACGAGCGCGCCGCCGCGCTCGCGGCCCGCTACCGCCTCGGCTGAGCGCGGCCACCCCCCCCCCCCCCCACCCCCCCCCCGGGCCCCCCACCCCGAGGTAAAACGGGAAACCCCCCGCCGGCCCCAGCGGCCGCAC
>CAMPIX010000032.1 GCA_946886565.1 uncultured Altererythrobacter sp.
CTCGCAGCGGTGCGCTCGCCCGTCTGGGGCGAGGAGGAGGTGCCGCCATTCACGGGCTGATCAAACGCAGCATCCCCGGCAAGGGAACGCCCGCTGAGGCCCCGGCCGAAGCCCGGGCCGAACCCGCGCCGGTGGCCGCCGATCCCGCGCAACGGATCGTCGACGAGGCCAAGGCTGCCTATGCCGCACGGCATGGCCAGCCGCGCGTGCGCCGCTGCCTGGTGGTCGACGATTCGCGCATGATCCGCAAGGTCGCGCGCCGGATCGTCGAGGACATGGGCTTCGAGGCCGCCGAGGCCGAGAACGGCGAGGAAGCGCTCGCCCGGTGCAAGGCGGCGATGCCCGACCTCGTGATCCTCGACTGGAACATGCCGGTGATGAGCGGGCTCGAATTCGTCGCGCAACTGCGCGCGCTGCCCGCCGACCGGGTGCCGCGGGTGGTGTTCTGCACCTCGAACTCGGGCGTCGTCGACATCCACAAGGGCATCGACGCGGGCGCGGACGAATACGTGATCAAGCCGTTCGACGAGACAACGCTGCGCGCCAAACTGCGCAATATCGGCCTCGCCTGACGCGTCCCCGCCCTTCGACTGGCTGCTTGCAGCAGCCGCTCAGGATAAACTACGACGGGGACCTCAGGCCGCCGGCGCTCCGAAAGTGGCCTGAGACCCCCGCCTTCGCGGGGGATCAGAGCGCGTCCTTGTACAGCTCCAGCAGGTTCGCCCAGGCGCGCTCCGCCGCGGCTTCGTCGTAGGAAGGCGAGTCGGGGACGGTCCATCCGTGATCGCCGGCATAGACCTCGATCTCGGCCGGGCGGCCGGCGTCCGCCGCCGCCTTGCGCAATATCTCGAGATTCTCCGGCGCTTCGGCGTGATCGTCCTGCGCGATGGCGATCAGGAAGCTCGCCCGCGTTTCATCGAACAGGTCGTGCGGGCTCATCGGATCGCCCTCGCGGACCAGCCCGCCGCCGTGGAAGCTCGCCGCGGCGCGCACCCGGCCGGGCACCGCGGCCGCGCTCCACACGGTGAACGGCCCGCCCATACAATAACCCTGCGTGCCGACGCCGCGCGCGGTGTCGACCGCCTCCTGCGCGTCGAGCCAGCCGACCGCCGCGGTCGCGTCGCGCATGATTGCCTCGGCATCGAGTTTCTTGCGCCATGGACCGACCTTCTGAAACCCGCCGGTCGCTGCGAAACCGGCAAAATCCGCGAACTGCTCTCCCGCGACGTCGCGATAGTAGGGATTGACCACCAGTACCGCATAGCCCGAACCCGCCAGACGCCGGGCCATCATGCGCTTCGCTTCGCGCAGCCCCGCGATATCCGGCCAGAACAACACTGCAGGCGCCGGTCCGGAAGCCGGATGCACGAAGAAGCCGTCCATCGTCCCATCGGCGGTCGCGAAGCTCACGGTTTGCTCGGCCAGTTGCCCGGAATCGCCGGACGCCGCCTCCATCGGCGCGCAGGCAGCGAGCGCCGCCATGCCCCCGAGCGCGCCGAACTGCCGCCGGCTCATCCCCTCGCGAGCCCAGCGGGCCAGCTTGTCTTCGTCGCACATCCTCGTCTCTCCCGGTGGTTCGCGCCATGCTGCGCGCGGCGGGCGCGGCATGCAAGCGGGATTGGGCGACGGCCACGACCGTGTTAGGTTTCTCGCAGAAACGTAAATAGCGAGTCGGCGCCCCCGCGCCGGTCCAAAGATGGAGAACACGGATGCCCACTGCCTACCGCAACCTGATCGACGGCGAGATGGTCGAGACCGCGCAGACCATGGACGTGGTCAACCCCGCGAACGAGGATGTGATCGGCACCGTGCCCGCCTGCGGCAAGGACGAGCTCGACCGCGCGGTCGCCGCCGCGCGCCGCGCGTTCAGGATCTGGTCCAAGACCCCGATCGCCGAGCGCCGCGCCGCGATCCAGAAAATCTCCGCCATCATCAAGGAGAACGCCGACGAGCTCCACCGCCTGCTCACCGCCGAGCAGGGCAAGCCGCACAGCCAGGCTATGGGCGAGGTGATCGGCGCCTCGATGATGGTCGGCGCGCAGTCCTCGCTCGATCTCGAGGACGAGGTGAACGAGGACAGCGACACGCGCCTTTCGCGCACGCGCCGCGTGCCGGTCGGCGTGGTCGGCGGGATCGTGCCGTGGAACTTCCCGGTGATGATGGCGATGCAGAAGATCGCCCCCGCGATGCTTTCGGGCTGCACGATCGTGCTCAAGCCCTCGCCCTTCACCCCGCTCACCACGCTGCGCATCGCCGAGCTGATCAAGGACGCCGCGCCCCCGGGCGTGATCAACGTCATCACCGGCGAGGATTCGCTCGGGCCCCTGATCACCGAGCATCCCGACATCGACAAGATCACCTTCACCGGCTCGACCGCGACCGGCAAGAAGATCATGGAAGGCGCGAGCCGCGACCTGAAGCGCATCACGCTCGAATTGGGCGGCAATGACGCCTCGATCGTGCTGCCCGACGCCGACGTCGAGAAAGTCGCCGAGCAGCTCTTCTGGTCCAGCTTCTCGAACGCCGGGCAGATCTGCGTCGCCGCCAAGCGCGTCTATATCCATGAGGATATCTACGACGATCTGTCGAAGGCGATCGCCGAGTACGCCAAGACGGTGAAAGTCGGCGATGGCTCGCAGCAGGGCACCGGCGTAGGCCCGATCCAGAACCGCAAGCAGTACGAGCGCGTGCTCGATCTGATCCAGGACGCGAAGGACCAGGGCTACAAGTTTCTCGTCGGCGGCGACCACGATCCGAAGGTGCCCGGCTACTACGTGCCGATCACGATCCTCGACAATCCGCCCGAGGACGCGCGGATCGTCGCCGAGGAACAGTTCGGCCCGGTCATGCCGCTGATGAAGTTCTCGAGCGACGAGGAAGTGATCGAGCGCGCGAACAATTCGGACTACGGGCTCGCCGGCGCGGTCTGGACCAAGGACACCGACCGCGGCGTGCGCATCGCCGAGCAGCTCGAGACCGGCACCGTGTGGATCAACGAATATCTCCACCTCTCGCCCTTCGCGCCGTTCGGCGGGCACAAGCAATCGGGCTTCGGCGCCGAATACGGCAAGGAGGGCCTGCTCGAATTCACTTATCCGCAGGTCATCACGGTGCGCAAGAACGCCGAGGTGTGAACATGGCGCCGCCGGCCCGGCCGACATGCGGGGCCGGCGGCACTCACTGCGAGCTTCGCGCGAGCCTCAGCCCCTGAACACCACCGTGCGCGCGCCGTTCATCAACACGCGCTCTTCCAGATGCAACCGGACCGCTTCGGCCAGCACCCGGCTTTCGATCTCGCGGCCCTTGCGCACGAGATCGTCGGGGCTGTCGGCGTGGCTGATCGGTTCGACATCCTGATGGATGATCGGCCCCTCGTCGAGATCGGCGGTGACGTAGTGGGCGCTTGCTCCGATCATCTTCACGCCGCGGGCATGTGCCTGGTGATAGGGCTTGGCGCCCTTGAATCCTGGCAGGAAGGAGTGGTGGATGTTGATGCAGCGTCCCGCGAAATGCGCCGCCTGCGCGTCCGACAGAATCTGCATGTAACGCGCCAGCACGATCAGCTCGGCGCCGGTCTGCTCCGCGATCGTCCGGACGCGCGCTTCCTGCCCGGACTTCCCCTCCGCATTGACGGGCAAGTGATGGAACGGGATATCGCCGATATTGGTATGGCTGATCGCCTCACGCGGGTGGTTCGAGACGATAGCCACCGGGTCCATCGCCAGTTCGCGGATCCGCCAGCGATAAAGCAGGTCGGCGAGGCAGTGGTCGAACTTGCTGACCATGATCAGCACCCGCCGCGGCCGGTCGCGCCGGACGAGCTTCCATTTCATCGCGCTGCGCTCGGCGAAGGGCGCGAACGCCGCGCGCAGATCGTCGGCACTCGTCTCGCCCGGATCGAAAGCGACGCGCATGAAGAACGCGTCGCTCGTGCGGTCGTTGAACTGCTGCGCCTCGAGGATATTGCCGCCGTGCTCGAAAAGCAGCCCGGTGACCTTGGCGGTGATGCCCGGCCGGTCGGCGCAACTCAGCGTCAGGACAAGCGGGTCGGCCATCCTACCTGCGGGTCAGCGCCTCTTCGCTCTCGGCCATCAGCGTGGCGATGATCTGCGCGACCGGTTCCTCTTCCTTGACCATGCCGACCGACTGGCCCGCCATCAGGCTGCCGCCCTCGACATCGCCGTCGATCACCGCGCGGCGCAGCGCGCCGGCCCAATAATGCTCGATCTGGAGCTGCGCCTCGTCCATCGCGATGCCGTCCTCGTCGAGCCGCTGCACGACCTCGCGCTGCTTGGCGGTGAAGCTCTCGGTGCCCTTGTTCTTGAGCGCACGCACCGGGATCACCGGCAAGCGCGGATCGACTTGCACGCTGGCGACGGCGTCTCGCGCGCTGGCGCGGAAGAAGGCCTTCTTGAAGTCGGGGTGCGCGATGGACTCGGTCGCGCAGGCGAATCGGGTGCCGAGCTGCACGCCCGCCGCGCCCATTTCGAGATAACCGGCGATCGCCTGCCCCTTGCCGATCCCGCCCGCGACGAACACCAGGTGATCGTTCGCCAGCTCGGGCAGGATTTCCTGCGCCAGCACGCTGGTGGAGACCGGACCGATATGGCCGCCCGCCTCCATCCCCTCGATGACCAGCGCGTCGGCACCTGAGCGAAGCAGCTTCTTGGCGAGCGCCAGCGTGGGCGCGAAGCAGATCACCTTGGCCGGGTTCGCCCCGCCCTTGATCGCCTCGACGCTGCCCTTGGGCGGAATGCCGCCCGCGAGCACGACGTGGCTCACCGCGTGCTTCTCGCACACGGCGATCAGCTCGAACAGTTGCGGGTGCATGGTGATCAGGTTCACGCCGAACGGCTTGTCCGTCAGCGCGCGGGTCGCGGCGATCTCGGCGTCGAGCAGCTCGGGGGTCATCGCGCCGCAGGCGATCACGCCGAAGCCGCCCGCGTTGCTGATCGCCGAGACGAGGTTGCGCTCGGAAACCCAGCTCATCGCCCCGCACAGGATCGCGGTCTCGCAGCCGAGGAACTCGGTGCCGCGCTGCATCAGGCGGCTTGTCTTGGAATAATCGCTCATCGCCCGGGGCGCTTAAGGCGCGCACGCCGGGGCGGCAAGAGGTCAGCGCGCCATGCGGTGGAACCGCGCCGGTTTCGGCCCATTGAATCGACGCGGCAGACGCCCCGATCAATCGCCAAAATCGATAAGCCTGACAGGACTTAATTGCTTTGACCGATTGCACGCCGGGCGTAGCGTCTGCCGCACAACGACTCATTCGGCCGGCGCTCGCGCGCCGGCCCAGCAGCTGGAAGGATGCCACGATGGACGCGAAAACAGGCTCGATATCGGGAAGCGGTTGCCCGTTCGACGGAGACGGCGGGGTGCGCGCGCTGCTCGGCCGCACCAACAAGGACTGGTGGCCCGAGATGCTGGCCACCGAGATTCTCACGCCGAACGGCAAATCCAATCCGCACGATGCGGACTTCGATTATGCAGAAGCGTTCAATGCGCTCGATTACAAAGCGCTGAAGGAAGACCTGAAAGCGCTGATGACCGACAGCCAGCCGTGGTGGCCGGCGGACTACGGCCACTACGGGCCGTTCTTCATCCGCATGGCGTGGCACGCGGCGGGCACCTATCGCACCGCCGACGGGCGCGGCGGCGCGAACAGCGGGCAGCAGCGCTTCGCCCCGCTCGACAGCTGGCCGGACAACGGCAACCTCGACAAGGCGCGCCGCCTGCTGTGGCCGCTCAAGCAAAAGTACGGCAAGAACGTCAGTTGGGCGGACCTGTTCATCCTCGCGGGCAACGTGGCGATCGAAAGCATGGGCGGCCCGGTGTTCGGCTTCGGTGGCGGCCGCGCAGACGTGTTCGAGCCGGAACGCGACATCTACTGGGGCAGCGAGGACAAGTGGGTCAACGAGGGCGTGCAGACCCGCATCGCGCCCGAGCACGGCATGCACGAACTCGAAGGTCCGCTGGCGGCGATCCAGATGGGCCTGATCTACGTCAATCCCGAAGGTCCGGGCGGCAACCCCGACCCGCTGCAATCGGCGCGCGACATCAAGGAAACCTTCAGACGCATGGCGATGGACCACGAGGAAACCGTGGCGCTCACCGCGGGCGGGCACACCTTCGGCAAGGCGCACGGCAATGGCGATCCCTCGAAGCTGGGTGCTGCGCCATCGGGCGGCGATCTCGCCGCGCAGGGTTTCGGCTGGGTGAGCCAGAACGAAAGCGGCTGCGGCGAACACACCGTGACCAGCGGGCTCGAAGGCTCGTGGGTCAACACTCCGACCGAATGGAGCGAGAACTACTTCCGCCTCCTGCTCGATTACGAATACGAGCTGGTGAAGTCGCCTGCGGGCGCGCAGCAGTGGCAGCCGGTGAACCAGAAGGAGGAGGACATGGCCCCCGCAGCCTGGGACTCGTCCAAGAAGGTCCCGACGATGATGACTACTGCGGATATGGCGCTCAAGATGGACCCCGAGCTGCGCAAGATCAGCGAGAAGTTCCGCAACGATCACGAAGCGTTCAAGGACGCCTTCGCGCGTGCCTGGTTCAAGCTCACCCACCGCGATATGGGCCCCAAAGTCCGCTATCTCGGGCCCGAGGTTCCGGCCGAGGACCTGATCTGGCAGGATCCCGTGCCCGCCGGGACCGCGCCGTCCGACGCGGACGTGAAGGCAGTGAAGGACAAGATTGCGGCGAGCGGCCTCACCGTCGGCCAGCTGATAAAGACCGCCTGGGCTTCGGCGAGCACTTATCGCAAGTCCGACCATCGTGGCGGCGCCAACGGCGCGCGCGTCGCGCTCGAGCCCCAGAAGAACTGGGACGTCAACGAGCCTGAAATGCTCGGCAGGGTGATCGACACGCTTGACGGGCTTCGCGGCTCGATGAGCCTTGCCGATGCGATCGTGCTCGGCGGGGTCGTGGCCCTCGAAAAGGCGATCGCGGACGCCGGCGCCTCGGCCGAAGTGCCCTTCACCGGCGGCCGCGGCGACGCGACGCAGGAGCAGACCGACGTCGAGAGCTTCGACTGGATGGAGCCGGAGGCGGACGCTTTCCGCAATTACCTGCCAAAGAAGCTCGCGGTGAAGACCGAGGAGATGATGCTCGACCGCGCCAGTCTGCTCGGCCTGTCCGTGCCCGAAATGGTCGTGCTCGTGGGCGGACTGCGCGTCCTTGGCGCCAACCATGGCGAGCGCGGCCACGGCCACTTCACCAGGCGTTCGGGGCAGCTCACCAACGACTTCTTCGTCAATCTGCTCGACATGACCAACGTGTGGAAAGCGGTGGAGGGGTCGAACGACGAGGAGTATGTCGCCACCGACCGCGCGGAGGGTCACGAAACCTGGCGCGCATCCCGCGCGGACCTGATCTTCGGCTCCAATTCCGAACTGCGCGCGGTGTGCGAAGTCTACGCGGAGAAGGGCGGCGAGCAGAAGTTCGTGAAGGACTTCGTCAAGGCCTGGACCAAGGTGATGAACGCCGACCGCTTCGACCTCAGCTACGCGAAGTACCACAAGGCGGCTTGACCCCTTCGGCTTCGCAGAAAGGGCCTCCAGCAGCAATGTCGGGGGCCCTTTTTGCGTGTTCGTGCCGGGGAATCTGCTGGACATCCCGCATCTTGCGGCGGAGAGAGCGCGCAGCAAATCCAACGGGGAGACCAGTTTCGTGACCAGCCGCAATGTCCTGCTCGCCGCAGCCTCTTTCGGGGCACTAACGCTCGCTGCGCCCACCAGCGCCGACGAAGGCATGTGGACCTTCGAGGGTTTTCCCACCGAGCGGGTGCGCGAGGCCTACGGCTGGGCGCCCGATCAGGAATGGCTCGACAACGTGCAGAACGCCGCGGTGCGCCTCACCGGCGGCTGCTCGGCGAGCTTCGTCTCGCCCGACGGGCTGATCCTCACCAACCATCACTGCATCGCGAGCTGCCTCTACGACAATTCGACCGACGAGATCGACTATCTGCTCAACGGCTATGTTGCCGAACGGCGCGAGGACGAACTCAAGTGCCCCGGTCAGCAGGCCGAGGTGGTCACGATGATCACCGACGTCACGCCGCAAGTGATGGACGCGATCGGCACGCTGACCGGCGAAGCGCTGACCAAGGCGCGCGACGCGACGATCGCGGAGATCGAATCGGCCGGCTGCCCCGACACCGAAACCACCCGCTGCCAGGTCGTCACCCTGTTCGGCGGCGGGCAGTACAAGCTTTACACCTACCGCAAGTATTCGGACGTACGCCTCGCCTGGGCACCCGAGGACCGCGCGGCGACGTTCGGGGGCGATCCCGACAATTTCAACTTCCCGCGCTACTCGCTCGATGCCTCGTTCCTGCGCGCCTACGAGGACGGCGAGCCGGTTTCCACCCCGGCGCATCTGGAATGGAACCCGCGCGCACCGGTGGAAGGCGAGATCACGTTCGTGGTCGGCAACCCCGGCTCGACCAGCCGCCTGTGGACGAGCAGCCAGCTCGCCTTCGAGCGCGAGGTGCGCCTGCCGGTCACCGTCGCCACGCTCTCCGAGCTGCGCGGGCGGCTGATCCGCGCGATGGACGAGAGCGCGGAGAAGGAGCGCCAGGGGCGCGACCTGCTCGGCGGGGTCGAGAACTCGCTCAAGGTCTACATCGGCCGCACCCGCGCGCTTAACGATCCCGATTTCACCGCCAAGCTCGCCGCTGCGCAGGAAGAGCTGAAGGCGAAGAGCGCGTCAAATCCCGAAATCGGGGACCCGTGGAGCACAGTGGAAGAGGCGATGGAGAATTATCGCTCGCTCTACTATCCGCTGCGCTTCACCCAGCCCTCGGGCGATCTCTACGGCTACGCGCAGACACTGGTCTTCGCCGCGCAGGAACGCGCCAAGCCCAACGCCGAGCGCCTGCCCGGCTTCACCGACAGCGCGCTGCCGCTGACCGAGAAGCGCCTGCTCGACGAACGCCCGGTCTATCCATGGCTCGACCAGCTCATGATGGAATGGAGCCTGTCGAAGGCGCGCGAATACCTCGGCGTCGACGATCCGGACTCCAAGCTGCTGCTCGGCAAGGAAAGCCCCGAGCAGCTCGCCACGCGGCTGGTCGAGGGCACCTCGCTCGCCGATCCTGCAGTGCGCAAGGCGCTGTGGGAAGGCGGGCTCGCGGCGATCGAAGCGTCGGACGATCCGATGATCCAGTACGCGCTCAAGCTCGCGCCGCGTCAGCGCGAACTCGAGGCGCTCACCGACGCGCAGTATTCGGGTCCGCTCGCGGTCGCCGGCGCCGAACTCGCCGATGCGCGCTTCGCCGCCTACGGCGACAGTCTTTATCCCGACGCGACCTTCACGCTGCGCATAAGCTACGGTCAGGTGAAGGGCTGGACCGAGCGCGGCAACGAAGTGCCGATCCGCACCACGCTGGGCGGCACGTTCGAGCGCGCGACCGGCAACCCGCCGTTCGACCTCGCGCCCGCCTTCGTAGCGAACAAGGCGGAGATCGACATGGACACGACCTACGATTTCGTCACCACCAACGACATCATCGGCGGCAATTCGGGCTCGCCCGTGATCGACAAGGCGGGCACCGTGATCGGCGCCGCGTTCGACGGCAACATCCACTCGCTGGGCGGCAACTACGGCTACGACGGCACGATGAACCGCACCGTGGTTGTCTCGACCGCGGCGGTGCAGGAAGCGCTGGAGACGATCTACCCTGCGCCCGCGCTGGTTGAGGAACTGGCCGGCGAATGATCGCGTGCGGCTGGCGGGGCCATCGCGCCCCGCCCGCTTGGCCGCCACCCGCTCAGCCGTAGACGATCCGCACCTTGCCCGCGGCCTCCGCGGCGATGCGGCGCGCGGCGTCGGTGTCCCCCGCGCTCGCCAATGCAACGCCCATCCGCCGATAGGGGCGGCTGGTGGGCTTGCCGAAGATCCGCACATCGACCGTGCCGCCGGGCACCGCGAGCGCTTCGGCCAGGCCCGAATAGCGCAACGTCTCGCTGTCGCGGTCGGCGAGGATTACCGCGCTTGCCGAGGGGCGTGCCCGGATCGGGCTCGGGATCGGCAGCCCCATGATCGCGCGCGCATGCAAGTCGAATTCGCTGAGGTTCTGGCTCACCAGCGTAACCATGCCGGTGTCGTGCGGGCGCGGGCTGAGTTCGGAAAAGATCACCTCTTCCCCGCACACGAAAAACTCGACCCCGAACAGCCCGTAGCCGCCGAGGTCGTCGACGACCTTCTTCGCCATGTCCTGCGCGGCGGCGATCGCCGCCTCGGACATCGGCGTCGGCTGCCAGCTTTCCATATAGTCGCCGCGTTCCTGCCGGTGGCCGATCGGCGGGCAGAACAGCACGCCGTCGCACGTGCGCACGGTCAGCAGCGTGATCTCGTAGTCGAAATCGACGAACTGCTCGACGATCACCCGCTTCCGATCGCCGCGCATATTCGCCACGGCGTAGTCCCACGCCGCCTCGAGACCCGCCTGGTCCTCGACCTTGCTCTGCCCCTTGCCCGAGGACGACATGACCGGCTTGATGACGCACGGAAAACCGGTGTGCGCCGCGCCCGCGCGCACTTCGTCGAGCGTTTCGGCGTAGCGGTAGCGCGAGGTCGCGAGCCCCAGCTCGTCCGCCGCGAGGTCGCGGATGCGGTCGCGGTTCATGGTGAGCTGCGCCGCGCGCGCCGACGGGACGACATTGACCCCCTCGGCCTCGAGCTCGACCAGCGTTCCGGTGCGGATCGCCTCGATCTCGGGCACGACGAAGTCTGGCCGGTGCTTCTCCACCGCTGCGCGCAACGCCGCGCCGTCGAGCATCGGGAACACCTCGCGCGCATCGGCGAACTGCATCGCGGGCGCATGGTCGTAAGCGTCGCAGGCGACGACCCACGCGCCTAGCCGCTTGGCCGAGACCGCGAACTCGCGCCCGAGTTCGCCCGAGCCGAGGAGGAGGATCTTCGCGGTGAACGCCATGGCCGCTGCCTAGGGTCCGCACTCAACCAGGGCAAGGTCGCTCTGATCGGGCACGGCCTCCACGTTGCCGCCCGACTTCCGACAGTCAAGCGTAGCGTCGGCGCCCCGCCAGGTCCGCGGCGCACTCGATGCACCCGCGGCCGCGGGCAAGCGCCCGGACCAGCGCGAACTCGGCCCGCTGCAGAGTCGCATCCGCCGTCTCGCGGATCGGTGCGATCCCGACGGACGGACGCATGTCGATCTGCCCCTCGCCGCCGGCGTCGTGCGTCGCCTCCACCAGCGCGTCGAGCACATCGCGCACCACGTCTTCGGCCTCGGCCGGCTCGTCGCCCGGCATAAGAACCGCGAAGCGCTCATCGCCGATCCGGGCGAGAATATGATCGCGTTGCAGGAGATCGCGCAGCAGCCCCGCTGCGGCCGCAATCACCCGGTCGCTCGCGCTTGCCCCGTGGCGCAGGCCGATCCGGCGAAGGTGCGCTATGTCGAGGATGGCAAGCGACCCGCCCCGCTTGCGCCGCACGAGGTGCCGCAGCATGACCTGGAACGCGCGACGGTTGGCAAGGCCGGTGAGCGGATCGGTGAGCGTTGCCGCGAACAGCTTCTCCTCGAGCGCGCGCCGCTCCTCGATTGAGCGCATGATGCCGATCGCGCCGTACGCCCCGCCGTCGGCGTCGAGCAGCGGGCGTAGCTGGAGCGTGTACCAGCTCGCCCCGCCCTCGGCATTGCGCGCGGCGAATTCGAACCATCCGGTCGCGCTGCCGCCGCGCATGACGACCTCGAGGAAGGCCCGCAGCCGCTCCGCCTGTGCGGGCTCCGCCAGATCGGCGAGGTGCGGCGCGATCAGCGCGCCGGGAAGCTCGATCCCCAGACGGTCGATCGCGGCCGACGCGTGGACCACCACCCCCTCGCGGTCGACCTTGATCACGATATCGCAATCGGTCTCCGCAAGAAGGCCGTACAAAGCCGCCCCTTCGTGAAGGGTGAAATCTTCGACCATATTAATTACGCCCCCGAAGCCGAGTTCATTTCGAAAGTCATCAAACGAAATGCGCTACAAATCAGAGTCGCATCGTTTGAGCTTATGAAGCTCGAATTCGCTGCGACCCAAAGTTAATTTGGTTAGTTAACCCCATTAATCACCGAATCGACTTTAGATCGACATTAACCACAATAGCGAAACTGTGGGAGTCATTTCAGCAATGTCGCGGGCCTTCAGAGTTCGATCATGATCCGCACTTTACCCGGTTCGGTGCCGAAAGCGCGGGCGATCGCCTCGCGGCTGCGTGCGAGCAGTTCGCGCGATTCGGCATTGTCGTGGACATCGGCGAGTTCGGCTTCGGATACGCCGAGAACCTCGGCGATCGCGCCGATCCGGCTTTCGATCGGCCGCGCCTTGCCCTTTTCCCAGGCCCAGACGGTCGGCTTGCTCACTTCGAGCGCTTCGCCGAGCTGGGCCAACGTCAACCCGCGCTCCTTGCGCAGCCGCTGGAGTCGGGTGCCGAACGATTCGCCCGGATGCTGCGCGAGGCCGAGATCGAGACCGGGCTCGCTGCGCAATTGCGCTGCCGCGAGCGCGGCGTCCGAGATCGGTTCGTCGAAACGACAGCCGTAGAGCGGGCCGCTGGCCCACACGACGTGCGCCGTGGTCACGCCGACGTGCGGCAGGTCGATGTCGAGCGCGTCGCCCACTGCGAGGCTGTTGTCGCTTTCGAGCAGCAGCCCGGTGGCCGAGGCGTTGTGGACCTGCACCGGCTGCGCGTCGCCAGCGCGCTCGCCGAAAGTCTCGAAGCGCAACGTGCGCCGCGGTGCGCCCCGCCCGCGTTCGGACTTCGCCTGTTCCAGCCGTGCGGTGATCGACATGCGCCGCTCCTTTCAGGAGCGGGAGTCGGCCCTGCGGGTTAAGGAATGGTTAGCCCGCGCAGTGAATCCGGCTAACGGCTCAGGCGGCTTCGTCGCTCGCGTCGAGCCCGTAGGCGGTGTGGAGCACGCGCACCGCGAGCTCGGTCTCGTCCTCGTCGATCATCACGCTGACCTTGATCTCGCTGGTGGAGATCGCCTGGATGTTGATCGCGCGGTCGGCGAGCGCCTTGAACATCGTCGCCGCGACGCCGGCGTGGCTCTTCATCCCCACCCCGACGACCGAGATCTTGGCGATCTTGCTGTCGGTGATGATGCGGTTGAAGCCGATATCGCCGCGGCGGTCCTCGAGCAGCGCCTGCGCGCGGGCGAGATCGGCCTGCGGCACGGTGAAGGTCACGTCGGTCTCGCCCTTGTCACGCCCGACGTTCTGGATGATCATGTCGACGTTGATCGACGCCTGCGCGAGCGGCTCGAAGATATGCGCCACCGCGCCCGGCTTGTCGGGCACGCGGGTGAGGATCACCTTGGCCTCGTTCTTGTCGTGCGCGATGCCGGTAACCAGTTGGCGTTCCATGTCGCCCTTCTCCACGAGTTGGTTCATTTCCTCTTCGGACACGATCATCGTGCCCGGCAGCGCATCGGCGGGGATCGCGTCGTCGCCGATGAAGCTCGAGAGCACCTGGACGCGTACCCCTTCCTTCATCGCGAGCCCGACCGAGCGCGTCTGCAGCACCTTGGCGCCTACGCTCGCGAGCTCGAGCATTTCCTCGTAGGTCACTGCCTTGAGCTTGCGCGCCTTGGCCACGATCCGCGGGTCGGTGGTGTAGACCCCGTCGACGTCGGTGTAGATGTCGCACCGGTCAGCGCCGATCGCCGCCGCGACCGCGACCGCCGAAGTGTCCGAACCGCCGCGGCCGAGCGTGGTCACCCGCCCGTTGCCGCCGATGCCCTGAAAGCCGGGGATTACCGCGATCTCGCCCGCTGCCATCGAGGCGGTCAGCGCGCCGGAATCGATCGCGTCGATCCGCGCCTTGGCGTGCGCCTCCACCGTGTGCACCGGAAGCTGCCAGCCGAGCCACGAGCGCGCCTTGCAGCCCATCGCCTGGAGCGTGAGCGCGAGCAGCCCGCTAGTAACCTGCTCGCCGCTGGCGACGACCACGTCGTATTCGGCGGGGTCGTAGAGCGCGTTGGCCTCGCGGCAGAAGTTGACCAGCCGGTCGGTCTCGCCCGCCATTGCGGAGACGACGACCGCCACCTCGTGGCCCGCGGCCTGCTGCTTGCGCACGATATTGGCGACGCGGCGGATGCGCTCGGTGCCGGCCATCGAGGTGCCGCCGAATTTCATCACGATGCGCGCCAAGAACCCAAAGCCTCCGCTGGTTTCGCCCGAACCGCGCTGTTAGGGGGGGCGCATGGGCGATGCAACAGGATCGGGCGCAACCAAAACTTCGGCCGGGCAAACCATCCGGCCGGGCGAAGCCGCGCATTTCGGCAAGCTCGCGCGCGACTGGTGGGACCCGAAGGGCTCGTCGGCCATGCTGCACCGGCTCAACCCCGTGCGGCTCGGTTTCGTGCGCGCGGCCATCGACGCGCACTGGGGTGTCGATCCCGACGGCCTGCGTCCGCTGGCGGGCAGGAGCGCGCTCGACGTGGGCTGCGGCGCGGGGCTGCTGTGCGAACCGCTCGCGCGGCTCGGCGCGCAAGTGACCGGAGTCGACGCCGCGCCCGAAAACGTCGCGGCGGCCGCGCACCACGCCGAGGGCGCGGGGCTCGATATCCGCTATATGGCGGGCGAGGTCGGCACGCTCGATATCGGCGCGTTCGATCTGGTCACGTCGATGGAAGTGCTCGAGCACGTCGGCGACAAGCCGGCCTTCGTCGCCGCGCTGGCGGCGAAGCTCGCGCCGGGCGGGCTGATGGTGCTCTCGACCCCCAACCGCACCCCGCAGTCGCGTCTGCTGCTGGTCGGCGCGGCCGAGGCGGTGGGGGCGATCCCCAAGGGCACGCACCACTGGGAGGATTTCGTCACGCCGGACGAACTGCGCGATCTGCTCGCCGACGCCGGCCTTGCGATGGGCGAGCCGCGCGGGATCGCCTTCTCGCCGGGCAAGGGGCTGCACCTGTCGGACAATCTCGCGCTCGACTACATCGTCACCGCGACGCGAACCTAGAGCCGCCGCAACCGCCCGCGATAGTGCACCACCGGCCCGGCCCAGGGCAGCGCCACCGCGACGTCGAACACGAAGTCCTCGCCCTCGGCGCGCTCGCTCGCGGCGATGCGCGGGCCGAGGAAAAGTGGCAGCGGCACGCCGAACGCGGTCCAGCGGCGCAGCTTCATCGCGAGCCCATCGGGTTGCGGGATCAGGTCGAACGCGAAGCGCAGCGGCCCGAAGCGCTCGGCGACGCCCGCGCCCGCAAGGCTCATCTCGCTGTGAAAACGGTGCCGCCCGAAATGGCGGCTCCAGCGCTCGGTCCCGCCGCGCTCGGCGAAGGCGACGTGGACCGGGTAGCGGCCCTCGGGAGGGAAGCCCATCACCGCGCCGACCATCCGCGCGAGCAGGCCCGTGCCGCGCCGCACCTCGCCCTCGCCCTCGCCCCCGCCATCGCCCGCGATCCGGTGCATCGCGCGCACCGGGGCGGGAAGCTCGGCAAAATGCGTGCCCATCGCGCGGGCGTAGAGCGGCGCGAAAGGCTCCTCGGTGGTCTGCTCGCGCAGCGCGAGCTCACCCAGCAGCGGGCGGAAGTCGTCGAGCGATAGCAGCCCGCCGCCATCGCATGCCCCAGGCGCAAGCGCCCCCTCGCGCAGCCGCCGCGCGAGCAGTTGCGCGGCGAGCACGGGAATCTCCGGCCCTTCGCCGCGCTCGGCGATCACCGTCCAGCGGCGCACCACGCCCTCGCCGCCGCGCCAGCCCTTGATCTCGATCGCCATCGCCGAGCGGTCGCTGCCGAAGCGCGCGAAAGCCCGCTGGATCGGCGCGAGCACGCCCGCCAGCGGCCGCAGCGAGCGCACCCGCCCGCGCCGCACTGGCCACGCGAGCAGGCGGAGCGCGGCGAGCTGAATGGCGAACTCGTTGCCGGCGCGGAACGCCACCGCGGGCCTCCCCGCGACCCGATCGGGCAGGAGGTCGAGATCGGGCACCTCGGCGAGTAGCACCGTGCGCATCAGAGATTGGCTGCCATCGACCGCGAAGCGCACGCGCCGCGGCTCGCCGCATCCCGGCGCTTCGGTCGTCCGCCGTCCGCGCCACAGGCGGATCGGGCGCCCGGCATAGCTGAGCATGGCTTCGGCGACCGAGCGCGAGGCGACGCTCGGGCCCGCCGCGCTCAGCGCGATCTCGATCGCATCCACCCGGTCGAGTCCCTCCGATAGCTCGCGCACGACGGCGCCCGACAGCGCCGGCAGCGTCGAAGCGCCCCCCACGACCGCTACCCCCGCCCTTTGCGCCGCGCCGTCGAGAGCGCCGATTCCGCCGACGAAATCGCGCGCATCGGCGAGGTCGAGATAGTGCGCTCCCGCTGCGATGCAGGCCTGCGGCACGCGGTAGGAACTCGCCTGGAACGGCCCCGCGGCGTCGACCAGCAGATCGGGCTTCATCTCGGCGAGCACCGGGGCGAGGTCCGCCTCGCGGTCGGCGCAGACGGCTTCCGCTTCCTCGAGCGTCGCCGCGAAGGCGCGCGCCCGCTCGAGATCGCGCCCGGCGACGATCACCGTCCACCCGTCGCCCGCCAACCGCCGCGACAACCGCGCGCCGAACCCGCCGTATCCGCCGAGGACGAGGACGCGGTTCACAGCACCCGGTCGGCCTGCTCGGGGGTGGGCACGAAGCAGCGCTCGCGGCGCCCGAACCAGCGATAGCGGTTGCGCGCAACCAGCCGGTAGATCGCGTCGCGCAAAGCCCGCGGCACGATTCGCAGCGCGCCGAGCGCATTCCACGGCCAGCCGAGCCCTTCGGCGATCGCCAGCGCCGCGTCGCTGTTGCGCCGCACGCGGTCGCCTTCGACGAGGATGAAGGTCTCGGGATCGAGCGGATCGATACCGAAGCGCGCCATCAGCGCCGCGCCGGCACCGGATTGCATCGTCGCGAGCCGAAAATGCCCGCGCCGGTCGTGGCGCAGAATGAAGCGCGCGTTGGCCGAGCAGAGCACGCAGTCGCCGTCGAACACCACGACCGGATGCGCCCTCGCCATCGCGTCAGCCCCCTTCGGCCACCGGCGACGCGCAGGCCGCGCCGTTGCGCGCCGCGACCCCGATCGCCGGATCGTCGGTGAAGATCCCGTCGACCCCGGCCCGCGTCAGCAAGGTCCAGAGCTTTTCCGGGCAGCCGCGCGCCCCCGGACTGTCCCCGAACCGCAGCGGCGGCGGGAGAAACGCATTCTCCTTGCGCAGCGTCCACGCGTGCACCTCGAGCCCGGCGGCGTGCGCGGCGCTGACGAGCCCGCTCGGCGTCCCATCCTCCTCGAGCACGAGCCGGATGTCCGCCCCGACCGCGTCGGCATAGTCGGCGATCCAGGCCATCCCCTCCATCGTGACCATCTCGGCATAGACGGTCGCGGCCGCGTCCGCGGGGCCGCCTTCGGCCGCGACGAGTTGCACCAGCCTGTAGTTGCTGCTCTCCGCCAGCCGCTTCAGCGGCGCGATCTCGAAGCTCTGGATGAAGATCGGATCCTCCGGCCCGATCCCCACCGCCTCGAGCTCGCGCAGCAGCAGCTCGACCGTATCGATCCCCGCGTGCTCCAGCAGGAAAGTCGGATGCTTGAGCTCGGGATAGAGCCCGATCCTCCGTCCGCTCTCGGCCTCCTTGGCCTTCACCAGCGCGACGATCTCGGCGAACGTCGGCACGTGATAAAGCCCGTCGAACCGCGCGTTCGCCGGCCGCAACTGCGGGAGCCGCTCGTTCGCGCGCAGCGTGCGCAGTTCGGCGAGCGTGAAATCCTCGACGAACCAGCCTGTGACGCTCTGCCCGTCGATCTCCTTGGTCCGCTTGCGATCCGCGAACTCGGCGCGCGAGGCGACGTCGGTCGTGCCCGAAATCTCGTTCTCGTGCCGCGCGACGAGAACGCAGTCCTTCGTCGGCACGAGGTCGGGCTCGATATAGTCGGCCCCTCGGTCGATCGCGCGTTCATAGGCCGCCAGCGTGTGCTCGGGCCGTTCTCCGCTCGCGCCGCGATGCGCGATCACCAGCACCGCGTCATCCTCCTGCGCCTGCGCCGGCAGGGCCGCCAGACAGCCCAATAGCGCCGTTAGCCAAATCTTGACCATCGTGTGCGAGACTCCCCCGGTCATGCTGAAGAAATTCCTCATCGTGGCGGTTGTCGGAATCGGTATCATCTACGGCTCCGGCAGCGATCTCGCCTCTATCAAGCGCACCGTTCTGTACGCTGCGGACGAGAACGCGCGCGGCTTTACCGCGCCTGAGGACGGGGGCTGGGGCGACGACACGGGCTACTGAAACGCCTCCTCCCAGGCCCTATCCGAAAACCCGACCAGCAGCCCGCCCGGATGTTCCACCACCGGCCGCTTGATCATGCTCGGATGCCGTTGCAGCAGCGTGACGGCCTTGTCCGCGTCGATATCGGCCTTCTCGGCGTCGTCGAGCTTGCGGAAGGTCGTCCCGCGGCGGTTGAGCACGGCGTCGACGCCCGCGGTCTCGATCCACCGCCGCAGCTTCGCAGGGTCCGCGGCTTCCTTCTTGTAATCGTGGAAGCTGTAATCGATCCCCCGCGCATCGAGCCACTTGCGCGCTTTCTTGACCGTGTCGCAATTGGGAATGCCGTAGACCTCGATGCTCATGTCTCTTCCTTGCTCGTGAACGCGTGGATGCGCGGGTTCGCGCAGGCGAACAGGGTGTAGCTCGCGTAGAACTCGCTGCGCCCGCGCGACTGCACCGCGCGGTGCTCGGCGAGGCGGCCCCAGGCGCGCGCCGAAGCCTCGTCCGCCCATTCGGAGAGCGCGATCACCTCGCCGTCCTCGCTCGTGTAGCTCTTGAACGAGAGATAGCCCGGCTGTGCCTGCGCCATCGCGAGCATGCGCTCGGCCTCGGCGTCGTAGGCCGCGTAGTCGATATCGGCGCGCTTGCGGTTGCGGAAGACGACGAGGAACATCAGGCCTCCTTCAAATGCGCGTCGGCGATCGCGACGGCAAGTGCATCGGCTGCATCGGCTCCTGCGATCTTTGCACCCGGCAGCAAAACCTTGAGCATCGCCTGGACCTGGCGCTTGTCCGCCGCGCCGGTGCCGACGACCGCCTTCTTGACCAGCCGCGCGGCGTGCTCGCGCACCTCGAGCCCCGCGGCACCGCACGCCGCGAGCACCGCCCCGCGCGCCTGCGCGAGCTTGAGCGTCGACTGCGGGTTCTTGTTGACGAAGACTTCCTCGGCCGCGGCGCGATCGGGGCGATGCTGTGCGATCACCTCGGCCACCCCCGCCTGCAACGCCGCGAGCCGCGCCGCGATCGGCGCCTTCGCGTCGGTCGCGATCTGCCCGTTGGCGACATGCGAAAGCCGCGCGCCCTCGGCCCGGACGAGCCCCCAGCCGGTGCAGCTCAGCGAGGGATCGAGGCCGAGGATCAGCATAGTTTAGCCCCTCCCCTTGAGGGAAGGGGTTGGGGTGGGGGCGGTGCGCGCTGCCAGTGGCAGCCCCCACCCCCCGACCCCCTCCCCTGAAGGGGAGGGGG
>CAMPIX010000033.1 GCA_946886565.1 uncultured Altererythrobacter sp.
GTCGGCAAGTCCACGCTGTTCAACGCGCTGACCGAGACGCAGGCGGCGCAGGCGGCCAACTATCCGTTCTGCACGATCGAGCCCAATGTCGGTCAGGTCGCGGTGCCCGACGAGCGGCTGGAGAAGATCGCGGCGATCGCGAAGTCGGCCAAGGTCGTCCCGACCCAGCTTGCCTTTGTCGACATCGCGGGGCTCGTCAAAGGCGCGAGCAAGGGCGAGGGGCTCGGCAACCAGTTCCTCGGCAATATCCGCGAGGTCGACGCGGTGGTCCACGTGCTGCGCTGCTTCGAGGACGACGACATCCAGCATGTCAGCAACAAGGTCGATCCGATCGCCGATGCCGAAGTGGTCGAGACCGAGCTGATGTTGTCCGACCTCGAAAGCTTGGAGAAGCGCGTCCCCGCCGCGGCCAAGAAGGCGACCGGCGGCGACAAGGAAGCGAAGATCATGGCCAGCGTGCTCGGCCAGGCGCTCGAACTGCTGCGCGAGGGCAAGCCCGCGCGGCTGACCGAACCGAAGGACGACGAGGAAGCGCGCGTGTTCGCGCAGGCCCAGCTCCTCACCGCCAAGCCGGTGCTCTATGTGTGCAACGTCGCCGAGGAGGATGCGGCCGAGGGCAACGCGCTGTCGGCGCAGGTGTTCGCAAAGGCGAAGGCCGAAGGCGCGGAGGCGGTGGTCGTGTCGGCCGCGATCGAAAGCGAGCTGGTCGCCATGCCGGCGGAGGATCGCGCAGAATACCTCGCCGAACTCGGCCTGACGGAGAGTGGGCTCAGCCGGGTGATCCGCGCTGGCTACAAGCTGCTCGGCCTGCAAACCTTCTTCACCGCGGGGCCCAAGGAATCGCGCGCGTGGACGTTCCCTGCGGGGGCCAAGGCGCCGCAGGCCGCGGGCGAGATCCACACCGATTTCGAACGTGGCTTCATCCGCGCCGAGACGATCGCCTACGACGACTATCTGGCGCTGAACGGCGAAGCCGGCGCGCGCGAGGCGGGCAAGCTGCGGCAGGAGGGCAAGGAATATCTGGTGCAGGACGGCGACGTGATGCTGTTCAAGTTCAACGTCTGACGGAAACGGTCCTTCGAGAACCGGGCACCAATCTGTTCCTTGCCCGTTGCGCTTCCAGATCGAATGGGGAGCGCTAATGGTCGATAAATCGGAGAAGTTTCGCTGGCTGGTCCGTCTGGGATTTGCCGCGCGTGGAATCGTCTATCTGCTGCTCGGCTATATTGCGCTCGGCACCGGGGGCGAAGCCAAAGGCGGGCAGGCCGCCGTGTTCGACTATATCCAGGAAGTGCCTTTCGGTACGCCGCTGCTGTGGATCATGGCGCTGGGCCTTCTCGGCTACGCCGCGTTCAAGTTCCTTTCGGCCGCCGCCGATATCCAGCACCGCGGCAGCGACACCACCGGCATTCTGCAGCGGGTGGGCGACGCGGCGAGCGGAATCGCGCACACGTTCTTCGCTTACGCCTGCTACCAGTTCGCGACCGGCGCACAGCATAGCGCGTCCGGTGTATCGGGCGGGCAGGAGATGGCCGGTTCGGTGTTGTCGATGGAGCTCGGTTCGCTGGTGATCGGTGCTCTCGGGCTCGGTTTCCTGGTCGCCGGATTCATGCAGGGGAAGAAGGCCTGGACCGCCGAATTCATGCGCTGGATCAGCGGCGGCGCCCCTTCGGGAGTACGAACCGCGGGCCGCATCGGTCACGGTGCCCGTGCGGTGGTGTTCGCAGTAATCGGATGGTCGATGGTTCAGGGCGCATGGTTCGCACAGGAAAGCGGGATCAAGGGTCTGGGCGAAGCGATCCTCTCGCTGCGCGACACGGGCGGGCTCTACACGCTGGTGGCAGTCGGGCTGATGGTGTTCGGCGCGTTCAGCCTGGTGCTCGCGCGTTATCGCATCATCCCCGATCTCGGCCCGCGCGGCCTGCGGCCGAAGTTTCGCGCTTAGGGCGACGGGCGTCCATCCAATCCTATTGCCGCTCATGGTGAGGAGGGACTGAGCGTGTCGAAGGCCCGTCTCGAACCACCGGGTCCTTCGAGACGCCGCTTCGACAGGCTCAGCGGCTCCTCAGGATGAGCGCCTTATAAGTAGTGTAGCCCGCGCTAATCGAACGCGGCGAGGATCGGGCACGGCCCCGCGGCGCCCTTCGCGCAGTCAGAAGCGAGCTTCGATAGCGAGGCGCGCGCATCGACAAGTTGCGCGATCTGCGCGTCGAGCGCAGCGATTCTGTCGCGCGCCATAGCCCGGGCACGCGGCCGATCGTCGGTGCGATCGAGATCGATCAGTTCGGCGATCTCGGCGAGCGTGAAGCCGGCGGTCTGTGCATGGCGCACGAAGCGCAGCCGGCGCGCATCGTCGGGGCCGTAATGCCGCCCGCCCGGCGCATCGCCGCGGGGAACCGCGAGCAATCCCTTGCGCTGATAGAAACGAACCGTTTCGATCCCGACCTCGCCCGCTCTGGCGAGATCGGAAATACGCATAGCATTCATCGCTTGACTCCGTACTGCGGTACGGAGGGTATGGAGGTTCGCATGAGCGAGAACAAGACCGCCCGAATCCACCGCATGGTGATGGACAAGCACGTGTGCCCTTACGGCGTGAAGTCGAAATGGCTGCTCGAACGCAACGGCTACACGGTCGAAGACCACTGGCTGACCACGCGCGAACAGACCGACGCTTTCAAGCGCGAACACGACGTCGAAACCACGCCGCAGACCTTCATCGGCGGCAAGCGCATCGGGGGCTATACCGAGCTGCGCGCCTTCTTCGGCAAGCCGCTGCCAGGCAAGGACACGACCAGCTACACACCCGTGATCGCGGTATTCGCGATTGCCGCCGGCCTCGCGCTGGCGGTCAGCCACTTCGCCTTCGGCAGCCCGTTCACGGTGCGCGCCGCCGAATGGTTCGTCGCTTTCTCGATGGCGATCCTCGCGATGCTCAAGCTGCAGGACGTCGAGCAGTTCTCGACCATGTTTCTCGGCTACGATCTGCTCGCGAAGCGCTGGGTGCCCTATGCCTACGCCTACCCGTTCCTCGAAGCCGGTGCGGGTGTGCTGATGGCGGCGCACGCGCTCGACTGGCTCTCGATCCCGGTCGCACTGACGATCGGTACGATCGGCGCGGCGAGCGTGTTCTACGCGGTCTATGTCCAGAAGCGCGAGATCAAGTGCGCCTGCGTCGGCGGATCGAGCAACGTGCCGCTCGGCTTCGTCTCGCTCACCGAAAACCTGTTCATGATCGGCATGGCGATCTGGATGATCTTCAAACCCTGAAGCGGCGCTGGGCGGCCGCCCGTCTGGACCGCCGCCCGTTGACGGCGCGATCCGGCGCGGCCATCAGCTGCGCGATGAAGCATTTCGAAGATCTGGAGATCGGCGCCAGGGCGAGCTTCGGCCGCTATGAAGTGACGCGCGAGGAAGTGACCGAGTTCGCGGCGAAATACGATCCGCAGCCGTTTCATCTCGACGACGAGGCAGCGGCCGCGACGCATTTCGGGCGGCTTTCGGCGAGCGGGTGGCACACCTGCGCCATGACGATGCGGATGCTGGTCGAGAACATGCGCTCCGCGAAGCAGGCCGGGCTCGGATCTCCCGGGATCGACGAACTCAGGTGGCGGCGGCCGGTTTTCCCGGGCGATACGCTGCGCTGCGAGAGCGAAGTGATCGACAAGCGGCGCAGCAAGTCGAGGCCCGAGATGGGCCTGTTCAAGTCACGCATCCAGGTGTTCAATCAGGACGATGCCGTGGTGCTCGAAATGGTTTCGAACGGCCTGATCCGCGTGCGCGATCCGGGCGCGCCGAACAAGTCCTGACGGTCCCCGCAGGCTCCTTGTCGCGCGGCCTCAGCTACCGCACTGCACGACGCCGCTGGCGCCGAACACCACCTGGTCGCGCCCGTTGCGCAGTTCGAGCCGGCCCGGATAATCGACCGTTTCCACTCCGCTCTGCTCGCCCTCCCCTTCGGCAAGGTCGAGCACCATCGCGTATTCCTTGCCCGAATACTTCCCGCGCGCGCCAAGGGGTAGCGCCGGGCTACCGGCATCGGCAGCGAGCCGCTGCATCCGGCCGTCGATCTTGAGATAGGCGCCGCTTTCCATCGCCAAGGCGAGCACGCGGTCGCCGCCATCCTCGGGGACGAACGAGCATCCCGCACCGAACAGGTTGTGCTGCTCGATATCGGCGAAGGTGATCGCCTCGGGCTCGACCGGCTCCGGCGGAATGTTCTGCGCCGCTTCGACCGCGGCGATCTTGCGCTCCTCGGCAGCCTCTTGCTGTGCGGGCGTAAGCTCGGGCTCGCCGCAGGCGGCCAGGACAAGCGGAAATAGCAGTGCGACCCGGTGCATCAGTGTCTCCCGAACAGTTTCTCGACGTCTTCCATCTTCAGCTTGACCCACGTCGGGCGGCCGTGATTGCACTGGCCCGAGCGCGGGGTGCGCTCCATCTCGCGCAGCAGCGCGTTCATCTCGGCGACCGAGAGAACGCGCCCGGCGCGGACCGAGCCGTGGCAGGCCATCGTCGCGAGCACGAGGTCGAGCTTCTCGCCCAGCAGGATCGAACCGCCGTCCTCGCCGGGCCCGTGATTGGCGAGATCGTCGGCGATATCCTGCAGCAGCTTGCGCGGATCGGACTTGCGCAGCGAATGCGGCACGCTGCGCACGAGCATCGCGCCGGGGCCGAAGCGCTCGATCGCGAGGCCGAGCGCGCCGAGCCGCTCCGCCGCATCCTCGAGCCGGTCGCAGGCAGGCTCCTCGAGCTCGACCACTTCGGGAATGAGCAGCGCCTGCGCGCGCGCGACCGAATCCCCCGCCCCCGCGGCGCGGAGCCGCTCGAGCACGAGCCGCTCATGCGCGGCGTGCTGGTCGACGATCACCAGTCCGTCGGCCGCTTCGGCCACGATGTAGGTGCTCGCGACCTGCCCGCGCGCGATGCCGAGCGGGTACTGCGCAGCATCCTCGGGCAGCGGCACGGCTTCCTCCGCGCGGCCCTGCGGCGCCGAGGTTTCGGGCGCGCGCCAGGCGAGCGACGGTTCGCGCACCGCGGCGGAGGGTGCGGACCAGTCGCGGCCCGAGAAGATCGATTCGAGCGCTGGGGCGGGCGTAGCCGGCGGTTCGGCCTGCCAGCGCCCCATCGCCCCGGCATCGGGCGCCTGCGCGCTGCGCCGGTCGCCGGTCGCGAGCGCCTGGCGCAGACCCGAGACGATGAACCCGCGCACCGCGGCGGCGTCGCGGAAGCGGACTTCGGTCTTGGCCGGGTGGACGTTGACGTCGACGTCCTCGGGCGGGAGATCGAGGAACAGCGCGAGCACCGCGTGCCGGTCGCGCGCGAGCATGTCAGCGTAGGCACCGCGCACCGCGCCGGTCAGCAGCCGGTCTTTCACCGGCCGCCCGTTGACGAACAGGTACTGGTGGTCGGCGACGCCGCGGTTGTAGGTCGGCAGGCCCGCAATGCCGGTGAGCCGCATCGGCCCGCGCTCGAGCTCGATCGCGACGCCGTTGTCAGCCAACTCGCGGGCGACGATCTCGGACACGCGGCTCGCCAGCGGCTGATCGGGTTGCAAGCCGAATATCCGCCGCTCACCGTGCTCGAAGGTGAAGGCCACGTCGGGCCGCGCCATCGCGAGGCGGCGGACGACGTCGTGGCAGGCGGCGTATTCGCTGCGCGGGGTGCGCAGGAACTTGCGCCGCGCGGGGACTTTGCCGAACAGGTTCTCGACCCGCACACGCGTGCCCGGCGGGAGCGCAGCCGGCCCTTCCTCGCGCAGCTCGCCGTGATCGACCACGCGCTTCCACCCGTCCGCCGAACCATGCGGACGGCTTTCGAGCGTCAGCCGCGCGACGCTGGCGATCGAGGGCAGCGCTTCGCCGCGGAAGCCGAGGGTTGAAACCTGCTCGATTGCCTCGTCGGGCAGCTTCGAGGTCGCGTGGCGTTCGAGCGCGAGCGCCATGTCGGCGGGCGCCATCCCGCAGCCGTCGTCGGTCACCTCGATCCGCGCGAGGCCGCCCTCGGCGATGCGGACCGCGATCCGCGAGGCGCCAGCATCGATCGCGTTCTCGACCAGTTCCTTGAGCGCCGCGGCGGGCCGTTCGACCACCTCGCCCGCGGCGATGCGGTTGACGAGGTTCTCGGGCAGGCGGCGGATTTGGGGCATCGATAGGCTTCCCTAGCGGCGAAGCGCCGCGAATTCGAGGCCGACTGTGGATTTGCCCGCGGCTTTCGTCACAATTTTTTTGGCCTTTTCCCCCAGCATTGGGTAAGGGACCGCCATCCCTGTCAGATGCGGGTCACGGCAGTCGCAGGAAGCTGCGGCAAGGGCTCGAAAACTATACGGAAACACGCGAGGGCAATGAGCTTCTTCTCCAACCTGTTCAAATTCGGCTCGCAGAACATGGCGATCGATCTGGGCACCGCGAACACGCTGGTCTACGTGCAGGACCAGGGCATTATCCTGAACGAGCCTTCGGTCGTCGCGATCGAGACGATCAACGGGATCAAACGGGTCAAGGCCGTGGGCGACGACGCGAAGATGATGATGGGCAAGACGCCCGACAGCATCGAGGCGATCCGCCCGCTGCGCGACGGCGTGATCGCCGACATCGAGATCGCCGAGGAGATGATCAAGCACTTCATCCGCAAGGTGCACGGAAAGAAGAGCCTGTTCCGCTATCCCGAGATCACCATCTGCGTCCCCTCGGGCTCGACCTCGGTCGAACGCCGCGCGATCCGCGACGCGGCCAGCAACGCGGGCGCGAGCGCGGTCTACCTGATCCTCGAACCGATGGCCGCGGCGATCGGCGCCGACATGCCGGTGACCGAACCGGTCGGGTCCATGGTGGTCGACATCGGCGGCGGCACGACCGAAGTTGCGGTGCTCAGCTTGCGCGGGCTCGCCTACACCACCTCGGTCCGCACCGGCGGCGACAAGATGGACGAAGCGATCGTCTCCTACGTCCGCCGCCACCACAACCTGCTGATCGGCGAATCGACCGCCGAGCGGATCAAGAAGGACTACGGCATCGCCACGATCCCCGAAGACGGGGTGGGCGAGACGATCACGCTCAAGGGCCGCGATCTGGTCAACGGCGTGCCCAAGGAAATCACCATCAACCAGGCGCATGTCGCCGAAGCGCTCGCCGAACCGATCGGCGCGATCGTCGAGGGCGTGCGCATCGCGCTCGAGAACACCGCACCCGAACTGGCGGCGGACATCGTCGACCAGGGCATCGTGATGACCGGCGGCGGCGCGCTCATCCAAGGGCTCGACGAGCACCTGCGCGAGGAGACCGGCCTGCCGGTCAGCATCGCGGAGGACCCGCTGTCCTGCGTCGCACTCGGGACCGGCCGCGCGATGGAAGATCCGATCTATCGCGGCGTGCTGATGACCGCCTGAGGGGAGACGTATGGCGCCGCCTTCGTCACGGCGCTCGAGCTATTCGCGTAGGGCGCAATACGGGGTTTTCACCGGCTACGTCGTGGCCGGGATCGGCGCGCTGATCGGCGCGGTCCTCCTCGCCCTGTCGCTCTGGCGCCCCGCCAGCTTCGAGACGCCGCGCACCGTCGCGCACGACGCGGTGGCGCCGGCTGGCAAGGCGAGCGCCGAGGTTCGAGCCGAAAGCCAGGGACTGATCGAGACGATCCGCGGCTATTTGCGCGCGGGGAGCCAGAACGCCGCGCTCAAGCGGGAAGTCGAACTCGCGCGCATCCGCCTCGCCGAAGCCGAGGCGATAAAGCGCGAGAACGCGCGGCTCAAGGCGCTGCTCGAGCTCGAGGATGGCAGCACGCGCACGGTCGCTGCGACGCGGCTGATCGGCTCGACTTCGGCCAGTTCGCGGCGCTTCGCCTACATCGGCGCGGGCAGCGCCCACGGGGTCGAGGTCGGCATGCCGGTGCGCAGCCCGCGCGGCGTGGTGGGGCGCGTGCTCGAAGTCGGGCGCGACAGCTCACGCGTACTCTTGCTGACCGACAGCCAGAGCGTTCTCCCCGTGCGCCTCGCGCAGAGCAACGTGGTCGCCTTCGCCGAGGGGCGCGGCGATTCCATGCTGCGCATCCGGCTGGTCAACCTCGGGATCAATCCGCTCAAGAAGGGCGACGTGTTCGTGACCAGCGGCGCGGGCGGATACTATCGCCCCGGCATCGCGGTCGCCATCGTCGCCGAGACGACCGACGATGGCGCGCTGGCGCGAATCATCAGCGATCCCGCCGCGACCGACTATGTCGCGGTGCAGGAAACCTGGCAGCCCGAGGCGATCGCCGCGGCGGAAACGCCGGTCGAAGAATCGGTCGGAGGCACCGATTCCGAAACCGGGACCGAAACCGAAACGGGCGGGGAATGATCGACCGGGCGGACCCGAGATCGCGGCGCGACGCCTACGGCTCGCGGATCAACCGCGCGCACTCTCCCGCCCTCGCCTACTTCGTACCCTGGGCGACCGTCATCGTCGCGACTCTGCTACCGGTCTTTCCGATCGCATCCGCAGCCCCGGTCGTGCCACCGCTCGGCCTGATGACCCTGATCGCATGGCGGCTCGTGCGCCCGGGTCTGCTGCCGGTCTGGGCGGGCTTCCCGCTCGGTCTGTTCAACGATCTGTTCAGCGGCCAGCCCTTCGGCAGCGCGATCCTGCTGTGGTCGCTCGCGATGCTCGCTATCGAGGCGGTCGAGGTGCGCTTCCCCTGGCGCAGTTTCGTTCAGGACTGGTTGATCGCCGCAGTGATACTGGTGTCCTATATCGTCGCTGCTGCCGTGTTTTCCGGCGCGCAGCTTGGTGCCCCGCTGTTCGGCGCGCTCGTCCCGCAAGCTCTGCTCTCGCTCATGCTCTATCCCATAATCGCCCGCATCGTTTCCGCCCTCGACCGGTTCCGGCTGCTGCGCGTGCGGGTGCTTCGCTGATGTTCCGCAAGGCGCCGCTGGTTCAGGTCACTTCGGCCACGCTCGAGAACTCCTACGATCGCCGCAGCTTCGTGGTCGCGGCGCTCGGCGCCGGTGTCGGCACGCTGCTCGCGACGCGCATGGGCTACATCGCGATCGCGGAGAACGAGAAGTACGAGACCGAAGCCGAGAGCAATCGCGTCAATCTCACGCTGATTCCGCCGCGGCGGGGATGGATTCTCGACCGGAACGGCGCCCCGCTCGCCTCCAACCGCGCCGATTTTCGCGTCGATGTCATCCCCGAGCGAATGAGCGATCCCGAGCGCGAGATCGTGGTGCTGGGCGAAGTGCTCGGCTTCGATCAGGCGCAGATGATCGATCTGCGCGAACGGATCGAGCGCGCACGCGGGTTCCAGCCGGTCGAGGTCGAGAGCGGCGTGACCTACGACGAGTTCGCCGCGCTGAGCGTGCGCCTGCCCGAGCTGCCGGGCGTGGTGCCGCAGCGCGGCTATTCGCGCTTCTACCCGACCGGCGCCACGGTAGGCCACCTCGTCGGCTATGTCGGCCCCGCCTCGGCCGAGGAGTACGAGAAGGATCGCAATCCGCTGCTGATCACGCCGGGTTACAAGATCGGCAAGGACGGGCTGGAGAAGCAGTTCGAACAACGGCTGCGCGGCGTGCCGGGCGCGCGGCGGGTCGAGGTGACGGCATCGGGCCGCATCGTGCGCCAGCTCGAAACGCGCGAGGATATCCAGGGCAAACCGGTCAAGCTGACGATCGACGGCCCGCTGCAGGACTACGCCGCGCGCCGCATCGGCCTCGAGTCCGGCTCGGTCGTGGTGATGGACTGCCGCACCGGCGACCTGCTGTGCATGGCCTCGATGCCGAGCTTCGACCCGAACAGCTTTTCGGACGGCATCGGCAGCGTCGAATATGCTATGCTGCGCGAGGACGAGCGTGTGCCGTTGCGCAACAAGGTGCTCAAGGGGCTCTACCCGCCGGGCTCGACGGTCAAGCCGATGGTCTCGATGGCGCTGCTGCGCGAAGGGGTCGATCCCGAGGAGACGGTCTATTGCGGCGGCGGCCTGCGCGTGGGCAACCGCGTGTTCCACTGCTGGCAGCGCCGCGGCCACGGCCAGGTGAACATGGCCAAAGGCATATACCAGAGCTGCGACGTTTATTTCTATCACCTCGCCCAGCGCATCGGCATGGACCCGATCGCAGCGATGGCGCGCCGCTGCGGTATGGGGCAGGAATTCGACCTGCCGGTGCTCAGCCAGTTCTACGGCACGGTGCCCGATCCGGCGTGGAAGCTCGAGAAATACGGCCGCGAATGGCAGGCCTACGACACGGTCAACGCCACGATCGGCCAGGGCTACATGCTTGCCAACCCGCTCCAGCTCGCGGTGATGGCGTCGCGGCTCGCGAGCGGACGGCATGTCGAGCCGCACCTGCTGTTCGGCGAGTCGGACGGCAGCTTCCCCCCGGCCGACTTCGCCCCCGAGCACGTCACGCTGGTGCGCAAGGCGATGAGCGACGTGATCAACGGACCCGGCACCGCGGGCCGCGCGCGCCTGCCGATCGAAGACGTGCTCATGGCCGGCAAGACCGGCACCGCGCAGGTCGTCTCGCTCTCCGTGTCCGACGGCACTTCGGGGCCGTGGAAATATCGCGACCACGGATTGTTCATCTTCTTCGCGCCGTTCGACAATCCGCGCTACGCAGGCGCGGTCGTGATCGAACACGGCGGCGGATCGTCCTCGGCCTATCCGATCGCGCGTGATGTGATGACCTTCCTGTTCGATCCCGCCAAGGGCATGGACGCGCTCCACGCGCTCGAGAAGCAGTGGGGCGGCACCGCGCAGCAGCGGCTCGACGCCAAGTACGCAGGCTACGCCGCGAAGGCCGGCGAAATCGTGGTGCCGGTCCCGCGGCGCGAGGAGGATATCTTCGCCCGCGTGGACGCCGAAGCGCGCGCCGCGGCGATGGTCCCGGTGGCGCAGGCGACCGACGCGGCGGTCAATCGTTCGGGCGGACCCGAATGAACTCGGTGATCCCGGCGCCGATCGCGCGCCAGCCCTGGGCCATGCTCGCGCCGCTCACCGTACTGGTCGCGTTCGGTGCGCTGGTCCTGTTTTCCGCCGCGGGCGGAAACTGGGAGCCGTTTGCGATCCCTCACCTCGTGCGCTTTACCGCCTTCATCGTCATAGCCTCGATCATGACGCTGTTCGGCCGCGAACTCGTGCGATTTTTCGCCTATCCGGTCTACGGTGTCGTCCTGCTGCTGCTGGTGGCGGTCGAGGCAATGGGCTTCGTGGGCGGAGGGAGCCAGCGCTGGCTCAACCTCGGCGTGATTCACCTCCAGCCTTCCGAGTTGATGAAGCCGGTGGTCGTGCTCGTCCTCGCCAAGTTCTACGGCGGGCTGCCGCCGGGCATGACCACCACGTGGCGCGCGCTGATACCCGCTGGCGCGCTGATTGCGATGCCGATGGCGCTGGTGCTGCTCCAGCCCGACCTCGGCACCGCGCTCGCGATCGGGTTCGGCGGGGTGGTCGTGATGTTCCTCGCCGGGCTTCCTTTGCGGTGGTTCATGATGGGCGGCGCGGCGGCCGCGGTGATCGCCCCGCTCGCCTACTTCTTCGGCCTGCACGATTATCAGCGCCAGCGCGTGCTGACCTTCATCAATCCCGAGAGCGATCCGCTCGGTTCGGGCTATCACATCACCCAGTCGAAGATCGCGATCGGCTCTGGCGGCCTGTTCGGCAAGGGCTTCAACGAAGGCTCGCAGAGCCACCTCAACTATCTGCCCGAACCGCACACCGATTTCGTCTTCGCGACGATGGCGGAGGAATGGGGGCTGCTCGGCGGACTGATGGTGATCGTGATCTACGGCCTGATCATGCGCTGGGGTCTCAATGTTGCGCGCAGGTCGCACGACCGGTTCGCCAAGCTGCTCGCCTCGGGAATGGTGGCGACGATGTTCTTCTACGTCGCGATCAACCTGCTGATGGTGATGGGCCTTGCCCCGGTGGTCGGCATCCCGCTGCCGTTCATGAGCCACGGCGGCTCGTCGATGATGACCAACATGATCTGCATCGGCACGCTGATGATGGTCAATCGCTGGAACAGCCAGGCCCCGCGCAGCAGGCTGAGCTGAGCCGCAGGAGCGAGGGGAAATTGCCCCTTTCCATGCGCGAAAGGATCGCTATATGCAGCGCCTCCCGAGTCGGGGCGGCCATGCGGCCAGCCCGACACTCCGCCGGGATGTGGACGCATAGCTCAGTTGGTAGAGCAGCTGACTCTTAATCAGCGGGTCCTAGGTTCGAGCCCTAGTGCGTCCACCATTATCCTTCGGCCGTCGACGTGAACGGCCGGTCAGGTGGCTGAGACAGCCGCAGCGAGAACCGCCGATAACCCGCCCGCTGCCGTCGCGGCCCGGCCCATACCCCGTGAGTTCAATGACCTTTTCCAATGTCCCGCCCGTGCTGGGCGCAGCGCTGACCGAGCGCGGCTACGCGCAACCCACCGCAGTCCAGGCCGCGGTCCTCGCACCCGACGCCGCGGGGCGCGACCTGATCGTTTCGGCACAGACCGGCTCGGGCAAGACGGTGGCGTTCGGCCTGACGATCGCGAGCGACCTTCTGGATGGCGATGGCGCGCTTCCCCACAGCGAACGGCCGCTCGCGCTGGTAATCGCGCCGACGCGCGAGTTGGCGTTGCAGGTCAGCCGCGAGCTGGGCTGGCTCTACGCCCAGGCCGGTGCGCGGATCGCAACGTGCGTGGGCGGCATGGACGCCTCGAAAGAGCGGCGCGCGCTGCGCGGCGGCGTGCAGATCGTGGTCGGCACGCCCGGCCGCCTGCGCGATCACCTCGAACGCGGCGCGCTTGACCTTTCGGGGCTGCGCGCCGTTGTGCTCGACGAGGCGGACGAGATGCTCGACATGGGCTTTCGCGAAGACCTCGAGGAAATTCTCGACGCGACGCCCGATGACCGGCGCACGGTGCTGTTTTCGGCCACCATGCCCAAACCGATCGTCGCGCTGGCCGCACGCTATCAGCGCAATGCCCTGCGGATCGCGACCGCCGGCGACGAACGCGGTCACGGCGACATCGCGTTCCAGGCGGTCACCGTCGCGCCGGCCGAGGTCGAGGCTGCGGCGATCAACCTGCTGCGCTTCCACGAAGCCGAAACCGCGATCCTGTTCTGCGCGACGCGTGACAAGGTCCGCCGGCTCCACGCGCTGCTGCAGGAACGCGGCTTCGCGGCGGTGGCGCTGTCGGGCGAGCATTCGCAGTCGGAGCGCAACCAGGCGCTTCAGGCGCTGCGCGACCGCCGCGCGCGCGTATGCGTGGCGACCGACGTCGCCGCGCGCGGGATCGACCTGCCCGCGCTGAGCCTCGTGGTGCATGTCGAGCTTCCGCGCGATGCGGAGGTGCTCCAGCATCGTTCGGGCCGTACCGGTCGCGCAGGCAAGAAGGGCACCGCCGTGCTCATCGTGCCCTACCCTCGCCGTCGCCGGGTCGAATCGATGCTGCGCGGCGCGCGGATCGAGGCCGAGTGGATCGGCGCGCCGACGCCCGAGCAAATCCGCGCGAACGATCGCGAACGCCTGCTCGCCGCCCTGCTGGCGCCGGCGGACTACGACGACGAGGACCGCGCGCTGGCGCAGCGCCTGCTCGCCGAGCGTTCGCCCGAGGACATTGCCGCCGCGCTGGTGCGCGCGCATCGCGCCGCCATGCCGCAGGCCGAGGAGCTGATCGAGAACACGCCCGAGGCGCGCCGCGCCGCACAGAAGGAGCGCCATCGCGAAGGGTTCGAGGATGTCGTCTGGTTCCGGCTCGACATCGGGCGCCGGCAGAGCGCCGATCCGCGCTGGATCCTTCCGCTGCTGTGCCGCCGCGGGCATATCACCCGCAACGAGATCGGCGCTATCCGCATCGGCGCCAACGAGACCCACTTCCAGATTCCACGCGCGGTTTCCGGCAAGTTCAGCGCCGCACTGGCCCGGACGGCACGTGAGGAGGATGGGGCGGAACGCGTTGCTATCGAACCGTCGGAGGGTCCACGCGAAGCCGCCCGGGGTCACCGGCCGGGTAAGGCTCATGCCGGACACAAGCCGCGCCAGGGAACCCGCAAAATGCATCCGAAGGCAAAGGCGAAGGCTTTCCATGGCAAGAAGGGTCGTGCCGACGCGCGCCCTTAGGCTCCGCCGAACCACCAACAATTCTTGGGATTGCCGCGCTCCGCCGGACGGCGCACCTTTCGGACGCGACCCGGAGGGCTTGGCGCAAGCTTGGCTCTTTCAACTAGAGCCTCGCCTTCGGGCGAGGCTTTTTTATGCGGGCCGGGTCGTCCTCCCCTTCCCCTCCCCCGTCCATCTGGCTACCCCCGCGGATCACCTGATTTGCGGAGGATAGGATGGCGCGCTTCCTGATCGTCGAGGCCCGTTTCTACGAGCATCTGAACGACATGCTGATCGACGGCGCGCGCAGCGCGATCGAAGCGGCCGGGCACGAAGCCGAGGTGCTGACGGTGCCCGGCGCGCTCGAAATCCCCGGAGCGATCGCGCTCGCGGCCGAAAGCGGACGCTACGATGGCTTCGTCGGCATTGGCGTAGTGATCCGCGGCGAGACCTATCACTTCGAGATCGTCGCGGGCGAGAGCGCGCGCGGGATCATGGCGTTGACGATGGACGGCATCGCCATCGGCAACGGCATCCTGACGGTCGAGGACGAGCAACAGGCGCTCGTGCGCGCGGACAAGGCGCAGAAGGACAAGGGCGGCGAAGCGGCGAAGGCCGCGCTCGCGCTGCTCGCCTTGCAGGAGAAGTTCGCATGAGCCCTTATCCCGCAATCGGCGGCATCCCGCTGGTCCTCGGCGGCAACGTCTTCGGGTGGACCGCCAAGGGCGACGAAGGCTTCGCGGTGCTCGACGCGTTCTACGAAGCGGGCGGGCGGATGATCGACACCGCCGACGTCTATTCGGCGTGGATCGAGGGGCACAAGGGCGGCGAATCGGAGACGCTGATCGGCAAGTGGCTCGAGGCGCGCGGCGTGCACGGCGATATGCTGATCCACACCAAGACCGGGATGATGGGCGGCAAGGAGCTCTACGAGCCGGC
>CAMPIX010000034.1 GCA_946886565.1 uncultured Altererythrobacter sp.
GTGCCGGATCGATACCGCCAACGAGATGGAATACTACCGCAACGGCGGCATCCTCCACTACGTGCTGCGCAAGCTGGCGTCCTGATCGACCGCTGAAGCCGAGAAACGGCGAAAGGGCGGCTCCCTCGCGGGGGCCGCCCTTTCCTTTTCGAAGCGTGGGATCTGCTTCTGGTTTGTCAGTCGCCTTTGACGAGGCGGAATTTCTTGCGTCCGAGAACTGCGGCGGCGGCGAGGCCGAACAGGATCGTCATCGGCGGCGCGGGCACCTGGGTGCCGCTCGAGGTGCTGGTCGAAGACGACGAGCTGGTCGAGCTGCTGGTGCTGCTGCTCGTGCTCGAACTGGTGCTGCTCGACGAGCTGGTCGAGCTGCTGGTGCTCGTGCTGCTGGTCACGTTGCCCGAACTCGAGGTGCTGGTCGACACGTTGCCCGAGGTCGAGGTCGTCGAGGTCACGCCGCCGGTCGAGGTCGAGGTGGTCGAGGTGACGCCGCCGGTAGAAGTCGAGGTCGAGCTGCCACCGCTCGACGTCGAGCTCGAACTGCCGCCGGACGAAGTGGAGGTCGAGCTGCCGCCCGTCGAGGTCGAGCTGCCGCCGGTCGAAGTCGAGGTCGAGCCGCCCGACGTGGTCGAGGTCACGACAACATTCCCGCCGCTGCTGCTGCCGCCCCCGAAGAAGCCGCCGAAGAAGCCTCCGCCGAAACCGCCGAAGCCGCCACTGCCGCCGATCACCGTCACGCCGCCGCTGCCGCCCGAGACCGGGGGCAGCGGGGGAAGCGGCACGGGCGCCATCGCAACCGCGTAGGCCGGCGGGCATTCCTCGTCGTACGCGCCCACGGGGGGCAGCGGCGCCGGGCCGGGACCCATCGGCGCAGCGGGCACGCATTCGACCGTGCGGTGCACCACGCGGCGGCGGACCTGTTCCTTGGGGACCGTACGCTTGGCCACCTTCTTCTGCTTGACGTAGATCGGCTCCACCTTGCCCTTGGCCGACTTGTACGACGGGGCATCGGTGATCGGCTGTTCGGCCACGTGGACCGCGCCGCCCGCCAGCAGCGTGACGCCCGCGGCAGTCGCGGACAGTTTCGCCAGGGCCATCTTTACCGACATGGGCAAGCTCTCTCGTTGCGTCTCGGGAGCGCCCGGGCCGGCGAGTCCGGCCTGTGGCGGTTCCCTGTGACGACACGGAAACCCAACGCGCCTAACGCCGCAATCGCGTTAACCACCTTCGGCCGCGCTAAACCCGAAAAAACTCACGCGATTCCGCCATCGCATGCCGACTTGTCCCGCGGTGGGGCGGAAAGCGCCGCAATTGTTGTCCGCGCGGTTAAGGACTCTCGTCGAACAGCCCCGATTGGGCGCCCTTGGGCGGAGCCATCTCCAGGTGCCGCCAGCCCGATTCGTTGAGGCAGCGCCCGCGCGCGGTGCGCGCCACCAGGCCGAGCTGGATCAGGTAGGGCTCGACCACCTCCTCGACCGTGTCGCGCGGCTCGGCGAGCCCTGCGGCGAGCGTTTCGACGCCGACCGGGCCGCCGCGATAGGTGGTCGCGATCATGGTGAGGTAGCGGCGGTCCATCGCGTCGAGCCCGAGCCGGTCGATCTCGAGCCGGGTCAGCGCCGCATCCGCCACGCTGCGCGTCACCGTGCCATCCCCCGCGACATGCGCGAAGTCGCGCACCCGGCGCAGCAGGCGCCCGGCGACGCGCGGGGTGCCCCGGCTGCGGCGGGCGATCTCGCGCGCGCCCGCAGGGTCGATATCCATCGCGAGCAGCCGCGCGCCGCGGGTGACGACATCGAGCAGCTCGTCCTCGGTGTAGAAATTCAGGCGCACCGGGATGCCGAAACGGTCGCGCAGCGGCGTCGTCAGCAGCCCCTGCCGCGTGGTCGCGCCGACCAGCGTGAACGGTGGCAGGTCGATCCGCACCGAGCGCGCCGAGGGTCCCTCGCCGATGATGAGGTCGAGCGCGCGGTCCTCCATCGCCGGATAGAGCACTTCCTCGACCACCGGATTGAGCCGGTGGATCTCGTCGATGAACAGCACGTCGTGCGGCTCGAGGTTGGTCAGCAGCGCGGCGAGATCGCCCGCCTTGGCGATCACCGGGCCGGAGGTGGCCCGGAACCCCACGCCGAGTTCCTTCGCGACGATCTGCGCCAGCGTCGTCTTGCCGAGGCCGGGCGGCCCGAAGAACAGCACGTGGTCCATCGCCTCCCCGCGCGACTTCGCGCTGGCGATGAACACCCGCAAGTTCTCCCGCGCCGCCTCCTGCCCGATGAACTCGCCAAGCGATTTGGGGCGCAGCGCCGCATCGGGATCGTCAGGCTGGCGATCGGGAGCGTGGAGGGGGACAGGGTCGGTCATGCTGCTAGACTAGCAAAGCGACAGCACACACGTCCTGTTTCTGGGTCGGCCATTTGCACGAGCATCGACCGCCCTCGTTGAGGCAAATCGATCTTATGATTTGACAAACCCTCCATAAACTTCCGAACCCAAATTCTTATATCGTCTTGTCGCAACTCCGTAAGCTTGCGCGCCAGTAGTGCTTCAAGACGACCCCAATGCAAACGATTGTCACACTCGTAATACAAGTCTTTGATATCTCTTGCATCGAATACTGGTGGAAATTCAGAAACCAGTTGAACCTCGCCGGCCATCCATTCACCAGGACCGACAGGACGTGGAAAGCTCAAAGGATTGATGTTTCTCAGGCGCTCAATGAGCTTGTCCGCACGATACTCGCCGAGAAGCTTTTTTGATCGTGCTCGTTCGTCGAATGATTGAGCAACTAACATGCCGACGGCGAGAATTTCGCAGCACTTTCTCAGTTGGAGATACATCCCCTCCATAATGAAGACGTTGTGTCGAAGATGCTGTGCTGATTTCGGATTCTGAACACCTTCGACCACTTCGTGAAGGGTCTGAACGCGCGCTTTAAGCTCCTCCATCACCTCACAGTAGAGCGGGCCGATTTCGTCTTCAGTCATCCCGCCGCCCTCTTCAGTGCCACACGGATCAGGTCGCTCTCGCTCGCGCCTTCGCCGAGTTCGCTTTGCGCCACCGCGACAGCGCGGGCGGCGACGGCGGGTTTGAAGCCGAGGTTTTCGAGAGCGGAGACGGCGTCGGCGCTGGCGCCGCTTACCGGGGCCGCCGCCGCTCCGGCCATACCGCCACCCGGCCGCGCGCCGGCCTTGTCCTTCAACTCGTTGACGATGCGGCCCGCCAGCTTGGGGCCGACCCCGTTGGCGCGCGCGACCATCGCGGCGTCGCCCTGCGCGCAGGCCTGCTGCACCTCGGCGATCGAGAGCGCGGAGAGGATCGCCAGCGCGACCTTGCTGCCCACGCCCTGCACCTGGGTCAGCAGGCGGAACCAGTCGCGCTCGGCCGCCTCGGCGAAACCGAGCAGGCGCATGTCGTTCTCGCTCACCTGCAAGTCAGTGTAGACGGTGCAGGCCTCGCCCGTCTCGCCGAGCGCGGTGAGGGTCTTCGACGAACAGTGGACGAGGTAGCCGACGCCCGCGACGTCGATCACCGCCCAGTCGGCGCCGGTTTCGTCGAGCAGGCCCTTCAGCTTCGCAATCATGCTTTGTTCCTGCCGCAATCCGGCGGGGTGCGCCAGCTTGCTGTCCGTTTTGTCCTCAGGCGCAGGGGAGACATGGACCACATGTTACACTGTCCTGGACCAAAAAAGTCCGGGAGGTGCGGAGGTGCCGAAATCGCATGGGAGAGGGAGGCATGGCAGGTCATCGCGCGGCAACCATGCCATTTGAAATCCATGTAGGAAAATGGTTCTTCGCCACAGGTCGTGCGCCATATCGTACGACTGCGGGACAACGATTTCTCACACGAAGGCACGAAGGCACGAAGCGGTTGCATTTGCGGCGAAGCCGCTATCCAATTTCACCGGTTCCACCTGATGCAAGTTAGCCGGGGGAGCGCGGCTTCGCCGCAGGCACGACATCTTCGTGCCTTCGTGTGAATCAAAAAATCCTATGCCGTTCGCGATTGGACACGCCCGAAAACTTGCGCCACATCCTCCCCATGAGCTGGAACACGTTCGGGCGGGTCTTCCGCTTCACGACATGGGGCGAGAGCCACGGGCCCGCGCTGGGCGCGGTGGTGGACGGGTGCCCGCCGGGGCTCGAGCTGACCGAGGCGGCGATCCAGCCGTTTCTCGACGCGCGGCGGCCGGGGCAGTCGAAATACACCACCCAGCGGCAGGAGGCGGACCGGGTGAAGATCCTCTCGGGCGTGTTCGCCGGAAAGGACGGGATCGATCGCACCACCGGCACGCCGATCAGCTTGATGATCGAGAACACCGATCAGCGATCGAAGGACTACTCGGAGATCGCCAACGCCTACCGCCCCGGCCACGCCGACTATGCCTACGACGCGAAGTACGGCTTCCGCGACTATCGCGGCGGCGGGCGCAGTTCGGCGCGCGAGACCGCGGCGCGGGTCGCGGCGGGCGCGGTGGCGCGGCTGGTGATCCCCGAGGTGCGGATCGACGCCTACGTGGTCCAGATCGGCGAGGACACGATCGACCGCGAGGCGATCAACCTCGATGCCATCGGTGAGAACCCGTTCTTCTGCCCCGATTCATGGGCCGCCAAGCGCTGGGAGGCGCTGGTCGACGCGGCGCGCAAGGACGGGTCGAGCCTCGGCGCGGTGGTCGAATGCGTCGCCAGCGGCGTGCCCGCGGGCTGGGGCGCGCCGGTCTATGCCAAGCTCGACGCCGACCTCGCAGCGGCGATGATGGGGATCAACGCGGTCAAGGGTGTCGAGATCGGCGACGGCTTCGGCGCGGCCGCCCTGCGCGGCGAGGACAATGCCGATGCGATGCGGGCGGGAGCGGATGGCCCCGAATTCGCGGCCAACCACGCGGGTGGGATTGCTGGCGGCATCTCCACCGGCCAGCCGGTGGTGTGCCGTGTGGCGTTCAAGCCGACCAGCTCGATCCTCACCCCGGTCGACACGATCACACGCGATGGCGCGAACACCCAGGTCCGCACCAAGGGCCGCCACGACCCCTGCGTCGGCATCCGCGGCACCCCGGTGGTCGCCGCGATGATGGCGCTGGTGCTGGCGGACCACAAGCTGCTCCACCGGGCGCAATGCGGATAGGTCGATCAGCGCATCAATCAAACGAGGCCGTATCGACGAACCTCGGCGGCGGCGTTGACAGCTTTACTTCAACGACTGTGCTGTGGCAGCCAAGCGCCATGACCGATGCGCGACACTTTCTGATCGCCAAGCTCCGACAGATTATCGACGGGGGCGATATTACAAACGCTGAGCTTGATGCCGCGATGATTGATCCGACGGTATTGGGGGGCGCGGAACGGAAGGCTTGGCACGGTCTAAGTTATTGGGCGGATGACTCGGATATTCGTGCAAGGGATTCTTCGTACGCGCCTTCCCGACGGCGACAGCTCGCCGACTTGTTGGACGACTTAGAGACCGACCTGTAGGGCTGGCACCCGTTTGTTGCACCGGAGGCAACGAAATCTCCTGCACGGCACTTCCCAAAAGTTCCAGCCGACTGATCGAAAATTTCGATGTTCGCTATCGCACAAAAGCGCTTTTGTGCATCGCAACAAGCCCTATCTGAGCCTTCGAGTTTCACACCCCAACACGAGGACACAGATCATGGGTATCATCGGCAGCACCATCAAGCCGTTCACCGCCACCGCCTTCCAGAAGGGCAAGGACTTCTTCGAGGTTTCCGAGAAGGACCTCGACGGCAAGTGGGCGGTGTTCTTCTTCTATCCGGCGGACTTCACCTTCGTCTGCCCGACCGAGCTCGAAGACCTTGGCGAGAAGTACGCGATGCTGCAGAGCATGGGCGTCGACGTCTATGCCGTCAGCACCGACACGCACTTCAGCCACAAGGCCTGGCACGACACCTCGGAGAAGATCGGCAAGCTCGAGTTCGCCTTCCTCGGCGACCAGCAGCACAACCTTTCCAACAACTTCGGCGTGCTGCGCGACGGCGCGGGCCTCGCCGACCGGGCGACCTTCGTGGTCGACCCCGACGGCGTGATTCAGATCATGGAGATCACCTGCGAGGGCGTTGGCCGCAACGCCAACGAGCTGACCCGCAAGATCAAGGCCGCGCAGTACGTGCGCAACAACCCCGGCCAGGTCTGCCCGGCCGCGTGGGAGGAAGGCAGCGACACGCTCGCCCCCTCGCTCGACCTCGTCGGCAAGATCTAAGGCTGCGCCGACAGCCTACCACCTGACACAAGAACCCGAGAAAACTCGGGTCACTTGGAAGGCCCGGGGCACCTCCCCCTCTCCCCCCGCCCCGGGCCTTCATTCCTCCCATAACCCTCGGAACGCCGCGCCATGCTCGACCCCGCGATGAAGCAGCAGCTCAAGCAGTATCTCGCCAATTTGCGCGAGCCGATCGAGCTGGTCGCCTCGCTGGCTGACGATGCGAAGTCGGGCGAAACGCGCGCGCTGTTGAGCGAGATCGCCGATTTGCACGAGATGGTCTCGGCCAGCTTCGACGGCACCGACAATCGCAAGCCCAGCTTCGTGATCCGTCGCGCCTCCGACGCCGAGAAATGGGTCCGCTTCGCCGGGCTGCCGATGGGCCATGAATTCACCTCGCTGGTGCTCGCGCTGCTGTGGGCCGGCGGCCACCCGCCCAAGGTCGATGCCGAGACGCTCGAGGCGATCGAGCGGCTCGAGGGCGATTACGATTTCGAGATGTATTTCTCGCTCAGCTGCCACAACTGCCCCGACGTGGTGCAGGCGCTGACGCTGATGGCGCTGGTCAACCCGCGGATCACCGCGACGCTGATCGAAGGCGCCACCTTCAAGGACGAGGTCGACGCGCGCGACGTGATGGCGGTGCCCGCGACCTTCCTCAACGGCGAGCCGTTCTACAACGGCAAGATGGACCTCGCCGACGTGCTCGCGAAGCTCGACAGCGGCGCGGGCGAGCGCCAGGCGGCCAAGCTCGCCGAAAAGGACGCGTTCGAGGTTCTGGTGGTCGGGGGCGGCCCCGCCGGCGCCTCGGCGGCGATCTACACCGCGCGCAAGGGCTTCACCACCGGCGTGGCGGCCGAGCGCTTCGGCGGGCAGCTGCACGATACGCTGGGGATCGAGAACCTCACCGGCACGACCTACACCGAAGGGCCCAAGTTGGCCGCGCAGCTCGAAAGCCATGTCGGCGAATACGATATCGACCTGATGGACCGGCTCGAGGCCGAACGGCTGATCCCTGCGAGCGAACCTGGCGGGATGCACGAGGTGGTCTTCGCCAATGGCGCCAGCCTCAAGGCGCGCAGCCTCGTGCTCGCGACCGGCGCGCGCTGGCGCAACCTCGGCGTGCCGGGCGAGGCCGAATACCGCAACAAGGGCGTAGCCTATTGCCCGCACTGCGACGGCCCGCTGTTCAAGGGCAAGCGCATCGCGGTGATCGGCGGCGGCAACTCGGGCGTCGAGGCGGCGATCGACCTCGCCAAGGTGGTCGCGCATGTCACGCTGATCGAGTTCGATGCGAAGCTGCGCGCGGACGAGGTGCTCCAGGCCAAGCTGCAAAGCCTGCCCAACGTCACCGTGCTCAAGAACGCGCAGACCACCGAGATCACCGGCGCCGACAGCCGCGTGAACGGCCTCGTCTACAAGGACCGCGCGAGCGGCGAGGAACACCGGGTGGAGCTCGAAGGCGTGTTCGTCCAGATCGGCCTGGTGCCCAACACCGAGTGGCTGAAGGACAGCGGCCTCGCACTCAGCAAGCACGGCGAGATCGAGATCGACGGCGATGCCGCGACCAACCTGCCCGGCGTGTTCGCCGCGGGCGACTGCACCACGGTGCCCTACAAGCAGATCGTGATCGCGATGGGCGAAGGCTCGAAGGCCGCGCTCAGCGCGTTCGACTACCTGATCCGGACCGAGCCGGTGGACGTGGCGAAGGCGGCCTGATCCTTCGAGACGCGCCTTCGTGACGGCGGCTGCGCCGCCTCCTCAGTCGCTCCTCAGGATGAGCGGGAATTTGTTGACCCGCTCCTGCTGAGGAGGCGCTGAACTAGTCGAAGCGCCGTCTCGAAGCACGTTTCAGCACCAGATAGAGCGCACCCTCGCCCCCGTGGCGGCGGTGCGCTTTTCGTATCGCGGCGACATCCGCCCCGTGCGGGCCCGCGGCGAGCCAGTCGAGGATCTTCGCGCGGATCGCGCCGCGGCGCGCGCCGCGGTCGGCGGCGTCGACCGGGCGCGGCTTGCCCGCGATCAACAGCACCACCCGCGCGCCCATCGCCTTGGCCTGGAACAGTCCGCTCTCGAGACGGTCGTAAGCGCTGTCGAGCGTGTGGCCGTGGAGGTCGAGCGTGAAGTCGGGGGCGAGGGTTCCGGCCTTGAGCTTGCGGTCCCAATGCGAGTCCAGCCCATCCTCCCCGGCACGGGGAGGGGAACCGCCGAGCGCAGCTCGGGGGTGGAGGGGCACGGGCCGGGTTCCGGGCAGCGGTGGCTTGGGAGTGGGAGGAACGGGTGTCGTGGCGGGCTTACTCAAGACCTTCTGAGCAACCGCCCGTGCCCCTCCACCACCCTTCGGGTGGCCCCCCTCCCCCTTTGGGGGAGGATCGAGCGGGGTCACGGTCGCGGCCAGCTTCTCCCACGCCGCGCGCTCTTCCTCCGACAGCCCGCGCGGGGCGGTCATCGTTCGCTAAGGCGGGCGACCGTTCCCTTGGGCAGCAGGATCAGCGCCTGCCCGCGCGCGCTCATCCCGCCCGCGATCGTGCGCGCGTCCTCGCCCGAGCCCCAGAAGGTGTCGAAGCGGTTGGCGCCCTTGATCGCGCCGCCGGTGTCCTGCGCCACCCACAGCCCGTCGGCCACGTCGCGATCGACATCGAGCCAGACCGGCGCGCCGTAGGGGACGAACGACGGATCGACCGCGACCGAGCTCTCGCGCCGCACCGGCACGCCGAGCGAGCCGAGCGGCCCGTCGCCCGTGAGCTCGGTGAAGAAGATCCAGCTCTTGTTGAGCCGCATCAGCTCGCGGCCCTCCTCGGGATTCTCGCGGATATAGGCCATGATACCCTGCATCGAGCCGGAGTACTGCCCCGGCCCGTCGCCGATCAGCCCGCGATCGCGCATCACGCGCCCGATGCCGACGTATTCGCGCCCGTTCTGCCCGGCATAGCCGATCCGCATCACGCTGCCGTCGGGCGCGATCAGCCGGCCCGAGCCCTGGATCTGGAGGAAGAAGAACTCGACCGGATCGGCTGCCCACGCGATCTCCAGCCCTCGCCCCGCGAGCGCGCCGTCGACGATCTCGCCGCGCTCGTAGTAGAGCACGAAGTCGCCGTTCTCGTCGTAGCGGCCGAGCGGCGGGCGGCCGGTGCGCTCGCTTTCGGGCATGTCCTCGGGCCAGGCGCGCACGAGGTCGTCGGGCATCTTGTAGACCGGCACCTCGTAGCCCGGCAGCGGCCAGCGGCTGCCACGGATCTGCGGTTCGAAGTATCCGGTCGCGAAGGCCGCGCCGTCGCCGACGCGCGCGGTCTCGAAATAGGTCTCGAAGAATTCCTGACCGCGATCGTAAGGCCAGGTGCTCGCCGCCTCGCACGCGGGGCGCCAATCGTCGGGATAGGTCAGTCCGCTCGCGTCGGGGCGCGAGAGCAGTCTGGGACAGCTTTCGAGGAAAGCGGCGAGCCCGGTGCCCGCATCGGCGGCGGCGAGATCGAGCGTTCCCACGCTCGGCCCGCGCGTCACGCCGGCGAAGGCGGCGCTGCTAACGCCCGTGGGCGGCGCATCGACCGGGCCCGCGGGACGCGGCCGATCGCCCTGCGGCACGACGGTGCAGCTTGTCAGAAAGGCCAGCGCGGCCAGTGTTCCCCAGCGGCGCATGGCCCCTCCCCCGTAGTTTATTGGATTCAGCCTTCGTCGGTTTCGTCGAGCAGCCAGTCCGGATCGGCCGAGTCGACCATGCGGGTGAAGGTCCACACGTCGCGGCTCTCGATCGCGTCGTCGAGCGAGCCGGCGACCACGTTGCCCTCGGCATCGCGGGTGACCGCGGCGATATCGGCGACGAAGCGAACCGCGATGCGCGCCTGCCGTCCGTCGAGATCGGCGCTGTGGATCGTCGCTTCCTCGATCCGGATCAGGCGGTTGTCGAGCGTCTCGCCCGCTTCCTCGCGTGCGGCGATCGCGGCGTCGAACCCGGCGTAGACGTCGTCGTCGCACAGTTCCTTCAGCGTTTCGCGGTCGCCCTGCCAGAACGCCTCGAGCACCATGGCGTAGGCACCCTTCGCGCCTTCGAGGAAGCCGGTGATGTCGAACCGGCGGTCGGCGGCGGCAATGTCCTGCACCCCGCGCTCGACCGCGGGCACGACGCCCGCCGAACGGGGCATCGGCAGCGGCTGGCTCCGAACCGGCACCGCAGCCGGCGGCGGGGCCTGTTTGCCTTCTTCGAAGCGGGTCGGAATCGATTCCTCCTCGTGCTCGGCGCGGCGGCCGAGAACCGAGTAGAGTCGCATGCCGAGGAAGGCGGCGATCATGGCGAGGATGACGATTTCGTAGATCACAAATTTCTGCCCGTTTACCGTAGGGGAACGGCGCGCGGCCGATCCCGATCCAATCGTGCCCTAGATAATGGCAAATTACAAATGAACAACGCGTGTCGCCCCGGGTGCGTGGCGGCCTGCCGCGTGCGCATGCGCGAGTTGCGGCGGGTTGCCCGGGGTGCTACGCGCGCCGCCGAACCCCCGCCGCGCGGGCAAACCGTCCATTCTTGACGAAAGCGTATTTCACCATGGCCGACGAAGGCGACATTCTCACCGATCTCGATCTCGATCCCGCAGCCGGCGCGAACGGTGCGGACAACCAGCCCGCCGCGGGCATCATCGCGCAATATATCAAGGACATGTCGGTCGAGGTGCCCAACGCGCCCGAGTCTTTCCAGTGGAAGGACACACCGCAGGTCGACGTGCAGTTCAACATCGCCGCGCGCCAGGTCGATGGCGAGGTCCACGAGGTCGAGCTCAAGATCAACGCCACGGCGCACGCGGAGAAGGGCAAGGCGTTCATCGTCGAGCTGTCCTATTGCGGCCTGCTCGGCATGCGCAACCTGCCCGAGGAACAGGCGCACGCCTTCCTTTACGCCGAGGCCCCGCGCCTGCTGTTCCCCTTCGCCCGCCGCATCCTCGCCGACGCGAGCCGGGACGCCGGCCAGCTGCCGCTGAACATCGATCCGATCGACTTCAACGGTCTCTACCACCAGCGCCTCCAGGCGAAGCAGCAGGAAGAGGCGGCCGCGGGCGGCGCGCCCGCCGGTCAGGCCTGAGGCGAAAGTCCTTCGAGACGGCCGCTCAGCCTTCGGCTTCGCAGCCTCCTCAGGATGAGCGGTCTTAGCTTATGAGATCGACGATTTCTCGTCCCGCTCATCCTGAGGAGAGCCCGAAGCCGCAGGCTGAGGGCTCGTCTCGAAGGAGGACCGCATGAGCCTGCTCAAGAACGTCGGAACGATCGGCGGGCTGACGATGGTCAGCCGGCTGTTCGGCTTTGCACGCGACATGCTGCTCGCCCGCGCGCTCGGCGCGGGCGGGGTGGGCGACGCCTGGCAGCTCGCCTTCCAACTTCCCAACATCTTTCGTCGCCTGTTCGCCGAAGGCGCCTTTGCCAGCGCCTTCGTGCCGCTGTTCAACCGCCGCATGGCGGGGAGCGAGGAGCTTTCCGAGGCGCGCCGTTTCGCCGAGGAGGTGCTCGCCTTCCTGATTCCGGTGCTGATCGTGTTCGGTGCGCTGGCGCTGATCGCGATGCCGTGGATCGCGGGGCTGTTCGCCAACGAGGGAATCGAGGCCGATCCCGCGCTGTTCGATCTCGCGGTGCTGATGGCGCGGATCGCATTCCCCTATCTCGCGTTCATGAGCCTCGCGACGCTTTTCGCCGCGGTGCTCAACTCGCTCTCGCGCTTCGCCGCCGCCGCGGCCGCCCCGATCCTGCTCAATCTGTGCATGATCGCGGCGCTGATCATCGGCATGTCGCTGGGCGAAGGGATCGCGGCGCGGCGCGCGACCGGCGAGCTGCTGGCGATCGCGGTCACCGTCTCGGGCCTGCTCCAGCTCGTGTGGCTCTGGGCCTGGGCGCACCGTGCAGGCTTCCGCATGCGCTTCCGCCGTCCGCGCGTAACGCACGGGGTGAAGGAGCTCGGCATATTGATCCTGCCCGCGGTGTTCGGCGCAGGCGTCTATCAGATGAGCCGCTTCATCGACCTGTTCTTTCTTTCGACCCTGCCCGACGGGGCCTACACCTTCCTCGCGATGGGCGACCGGCTGAACCAGTTGCCGCTCGGGATCATCGGCATTGCGCTCGGCACCGCGATCCTGCCATCGCTCTCGCGCCATATCGCGAGCGACGACCACGATTCGGCGCAGCGGCTGCAATCGAACGCGATCGAGCTCGCCATGCTGCTCACGGTGCCCGCCGCGGTCGCGCTGTTCGTCACCGGCAGCGCGTTTACCCGCGCGTTCTACACCGGCGGCGCGTTCACCTTGTCGGACGCGATGGCGACCGGCGCTGTCACTTCGGCGCTGGTGGTCGGCCTGCCGGCATATGTTCTGATAAAGGTGCTGGTGCCCAATTACTTCGCGCGCAAGGACACGCGCACGCCGGTCTACACCGCGCTGGTCGGGCTGCTGCTGAACGTCGCGCTCAACTTCGTGCTCGTGCCGCGGCTCGGGGTGGTCGGGCTCGCGCTCGCGGGGTCGGCGGCGGCGTGGACCAACGTCGCGCTGCTCTACATGCTGCTCGCGCGGCACGACCGCTTCCACATGACCGCGCGCGTCGCCGGGCGCATCGCGCGGATCGTGCTCGCCGCGCTGCTGATGGGCGCCGCGCTGTGGTTCGCGATGCCCTACGGCGCCGGCCTCTATTCCGGCGGCGTGCTCGAGCGGGTGGGCTCGATCGCGGCGCTGGTGGCGCTCGGCGCGGGGGTCTACTTCGCGCTGGCGGCGCTGCTCGGGGTGATCGACCGCGAGACGATCGGCCGGCTGACCCGCCGCGAGGCTTGACATCCCGGTGCGGAGCCTGAAGCGCTCCGCCCTCGTTTCCCACTAGCAGCAGGACTATCATGCGCGTCGTTTCAGGCATCCAGCCCACCGGCAATCTCCACCTTGGCAACTACCTGGGGGCGATCCGCAACTGGGTGCGCATGCAGGACGAGCTCGAAGAAGGCAGCGACTGCCTGTTCTTCCTGGCCGATCTCCACGCGATCTCGATGCCGCACGATCCGGCCGAGCTGAAGCGCGCGACGCTCGAGATGGCCGCCGCGCTGGTCGCCTGCGGGATCGATCCCGAGCGCTCGATCCTGTTCAACCAGGCGCAAGTCCCCGCGCACGCCGAACTGCAATGGCTGCTCAACGGCACCGCCCGGATGGGCTGGCTCAACCGCATGACGCAGTTCAAGGACAAGTCGGGCAAGAACCGCGAGGGTGCGAGCATCGCGCTGTTCACCTATCCGGTGCTCCAGGCGGCCGACGTGCTGCTCTATCAGACGACCCACGTGCCCGTGGGCGAGGACCAGAAGCAGCACCTCGAGCTCGCGCGCGACATTGCGCAGAAGTTCAACAACGACTTCGCGAGCGACGACGCGCCGGTCTTCACCCTGCCCGATCCGATCGTCCCGCCCGATGCGGCGCGGATCATGAGCCTGCGCGACGGCATGGCGAAGATGAGCAAGTCCGATCCCAGCGACATGGCGCGGATCAATCTGACGGACGATGCCGACACGATCGTGAAGAAGATCAAGAAGGCCAAGACCGATCCCGAGCCGCTGCCTTCCGAAGCCGCCGGGCTGGCCGGGCGGCCCGAGGCGCTCAATCTGGTGGCGATCTACGGCGTGCTGTCCGGCAAGACGGTGGAGGGCGTGCTGGCCGACGTGGGCGGGCAGGGCTTCGGCGCGTTCAAGCCCGCGCTGGCCGAGCTGATGGTGGAGACGATCGCCCCGATCACCGGCCGCTTCCGCGCGCTGCTCGAGGACCGCGAGGCGCTCGACGCGATCCTCGCCCGCGGCGCCGCGCGGGCGCGCGAAATGGGCGCGCCGACGCTCGATGCCGCCTACGCGGCGCTGGGCCTGGTGCGGGGCCGCTGAGAAAAGCCCGAAAAATCAGGCGAGAACGCTGATTTCGCTAAACTATTGCGAATCGGAATATTCAAAGCCCGTTCAGCCCGCCGCCTTTACAACACGGCCTATCGATGACAGCGTGTGACGACCAAGGGGGAAGGCGGCGCTGTACGTTACCGTACTCGTAAAGGACTGACATCATGACCACCCAAAAGAGAAGCTGGGGTCGCGCGATGAGGCTGGCCGCCGTGCCGGTCCTGCTGGCCGGGCTTGCCGCCTGCGCCACGCCTTTCAAGGCCGACGTGTCGCGTTTCCAGTCGCAACTGCCCGCCCCCACGGGCCAGACATTCGCAGTCGTCGCCGACGATCCGGCGCTCGCCGGCGGGCTCGAGTTCGAGCGTTACGCCGACTATGTCGAGGCGGAGATGGCCCAGCTCGGCTATTCCCAGACCTCGCCCGAGAACGCCACGCTGCTGGTGCGCTTCGACTACGGGGTCGACAACGGCCGCGA
>CAMPIX010000035.1 GCA_946886565.1 uncultured Altererythrobacter sp.
CGATCGGCACCGGCGGCGCCTCGGTCGTGCTCGGCGGGGCGGGGCAGTCGGCGGCCAGCGTCGCCGCGCAGCAGGACAGCCAGATCGGCCCGACGATCCGCGTTCGCCAGGGCGAGCCGATCCGCGTGTTCACCGCGCGCGACCTCGACTTCAGCCAGGTCGCGGCGGTCAAGTAGGGTCCACGATGGCGGCCGACGTCCATACGCTGACGACCGAAACGCGCGGCGAGCGCAGCGTCTATCTCGACGCCTATCTCGCGCCGTTCCGCGAATGGCTCGACCGCGACACGGTGACCGAGATTCTGGTCAACCGGCCGGGTGAGGTGTGGGTCGAGGATGCCGCATCGCCGGGCATGCAGCGGATCGACACGCCGCATATCGACGATACGCTGGTCCAGCGCCTCGCCGAGCAGGTCGCGCGGGTCAGCCACCAGGGGATCAACCGCGAGCATCCGCTGCTCGGCGCCACCTTGCCGGACGGCGCCCGCATCCAGTTCTGCGGGCCGCCCGCGGCGCGCCGTCACTGGGCGATGGCGATCCGCCGCCACCGGCGGCTCGACCTGCCGCTCGACGCCTACGATGCGGGCCCGCTCTCGCACGCGCAGCAGGCGCCGATGCCCGACGCGCCGGCCGAACCGATCGCCTACTTGCGCGAGGCGATCCGCCAGAGGCGCACGATCCTGATCTCCGGCGGCACCAGCACCGGCAAGACCACCTTCCTCAACGCGATGCTCGGCGAGATCCCGCGTCAGGAACGCGTGGTGCTGGTCGAGGACACCCCCGAGCTCAAGCTGCCGGGGGAGAACGGGGTCGGCCTCGTCGCGGTCAAGGGCGAACTGGGCGAGGCCAAGGTCACCGCCAACGAACTGCTCCAGGCCGCATTGCGGCTGCGGCCCGACCGGATCGTGCTCGGCGAGTTGCGCGGGGCGGAAAGCGTCAGCTTCCTGCGCGCGATCAACACCGGCCATCCGGGCAGCTTCTCGACCATCCACGCCAACTCCTTGCGCGGCGCGCTCGAGCAGCTCGCGCTGATGGTGATGCAGACCGGCATCGGGCTCTCGCGCGGCGACACGATCGCCTATGCCGCATCGGTGATCGACGTGATCGTACAGCTTGGCCGCGATGCCGATGGAAAACGCGGTATCACGCAGATTTCGGACAGCGCGGCGCTGCTCTGAACCACCGGAATGCTCAAGATGAGTCGCGTCCCGGCAACACCGCGCTCGAAATCCACATTTTGTGAACCGAGACCTCGAGCCCGATTGACGTAGGGGAATGCTGCACTTCCCGATCGTTGCTCGCAAACGTATGCGGAAATTTCCGCATCGTGAGATGCCCTTCCACGGCAACCCTATTGCCAGCATGGCTAATCCTGATTTACTTTCCTTGCGGTTTAAGTCGCAACAGACGGCTGGACACGAGGAGAGGACGGATGAGGGTGAAGGCTACCCTGCTTGCCGGCGTTTTTGCCGGGGCAATCGCATTTCCCGCTTACGCGCAAGACACCGAGACCGAAGAGGAGGCGGCAGCCACCAGCACCGCCGGCCCGGTTATCGTCGTCACGGCGCAGCGCCAGGCGCAGAGCCTGCAGGAAGTCCCGATCGCGGTCAGCGCATTCACGGCCGAAGCGCTCGAGGCGCAACAGATCGAGAACGCCAGCGACCTTCAACTGACGCTGCCCAATGTCTCGTTCACCAAGAGCAACTTCACAAGCTCGAGCTTCACCATCCGCGGCATCGGCGACTTGTGCGTTGGCGTCAGCTGCGACAGCGCGACGGCGATCCATATGAACGGAGCGCCCCTGTTCGGCACGCGCCTGTTCGAGACCGAGTATTTCGATCTCGAACGGATCGAGGTGCTGCGCGGCCCGCAGGGCACGCTGTTCGGACGAAACGCCACCTCGGGCGTGGTCAACGTGATCACCGCCAAACCCGACCTGTCGAGCTTCGGCGCGGCGGCGGAAGTCGAATACGGCAATTACGAGAGCATCAAGGGCAAGGCGATGCTCAACCTGCCGATCGGCGAGACGCTGGGCGTGAGGGTCGCCGGTTTCTACCTCAACCGCGACGGCTACACGCGAAACCTGTTCAAGGACTCGCGAATCGACGGACGCGACATGTACGCGGTGCGCGGAACGCTCCGCTTCGAGCCGGGCCCCGACACCACCATCGACCTGATGGGTTACTACTTTCGCGAGAACGACGATCGCCTGCGCATCCAGAAGCAGCGTTGCCAGCGCGATCCGACCGGGGTTCTGGGCTGTCTCAACAACTTCCGGGGCTTCGACAAGGTCAATACCAACGCCACCTTCACCGGCACCCTGGGATCGAGCGAATTCCTCACGATTAACGGCATTCCCGGGGCCTTCGGTCTCAACAGCCTTTACGGCCCCGACGGCTTCGCCGACTTCCAGGAACCCCGCGACGTCCGCACGGTGAACACACCGTTCACGCCCGAATACTTCGCCGACGAGTTGATCTTCCAGGCCAGTATCGATCAGCGTTTCGGCGCGCTGAACCTGTCGCTGACGGGCAACTATCAGGAAACGAGCGTCGATTCGCGGCAGGACTACAATCTGGGCGTCCCCAGCCGCAGCGGCGTTCGCTTCCAGACCGCGCTGGCTACGCTCGCGGCCGCGGCTGCGGGCAATGTTCCCGGTTTGCCCGCCTCGTACTTCGCGCCGATCGCCCAGGCAATCATTCCGAACGGTCCGGACGGACAGCTCTGCACCTCGGATAACCGCTTCGAAAATCGCGGCGGATATGAAGGTTTCTCAATCTGCTCCGACGTGCCGCTCTCGTTCGATCGCTCTAACGGCGATACTGAGTCATGGTCGGCGGAAGCCATCCTGAGTTCCGATTTCGACGGCCCGTTCAATTTCCTGCTCGGCGGAATCTATGCCGACTCGCACACGAGCGAGAACAGCTATTACGTAAACGCCTTCGCGATCGATTACGTCACCGGGCTCATCGGCACCTTTACGGCGCTGGGCGGGGGATTGCCGCCATCTTATTTCGCGACCTCGTTCTTCCGCAACAACACCGACGATTTCCAGCTGGAATCGTTCGGTATCTTCGGCGAGGTTTACGTCGACATCAGCGACAAGCTGCGGCTGACCGGCGGTCTGCGCTACAACGATGACAGCAAGTCCGTCATCGCACGCAGCACCCTGTTCAGCTTTCTCAATCCCTTCAGTAACGATGGCGATCCGTTCGACTCGCCCATCGTTCCCTTGCTCGGTCCGGGCGGCGTTCCGTACGACGCGGATCCCGGTACGCCGGGCAATCAGATCCAGCAGGAGCGCGATGTCTCATTCGACGAAATCACCGGACGTGCGGTGCTGGACTTCCAGGTCACGCCCGACAATCTGCTCTATGCCTCGTACTCGCGGGGCTACAAGTCGGGCGGGATCAACCCGCCGTTGCAGGCCGTCTTCGCGGTGCCCGAGAGCTTTCCGTCGGAATCGATCGACGCATTCGAAATTGGCACCAAGAACACGTTCCTCAATGGTGCGCTGCAAGTGAATCTCACTGGGTTCTACTACAAGTACAAGGACTTGCAGCTGAGCCGTATCGTCGCGCGGACTTCGGTCAACGACACGATCGACGCCGACATCTGGGGTATCGAGTTCGAATCGTATGTCCGCCCATCGGACCGCTGGCTGATCAACATGAACCTCAGCTACCTCCAGGCGGAGGTTGCCGGCGATCAGTTCTTCTCAAACCCTCGCGATCCGGGCGGCGGCGATCCCAATGCGGTGATCATCAAGGACATCACCAACGGCGCGAACTGCGCGGTGACGGGCGCTGGAGCGATGGCGTTTGTTACGGCCGTGAATAGTCCGCTCGGTCTTCAGGGCCCAACGGCGTTCCCATCTAACGCGAACATCGCCTCGACCGGAGCGTTCGGCATCTGTGAAGCGTTGGCGGCAGGCGCCAACGGAGATATTGGTGAATTCAATCCGGCGTTTGCACCCTTGCAGCCGCTCCTCAACAGCTTCGGGCCCGTGGATGTTCTAAGCCCCGGCGTCGAGGTCAACCTGCGAGGCAACAAGCTGCCGCAGGCGCCCGAATACAAGGCCTCGCTCGGCGTTCAGTACACGCTGCCGTTCGACAACGGAATGTCGCTGGTTCCGCGTTTCGACGTGGCGATGACGGGCACGCAATACGGCAATGTCTTCAACGGCCGGGTCAACCGCATCGAGGCGTTCGTCCAGGCCAATGCCTCGATCCAGTTCAACGGCCCCGACGACACCTGGTACGTGCGCGGCTTCGTGCAGAACATCTTCGACAGCGACTCGGTGACGGGCCTTTACGTGACCGACGCCTCTTCGGGCCTCTACACCAATATCTTCACGCTCGATCCGCGGCGTTACGGCATCGCGGTCGGCGCCCGGTTCTGACGGCACGGACGGTCGGGGGAGGAAGGGGTCGGGTCTCGCGCCCGGCCCCTTTTCATTTCGTGTCCTGCTCCGACGCGAACGGCGAAAAGTCGGTCCCCGTGTCGTAGATGTCGATCCCCTCCCGCCTTTTGAGCGACCCTACGACGGCATAGGTGACCGGAGTCAGTAACGCTTCCCAGACGGTCTTGATCAGCCACTGCGAGAGCACGACCTGCCACAGAAGCTCCACAGGCCATCCGGCAAGGCCCCAGAACGCGAGCGGGTAGAAGATCAGGCTGTCGAGCCCCTGACCGACCACGGTCGAGCCGATCGTGCGCGCCCACAGGGCCTTGCCCGCCGTCCAGACCTTCATCTTGGCGAGCACGAAACTGTTGGCGAACTCGCCAGCCCAGAACGCGACCATCGAGGCGAGCACGATGCGCCACGAATTTCCGAACACGAACTCGTACGCATCCTGGCCCGGCCATCCCTCCGCCGGCGGCAGCGCGACGACGATCCAGGCCATCACCGCCATGAACGCGAGCGCGGCAAACCCGGTCCAGATCACCCGGCGCGCCCGCGCATAGCCGTAAACCTCGGTCAGCACGTCGCCGATGATGTAGCTGATCGGAAAGAACAGCACGCCGGCCCCGAACGACCATTGGGTGCCGCCGGGAAGCGTGACGAACGAAGGCTTCGAGGCGCCGATGATGTTCGACAGCAGCAGGATCGCAACGAAGGCGGCCATGATCAGATCGTAGTAGCGAAACGCCGGTGGCGCGCCTCGCCCGGCTTCCACGCGCACAGGCGCCCCGCTCGTAAGGCTCTCGTCCATGGCGTTGCCTATCGCGATTTGCGGCGCACGAAAAGCGCGCTATGGCCCCGATGCGCGCGCCCGTAGCTCATCTGGATAGAGCGCGAGACTTCTAATCTTGAGGCAGCAGGTTCGAGTCCTGCCGGGCGCGCCACGCCACTGGGAGAATGCGAGGATGCGCCATTCTCGCAAGGGGTTGCACCGCTTCAGACGGCATAGGACCGCCGCTGGCGCAGGGGCGCTGGTTTTCGCCCGATTGCGCGGCCGCGTATCCGCTTCCGCTCGTGTTTGGTGCGCAGTGGCGGGGCCCATTGAGAAGAAGACGGTGGATACTGAGGCCGGCGCTGTGAATGCGCGGTCTAGGATGCCAGAACCCGATTGCGGCCGGCGGCCTTGGCTTCGTACATGCTCGCGTCCGCGCGGTGTATCGCCGCATAATTCTGGCTGTGGTCGCCGACCGCGGTAGCCACGCCGGCCGAGAACGTGATTCGGCCAAGCGGTTCGTCGGTCTCGCGCTGTTTGAAGTTGCGGCCCGCAAGATCTTGCCGCACGTTTTCGAGCAATTCGACGCATCGATCCAGCTCGTCGCCGGCGATTACGACGAGAAATTCCTCGCCGCCCCAACGCCCGACGAAATGGGGCGCGCAACCGGCCGCCAGGGTCGAGGCGATCATCTTGAGAATGCGATCGCCCACAGCGTGACCGTAACGGTCGTTGAACGACTTGAAGTGATCGATGTCGCACAGCCCGATCGTGCGCACGACGCCGCTGCTGGCGAGATGCTGCAGATGCCGCTCGATGGAGCGGCGATTGGGAAGGTTAGTCAGCGGGTCGCGCTCGGCCTCTTCGCGGGCGTTCTCGAGCTCCTGCCGAAGAGTATCGATTTCCTCCAGGGCGAAGCGAAAACTGTCCTCTGCGCGCTTGGATCGTGCGATCATCCGGGCAACGAGCTGAACGGTGCGCGCCGCCTCATTGTCGAGCCCTTTTGCTTCCGCATCCAGATCGCGCGCGAAATCATGCGACGCGGCCGCTGCGGAGGCGGTCATCTCGCTGAGCTTGCTCGCCTGTTTCTGCAAGGCCCGGCGTTCAGCCTCGGACGCACCGGGCGCGACCGCGAGCGCGTCCTTTGCGTAGAGCGCGACGATCTCGTCGGCTTCCTGCTGCCTGATGCGAAGACCATCGTCGGCCATTGCTCGCACCGCGCGAGCGATCTGCGAGTCGGGCTGGTTGAGCGCAAGGTAGGCCAGCGTGTAATTCTGCGGTGTGGGGGCGAGCAGCTGCGTCGCCAGAAAGGCGAGCGCTTCTTCGCCTCTGGTGTCTTCGCTCGACATGGCATTCCGGCGTTAAACTGGCATTTCGCTGCGTCATCATGGCGCATAGCGGTTAAGGAAGGGTGCCCGCGCAATTCGCGATCCTCAATGGCCCGAAAGTCTGTCGCTCCCTCGATGGCGGAGTTGAGCACGAGCTTGGCGGTTCGGTTCCCGCGTCGGGTCATCGTGCGTGACGGCGGCGGCGCAGCGCGATAATAGCCTTTCTTCCGGAAGGCTTTTGTTCTCGGTAATCAAAGGCATCCAAGCTGATTCAGGACATCGGGAGTCTGCAACTGGTTATGAACGGATCGTCGCAATCCACCAACCGGGCCGATTTGCTCATCCGGAGCATCAAGGACTACGCGATCTACATGCTCGACCCCGGAGGAGTTGTCATCAGTTGGAACCCGGGGGCGGAGCGGCTCAAGGGCTACCGGCCCGATGAGATCATCGGCGAGCACTTTTCCCGTTTCTATACCGACGAGGATCGCGGCCGCGGCCGTCCCGCCCACGCTCTCCAATCCGCGCTTATCGATGGCCGGTTCGAAGCTGAGGGCTGGCGGGTGCGTAAGGACGGCAGCAGTTTCTGGGCCAATGCGGTCATCGATCCCATTCGCAACGAAAACGGCGAACACATCGGCTTCGCCAAGATCACCCGCGATTTGTCCGAACGAAAGGCGGCCGAGGAAGCCCTGCGCGAAAGCGAAGAGCGCTTCCGGCTGCTTGTCCAGGGGGTCACGGACTATGCGATCTACATGCTCGATCGCGAGGGCAACGTGTCCAGCTGGAACGCGGGTGCCGAGCGTTTCAAGGGCTATCGTTCCGCAGAGATCATCGGACAGCACTTCTCGCGTTTCTACACACCAGAAGATCTCGAAGCGGCAATCCCGCAAAAAGCCTTGGAGACAGCCGCATCGGAAGGCCGCTTCGAAGCCGAGGGCTGGCGCAAGAGGAAGGACGGCAGCACATTCTGGGCCAGCGTCGTCATCGATCCGATCCGTGACGATGAAGGCAACCTGCTCGGCTACACGAAGATTACCCGCGATCTTACCGAGCGCAAGTTGGCCCAGGAATCGCTCGAAGCCTCGCGTGAGCAATTCTTCCAGTCGCAGAAGATGGAAGCGATCGGCCAGCTCACGGGCGGGGTTGCGCACGACTTCAACAACATTCTGGCCGCCATCCTCAGCAGCCTCAGGCTAGCCAAGCGTCGAACAGCCGAAGGACAGGATGCGGAAAGCTTTCTGGACAACGCTATCAAGGCCGCCGAACGCGGTGCAACGCTCACGCAGCGGATGCTTGCCTTTGCCCGCAAGCAGGACCTGAAGCTGGAAGCTGTCGATCTCATGGCTTCTGTGGGCGAGATGGCCGAGCTTCTTGAGCGCACGATCGGCCCCCGTATCTCGATCCGGCTCGACTTTCCGCTGCATCTTCCTCGGGTTGCGGCCGATGTCACCCAACTCGAACTGGCGATCATGAACCTGGTTGTAAACGCTCGCGACGCGATGCCCGATGGCGGCAATATCGTGATCGCTGCGGAAAAGACCGAGCGCCCCGGGGACGACGAACCATATGTCCGGCTTTCGGTCACGGACGAGGGGGAAGGCATGGATCAGGACACGCTTGCGCGCGCCGCGGAGCCCTTCTTCACGACCAAGGGCATCGGCAAGGGCACTGGCCTCGGCCTGTCCATGGTGCTCGGCATGATCGAACAATGCGGCGGCCATTTTTCGCTGCAGAGCGAACGGGGCAAGGGCACCACGGCGACCATCCTGCTCAAACTGCCCGAAGAGACGCCTGGCGAGGTTGCCGAACCCGAAGTTCAGCCCGGCATGACGGCCAGATCTCTGCGCATCCTTGCCGTCGACGATGATGGCATAATCCTGCTCAACACGGCGACCATTCTCGAAGACATGGGCCATCAGGTCCTCGAGGCGTCGTCCGGGGCCGCGGCGCTCGATATCCTCGAGAACGAGCGTGTGGATCTCATGATTACCGACTACGCCATGCCGGGAATGACGGGCGCCGAACTGGTGAGGCATGCCAGAGAACGCCACCCCGGCCTCAAGATGATCATCGCATCGGGCTACGCCGAGCTGCCCGAAGGCCCGGCGCGGGAGTTGCCTCGACTCACGAAGCCCTTCACCGACGACGACCTCGCCCATGCCATTGCGGAGGCATGGTGAAAGCCGATCGGCAGAATGCGCGGCGGTGGGTCCATCGCGCCGAGCCCGATCGCCGGCAGCCGATGGACGTATTCGCTCCTCAGCGCCGGAAACTCGTGCGGATCGCTCAATGTTCGCAGGCGTTCAAAAGGCGCGATGCTCATGCGCGGGCCTCAGCGGGCGCGCTGGCGGGGAACCAGCGGCGCCCCAGGCGGAACGCGACACCGACCAGGAGGATGAGCACCGGAACTTCGACCAGGGGGCCGATGACTGCGGCAAAGGCGACTGGCGAGGCCAAGCCGAAAGCGGCGATGGCCACGGCGATGGCGAGCTCGAAATTGTTGCCTGCGGCGGTGAATGCCACGGCCGTCGTGCGCGGATAGTCGCTCGCGATCAGCTTGCCCATGTAGAAGCTGATCGTGAACTGGACCACGAAGTAGATCGTGAGCGGGATCGCGATGCGGACCGCGTCGCCGGGCAAGCTCACGATGTCGCCGCCCTTGAGAGAGAACATGGCGACGATCGTGAACAGCAGCGCGACGAGAGTGATTGGGGCAATGCCGGGGATGAAGCGGTTCTCATACCACTCTTCGCCCTTCGCGCGCGTCAGCCATCTGCGCGTAAGATATCCGGCGAGGAACGGGATGCCGAGGTAGATCAGCACGGCTTCGGCAATGGTCCAGAAGCTGACATCGACGATGCTGCCCTCCAGCCCGAACAGAGGCGGCAGCACGGCGAGAAAAAACCAGGCGTAGACGCTGAAGAACAGAATCTGGAAGATCGAATTGAAGGCGACCAGGGCGGCCACATACTGGTTGTCGCCCCTGGCCAGCTGGTTCCAGACGATCACCATGGCGATGCACCGGGCCAGGCCGATAAGGATCAGCCCGGTCATGTATTCCGGATAGTCGGCCAGGAAGATCGCGGCCAGTGCGAACATCAGGACCGGGCCGATGATCCAGTTCTGGACGAGAGAGATCGCCAGGACCCGCTTGTCGTCGAAAACCCGGGGCAATTCAGCATAGCGGACACGGGCCAGCGGCGGATACATCATGAGGATGAGACCGACCGCAATCGGGATATTGGTGGACCCCCACGAGAGCCTGTCCAGCGCCTGCGGCAACCTTTCGAACATCGCACCCAGGCCCACGCCGAGCGCCATGGCGAGGAAGATCCACAGGGTCAGGTAGCGATCGAGAAACGACAGCCGCGTGCGGTCGGAAGAAGCGGTCAAAGGTCTTTCTCGCCGCGGGCATCGACGACCTGCTTGCCGTCTTCCTTAACGAACACGCCGCGCTGCCGCGTCGGGAGGAGCTCGAGCACCTTCTCCGATGGACGGCACAGCTTGACGCCCAGCGGAGAGACCACCAGCGGCCGGTTGATCAGGATCGGATGATCCATCATCGCGCCGATCAGATGCTCGTCGGAAAGCGTGGGATCGTCGAGGCCGAGCTCGGCGAACGGCGTGCCCTTTTCGCGCAGCAGCTCTCGCGGCGTCATATCCGCCCGCGCGATCAGAGCTTCGACCATGGCGCGCGAAGGCGGAGTCTTCAGATACTCGATCACATGCGGTTCGATGCCCGCATTGCGGATCATCGCGAGCGTGTTGCGCGAAGTCCCGCATTCCGGATTGTGATAGATGACGATGTCGGTGTTCATTCGGATTCCTTCGCCAGGATCGAACCCTCGTGCTGCCGGGTCCCGCCGTTCCTAGCGGTTGCCGGCGCGCAGTCCGCACCGCCGCAGCAGTTTTCCATGAGATAGCCGACGAGGGCGTTCATCGCCGGATAGTCGGCGGTGTAGACGAGCGAGCGTCCCTCGCGGCGCTGCACGATCAGCCCGGCGCGGGTCAGATGGGCGAGGTGGAACGAGAGGGAGGAGTTCGGGATGCCGAGCGCTTGGGCGATGGCGCCCGCCGGCATGCCCTTTTCGCCGTTCTGAACCAGCAAGCGAAACAGCGCGAGGCGGTGCTCCTGCGCAAGAGCGCCGAGGGCATCGATGGCCGCAGGCGAGTTCATTTCCATGAATCCCGAAATATTCGCCCGGCCTCCAGGTCGTCAACGATTCATTCGAGGATTCTCGAAACAATGTTCCATCGGACAGAGGGTGCGCTCATCCGGTGAATGCGCAGCGCCGCTAGGCCCCTTCAGCGCAGTCGAGGCACCTCACCGCCGTCGGATTATTGTGAAGCCGCCGGATTGCGATCGGATCGCCGCATTCGGCGCAATACCCGAACTCCCCCACCTCGATCCGCTGGAGTGCGGCGGCGATGGCTAGGCGCTCTGCATTGCGTCGTCGCTCCTGCGCGAGCGCCATCGCCTGGACCTGCATCGCATCGATTCGCGACAGGCGGCCAACGCTTTCCTGGTCGAGCGTGACCGGCGCGCGATCGTCTTCGGATATCCGGTCCTGCTCGTCGAGTTCGGCGCGCCGCCGGAGCAGCAGATCGCGGAACGTAGCCGGGTCGATCGACATGTCACCGCACCAGCAGCACTGGCGCCTTGACCGTTCGCACCATCTCGCTGGTAGTGCTGCCGACGATCAATCGGCGGATCGGCGAGTGGCCGTAGGCGCCCATCAGCAGCAGCGCGCCGTTGGTCGCTGCAACTACATCGGGAATGACCTGCTCGGCTTTGCCGGGTTCCATGAGCACTCTCACCTGATGCCCCGGCGCGAAGGCCGCGACAGCACGATCGAGCTGGCTCCGCTTGGCATCGCCATGAGCCTCGGCCATCACGATCGTGACTGGCAGTCCTGCAAACAGCGGCGAATTGGCGAGCCGCTCCAGCGCCCGCTCGGCCGCAGGGCTGGCATCGTAGGCAAACGCCATGTGACGCGGCTCGACGAAACTGCGCGACGCGACCAGCACCGGCTTCTCGCTGGCGCGAACCACGCGCTCGACCTTCGAGCCTATATGATCGCTGGCGAACTCATGGCTTGCGCCGCGCTTGCCGATCACCAGCACGCGTGCGTCCGCTTCGCGTTCGAGGATGGTCTCGACGATCCCACCGTGGCGGTGGAGCGTGGCGACCTCGGTAGCGCCCGCTTCGCGCAGGATCGCCTCTCCTGCGGAGAGCAGAGCACGGCCGCGTTCGATCTCGACCTTGCTGCTTTCCTCGGACAGCCGGACGAGCTCGTCCATCAGGTTGCCCTTGACGCCCAGGCCGATGGCGCCCGACAGGTCGCGCCTCGCGGTCACGGGATCCTGGCGCTGGACGACATGCAGCAGTTCGACCGGAAGCTCGAGCCGTCGGCTTGCCCATCCGGCGTAACGGCAGACGCTCTCGGCATACGTCGAAGCGTCGACGGCGGCGAGGATGCTTTCCATGGTGTTCTCTCCCATCAGTGCCCTCCCAGCTGCGCTTCGGCGCCGGGCTTGTCGTGAACGGCGTAGCGCTCGATCATCGCCGCGCTGGCATCATTCAGGCCGACGACCTCGACTTCGGTGCCTTCGCGGCGGAACTTGAGGATCGCTTTGTCTAGCGTGCCGACCGCGGAGATGTCCCAGAAGTGCGCTCGGCCGACATCGATCTTCACCCGATCGAGCACTTCCTTGTAGTCGAACGCCTCGACGAAGCGGTCGGACGACGCGAAGAAGACCTGGCCTTCGATGCGGTAGGTTCGCATGCGCCCATCACCCGAAAGTTCGGTCGCGACGGTGAACAGCCGCTTGACTTTGCTAGCGAAGAACAGCCCGGACAGGATCACGCCCGCAAGCACGCCTTGCGCAAGATCGTGCGTCCATACCACCACGACGACGGTGACGATCATCACCACCGAGGACTGCCACGGATGGTGGCGGATATCCTTGATCGAGCGCCACGAGAACGTGCCGATCGAGACCATAATCATCACCGCGACCAGCGACGCCATCGGGATCTGTGCCACCAGCGGTCCGAGCACGAGCAGCAGGAACAGCAGGAACACGCCGGAAACGAACGTCGACAGCCGCGTCTCGCCGCCGGACTTCACGTTGATCACCGACTGGCCGATCATCGCGCAGCCACCCATGCCGCCAAAGAAGCCGGTGACGAAATTGGCGATGCCCTGGCCCTTCATCTCGCGCTGCTTGTCGGAGGGCGTGTCGGTCAGGTCGTCGACGATCTGCGCGGTCAGCATGGATTCTAACAGACCGACCGCCGCCATCGTCGCCGAATAGGGCAGGATGATCTGCAGCGTCTCTAGGGTGAACGGCACGTCGGGAATGAGGAAAGCCGGAAGCGAGGCAGGCAGCTCGCCCATGTCGCCTACGGTGCGCACATCCATCCCTGCGTAGATCACCACCGAGGTGAGCACGACGATCGCCACCAGCGGCGACGGGACCGCCTTGGTCAGCAGCGGGAACAGATAGATGATCGCGAGGCCCGCCGCGACCAGCACGTAAGTCAGCATCGGGACGCCGGTCAGCTCGGGCAGCTGCGCCATGAAAATCAGGATTGCCAACGCGTTGACGAAGCCGGTGATGACCGAACGCGAGACATACTGCATCAGCAGATGCATCCGCAAAAGGCCCGCGATGCACTGGATTACCCCCATGAGGATGGTGGCTGCGAACAGATACTCGACGCCGTGATCCCGGATCAACGGCAGCACGAGCACTGCGATCGCCGCGGTTGCCGCCGAGATCATTCCCGGCCGTCCACCGACCAGCGAAATGATCACCGCGATCGAGAACGAGGCATAGAGACCGACCCGCGGATCGACCCCGGCGATGATCGAGAACCCGATCGCCTCGGGAATGAGCGCCAATGCGACCACGATCCCGGCGAGCACGTCCCGCCGGGGATTGGAAAGCCATTCGCGCTTCAGCGCGGGAATATCGAACATGTGAACCCTAACACGACTCACACGACCGGCACGGCGCTGCAATGCGCCGCTCAGCTGCGAACACTTTGTGCGGCTGGAGAAGAGCCGGTCTGAAAGGTTGTCCCGGGGATAGGCGCCGGGCCGAGCCACCCGGCGCGGCCGGGTCCGGTGGATGGCGGCCTGCTATTACGGAATGGCAACTGCTGCAAGTACTGATCGGCTTGCTGGTATGATGGCAGCGTTCAGCCATCCGCGCCTATAGTAGATGGCCGAAATCCGGGCGCAAAGAGGGGTCGCGACTTCGCGGGTATTTTCCAATACTTGGAGCACCTTTCTTTGTCCGGACGGATGCGCCCAGCCGTTCCTCCACTCGTCGTCACCCGCGGTTGAGGCCCTGAAGCCGTTCCGCGGTGACGGGGTAGCCGGCGTCGTCCGGAATGCAGATCCAGCCTTCGCCGTCGCGATCCTCGAAGAATGGGGTGATCGTGCGCGGGGGATGGGCGGCGCAGTCGTGCAGCGCGGCGTCGAAGTCGTCGAACCGGGCGAGGCGTTCGAGGTTGCGGCGGGTCGGGAAGATCACCGTCAGCTCGCCGCGATCGGCCGCCTCGAGCGCTGCTTGCGCGGTGCTCCAGAACAGCCTGGTGTTCTCGGTCGCATCGACCGTTACCTCGACCGCGCCGGTGCCGAGATCGGCGAGGTAGAAGCGGGTGTCGAACACCCGCGGCA
>CAMPIX010000036.1 GCA_946886565.1 uncultured Altererythrobacter sp.
CCCAGTCGAGCGTCAGCCAGCGGCCCCAGCGGTCGATGAACGGCCGCATCCGGCGATAACCCCATTTGTTGCCGAGCCAGAACCAGGTGTAGTTGCCCGCGGTGGAGCCCAATGTGCCGGCGAGCATCAGCGGCCAGAATTCCATCTCGCCCCGCGCCACCAATACCCCGCCGATGCCCATGATCACTTCGGACGGGATCGGCGGAAAGACATTCTCGATCGCCATCAGCAATGCGATGCCGATGTAGCCGCCGAAGGCGATCGCCTCGATGATGAAATCCTGCATGGCGGGGTGAACGCGCGAGAACGCTAGAGGTTCGCGTGCCGCGCCTCGATCGCACCCCAGATGCGGGCGGCGGTGTCGGTGCCGTTGAACCTGTCGATCGCCACGATGCCGGTCGGGCTGGTGACGTTGCTCTCGGTCAGCCACTTGCCGCCGATCACGTCGATCCCGACGAACACGAGCCCGCGGCGCTTGAGCTCGGGGCCCATTGCCGCGCAGATTTCCTCCTCGCGCGCGGTCAGCGTCGCCGCCTCTGCATGGCCACCTTGCGCCAGGTTCGAACGGAACTCACCTTCGCCCGGAAAACGATTGATCGCGCCGGCGAATTCTCCGTCGACCAGCACGATGCGCTTGTCGCCTTCGGCCACTTCGGGAAGGAAAGGTTGGATCATATGCGGCTCGGGCCAGGTCTGATTGAAGACCTCGGACAGTGCCGAGAGATTGGTGCCGTCGGCATCGATGCGGAAGATCGCCTTGCCGCCGTTGCCGTGGAGCGGCTTGACCACGACCGCGCCATGCTTCTGCTGGAAGGCGCGAATATCCTCCAACCGCCGCGCCACGAGCGTGGGCGGCATGAACCGCGCGTAGTCGAGCACGAACATCTTCTCGGGCGCGTTCACCACCTCTCGCGGATCGTTGACCACCAGCGTCTCGCCCTTCAACCGGTCGAGCAGCAACGCCGCGCTGATATAGCCGAGATGGAATGGCGGGTCCTGCCGCATCAGCACGACGTCGATCTCGCTGCCGAGGTCGACCTTCGTTCGCCCGCTCTCCCAGCGGAAGTGATCGCCTTCGACGCGCTGGACCGAAACCTCGCGCGCCCAGGCGGTTATCCGCCCTTCTTCCCACGCAAGCGAGGCGACGTCATAGTGCCACACCCGATGCCCGCGCGCCTGCGCCGCCAGCATCAGCGCGAACGACGAATCTCCCGCGATGTTGACGGTCTCGATCGGGTCCATCTGGACGGCGACGCGCAGGTTCATTCGTGCTCCTCTAAGGCTGCCAGGCGTTGACGATGTGGCGGGGGAAGCCGCCCGGCGCAAGGAGCAGCACGTCGATCCGGATATCCTCGCCGTCGGTCGCGTACTCGTGCGCCACCGCCTCGGCCGCGGCGGCGACGCGGCTCAGCCGGTATTCGTCGATCGCATGATCGAGCTCGGCGGCGGACTTGCGCCACTTGACCTCGACGAAGGCGATCACCCCGCCGCGCTTGCACACGAGGTCGATCTCGCCGAGCGGGGTCTTGCGTCGCCGGTCGAGCACGCGCCAGCCCTTCATCTGCAGCCACAGAGCCGCGCGCCCTTCCCCTTCGCGCCCCTGCCGCTCGGCGCGCTGGCGCTTCACGCGCCGCGCAGCTCGAGCGCGCGGGCGTAGAGCGCCTTGCGGTCGTGCCCGGTCGCCTTGGCGACCTGCGCCGCCGCCTGCGAGGCCTTCGAGGTTTCAAGCGCCGCGCGTAGCAGCGCGTCGATATCGTGCTCGCCCGCCGGTTCGTCGCTCGCCGGGCCGATCAGCAGCACGATCTCACCCTTGGGCGGATGCGCCGAATAGTGCGCGGCGAGCTCCGCGGCGCTGCCCCCACGGCATTCCTCGTGCAGCTTGGTCAGCTCGCGCGCGACCGCGATCTCGCGCCCGGGCAGCAGCGCGCCGATCGCCTCGAGCGACTTCACCAGCCGCGGCGCGGTCTCGTAGAAGATCGCGGTCGCATCGGCCCTGGCCGCCGCCTCCAGCGCCTCGCGCCGCGCCTTGTCCTTGTTCGGCAGGAAGCCTGCGAACAGGAAGCGGTCGTTGGGCAGGCCCGAGAGCGTCAGCCCCGCGATCGCCGCGCAGGCGCCGGGCAGCGTGGTCACCGCGATCCCCTCGGCGCGCGCCTCGCGCACGAGGCGATAGCCGGGGTCCGACACCAGCGGCGTGCCCGCATCGCTCACCAGCACGACCGCCTTGTCACGCATCGCGGCGAGGAGACGCGCGCGATCCTTCTCCCCCGCGTGATCGTCGTAGCGCCAGAGCGGTTTCGACAGCCCGAAGTGCTTCATCAGCTTGCCGGTGACGCGCGTGTCCTCGCAGGCCACCCCGTCGCATCGCGCCAGCGTCTCGGCTGCCCGCAGGGTTATATCGCCAAGATTGCCAATCGGGGTCGCGACTATATAGAGACCGGGCTGGAGAGGTTGGTGGGCCACCTCCGCATCCATGAACACGACGACGGGGAGCCGCAAGCATGAAGCGTTGGAAACTGGATCGGCGGACGCTGGTCATCGCGGGGGCAAGCGCGCTCCTGGCGGGATGCCAGGTCATTCCCAAGGGGCCGACCACCTCCACCGCGCCCCGGCCCGAGCCGACCCCCGAACCCACCGAATCGGGTCTGCCGAGCGACGAGACCCGCCACCGCGTCGCGCTGCTGGTCCCGATGTCGGGCAACAACGGCGCGGTCGGTCAGTCGATCGCCAACGCGACGACAATGGCCTTGCTCGACACCAGTGCGGACAATCTGCGCATCACCACTTACGACACCTCCGGCGGTGCGCGCGAGGCCGCCCGCCGCGCGATCGCCGATGGCAACAAGCTGATCCTCGGCCCGCTGATGGGTGAGAATGTCGGCCAGGTGCTTGCCGAAGCGCGGCCCGCCGATGTGCCGCTGATCTCGTTCTCGAACGACGTCACCGTTGCCGGGCCCGACGTCTTCATCATGGGTCACATTCCGGAACAGTCGATCGCGCGCACCGTCGCCTACGCTACCAACCAGCGCGGGGCGGAGAATTTCGCCGCAATCGTGCCCGAAGGCGAGTACGGGCGTCGCGCCGAAGCGGCGCTGTCCACCGCGGTCGCGCGCGCCGGGGGCGAGATGATGGCGAGCGAGACGTACGCGCGCGGCAATACCTCGATCGTCAGCGCGGCCCAGCGGCTCGAACAGCAGGGCGGCTTCGATACCGTGTTGATCGCCGACGGCCCGCGCCTCGCCGCGCAGGCCGCAGGCGAGCTGCGCCCCGGCGGCGCCGGTTCCATCCAGATCATCGGGACCGAGCTATGGAGCGGAGAGAGCGCCGTCACCACTGCGGCCGCGCTGCGCGGCGCGCTATTCTCGGCGGTCTCGGACTCGCGGTTCAAGCGCTTCTCGGATAGCTATTCGAGCCGCTTCGGCTCGCAACCGTACCGCATCTCCACGCTGGGCTACGACGGGGTGCTGCTCGCGCTGCGCGTGGCGCAGGACTGGCGCACGGGCCGCAGCTTCCCCGCCTCGCAGCTTTACGACGAGGGCGGCTTTCTCGGTCTCGACGGGCCTTTCCGATTCGACCGCAGCGGCGTGATCCAGCGCGCGATGGAAGTGCGCGAGGTGCGCAACGGCGAAGTCGTGATCGTCTCGCCGGCTCCGACCAGCTTCTGACGCTGACGATAACGCCCTCGCCCGGCCTTGAAGCGTCGCGAATCCGCGGCCTATAGTCCAGGGGGTCCAACCATGCCTGACGACCTGTTTGCCGACACCCCCGCCTCGAGCGGAGACTACGACGCTTCCTCGATCGAAGTGCTCGAGGGGCTCGAGCCCGTGCGCCGCCGCCCGGGCATGTACATCGGCGGGACCGACGAGCGCGCGCTGCACCACCTCGCCGCCGAAGTGCTCGACAACGCGATGGACGAGGCGGTCGCGGGCCATGCGACACGGATCGAGGTCAGCCTCGAGGAAGGCAACCGCATCTCGATCGCCGACAACGGCCGCGGGATGCCGGTGGCCGAGCATCCCAAGTTTCCGGGCAAATCGACGCTCGAGGTGATCCTCGGCACGCTGCACTCGGGCGGCAAGTTCTCGGGCAAGGCCTACGCCACCAGCGGCGGTCTCCACGGCGTCGGCGTCAGCGTGGTGAACGCGCTGTCGAGCCACACCCGCGTCGAGGTCGCGCGCGACCGCCAGCTTTATGCGCAGGAATTCTCCCGCGGGGTGACGCAAGGCAGGCTGCAGGAACTCGGACCCACGCCGAACCGGCGCGGTACCACCGTGGCCTTCACCCCCGACACCGAGATCTTCGGCGACCGCCAGTTCAGCCCCAAGCGGCTGTACAAGCTCGCGCGCTCGAAGGCCTACCTGTTCGCCGGGGTCGAAATCCGCTGGAAATGCGCACCATCGCTCGCGAGCGAGGAGGTTCCGGCCGAAGCGGTGTTCAAATTCCCCGGCGGCCTCGCCGACCATCTCGCCGAACAGGTCGAGGGGCGCGAGTGCGTCACCAGCAAGCCCTTCACCGGCACGCAGGACTTCGCCGACGAACAGGGCCGCGCCGAATGGGCGATCGCCTGGCCGCTTTGGTCCGACGGCTCGACGAGCTGGTACTGCAACACCGTGCCCACCCCCGACGGCGGCACCCACGAGCAGGGCCTTCGTGCCGCGCTCACCAAAGGCTTGCGCGCGTTCGGCGAACTGGTCGGGCAGAAGAAGGCGAAGGACATCTCGGCCGACGACGTGATGACCGGCGCCGAGATCATGCTCAGCGTCTTCATCCGCGAGCCGCAGTTCCAGAGCCAGACCAAGGATCGCCTGACCAGCCCCGAAGCCGCGCGCCTGGTCGAGAACGCGGTGCGCGACCACTTCGACCACTTCCTCGCCGACAACATGGAGCGCGGTCGCGCGCTGCTCGGCGCGGTGATGGAGCGGATGGACGAGCGCCTCAAGCGCAAGGCCGAGCGCGAGATCAAGCGCAAGACCGCGACCAATGCCAAGAAGCTGCGCCTGCCCGGCAAGCTCACCGATTGCAGCGGCGAGGGAGACGGCGAGACCGAGTTGTTCATCGTCGAGGGCGACAGCGCGGGCGGCAGCGCCAAGCAGGCGCGCAACCGCAAGACCCAGGCGATCCTGCCGATCCGCGGCAAGATCCTCAACGTCGCCAGCGCCAGCGCGGACAAGATCCGCGCCAACAGCGAGATCGCCGACCTCACGCTCGCTATGGGCTGCGGCTCCCGCAAGGACTGCGATCCCGAGGCGCTGCGCTACGACCGCATCGTCATCATGACCGACGCCGACGTCGACGGCGCGCATATCGCGACGCTGCTGATGACGTTCTTCTTCCAGGAAATGCCCGAAGTGGTCCGGCGCGGACACCTGTTCCTCGCACAGCCCCCGCTCTACCGCCTGACCGCGGGCAAGGAGAGCGTCTACGCCCGCGACGACGCGCACCGCGCCGAGCTGGAGGCGACGCTGTTCAAGGGCAAGAAGGTCGAGGTCGCGCGCTTCAAGGGCCTCGGCGAGATGAACCCGGCGCAGCTGCGCGAAACCACGATGAACCCGGAAAGCCGCAGCCTGATCCGCATCACCCTGCCCGCCGAGCACGAGCAGCGCCACGCGGTGAAGGAGCTGGTCGACCAGCTCATGGGCCGCAACCCCGAGCACCGATTCAACTTCATCCAGAACCGCGCCGGCGAGTTCGACCGCGAGATGATCGACGCCTGATCCGGGGGTTGTTCGACGCCTCTTGGTGATGTAGCGATTTAATACACCGCTGCACCCAGGAGTTCGTCATGCCTTCCCGTCTGATCGCCGCCGCTTGCCTGGCCTTCGCAGGGACTGCCATCCCCGCCGCAGCGGGCGAGGCCACCCCGGCAGCGCAGGCGGTCGAGATCGCGGATGCAGCCGTGCGCGAACCGAAAACCGAAGTGCTGGTGCTCGGCACCCCGCATCTGTCGGCCCTGCCCGAAGGGACCGACCCGGTGCTGTTCGAGCCGGTGCTCGACAGGCTCGCCGCGTGGAAGCCCGAGCTGATCGCGATCGAGGCGATCGGCGGCGCACAATGCGATTATCTGCGCGCCTTCGCCTTCGCCTACGAGGGCACGGCGCAGACCTATTGCTTCGATGCGGCGCCCGCGCGGCGCGCACTCGGTCTCGACCAGGCCGGCGCCGAGAAAGCCATCGCCGAACTGCTTGCCGAGCCGCGTTCCGAGCGCCCACCGGCCGAACGCCGCCGCCTCGCCGCGCTGTTCCTCGCCGCGGGCGACCGAACTTCGGCAATGGTGCAGTGGCTGCGCCTTCCCGAAGCCGAGCGCCGCCCCGATGCGGTTCTGACCGAGGAACTGGCGGAAGCGCTCGCACCACGCAAGCGCCTGACCGAAAACGTCGCGATTGCCGCCAGGCTTGCTGCGCGGCTCGGGCTCGAGCGCGTCCATCCGGTCGACGATCACACCGGCGATCGCGCAACCGGCCCGAATACCGAGGCTTTTGCGGAGGCACTGCCGCGCATCTGGGACAACCAGTGGGCGAACGCCTACCGCCAGCTCGGCGACGAGTGGATCGCCCGGCTGGGTGATGCTCCCTCGCCCACCGCTGTGATCGAAGGCTATATCGACTACAATTCGCCCGAGACGGCCGAGCTGGTGGTGCGCGGCGACTTCGGCGCCGCCGCGGCCGACGACAGCCCGGCCAAGATTGGGCGCCGCTATCTCGCCTATTGGGAAACCCGCAACCTGCGCATGGTGGCGAACATCCGCGAAGCCGCCGGACCGCACCCCGGCATCCGCGTGCTCGCCGTGGTCGGCGCCTCGCACAAGCCGTACTACGAGCGCTACCTCGGCATGCTCAGCGAAATGCGGGTGGTCGATGCGGAGGCGGTGCTGCGCTAGCCGGCGCTCGGCAAGTAACGCTGCGCCCAGGCCGCGATCACGTCAGCGGCGAAGCGGGCATCGTTCTCGTCGAGCAGCAGGTGATCGGCATCGTCGAGGCTGACGAAGCTCTTGGGATGCATCGCGGCTTCGAAAAGCGTGGAGGCGTTCTCCACCCCGACAACGTCGTCGGTCGGCGAGTGGCAGATCATCAGCGGCTCGCGCAGCTTTGCGACCGCGGCGAGCAGGTCGGCCTCGCGCGTGCGCTCGATGAATTCGCTCTCGAGCGTGAAGGTTCGCCCGCCGATCGTCACCTTCCCCGTGCCGTCGCGCTCGATCGCCGCGAGGTCGCCCTTGATGTTGCCGAGCACGTGCGGAACGTCGGCCGGCGCGCCGATCGTGGCGATCGCGGCGACGCGGTCCTCGCCGATCCGCCTCGCCGCCGCCAGCACCGCCGCTCCGCCGAGGCTGTGGCCGACGAGCAGCAGACGGCCGCCGTATTTGTCGTGCATCGCCTCGGCCGCTGCGATCACGTCGGCGACATCCTGCGCGAAGCCCGCCTCGCCGAATTCGCCTCCGCTGTCGCCCAACCCGGTGAAATCGAAGCGCAGGCAGGCGAAGCCGTGGCTTGCCAGCGCGCGCGCGACCGCCACCGCCGCCTTGCTCTGCCGCGTGCATGTGAAGCAATGCGCATAGACCGCGGCACCCTTTGCCTCGCCGTCGGGAAGTTCGATCGATCCGGCGAGCTCGTGGCCGGCCTCGGTCGCGAAAGTCAGGTTTTCGGTCGGCATCGGATCTCCTCTGGTTCCCCGGACTGATAGCAAGGCGAGCGGTAATGCGAAAAGTTTCGCGCCGGCACCCGAAATCCGCGCGCACCTCGACGCGCTAGCCTGAACCCGCAATAGTCCCTGGCAGACTGGAGGAAACGCCCATGATCCGTACCATCGCCCTCGGGATTGCGCTCGCTGCAGCGCCCGTTCAGCTTGCCGCACAAACGCCCGACCCGAAGGAGGACGCCATGCCCGGCCAGCTCGAAACCGGTGCCGAAGGGGTGGTGGCGGTGCTGCGCGGCGAGCGGCCGGCAGCCGAGGTTTTTGCGCCCGCTTTCCTCGCGGCGGTGCCCGAGGATCAGCTAAAGGCGCTAACCGAACAACTCACCGCCCAGTTCGGCGCCTTGCAGGGGCTCGAGGGCGTCACCCCGGCGAGCCCCTCTGCGGGAACGATCGCGATCCGGTTCGAGAAGGCGATCGCACGCGGGCCGATGCAGCTCGACGCGGAGGGGCAGGTGATCGGCCTGCGGCTCAACCAGTTCGAGCCGATGGACGACAGCGCCGGGAAGATCGCGGCCGATCTCGCCGCGCTGCCGGGCCGGACGAGCGTGTACTACGCGCCGCTCGCCGAGGGAGCGGAGCCGATCCTGACCCACAACGCCGACGCGCAGTTCGCGATCGGATCGACCTTCAAGCTCTACATCCTGTCCACGCTTGCGCGGCAGATCGCGGCGGGCGAGCACGCGTGGGACGAGGTCGTTCCGCTAGAGGTCCGCTCGCTGCCGAGCGGCATCATGCAGGACTGGCCGAAGGGCGCGCCGGTGACGCTGCACACTCTCGCCACGCTGATGATCTCGATCAGCGACAATACCGCGACCGACCAGCTGCTCGCGATCGTCGGGCGCGAGGCCGTGGCCGAGGAACTGCGCGCGAGCGGCCACTCGGCACCAGCGCGCACCCTGCCCTTCCTCTCGACGCTGGAGCTGTTCGGGCTGAAGGGCGACCTCGCGCGGGGAAGAGCCTATGCTGCGGCGAGCGAGGAGGAACAGGCACGCCTCCTCGCAGCCTTCGCGCAGGAGATCGGCAGCGATCCGGACAGGATCGTCAAGCCGACCTTCAGTCAGCCGACCGCGATCGACACCCTCGAATGGTTTGCCAGTGGCCGCGACATCGCGGGCGTGCTGCGCCGCATCGTCGCGCTCGACGATCCGACCGCGCGCGAGATCATGGCGGTCACCCCCGCGGTGCCCGACCCCAAGCGCAAGGACTGGTCCTACATCGGCTACAAGGGCGGGTCCGAGCCCGGCGTGCTCAACCTCACCTGGCTGCTGCGAGACAAGGCCGGCGAGTGGCGGGTGCTGACGACGAGCTGGAACAACGCCGGGGCTCCGGTCGAGGCCAGCACGCTCGAACTGATCGCGCAGCGCATCCTCTCGCTCGAGGCTTGAGGCCGATCCCCCTTGCTCTCGCTCCGCGCACACCTTAACGCGCACGTAAAGTTGCAAGAGGAAACCGGATGACCCAGCGCTTCGAAGGCACCAGTTCGTACATCGCAACCGACGACCTCAAGGTCGCGGTCGACGCCGCGGTCACGCTGCGGCGACCGCTGCTGGTGAAGGGCGAGCCGGGCACGGGCAAGACGGTGCTCGCGCACGAGATCGCCAAGGCGATCGACGCGCCGCTGATCGAATGGAACGTCAAGTCCACCACCAAGGCGCACCAGGGCCTCTACGAATACGATGCGGTCGCCCGCCTGCGCGACGGCCAGCTCGGCGACGAGCGCGTCCACGACATCCGCAACTACATCAAGCGCGGCAAGCTGTGGGAGGCCTTCACCAGCCCCGAACTGCCGGTGCTGCTGATCGACGAGATCGACAAGGCCGACATCGAGTTTCCCAACGACCTGCTGCAGGAACTCGATCGCATGAGCTTCGACGTTTACGAAACGCAGGAGCGGATCGCGGCGCAGGAGCGCCCGATCGTCGTCATCACCTCGAACAACGAGAAGGAGCTGCCCGACGCTTTCCTGCGCCGCTGCTTCTTCCACTACATCAAGTTCCCCGACCGCGAGACGATGCGCGAGATCATCGAGGTCCACTACCCCGGCATCCAGAAGAACCTCGTCACCAAGGCGATGGACGTGTTCTACGAGATCCGCGACGTGCCCGGCCTCAAGAAGAAGCCCTCGACCAGCGAGCTGCTCGACTGGCTCAAGCTCCTGCTCAACGAAGACATGCCGCTCGAGGTGCTGCAGGACGCGAACCCCAATAGCGCCATCCCGCCGCTCCACGGCGCACTGCTCAAGAACGAGCAGGACGTGATGCTGTTCGAGAGGCTGGCGTTCATGGCGCGGCGGCAGGGGTGATTTTTCGACCAGATCGGTCGGCTAAAATCCCGAGATGAGCATGTCGAGCGCGTTGCCGATGGTGAGGTCGTGTTCGGCCATCGAGCCAATTGGAACGCCGAGTTCACGCCGGTCGAGGCTCATCGCCTCCTGAGGCAGGAGAACGTGCTCCGCTCCCGAAAAAGAGATCGCGGGGTTGAGTCTGCGAACATTCCCCCATGATTCCGAAGCTGGGACAAGCGGTACGACGAAACGAGTTTCCAAGTCCGACAGCAGGTCGGCCTGGCAATCGACTACCAATATGCCGTCGCCCAGCCGGTGAACGTCGAACTTGGCCATCAGAAGCGACGATATTTGGCCAGCAGCAACCCATGCTTTGCGACATGAGCGTTGTATTCCGCGATCGCCTCGGCATTCTCTTCCCGCCAGCGGGCTTCGCGCGTCGCCTTGACCTCCCGAGCAAGGCCCTCCTCACAGGCGCGGGACAGGTTGATGTCGAGTTCGCGCGCGGCCTGCACGAGCGACTGGTCGAGCGAAACATTGGTCGCCCGGCGGAGCGAGCCGCGTGCGGGAGCGTTCATTCGCAACACCTTTCATGCGCAGGATAAACGCGCATGACTATAGGTGCAAGGGTGGCGGTCCGCTACGCAAAGAAGCTTTCCTACACCGAGCCGGATCGGTACTCCCGTCTCCGTGGGCAGGTCAGCCTGCCATCATACAGAAATCGGAAAGTGGCAGGCCGGACGTCGAAATTTTCCATAACCCGTTTGAAACGCATCACAATCTGCCAGATCGAAGTTTTTCATACACCCCCGGTCACTGGTCCACTCGCCCCCTCAATCGAAGCTGTACGCCAGTTCGAAATCGCCCCAGCGGCGGCCGGCGACGAACACCGGGACATAGACGTTGCGGACCACGCGGTAGGTCTTGCCGTCGCCTTCCTGGCGATAGACGGCCATCATGTAGGCGTCGCCGCTGCGCTTGGCCTTCTGGTCGATCGCGTCGAGGATCATCCGTCCGTTGCGGCAAAAGCGGGTGTCGTGCGCGAGGTCGCCGGTCGGCGCCTGCGAGTGCTTGGTCAGGTGGGTCGGCAGATAGCCGTTCATGTCGGTGCAGGCGGCGGCCATGATCGGCCCCTCGCCTCCGGCCGCACCGTCGAGGAGATGACGCCAGTTCGCGTGGGCCCAATCGACCAGCGAAGTGCGGAATCGCACCGGATTGCTACCCTCGATCTCGCGATAGTCCTGATCGAACAGCTGCGCGGTATCGAGCTTGCCCGCCGCGATCGCCTCTTCGGCAATCCGTTCGACCTCGCGAGCATGCTCCTGCGCACGCTCGACCATCGCGCTGTCCTGCGGCGAAAGCCCGGCCTTGACGATCGAATCGAACATCTCGCTCGCGGTCATCTCGAGCTCTTCCATCCGGCGATGGGCGCTCTGCAGCTTGCTCTCGTTCTCGATCGCAGCCGCATCGAAATTGTCGAGCACGTTCTGCACCCGGTGGACATGGCCGCTGATCGTGCCGGTCGCGCGGGCGATCTCGTCATTCTGGCGGTCGACTTCCTCGACCAGCTCGGCAACACCCTGGATCGTCTGCTCGATCTGGAACACCGAGGCCTTGGCCTCCTTGCTCGCCTCGGCCCCGCTCTCGATCTGCGCGATCACCGAATTGGCCTCGCTGCCGAGCGTGTCGATCGTGCGGGCGATTTCCTCGGTCGCGCGGCGGGTGTCGCCGGCGAGGCTTTTCACCTCGTTCGCGACCACCGCGAAGGTGCGGCCCGCGTCGCCCGCGCGCATCGCCTCGATCGTGGCGTTCAATGCGAGGATGTTGGTCGTCTCGGCGATCTGCTCGATGTCCTGCGAGGATCGGCGCACCTGGTCCATCGCCGCGGCGAAGCCGGTGACGTGCTGGGTCAGCGTGTCGACGAGCTCGAGCAGGTCGGCGATCTGACCAAGCGAGGAATGAATGAGGTCGGTGCCCTGCCCCAGCCGGTCGATCGCGCGCTCCGACAGCATGCGCGCCTCGTCGCTCGCCTGCGACACCTTCGACTGGTCGGCCTCGAGCGCCGCCACCGTGCCGCGCAGCGCGGTGTGCTCGGCGCGCAACGTTTCGGAAGATTTGATCACCGCCTCGACGATCCCGGCGACGTCGGTGCAGCCGACCGTCACCTCGCCGCAGTTCTCCGGAATGCGGTCGATCGGCTCGCTGTTGCCCATACCGATCCTGAGTTCTTCCATCGAATTCGCACCCCCCGAAGGCCTTGTTGCGCCCGGGCTTAGCCCGGCATGGTTAGCGAACGTTTAAGACCTGAATCGATTGTTCGCATACCTGCCGTAACGTCATGCTGGCGACCGCGCGGCGGACGGGGTAGGACGAGGCCCATGTTCTTCAACTTCGTCGATGAGCTGCGCGCCGCGGGCATTCCCGCGAGCTTCAAGGAGCACCTGACGCTGCTTGAGGCGCTCGATCGCGGGGTGATCGAGCAGACGCCCGAGGCGTTCTATTACCTCAGCCGCGCGACCTTCGTGAAGGACGAGGGCCTGATCGACCGCTTCGACCAGGTGTTCCAGAAGGTCTTCAAGGGCATTTTCACCGACTACGGCGCGAACCCGGTCGACATTCCCGAGGACTGGCTCAAGGCTGTCGCCGAGAAGTTCCTCACCCCCGAGGAGATGGCGAAGATCCAGTCGCTCGGCGACTGGGACGAGATCATGGAGACGCTCAAGAAGCGGCTAGAGGAACAGGAAAAGCGCCATCAGGGCGGCAACAAGTGGATCGGCACCGGCGGCACGAGCCCCTTCGGCAACTCGGGCTACAATCCCGAAGGCGTGCGCATCGGCGGCGAGAGCAAGCACAAGCGCGCGCTGAAGGTGTGGGACAAGCGCGAGTTCAAGAACCTCGACAACACGAAGGAGCTCGGCACCCGCAACATCAAGATGGCGCTGCGCCGCCTGCGCCGTTTCGCGCGTGAAGGGGCGGCCGACGAGCTCGACCTCGACGCGACGATCGAGGGCACCGCCAAGCAGGGCTGGCTCGACATCCACATGCGGCCGGAACGGCACAATGCGGTCAAGCTGCTGCTCTTCCTCGATGTCGGCGGGTCGATGGACCCGTTCATCAAGCTGGTCGAGGAGCTGTTCAGCGCCGCCACCGCCGAGTTCAAGAACCTCGAATTCTTCTACTTCCACAACTGCCTCTACGAAGGCGTGTGGAAGGACAACCGCCGCCGCTGGCAGGAGCGCACGAAGACCTGGGACGTGCTCCACAAATACGGCCACGACTACAAGGTGATCTTCGTCGGCGACGCGGCGATGAGCCCCTACGAAGTCACTCATCCCGGCGGCAGCGTCGAGCATATGAACGAGGAAGCGGGCGCGGCGTGGATGCAGCGGGTAACCAACACCTACCCCGCGGCCGTGTGGCTCAACCCGGTGCCCGAGAAGCAGTGGGGCTATTCGCAGTCGACCAAGATTATCAAGCAACTGGTCAACGACCGCATGTACCCGCTCACGCTCGACGGCCTCGACGACGC
>CAMPIX010000037.1 GCA_946886565.1 uncultured Altererythrobacter sp.
GGCGTCGACCGCGTCGCGACGATCGCCACCGAGAAGACCCGCGCGGTCAAGATGGGGCTCGAGGCGGACAAAGTGACGCTCTCGGTCACCTCGCCCGACAACGGCACCGCGGCCGAGGAAGTCCCCGCCGACTACGCCGCCGAAGGGTTCGAGATCGGCTTCAACGCGAACTACCTCAAGGACATCCTGAGTCAAATCGACAGCGATACGGTCGAACTGCACCTCGCCGACGCCGGCGCACCCACGCTGATCCGGCAGGATGCGAACAGCCCGGCGCTCTACGTGCTGATGCCGATGCGGGTCTAGCCGCGAGCTCCTCGAGCGCCTGGTATTGCCAAGAGTAAGGGATTTCCTTACATTCGAGGCATGATCCTTGGAAAGATCACCGCGAAGGCGCAGACCACGATTCCACAGGCTGTACGTCGTGCGCTCGGCCTGATGCCTGGCGACGAAGTGGAGTGGAAAATCCAGGGCGATCGCGTCGTGATGACGCGGGCTAGCCGTGCTTCGGATCCGTTTGTAGGCAATCTCAAAGCTTTTACCGAATGGGCGAGCGACGCCGATTGCCGGGCGTTCGACCATCGCTGAGTCGAATTTTGCGTTCGGCGATGTCGTTTGGGTGCCGTTCCCCTTCGTCGAAGCGCCCCGCTTGCGCGAACGCCCGGCCGTGGTCGTGCGGTCGATGCAACCACACGATGGGATCGACCTTCTCTGGGTCTTGATGATCACCAGCGCCGCCAACAAGGGCTGGCGCGGTGACGTTTCACTCGAAGACAACTTCCTCGACTGCGGGTTGCAGGTTCCCTGCATAGTCCGAACCGTCAAGATCGCCACAGTCGAGGCGGGCAGGTCGCGCAAGAGCGGCAGGTTGCCCAAAGAGACGCGAGACGCGGTGCGCGAAAAGATCGCGCTCGCTTCGGCGGCCTAGATTTCGACTACGATTTTGCCGAAGTGGCCGCCGTTTTCCTGATGGCGGAAGGCTTCGGCCAGGTTCGCGAGTGGGAAACGGTCGGAGATGACTGGCTTGATTCCGCTCGCCTCGATCCCGGCGATCATCGCGAGCTGGTGCGCGCGGCTGCCGACCGTGAGGCCTTGGACGCGCAGGTTCTTGCCCATCAACAGCCCGGTCTGGACCGGCCCGGCGAAGCCCGCGAGCACGCCGATCAACGCCACGTGGCCGCCGACGCGGGTCGCCGTCATCGATTGGTCGAGCGTGCCTGCGCCGCCGATCTCCACCACGCAGTCCACCCCGCGGCCGCCGGTGATTTCCAGCGCTTCCGCGCCCCACGCAGGTATCTCCTTGTAATTGACCAGATGATCCGCGCCGAGTGCACGTAGCCGCTCGAGCTTCTCGTCCGACGAACTGGTCGCGATCACCATCGCACCCGCGGCCTTGGCAAACTGGAGCGCGAACACCGAGACGCCGCCGCTGCCCTGCACGAGCACGGTGTCGCCCGGCTTCACGGCGTTGTCGACGAACAGTGCGCGCCAGGCGGTGAGGCCGGCGCAAGTCAGCGTCGCGGCCTCGGCATGGTCGTAACCGGCGGGGGCGCGTGTAAACCAGCTTGCCGGCGCAATCACGGTTTCGCGCGCGTAGCCGTCGATCCCGTCGCCGGGCACGCGGCGAAACGCGGTGGCGGGCGGGTTGCCGTCGGTCCATTCGGGAAAGAACAGGCTGAGCGCGGCGTCGCCGACCGCGAAGTCGGTCACGCCTTCGCCCACCGCCTCGATCAATCCGGCACCGTCGGACATCGGAATGCGTCCGGCTTCGGCCGGGATCATCCCGGTGACCACCGCGTAGTCGTGATAGTTGAGCGAGCTCGCCTTCAGCGCCACGCAGATTTCGCCCGGGCCGGGCGGGCCCGGATCGTCGATCTCGTGGAGCGCGAGCGTATCGAGCGATGCAGGCGAGCCGATCCGGATCGCCTTCATTCGGCCGCCTCGAGCATCTCGACCCGCTGCGGACCGCGCACGAGGCCGCCCGGCGTGGCGCCGGTCCATTGCCCGTCGCGGAAGGTGACGACGCCGTTCTTGATCGTGGCGAGGTAGCCCTCGGCCTTCTGCAACAGGCGCTTGCCGCCTGCGGGCAAGTCGAACGCGAGCCACGGCTTGCCGAGCTTGAGCGCCTCCATGTCGATCACGTTGATGTCGGCGAGATAGCCGGGCGCGATCACGCCGCGATCCTCGAGGCCGTAGAGCCGCGCGGTGTCGGCGCACTGGCGCTTGATCGCATGCTCGAGCCCAATGCGGCCGCCGCGGCGACGGTCGCGCACCCAGTGCTGGAGCATGAAGGTGGGCGAAGCCGCGTCGCAGATCGTGCCGCAATGCGCGCCGCCGTCCGAGAGCGAATTGACCGTGTCGTCCGCCTGCTGGAGCTCCTCGAGGAAATCGAGGTTGCCGTCGGCGTAATTGAGGATCGGCAGGTAGATGAACCCTGTTCCCTCGCCGCGGCACAGCATGTCGTAGGCGTATTCCTCGCAGCTCACCTCTGCCGCGGCGGCGCGCGCCTGCACGCTCGCCTCGGCGCCGGGTTCGTAGTCGAAATCCTCGTCCATCTCGAACTGCATCGTCCAGCCGGCGACCACCACCATCAGCAGCCCGAGCATGTCGGGCGGAGCCGCGCTGAAGTCGTTGGCTTCGGCGAGCAGCCGCGCCTTGAACGCCGGGTCGAACAGCTTGGCCTTCTGCTCCTCCCACGGCAAATCCATGATCGCCTGCCAGCTCGGGCGGAAGCGGAATGGATGGACGGTGCCGCGCCAGGCCATGACCACGCCGTTGCCGCGCAAGGCGATCTGCGCGACGATATTCGCGCCGCTCGCATTCTCGGCGCGCATCGTGGCGATCTGTTCCTCCAGCGGCAGCTCCTTGGCGATCGATTGCAGCGCGGCGAACGTGACCGGCAGGCCCGTCTCGCGGCTCAACCTGCCCATCCAGTCGAACTCGTTCCACTCGCGGTTGAGGTCGCTCGCCATCTCGAACACGCCGTGGCCCGCGCGGCCCATCGCCCGGCCGATCTCGATCAGCTCCTCGGCAGTGGCGGTGGTGCCGGGGACGACCTCGCCGTCGACCGACTTGTGGATTACCGTGCGGCTGGTCGAGAAGCCGAGCGCGCCCGCACGCACGCCTTCCTCGACGATGCGGCTCATCTCGGCGATATCCGCCTCGGTCGGCACTGCGCCGGGTTGCTCGCGGTCGCCGAGCACGTAGGCGCGCACTGCACCGTGCGGAACATGGGTGCCGACATCGATCGTGCGCGGCAGCTTCTCGAGCGCGTCGAGATATTCGGGGAAGGTCTCCCAGTTCCAGGTGATGCCCTCGGCGAGCGCGGTGCCGGGGATATCCTCGACGCCCTCCATCAGCCCGATCAGCCACTCGTGGCGGTCGGGGGCGGCGGGCGCGAAGCCGACGCCGCAGTTGCCCATGACCACGGTGGTCACGCCGTGCCAGCTCGAGGGCGCCATCTCGGCGTCCCAGGTCGCCTGTCCGTCGTAATGCGTGTGGATGTCGACGAAGCCGGGGGTGACGATCTTGCCCGCGGCGTCGATCTCCTCGGCGGCATCGCCGCGCACCTCGCCGACGTGCGCGATCAGGCCGTCCAGAATCGCGACGTCGCCGGTGAAACGCTCGGCGCCGGTGCCGTCGACAATCGTGCCGTTGCGAATGATCAGGTCGAATGCGGGCATGCTGGGCTCCTCTCTCCGGGGAGGAAGGTCTCATATCGCAACTGATGAGTCCAGAAGAAGGCGAAGAGTGATTCACGCGGAGACGCGGAGATGCGGAGAGGAAGAGTTTTGGCGCTCACAGAGGCGCGGAGGCACAGAGGATGGTTTGCCAGCGCCGCAGGCATTCATCCAAAATCAATGACGTCGCCACGGAGATGATTGCGGCTGCGCCGCGGATGAAAACAGCCCCTCTGTGCCTCCGCGCCTCTGCGCCTCTGCGCGAACCCAACTATCCCCGCGCCCGGATCATTGCTTCGATGTCGACGAACTTTTCGCGCGGGGCGCCTTCGCGGGCGGCGCGGGCCTCGGCTTCCTCGATCTTCTTCCAGTCGCGGAAGGTGACAATGTCGAGCCCGCGCTCCTCGGCGAGCGCGTTGAAGCCGGTGCGGCCTTCCTTGCCGCCTCCGCCGAGCACGCCGGCGGAAAGATCCTCGGCGATCTTCTCGACCACGCCGAACCCGTCGGGGCGGTTGGTGCCGATCGTGCCGGTCGGGCCGCGCTTGGCCCAGCCCACGCAGTAGAGGCCGGGCAGGATGCGCCCCTCGTCGTTGGCGAAGCGGCCCGCGCGTTCGTCGAACGGCACGTCGGGGATCGGCGAGCTGCGGTAGCCGATGCAGCTCACCACCAGATCGGCGGGAATGGTGTAGGTTTCGCCGGTGCCGATCGCCTTGCCCGCCTCGACCGTGGTGCGCTCGACCTCGATCGCCTCGACCTTGCCCTCGCCGAGCAGGCGTACGGGACTGGCGAACATGTCGAAGTCGATCTCTTGCGCCTTGTCGGCGCGTTCGCTCTCCGGGATCGCGGCGTAGCTGCGCAAATGCGCGACCGACTTGCGCAAGCCGGGCTCGAGGATTGCGTCCTCCGCCTCTTCGGGAAGATCGGCCGGATCGACGCGCGGGCTCGCGCGCTCGAGGTGCATCAGTTCGCCCAGTTCCTTGGGCGTCATCATGATCTGATGCGGCCCGCGGCGGCCGACGATCGTGATCGTGCGCAGGTTCGACTGTCGCAGCGCGTCGAGCGCGTGTGCGACGATGTCGGACTCGGCGAATTCGGCCTCCGTCTTGGCGAGGATGCGCGCGACGTCGAGCGCGACATTGCCCATGCCGATCACCACCGCGTTGGCGCCCGACAGGTCGGGGTTCAGCTCGGCGAACTGCGGATGGCCATTGTACCAACCGACGAAGGCGGCGCTGCCGAAGACGTTGCGCAAGTCCTCTCCCGGCAGGCCGAGCGCCCGGTCGTGCGGGGCGCCGGTGGCGAAGACCACCGCGTCGTAGAGCGATTGCAGCTCCGGCACGCTAACGTCGGCGCCGACGGTTACGTTGCCGACGAAGCGCACGTTCTCGTTGAGCGCGGTCGCCTCGTAGCGGCGGCTGACGCCCTTGATCGACTGGTGATCGGGCGCGACGCCCGTGCGGATCAGGCCGTAGGGGACGGGCAGGGTGTCGAAGATGTCGACCCGGATGTCGTCGCCCCAATGCTTCTGTGCCGCTTCGGCGGTGTAGTAGCCCGCCGGGCCCGAGCCGATGATCGCGATGTGGCGCATCAGGCGGCTTGCGCCATCTCCCCGGCATCGGGTGCATCGAGGAACCTGCGGATCGCGGCCACGCATTCGTCCGCATGGCTGAGCAGGAACAGATGTCCGCCGCCCTCGAGCACCTGCAGCTCGCTGTTCGGAATCAGCGCGTCGAGGATCCGGCCGTTGGCGAGCGGGACGATGCGGTCGTCGTCGCCCATCAGGATCAGGGTCGGCTTCTTGAGGAAGGGCAGGGCGGGGGCGCTGGTCCAGCCGATCATCGCGAGGAGCTGGTAGAGGTAACCGCGCCGGCTCGGCGGCTTGAGCCGGGCGATGTGTCCGGCCTTGCCCGAGGCCTTGCCGAGTGCCCCGCCATAGAGCGTGCGGAAATGCTTCTCCATGAAGGCAGCGTCGACATAGCGCCGCGGATTCGCCATCTTGCCGAGCGCTGCCGGGCTGCCGGGCACCATGACCATGCCCGCGCTCGTCGCGCAGAGCACCAGCCGCCGCGTGCGCGCGGGGTGCTGGAGCGCGAAATGCTGCGCCATTGCGCCGCCCCAGCTCACCCCCATGACGTCGACCTGATCGAGCTTGAGCCGGTCAAGCAGCCGCGCGGCCGTCCACGCCATCGTGGCGGCGTTGTAGGGAACCACCGGGTCGGGCGAACCGCCGACGCCGGGCATGTCGAACATCACGAAGCCGCGGTCGTCGAGCGCTTCGGCCAATGGGGCGACCGCCTCGATATTGGCGCCGATGCCGTTGAAAAACAGCACCGGCAGATGCTCGCTCTCCATGTCGAGCCGCCAGCGCGCGACGCGCAGCGTACGTCCGCCGACCGTCTCGAGGGAGATTTCGGCGGTGGTCATGGCATCGGACAAGCGCGCCTCCTCAGCGTTCTTCGATAACATACAGCCCCGGGGCGGGATCCAGCGGCTTGTATGTGCGGTTGCCCACCGATTTCGGCGCCTTCTTCTTCGCGCCCGAGCGGGTCTGGAGCCAGTCGATCCAGAACGGCCACCAACTGCCCGCGACTTCCCCGGTTCCCTTCAGCCATTCGTCGGCAGTGGCGGGGAGCGGTGCGGCGGCATCCTTCGCGACATAGTATTTCGCCTTGGGATTGCCCGGCGGGTTGAGGATCGCCTGCATGTGGCCCGAATGGCTGAGCACGTAGGTCACATCGCCTGAGCCGAACAGCCGGGTCGAGCGATAGGTCGCCTTCCACGGCGTGATGTGATCGGTCACTCCGCCGAGCACGAACAGGTCGGCATCGACCTTCGACAGGTCGATCTTGTGCCCCGCCATCTCGACTTCGCCCTGCTTCGTGAACGCGAGCGTCTCGAACAGCGTCAGGAAGTCGCCCATCAGGCTGGCCGAGAGGTTGGTCGCGTCGGCATTCCAGAACAACACGTCGAAGGCCGGCGGATCCTCGCCGAGCAGGTAGTTGTTGATCACGTAGTTCCAGATCAGGTCGTTGGGCCGCAGCCAGGCGAACCCGCGCGCGAGGTCGTCGCCGGCGATCACGCCCTTCTTGTCGGCGCGGCGGCGCGCGAGCGCCATGCCGTTTTCGGTGACGAGCGAGCCGGCCTCGATATCGTTCTGCTTGGGATGGAGCACGCAGACCATCAGCGTCAGCGCCCCGAGCAGGTCGCTCCCGTCCGCCGCCAGCTTGCTCGCGAGCACCGCCGCGGTCTGCCCGCCCGAGCATCCGGCGGAGACGTTGACCGTGTCCGACCCGGTGATCGCGGCGACTGCGTCGAGCGCTTCGCGGCACGAGGCGATGTACTCGTTCATCCCCCAATGGCCCTGGTTCTTCGCCGGGTTGCGCCACGAGATCACGAACGTCTGGATGCCATTGTCGAGCTGGTACTTCACCACCGACTTCTCGGGCGAGAGGTCGTTGATGTACATCTTGTTGATCTGCGGCGGGATCGTGAGCTGCGGCACCGAATACACCTCGCCGGTGGTCGGTGCGTAGTGGATCAGCTCGAACGTATCGGTCCGCAGGACGACCGAGCCTTTCGAGGTGGCGACGTTCTCGCCCAGCTTGAACGGGCGCTTGTCGACCTGGCTGACCATCCCCTTGTTATGGACCATGTCCTGGTAGGCGTTCTTCAGCCCCTTCACGAGGCTCAGCCCGCCGCTGTCGATCAGCCGCTTTTGCGCGGTCGGGTTGCCGGCGAGCGTGTTCGTGGGCGCGAGGCTGTCGATGATGATGTTGGAGATGAAATTCGCCCGGTCGCGCTCGAGCTCGTCGAGCTCGAGTTCGGCGAGCCAGCCCCGCATCCCCTTCTGCACCGCGAGGTAATACTGCGCGCCCGCACGGAAGAACGGGTTGTAGCGCCAGGCCGGGTCCATGAAGCGCTTGTCGCGCGGGTCGGGCGCGAGGTCGGACTTGCCCGCCATGATCTTCACCATGTCCTCGCCCATCGCCTGCGCGTGCTTCATCGCGCGCTGCGGGTCGGAGGCTGTTTCGCGCAGCAGCAGCGCGATCGCGCCGACGAAATCCTCGCGCGCCAGCCCGATCAGCGGGCCGAGCGCGGTGGTCGACTGGGCCGCCTCGTTCCCGAGCTTAGGGTCAGGACCCGTTACCCTTGTCGCCCCTGCCATCCTCTCCTCCGTGGCAGCCGTTCGTTAACGCGTCATGCACGGACCGAATCCCCTTGGCAAGACGGCGCTTTCCGCCCGCGAAGGCGGCGGTTCGCACCGGTCGCGATTAACCGTTCCTCAATTGGCATAAGGCATTGCCGGCCACATGGGCGGAACGGCAGCGAAGTCGACAGCGAGGCCGGAGGGGGCCATGGAGGAGCCAGCGGCTCCTGTATCCGCGCGCGCCGAACCGCGCCAGGTTCCCGCCGATGCGCCCCCTGCCCGAAGCGAACGCCGCGCCGAAGCCGACCGCCGCGAGGTCAAGCGCACCAAGGTGTCGGCACCTGCCGAGCAGCCCGAGATCGTCACTCCGACCTTCTTCTGGATGGGCGCCGCCATCGCCTTCGCATTCGCTCTCGCCGGGATCGCCACGCTCTCTACGCCCCCGTTGATCGCGATCCTGTGCGCGATCGCCGCGGTCGGCTTCGCCGCAGCGGGCAAACCCGTCAACGCCTGGGGCGAACGCGAGGAGCGCGACCCTCGGCTGAAGGTGATATGCGGCGTCGCCTTGGCGGCGCTGTCCTCGGCGTTCGCTGGCCTCGCGCTGGCCGACTGGTTGTACGCCGGTGGACTCGACTGGCGGATCGGCGTCGCCGCCCTGGTGACGATCAATATCCTCTTCGCCGCGCTGCTGAGCGGCAGAACGGGGCTGATCTTCGTGACAAAGCTGGGCTGCTGGACGCCGGTGGCCGTGGTCGACGGCTCGCTCTACGCCTACCTCGGGCTCGTCGCCGCGGCGATCGCGGGCGCGCTGGTCACTCTCCACCAGGCCCGCTTCGATCGTGCCCGGGCGGAGGAAGACGAAGCGCAGGCCCGCGTTCGGGATCGCGCGCAATCGATCCTCAACGATTACGAGGAAACCGGGCAGGGATGGTTCTGGGAAACCGACCGCCGCGGCAACCTCAGCTATCTCTCGGCTTCGGTCGCGCGTGCGCTCGGTCGATCGGTGGACGATCTCGTCGGGCGGCCGTTCGCCAAGCTGTTCGATCTGGGTGACGAAAACCGCGAGGGCGAGCGCACGCTGACGTTCCACCTTTCGGCGCGTTCCTCGTTCCAGGAGCTCGCGGTGAAGGCCGCGGTGCCGGGCGAGGAGCGCTGGTGGTCGGTCAACGGGCGCCCGATCTACGACGGCTTCCGCAATTTCTGCGGGTTCCGCGGATCGGGCACCGATCTCACCGAAAAGAAGCGCAGTGAGGAGAACGCGACCCGCCTGGCGCGCTACGATTCGCTCACCGGGCTCGCCAATCGCTTCCAGATGTCCCAGACGCTGGAGAAGATTCTCTCCAGCCCTCAGGAACGCGAGCGCGAATGCGCGATCTTCCTGCTCGATCTGGATCGCTTCAAGCACGTCAACGACACGCTTGGGCATCCGGCGGGCGATGCGTTGCTCACCCAGGTGGCGCAGCGTCTCGAACGGACTGTGGGCAAGACCGGACAGGTCGGCCGCCTCGGCGGGGACGAGTTCAAGGTCATCGTGCCGGGGCGCCCGGAGCGCAGCCAGTTGGGTCATCTGGCGCAGGAGATCATCCACGCGCTCTCGCAGCCTTACTCGATCGAGGGCCAGCGGGTGGCGATCGGGGTTTCGGTCGGCATCGCGCTTTCTCCGGACGACGGGGTGACGACCGAATCGCTGATCCGAAACGCCGACCTGTCGCTCTATGCCGCCAAGGACGCGGGGCGCGGCCGCTATCGCTTTTATTCGAACGAACTCCATACCGCCGCCGAAGAGCGCAGCGAACTGGAGCAGGACTTGCGCGACGCGATCGCGAGCGGAAGCCTCGAGCTTCACTATCAGCCCGTCATCCATGCCGCGACGGAGCGGATCGCCGGTTTCGAGGCGTTGCTGCGCTGGAATCATCCCAAGCGCGGGTGGCTCTCGCCCGACAAGTTCGTGCCGATCGCCGAGGATACGGGCCTGATCGCAGCAGTCGGCGAATGGGCGATCCGCACCGCGTGCCACGCCCTTGCGCGCTGGCCGGAGGAGGTGCGCTGCGCGGTGAATGTCTCCCCGTTGCAGTTCGCAAACCCGCAGTTGCCGATCATCATCACCAACGCGATCGCGCAGGCCGGGATCGAACCCTCGCGGCTCGAGCTCGAGATCACCGAGAGCGTGTTCCTCGACGACGATGCCGACAACGAGGCGATGTTCGCGGCGCTGAAGCGGATCGGCGTGCGCCTCGCGCTCGACGATTTCGGGACCGGATACTCGTCGCTCGGCTATCTGAAGAAGGCGCCGTTCGACAAGATCAAGATCGACCAGAGCTTCGTGCGCGGCGCGACCCAGCCGGGCAGCCGCAACGGCGCGATTATCGCCTCGATCACCAGTCTCGCTCAGGCGCTCGGCATGGACGTGACCGCCGAAGGCGTGGAAACGCTCGACGAGCTGGACCTCGTGCGGATGCATGGATGCACGCACATCCAGGGCTACATCTATTCCAAGCCGCTCAGCACGTCCGACGCGAACGAGCGGGTATCGAGCGGGCTCGCGGTGGATGCGTCGGGCCCCCAGTCCGCGCGCGCGCCCCGGCGCACGATGCTGCGCAAGGTCGTGCTCGAACATGGCGGACAGCATTATGCGGGCACGATACGCAACGTCTCGGTCAGCGGTGCGCTCGTCGAAGGGCTTTGGAATGTGCCGGTCGGAACGCGGTTTCGCGTCGCGCTGACCGATTCCGCCATGCTCGACGCAACGGCGCGCTGGTGCATCGACAATCGCATGGGCCTCGAGTTCGACGAGCCGCTCCAGACCGATGCCGACGGGACGGTCGTTATCCCCGCCAACGACCACGTCCCGCTTGCAGGCCGGCAGGTCGCCACCGCCGCCGGTTAGGCGATCGTTAGGAACGTTTGGTTATCATTTGTCTGCTGCCGGCTCGCGACGCGTGCTGCGCAGGATCGAGGGATGACGGATCGAGCGATCGCGATGGGCTTGGGTGATCTGTTTGGGCGGGGCGACACAGGATCGGCGCGGAGCCCGCACGGGCAGGACGCCAGACCGTTGCATTCGCGCGACCGCAAGGAGGCCGCAGAACGCCTCGCGCTCCTGCAAAGTTTCGAAGATGCCGGCCTGGCCTGGTTCTGGGCCACCGATGCTCAGGCGCGGTTGACCTACCTCTCCGACGATGCCGCCGCCCGGCTCGGAACCGCCGGATCGCCCTCCCTCGGTATGCCTCTGTCCGAACTGTTCGCATCCGAGCAGGACGAGGACAGCGAGAAGGCCCGGCGTCCGCTCGGATTCCTGCTCGGTTCGCGCAACACATTCTCCGATCTTCCGGTGCGGGTGACGGCGCCGGGGCGCGAGGTGTGGTGGGCGATTTCGGGCAAGCCGGTGTTCGACGGGGATTCGCGTTTCATCGGTTACCGCGGCAGCGCCAAGGATATCACCGACGAGCGTGAGCGCAGTCGCGACGCCTCCCGGCTGGCGCAGTTCGATCCCTTGACCGGCCTCGCCAACCGGCCCCGGATGGCGAAGCGGCTGACCGGATTTCTGGCGTCGTTCCGCGCGGCCAAGCGCTCGTGCGCGCTGATGATGCTCGATCTCGACCGCTTCAAGCACGTGAACGACACGCTCGGCCACCAGGCCGGCGACGAGCTGCTCAAGCAGGTCGCGCGGCGGCTCGAGCGGATCGTCGGCAATCAGGGCGAGATCGGGCGGCTCGGTGGCGACGAATTTCAGGTCATCGTTCCCGATGCCGACGACCGCGGGCAGCTCGGCGAACTGGCGCAGCGGATCATCCAGATGCTCTCGCAGCCCTATTCGCTGGATGGCAGCCGCGCGATCATCGGCACCTCGGTCGGGATCGCTATCGCGCCCTACGACGGGATCGAGCACGAGCAACTGGTGGGCGCGGCCGATCTCGCGCTCTATGCCGCGAAGGGCGGAGGGCGCGGCCAGTACCGGTTCTATTCGGCCGAGCTGAAGGACGGCGCTCGCCTGCGGAGCAGGATCGAGGAAGATCTGCGCGACGCGATCCAGACCGGCGAGATCGAGCTCCACTACCAGCCGCTCGTGCGTGCGGCGGACAACATGGTAAGCGGGTTCGAGGCGCTGGTGCGCTGGAACCATCCCGAGCGCGGCTGGATCAGCCCCGGCCTGTTCATTCCGATCGCCGAGGAGACGGGGATCGTCGGCGAGCTCGGCGAGTGGGCGCTCGAGCGCGCCTGTGCCGACGCGGCGCAATGGCCGGGCGAGCTGACGGTGGCGGTCAATATCTCCGCGCTGCAATTCGCCGCGGGCCAGTTGCCGGCGAAAGTCGCGCTCGCGCTCGAGCACAGCGGGCTCGATCCGAAGCGGCTCGAGATCGAGCTGACCGAGTCGGTGTTCCTCGCCGATCCGCGCGCGAACCAGGACACCTTCGCCGCGCTCAAGAAGACCGGCGTGCGGCTCGCGCTCGACGATTTCGGAACCGGCTATTCCTCGCTCGGTTACCTGCGCACCGCGCCGTTCGACAAGCTCAAGATCGACCAGAGCTTCGTGCGCGGATCGACCGAGCCGGACAGCAACAACTCGGCGATCATCACCGCCTTCGTCAGCCTCGCGCGCGCTCTCGGGATGGACACCGTGACCGAAGGAGTCGAGACGCTCGACGAATTGGCGCTCGTCCGCGAACTGGGCGTGAGCCACGTGCAGGGGTTCGTGTTCGCCAGGGCGCTGCCGCAGGTCGAAGTGCTGACGCGGCTCAGCGAGGGGCGGCTCGAATACGAACCCATGGGCCCGGCCAGGCATCGCGCCGAGCGGCGCACGCTGTTCCGCCGGGTCGGCGTGATCCACGAGGACCATCGCTATCAGGCGGTGCTGCGCAACCTGTCCAAGACCGGGGCGCGGATCGAGGGCATTCTCGATGTCCCGGTGGGCACAGAGCTGGTGCTCGATCTCGGCGGGGGGCAGCTCGCAGTGGCGATCGTGCGGCGTGCGGAGGAGCATTCGCAGGGGCTCGAGTTCGAGACGCCGCTGATCTCCGACGGCGCGGATGGCCTCTGCACCCGCCACCGCCTCTCGCCCTACGATCTCGCCACCGCCGGGATGCCGCTCGCCGCGTTGCCCCCGGGGCACTACCAGGCGATCGACAGCGGCGACGGCGCGCGATCGCGCCCGCGCTTCATGCAGGTCGACCTTTCCGCGCACGGCTCGCGCGCCGCCTGATCTGCCCTGCTGACACGCCGCGCGGTCCCCGCTAAGGGGCCGCGATGGCAGACCTGAAGCATATCCGAAATTTTTCGATTATCGCTCACATCGATCACGGGAAGAGCACGCTGGCCGACCGGCTGATCCAGGTCTGCGGCGGGCTGACCGATCGCGAGATGAGCGAGCAAGTGCTTGATAACATGGATATCGAGCGCGAGCGCGGGATCACGATCAAGGCCCAGACGGTGCGCCTGAACTACACCGCGAGGAACGGCGAGACCTACGAGCTCAACCTCATGGACACGCCCGGCCACGTAGACTTCGCCTACGAGGTCAGCCGCAGCCTCGCCGCGTGCGAGGGCGCGCTGCTGG
>CAMPIX010000038.1 GCA_946886565.1 uncultured Altererythrobacter sp.
CAGGTGAAGCGCTGGGCGAGCACGACCTGGAACACGTCGCCCGCGGCGATGTATTCCTTCGCGCGCCCGACCATCGCGGCGTAGTCGCCCGCCTCCATCGTCGGGGCGAGCGCCATTTCGGGCAGGTCGGCCGCGCTCGCATCGGCCGGGGCGGGACCGGCGAGCTTGCGCAGCGTCTCGTCGATCCGCTCGGCGGCGGCCTCGATCGCGTGGCCGGGATCGCCACCGTCGGCCCAGAGCGGGGCGATGCAGAACAGCTCGTCGCCGAGCCGGTCGAACACCAGCAGCACCGTGGGCCGCACGAACAGCATGTCGGGCAGCGCGAGCTGGCTGGCGGGCGCGCGCGGCAGCTTCTCGACCAGCCCGATCGTCTCGTAGCCGAAATAGCCGACCAGGCATGCCAGCGCCGGGGGCAACCCGGCGGGCACCTCGATCCGGCAGCGCTCGACGAGCGCGCGCAGCTCGGCGAGCGCGTCGGCCGCGCACGGTTCGAAGGCGTCGCGATCCTCGCGCCAGCGCGGGTTGATCTCGGCACGCTCACCCTTGGCGCGGAACACGAGGTCGGGGTCGAGCCCGAGCAGGCTGTAGCGCCCGCGCACCTCGCCGCCCTCGACCGATTCGAGCAGGAAGTCGCCGCGCCCCGGTTCGATCAACTTGCGCGCCGCGCCGACCGGGGTCTCGGTATCGGCAACGACCTTGCGCCAGACGAGCGCCGCGTGCCCCGCGGCCAGCGCGGCGCGGGCTTCGACAGCGTTCGAGAGACCGGGAACGGTGGCCGGGGCCACCGCCTAGTTCTGCCCGACGAGCTGCTTGCGGACCGCTTCGATCGCGGTGGCGTTGCGCTCGACGCCCAGTTCCTCGCGCAGCGCGATGCGGAGCTGGTCGGCGTATTCACGGCCCATCGCGATCCCCAGGTCGGCCTTGGCCTGCGCGAAGATCGGATCGTTGCGGCTCACCTCGCCGGTCTCGATCTCGGTGAGATCGACGACGTACCAGCCGTTGCCCTCGGGCGCCTCGAGCTTCTTGGTCGTGCCTTCGGCCATCGAGAACATCAGCGCGATCGGCGCGGGGAAACGGCCCTGCATCGCGGCGAGCTGTTCGCGAGTGAGATCGACCTGCTCGACGCCTGGCAGCGCCTGCTCTTCCTCCGCGACCGCGGCTGCGAGGGTGGCGCCGCCTTCGACGCGCTTCATGATGCGGTCGGCCGCGGCGCGCGCCGCCTTCGCACCCTGGTCGAGACGCCAGGCGGCGACCACGTCGTCGCGGATCTGGGCCAGCGGCGCGGGGGCGGAAGCGGTGATGTCGCTCGCCTCGAAGATGAGGAAGGTCTCGCCCGGCACGATCTCGGCAAGCTGCGGCTGACCCTCGGCCATCTGGAAGGCGGTTTCGAGCGCCGGTGCGAGCACGGCAGGCGCAGTTTCCTCCGGCGCGCCATAGACCTGGCCGGTGGCGACGATCGGCCGCGTGGTCGCAAGCTCGACACCGAGGTCTTCGGCCACATCGGTCAGCGACACGCCATCGCCGAGCTGTTCCTCGATGCTTGCGGAAAGATCGGCGAGCGCGGTCTGGCGCTTCTCGATCCGCAACTGTTCGGCTATTTCCTCGCGAACCTGCTCGAGGCTGCGTGCGGCGGTCGAATCGACTCCATCGACCCGCACGACATGCCAGCCGAGCGCGCTGCGCGCGGGCGCCGCTATTGCGCCGCGGCTGGCGGCGAACGCTGCCTGCGCCACTTCGGCGGAGCTCTGGGCGGCGAGGTTCTGTTGCGAGATCGGGCCAAGCGCCGTGGTGTCAAAGCCCGCCTCGCTCGCCGCGACTTCGAGCGAGCCGCCGGCGGCGACCCGCTCGCGGATGGCGTTTGCGGCCTGCTGCGTCGGAACGATCAACTGCGTGAGCCGGCGCTCCTCGCGCGCGGCGTAGCGTGCGCGGTCCTCTTCGTAGCGCGTGCGGATCTCGGCCGCGGTCGGTTCGGCACGCTCACCGAGCGTCTCCGCGCCGAACGTCGCGTAGCGGATCACACGCCGCTCCGGGCGGATAAAGTCGCCGCGATTCTCGGCGTAATAAGCCTCGAGCGCCTGCTGGCTCGGATCGCCGGTCGGCGCGAAGGCGGACGCAGGGATCATCGCGATGCCGCCGGCACGGCGTTCCTTGAGCAGCGCGGCGTAGCGCGTGACGAGCTTGTCGGGCGCCTTTGCACCGAAGGATGCCGGTACGAGGAGCTGCTGCGCAAGGAAGCCCTGCGCGAGATCGGAACGGAACGTGGCTTCGGTGAGATTCAGCCGGCCGAGGGCAAGGCGGAACGTGTTGGCGTCAAACTCTCCGTTCGCGCCGCGGAATGCCGGGATCGTGAGTATCTCGCTGTTGACCAGATTCTCGCCGGCGCGCAGGCCCATCTCGCGCGCGAACTCGGCGATCGCCGTGCGGTCGATCATCTGGTCGAGCACTTCCTCCAGTCCGCCCTGCTCGATGAACGCGGGCATCGACATGGTCGGGTTCTGTTCGCGCACCTGATCCAGCGCCTGATCGGCGTAGCGCACGAAATCGGCCGAACCTATCTTCTCGTCGCCGACCACCGCCACGCGATCGCCGCCGGCCACACCGCCGAACGTGCCGGTACCGGCGATATCGCTGCTCGCGAAGGCCACCGCGATCAGCGCCAGGAAGGCGAGGGTGATCGGAATGCCGAGCTTCGACTGGAAGAAGTTGCGGAAGAACTGGAGCATGTCGAGGGCGGTTCCGGTGCTGCGGTTTCGATTAGGGCTTGCGCTATGCGGCGAGCGCTTTATCCGCCCTGCGACCTCGCGGCAACAGGTCCTCGCCGCTTTTGGCATGGCAAGCAGATGCGACTAGCGGGCTGGGCCTTCCGGCCCATATAGGCGCCGGTGCATGCGGGGCTCCAAGCCACCGCAAGATCGGGACAAGAACAGGATACGTCATGGCCGAACGGCCCTACATCGTTGGAAACTGGAAGATGAACGGCACGCGCGCGATGCTCGCCCAGGCGCGTGCCATCGACCGTGCGGCGCAGAACATGATGAAGGTCGAAGTAGCGCTCGCGCCGCCCTTCACGCTGATCCACGCCACCCACCGCGAGGTCGAGCAGATCGGCGTCGGCGCGCAGGATTGCCACCCGGGCGCGGAGGGCGCGCATACGGGCGACATCTCCGCGCCGATGGTCGCCGACGCGGGCGCCAAGTTCGTCATTCTGGGCCACAGCGAGCGGCGGCAGAATCACGGCGAGGACGATTCTCTTGTCCGTGCGAAAGTCGCCGCCGCGCTCGACGCGGGCCTGCGCGTGATCCTGTGCTGCGGCGAGACGGAAGCGGTCCGCGACGCGGGCGAAGCGATCGCGTTCGTCGCCGGCCAGCTTGAGGCGTCGCTGCCCGAGAAGTTCGAGCGTGTGGGCGAATCGCTGACCGTCGCCTACGAGCCGGTCTGGGCGATCGGCACCGGGCGCACGCCCACTGCGGACGACATCGGCGCGATGCACCGCGCGATTCGCGAGCTGCTGGTGCGGCTCTACGGCGAGGACGACGGCGCGGCGGTGCGCATCCTCTATGGCGGCTCGGTCAAGGCTGAGAACGCGCGCGAGCTGCTTGCGGCGGACGAAGTCGGCGGTGCGCTGGTCGGCGGCGCGAGCCTGACCGCCGAGAGCTTCATGGGCATCGTCATCGCCGCGGCCGAGGTTTACGAGCAGTAGGGCCGCGGCCCCGCGACTTGCCCCGACGCCGCGCAGTCCCTAGATGCGCGGACGAACCCATAGAGATTTGCCCATGTCCCTCTTCATCTTCCTCTTCGTAGTCCAGGCGATCGTCGCCGCGGCGCTCGTCACCGTGGTGCTGATGCAGCGCTCCGAAGGCGGCGGCCTCGGGATCGGCGGCAGCCCGACCGGGCTGATGAGCGCGCGCGGCGCGGCCGATTTCCTGACCCGGGCGACCAAGTGGCTCGCGGTGGCGTTCGTCGTGCTGTCGATCGCGCTCGCCGCGATCGCCGCCGAGACGAGCGGGCAGGATTCGATTACCTCGACGCTCGACCGCACCGCGCCCGCCGATCCGCTCGGCCAGACGGGCACGCAGGCGCCACCTGCGGCTCCGGCGACGACCGCGCCGGCCGCCTCCGCGACCGACGACCCGCTCGCCGGCGCGGCCGAATAACCACTCTTCGACGGATGTGGATTGCGGGCTCCGGCCCGCCGCATTCCGCTTGCCCCGACTCCATCTGGACGCTTAAGGCCCGACACCCATGGCGCGGTACATTTTCATCACCGGCGGCGTGGTTTCTTCGCTCGGCAAGGGTCTCATGGCGGCGAGCCTCGGCGCGCTGTTGCAGGCGCGGGGCTATAAGGTCCGCATCCGCAAGTTCGACCCCTATCTCAACGTCGATCCGGGGACGATGAGCCCCTATCAGCACGGCGAGGTCTACGTCACCGACGACGGGGCCGAGACCGATCTCGACCTCGGGCACTACGAGCGCTTCACCGGCGTTTCGGCGCGGCAGAGCGACAACGTCACCTCAGGCCGTATCTACCAGCAGATCATCGCGCGCGAGCGGCGTGGCGACTACCTCGGCGCGACGGTGCAGGTGATCCCGCACGTGACCGACGCGATCAAGCAATTCGCGCTTGCCGATCAGGGCGACCACGACTTCATCCTGTGCGAGATCGGCGGCACCGTGGGCGACATCGAATCGTTGCCGTTCATGGAAGCGATCCGCCAGCTGCGGAACGAGCTCGAGCCGGACCAGACGCTGTCGGTTCACGTCACGCTGGTGCCCTATATCGCCGCCGCGGGCGAGCTGAAGACCAAGCCGACCCAGCATTCGGTGCGCGAGCTCGCCAGCCTCGGGATCAAGCCCGATGTGCTGCTGTGCCGCTGCGAGCATCCGCTGCCCGACAGCGAGCGGCGCAAGATCGCGCAGTTCTGCAACGTGCGGCAGGAATCGGTCATCCCTGCGCTCGACGCCTCGTCGATCTACGCCGTGCCGCTGCAGTACCACGGCGAGGGGCTCGACAGCGAAGTGTTGCGCGGTTTCGGCATCACCGACGCGCCCGAGCCCGACCTTTCGACCTGGCTCGACATCGTCGACCGCTACGAGCATCCCGAAGGCGAGGTGACGATCGGGGTGGTCGGCAAGTACGTCGGCCTGCCCGACGCCTACAAGTCATTGAACGAGGCGCTGATCCACGGCGGCATGGCCAACCGCACCAAGGTCAACATCCGCTGGATCGACGCCGAGCTGTTCGAAGAGGACGACGCCGAAATCGCGGCCCGGCTCGAACCGCTGCACGCCATTCTGGTGCCGGGCGGATTCGGCGAACGCGGTTCGGAAGGCAAGATCGCCAGCGTCCGCTTCGCGCGCGAGCGCAAGGTGCCATTCTTCGGCATCTGCCTCGGCATGCAGATGGCCTGCATCGAGGGCGCGCGCACTGCGGGGCATCCGCTCGCATCGTCGACCGAGTTCGGCGAGACCGAGGAGCCTGTGGTCGGCATCATCACGGAGTGGATGAGCGAGGAAGGACTGGAGAAGCGCGAGGCGGGCGGCGATCTGGGCGGCACGATGCGGCTCGGCGCCTACGACGCGAAGCTCGCGGGCAACAGCCACGTTTCGCGCATCTACGGCGGGGCGACCGAGATTTCAGAGCGCCACCGCCACCGGTACGAGGTCAACGGCGCCTATCGCGACGCGCTCGAGGGCGACGGTCTCATTTTCTCGGGCATGTCGCCCGACGGGCTACTGCCCGAAATCGTCGAGCGCCCCGACCATCCGTGGTTCGTCGGCGTGCAGTTTCATCCCGAGCTCAAGTCGAAGCCGTTCGATCCCCATCCGCTGTTCGCGGGCTTCGTCGCGGCTGCGCTGGATCAATCGCGGCTCGTATAAACATTAGATAAGTTGCCGTAATCGCATAACAATGTTGCCTCGCAATTCCGCGCGACGGCAATATCCTGTGCCGCAGCGGGACTCCACGCGAAGCAATCGTTCGCGACACTTTATCTTTTGCTGGTTTTGCCGCATTATGCCGCCGAGCATGCGCGATTTCTCGCGGATCGAGTCGCGCGCAACGGGTTAGCAAAAATTCCGGGCTTGGCCCGGGGTCGATCGTCTTCTGCGACCCGGACGATCTGGCTCCGGACAAGGCGGCGTTTCGCGTCGCGGGGGCGAGCCTTCGGGCTCGTCCCCATTCACCACCCGCGAGAAGGCAAACGAAAAAGGCCCGCCCAGGACGAAGCAGGAGCGGGCCATTTCGGTGCTGCAAAGGCAGACGACGACGGAATCAGGCTGCGTCGGCCTTGCTTCCGGCGTCTTCGTCGTCGTCGCGGACGACCTCGAGCGTCTTCTGCCCGTTTACCGCGATCTTCTTCGGCTTCATCGCCTCGGGCACTTCGCGCACGAGGTCGATCGCGAGCAGGCCGTCCTCGAGCCGGGCATTCTCCACCCGCACGAAGTCGGCGAGTTCGAAGCGGCGTTCGAAACCGCGATTGGCGATGCCGATGTGGAGCATCTCGCCATCGCTGTCGCTTTCGTCGCGCTTGCGGCCGTGAACCACGAGCAGGTTCTGCTGCGCCGTGATGTCGATATCGCCCGGGCGGAAGCCGGCCACCGCGAGCGTGATGCGGTAATCGTCCTCGCCGCGGCGTTCGATGTTGAACGGGGGATAGTTGTCGCCGGCGTTGTTGCGTGCCTGCTTCTCGAGCAGGTCGAACAGACGGTCGAAACCGACCGTCGAGCGGCGATAGGGACTGAAATCGAAACGGTTCATCGAAACAAATCCTCCAATGAGCAATTTGACAATGTACCGGGCCCACACATGGCGGCGCCCGGTGATTTGCGAAGGCGCATCCATTGCGGCACGCGCCTCCATTCGCCAGATAGGATGCACGGACGGCCGTTCAAGCCCGCTGCATCGCCGACAGTTAACCAAGGAATTTCAATGCTCACGCCCAAAGTCGACATCTACACCAAGTTCGGATGCGGATACTGCTACCGCGCGAAGCGGTTGCTCGATGACAAGGGCGTCGAATATTCCGAGCACGATATCACCATGGGCGGCCCGAAGCGCGCCGAGATGCTCGAACGCGCACCGAACGCGCGCACCGTGCCGCAGATCTTCATCGGCGAGACGCATGTCGGCGGATCGGACGATCTCCAGGCGCTCGAGCGCGCGGGCAAGCTGGACGCGCTTCTCGCCGGATGACGCGCATCGCGCTCCTCCAGATGACCGCGGGGATCGACCCTGCGCGAAATGCGGTGACGATCGCCGATTCCGCGCACGAGGCGGCGGGGGAGGGCGCGGTGATGCTGTTCACGCCCGAGATGTCGGGCATGCTCGACCGCGACCGTGGCCGGGCGGCCGAGGTCATCGCGCTGGAGGAAGACGACCGCGTGCTTGCGCAAACCCGCGAGGCGGCGGAGCGCGAAGGGCTGTGGATCGCGCTCGGCTCGCTTGCGGTGGATCGCGGGGACGGCATGTGGGCCAACCGCAGCTATCTGATCGACGACACCGGCGCGATTGCCGCGCGCTACGACAAGATGCACATGTTCGACGTCGATCTCGCGAGTGGCGAGAGCTGGCGCGAGTCGAACGCCTATCGCGCGGGAGACGAGGTGGTGACCGCCGACACGCCGCTCGGCCGGCTCGGACTCGCGATCTGCTACGACCTCCGCTTTCCCGCGCTGTTCGAGGCGCTTGGCCGCCGGAGCTGCGACGCAATCGCGATCCCTGCAGCGTTTACCGTGCCGACGGGCGAGGCGCACTGGCACGTGCTCCAGCGCGCCCGCGCGATCGAGGCGAGCGCCTATGTGATCGCGGCGGCGCAAGTCGGCGCGCACGAGGACGGGCGGCGCACCTACGGCCACAGCCTGGTGATCGATCCGTGGGGCGAAGTGCTGCTCGATATGGGCGGCGATGGGCCGGGGTTGGGCTATGCCGAGATCGATCCCGCACGCATCGCCTCGGCGCGCCGGCAGGTGCCGAGCCTTGCCAACCGCCGCGAAATGCCCAACTAGCGCGCCCGAGAGTTTTTACAGCATGATCGTGTTCGACCTTTCCTGCCCCGAGGGGCACCGCTTCGAAGGCTGGTTCGGCTCCTCGGAGGCGTTCGCGCAGCAGCAGGCGCACGGGCTCGTCGTTTGCCCGTCCTGCGGCTCGGCCGAGGTCGAGAAGGCACCGATGGCTCCCGCGGTCCCGGCCAAGGGCAACCGGCGTCCGGAACCGCACCACCCGCGCGAGGCACGCCAACCGGTCGCGGGCGGCAAGATTCCCGCCGAGGTGCGCAAGGCCATGGAGGCGCTGGCAAAAGCGCAGTCGAAGGCGCTGGCCGAGAGCCGCTGGGTCGGCGAGGGCTTCGCCGAGGAATCGCGCGCGATGCACTACGGCGAGAAGGACCTGGAGGCGATCCACGGCAAGGCGACGCTCAAGGAAGCGCAGGACCTGCTCGACGAAGGCATCTCCGTCGCCCCGCTGCCGTTCCCCGTTGCCGAACCCGACAAACTCAACTGATTGCAAGCCCGCCCCGTGTTCCCTAAACGCGTGCCGCGTGCGCCCGTAGCTCAGTCGGATAGAGCATCAGATTCCTAATCTGGGGGCCACAGGTTCGAATCCTGTCGGGCGCGCCACATGGGGCCATCCCGCGAGGGGTGGCCTCACGTGGTTCGGCGCTTCCGGTCCGAGCATCGTTCGGAGTCGGAGCGAAGCGGAGACGGCGTCGCAGGCGCCAATCCTGTCGGGCGCCCCACGGCCTTCCGCGGTCAGACTGGCGCTGGGCGAGGCTCCCTCGCCATCGGCACCTCTTCGGCGAAGGTGTGCGTCATGTAGGGGTAGGGGATTTCGATCCCCGCGTCGTCGAGCGCCTTCTTGATCGCGAAGACCACGTCGTTGTGCACGGTGAACAGGCTGTTCTGCCGCGTGTCGACCCACCAGCGCACGAGAAAGTCGACCGAGCTGGCGCCGAATTCGCGGGCGTAGGCCTCCGCGCCCTTCTCGGGCATGATGCCCTCCACCGAAGCGACAGCATCCTTGATGACCTTCTGCGCTTGTTCGAGATCGGCGTCGTACGACACCCCGACCATGACCTGGAAGCGGCGCTTCCCCGGATCGGTGAAGATCTTGACCGCGTTCTTGAAGATCATCGAGTTGGGCATGATCGTCAATTCGCCCGAGAACTGGCGGATGTGGGTCTCGCGCAAAGTGATCCTCTCGACCTTTCCGTCGACACCTTCGGCCTCGATCTCATCGCCGATCTGCATCTTCTCGCGCAGCATGATGAGCACGCCGGCGAGAAAATTCTCGAAGATGTCCTGGAACGCGAAGCCGATCGCTACCGCGCCGATGCCGAGCCCGGCGACCATCCCGCCAAACGTGAAGCCCGGGACGAGAATGGTCAGAGCCAGCAGGACCCCGACGATCCACACCGCGAGTTTGATCAGGGTGCGGATCAACTGCTTGAGATCATTGCGGATGTGCGCGCGGTTTGTTAGCCGGCCGCTCAGACCCACGGCGATGCGCGCGACGATCGCGGTGACGACCAGAACGACCAGCGCGATCGCGATATTGGGCAGCATCTCGACGGCCGCCCTCGCCATTCCCTGCAGTTCTTCTTGCAATACGCGGAAGTAATTCAACTTGTGCTCCCTCTGTCGGTTGCAGAGGGAACGGGACGAGCCGCCCGAATGTTCCTAGCGCTTTTCCGCGTGTTCCTCACGGGCGATCTCGTGCAGCCAGTCGGCGTGGCGCGGGGCTTTCTTGGTCTGCGACCATTCTTCGAGCATCGGCATCGCGACGCGCTTGAGTTCGGCATATTGCTCGTCGGTGCCGATATCGGCGGCGAGTTCGACACGGTGGCCGTTGGGATCGAAGAAGTAGATCGACTTGAAGATTCCGTGATGCGTCGGCCCCAGCACGTCGATGCCGAGGCTCTCGACATGTTCCTTCGCCGCGAGCAGCTCGTCCTCGCTGCCGACCTTGAACGCGAGGTGCTGGACCCAGGCCGGCGTGTTCTCGTCGCGGCCCATGTCCTTCTGGTGGGGCAGCTCGAAGAACGCGAGCACGTTGCCGTTACCCGCATCGAGGAAGACGTGCATGTAGGGATCGTAGTCGCCGGTCGAGGGCACGTGGTCTTCGGAAAAGGCGCTGACATAGTCCATGCCGAGCACCTTCTCGTACCATTCCACGGTCTCCTTCGCGTCCTTGCAGCGATAGGCGGCGTGGTGGACTCCGCCGAGCTTGATGGGATGTTTAGCCAAGTCAGTCATCAACCCAACTCCGTTCGTGCTGAGCTTGTCGAAGCACCGTTCTTACTTCTGACTCAGCGCTCGAAAGAAGTGCGGCCCTTCGACAAGCTCAGGGCGAACGGTGGAAGGATTATTGCGCGGGTTCCGCCTCGACAGTCGCGTCTTCAACCTTGAGCGCGCCGCGCTTGATCTGGTCGCGTTCCATGCTTTCGAACAGCGCCTTGAAGTTGCCTTCGCCGAAGCCCTCGTCGCCCTTGCGCTGGATGAATTCGAAGAACACCGGGCCGACCTGCGCCTCGGCGAAAATCTGCAACAGCAGGCGAGGGTGGCCGCCCTCTGTCGTGCCGTCGAGCAGGATGCCGCGGGCCTTGAGCTCGCCGGCATTCTCGCCATGGCCGGGCAAACGCTCGTCGAGCATTTCGTAATAGGTCTCGGGCGGGGCGGTCATGAACGGCACGCCGAGCTTCTTCAGATTATCCCAGCAACCGACGAGATCGTCGCAGATCAGCGCGATGTGCTGGATGCCCTCGCCGTTGAACTCGCGCAGGTATTCCTCGATCTGACCCTTACCGCTGTCGCCTTCCTCGTTGAGGGGAATGCGGATCTTGCCATCGGGGGCGGTCAGCGCCTTCGAGGTGAGGCCGGTATATTCGCCCTTGATGTCGAAATAGCGGATTTCCTGGAAGTTGAAGAGCGTCTCGTAGTAGTCCGCCCAGTACTTCATCCGCCCGCCGTAGACATTGTGCGTCAGGTGGTCGATCAGCTTGAAGCCGGCGCCGACCGGGTGTTTGTCGATCCCCGGCAGGTATTCGAAGTCGATGTCGTAGATGCTGAGGCCGTCGCCGTTCTCGCCTTCGTAGCGGTCGACGATGTAGAGGTTCGCACCGCCGATACCCTTGATCGCGGGAATGTTGAGCTCCATCGGCCCTGTCTCGGTCTCGACCGGCTGCGCGCCGGCTTCCATCAGGTGCTCCCACGCCTTGGCGGCGTCGCGCACGCGGAAGGCCATGCCGCAGGCGGAAGGCCCGTGCTCGCGCGCAAAATACCAGGCCGCGCTGTGCGGTTCGTAGTTGGTGACGAGGTTGATCCCGCCCTGGCGCCAGAGGTGCACGTCCTTGCTGCGGTGGGTGGCGACATGGGTGAAGCCCATCGCCTCGAACACCGGTTCGAGCATGCCCTTCTCGGGCGCGCAGAACTCGACGAACTCGAATCCGTCGAGGCCGGCGGGGTTGTCGAACAGGTCGGGCATTGGGTGATCTCCTCGCTATTGGTTTCAGTTGTAACCAAATCTGCGGCGATTTTCAAGTGCGCGCGGCACTCACACGGCTCCGGTCGTCGCAAAGGTGCGAGCTTCGCGGACAAACCGCTTGAATCACGGCGTTAACTGTGATTCTGTCGCTCTCGTGACACGCGAGGGGCACAGGATTACTCTGCCGAGGGAGCAGTTGACGCAAGGGCTTGCCCTGGCGCTGCTGTTGCTGCTCATGGGTCTCGCCATCGCGGGGCCGAGCGGCCTGCTGGCATGGGGCGAGAACGCCCGACTTCTCGAGCAGCGCGAGGCGCGCATCGCCAAGCTGACGAAGGAGCGCGATGCGCTTCGGAATCGCGTCGAACTCGCGCATCCCGATCATGCCGATCCCGATCTCGTGGGAGAGGAGCTGCGTCGCAACTTCAACGTCGTCCACCCCGACGAGGTCGTTCTGATCATCGATGAGCCGGGCGAATAACGCCGCCGCTGGGCAGCGATTGACGCTACGGGAATTTCGTATTCATCGCAGTGCGGGGGGCGTTGCACCCGCGCGGGGCTTGCGCCTATAGGCAGGCCATGCCGCGCGCCGCGGCGCACCTCCCCAGGTGATCGCGACAACCGAGGAAAGAGATTTGGCCAGAACCGCCAAGACCCGCAAGACGGCTGCGAAATCCACACCCGAACGAGCCCCGGCAGACGATCAGGATTTCGCGCTGCACAGTCTCCAGGAAGCGTTCGAGAAGGCCAAGAGCTACGACGCCTCCGAGGACGAGATGATGGAATTCTACCGGCAGATGCTGCTCATCCGCCGGTTCGAGGAGAGGGCGGGGCAGCTCTACGGTCTCGGTCTGATCGGTGGGTTCTGTCACCTCTACATCGGGCAAGAGGCGGTTGCGATCGGCCTTCAGAGCGCGCTCGACAACGACAAGGACAGCGTGATCACCGGGTACCGCGATCACGGCCACATGCTCGCCTACGGCATCGATCCCAACGTGATCATGGCCGAGCTGACCGGGCGCCAGGCCGGCATCTCGAAAGGCAAGGGCGGTTCGATGCACATGTTCAGCACCGAGCATAAGTTCTACGGCGGCCACGGCATCGTCGGCGCGCAGGTCTCGCTCGGCGGCGGGCTCGCGCTGGCGCACAAGTACAACGAGGACGGCGGGCTGTGCCTCGCCTATTTCGGCGACGGCGCGGCCAACCAGGGCCAGGTTTACGAGACGATGAACATGGCAAGCCTGTGGGGCCTGCCGATCGTGTTCGTGGTGGAGAACAACCAGTACGCGATGGGGACCAGCACCGCGCGATCGAGTGCCGAGACCGAGTTCTACCGCCGCGGCACCGCGTTCCGCATCCCCGGCATGGACGTCAACGGGATGGACGTGCTCGAAGTGCGCGCCGCTGCCGAGGTGGCGTTCGGGCACGTGCGCGAGGGCAACGGTCCGGTGCTCATGGAGCTCAACACCTATCGCTATCGCGGGCACTCGATGTCCGACCCGGCCAAGTATCGCACGCGCGAGGAAGTGCAGGACGTGCGCGAGCACAAGGATCCGATCGAGGGCCTCAAGAAGGTGCTGATCGACAAGGGCAAGAGCGAGGACGACCTGAAAGCCATCGACAAGGACATTCGCAAGATCGTGGCCGAAGCGGCGGATTTCGCGGAGAATTCCCCCGAGCCCGAAGCTGGCGAACTCTACACCGACGTGCTGGTGGAGGAGTACTGAGCCATGGCGATCGAAC
>CAMPIX010000039.1 GCA_946886565.1 uncultured Altererythrobacter sp.
CCCCGGTCCGGGGAGGATCTTTAGCCGAACATGCCCTTCCGCGGTCCGAGGTAGCCGAACAGGTAGGCCGCCACCTTGCGCATCTGGATTTCCTCCGCGCCCTCGGTGATGCGGTATCGGCGGTGGTGGCGGTAGATGTGCTCGAACGGCTTGTGCCGCGAATAGCCGATCCCGCCGTGGACCTGCATCGCGCGGTCGGCCGCCTCGCACACCAGCCGGTTCGCCCAGTAATTGCACATCGAGACCTTGTCCGAGAGCTCGCGCTCGATCGCCTTGTGCGGCAGGCGGTCCATCTCCCACGCAGTCTTGTAGATGAGCAGGCGCAGCATCTCGCACTGGGTCGCGAGCTCGACCAGCGGGAACTGGATCGCCTGATTGCGCGCGAGTTCCTCGCCGAACGGCTTGCGCTCGCGAGCATATTTCACGCTTTCCTCGACGCAGAAGGTCGCCGCGCCGAGGCTGCTCGCGGCCTGGCGAATGCGGTTCTGGTGGACGAAGCTCTGCGCGAGCGCGAGCCCGCGGCCTTCCTCGCCGAGGATCGCCTCGTCGGGCACCCAGACGTTGTTGAGGCTCAACCGCGGGTGGTCGGTGGGCATGTTGAACGTCCACATCCATTCCTCGATCTCGAGGCCGGGCGTGGGGTTGGGGACGAGAAAGCAGGTGATCCCCTTCGCGTCGCCGTCCTCCCCGCCGGTGCGGGCGAACAGCGCGCAGTGGGTGGCGACGTGCATCCCGGTGATCCACATCTTCTCGCCGTCGATCCGCCAACCGGACGCCCCGTTGCGCGTCTCGCGCACGGCGCGGGTCTCCATATGGGTCGCGTCGGAGCCATGGTCGGGCTCGGTCAGCCCGAAGGCGACGCGGCGCTGCCGCTCGAAGCCGCCGGTGATGAATTCCTTCTTCTGCGCCTCGGTCCCGAACTCCTCGAACATCGCGACGAAGGGGAAATTGCCCACGATCGAGTGTTCGTTCTGCAAATCGTTGTGCAGGCCGAGGCCGCGCTGCGCGAAGCGGTCGCGGATCACCGCCATCCACAGGTTCGATCCGTCCTTGCCGCCGTATTTCCCGGGTGCGGAGAAGCGCCAGTGGCCCGCGGCGTCGGCGCGCCGGGTCGCTTCGCGCAGCAGCTCCTCCCACTCGCGGCGCGGCAGGCCGCCCGCGTCCCAGTCGGTGCGCGCGTGCTCGCGGCGGTGGTCGAAGAAGCGCACGTTGTCGTCGGCGGCGACCAGCGGCTCGATCTCGGCTTCGATGAAGCGCTCGAGTTCGGCATAGTAGTCTTCCAGTTCCTGGGGAACGGTGAAATCCATCAGTGCTCTCCGATCCACTTCTTTCGCGCCACGGCCAGCGCGGGGTACTTGGGCACGTCCGCGGCGAGCTTGTCGAGCGCGCGGCGCCGCAGTTCGGCAAGCAGGCCGGGCATTGCGAGCGAGGCGTCGCCGGCTAGCAGGTCGTCGGCGAGGCCCCGGTCGGTGGCGAAGCGCGCGTTGTCGCCGCGCGCGACCATCCCCAGCGCATTGCGCGCGACCGCGAGCTGAAAGCGGTCGTGCCCTTCCATTCGGTCTTTCACGGTCGCGAGCCAGTCGGCGACCGCGCTGGCGATCTCCCCTGCGGTCGATTCGCCCGCGGGCGTAACGGCCCGAGGCGAAGGCGGGAGAGGGCGCGTGCGTTCGGCTGGCGGCGCATCATCCTCGAGCAGCAACAGAAGGTCGAGCTCCTGCTCGCTCGTCCGGCGCGCGATGACCACACGTTCGAGCGTGCGGTCCTCGCCGCTGCGCCAGAAGCGCGCGTTGCGCAGACAGCCGAGCGCCCACCACACGGTGCGATAGATCAGCCAGAAGCGGAACCTTGCGGGATCGACGCGCGTGCCGCTTTCGGCCTCGTAGGCGGTAAACCACTGCTCGAACGAGCCGAGCCCCAGCGCCGGCCGGTCGATGCGTGCAAAGCGCCACACGGTCATGCAACCGAAGGCCAAGTCCTCGTGCCGGTCGCCGAAATGGGCCAACTCCCAGTCGAGCACGCCGGTGAGCCGTCCGTCGTCGGCGAGCACGTTGCCGAGCCGGTAGTCGCCGTGGTTGAGCACCGGCGCCACGCGCTCGGGCAGGTTATCGCGCAGCCAGCGCAGGCCGAGCGCGATGATCGGGCGGTCGTGGCCGGCCTCGGCAAATTGCTCCGCCAGTCCTTCAACCGCTTCGGCATAGTCCATCTCGGGAATGCCCGCGGGGAGCGTTTCGCGCGGGATCGCATGGATACGCGCGAGGTCGCGTGCGGCCCCGGCAAGCAGTTCGGCGGGCCGCTCCATCGCCAGGATCGCGCGCGGGTCGGGCGTGCCGGGGAGCGCGCGCATGACATAGCCGCTGCCGATCCCGTCGCCGGGTTCGAGCACCTGAACGACCCTGGGTGCGGTGACCCCGGCGGCGTGCGCCGCGCGGATTATCGCGGCCTCGACCTCGTGCCCGAACGGCCGCCCTTCCATGAAGGCGAGCGAAGGCGCGCGGCGCAGCACAAAGGCCGCGCCGTCGGCTTCGAAGCGCCAGGATTCCATCGTCGCCCCGCCGGTGAGGCGGAAGAGTTGGCCCGGCGCGCCGATCCCGGAGCGCGCGAGCGCTTTGGCAAGCCCAGCCTCGAGGTCCGGTGCTTCGGCCATCTAGCTTCCCGCCACCCGCGCGAGCGTGCGACCGTCGTCGGCCTGTGCGAGTGCAAGCCGCGCGCCGAAGGGCTCTCCGCCTTCGAACAGCGCCCGCGTCGGCTCGTCGGCGAGATCGGCGTTGGCAGCGACGCGTTCGCCACGGGCATTGCGGCCGGGCACGATAGCCACCGGCCCGCGGCGGCTCTCGGCGATGGTATAGGTCTCGACCGTCAGGCTGTCGCCCGGTTCGTCGGCCTTGGGGACGCGCTCGGCCGGGCCATCGACCGTCTGCCAGCGGTCGGCGCCCGACCAGTCGGCGGGCTCGGTCGAGTACACTCCGGTGGCGTATTTGCTCATGAAACCGCCGTTCGCGCCGACGAGCGCGTAGCTGCCGCGGTCGGCACGCACCCGCGCTACGGCCTCGGCGATCGCGTGGGTCGAATAGTTGTTCCCGGCACCGCCGAAGAACGGCAGCCCGCCCGTCAGCGTCAGTCCGCGCGGATCGTCGATCGCGAGCCCGAAATGGTCGGTGACGTTGAACACCGGCACGGCGAAACACGAATAGAGGTCGAGGTAACGAATATCGTCGAGCGAGCGCCCGGCACGCGCGAGCGCAGCTTTGATCGAGGCGATCGAGGCGGGGCTACGCGAGAGGTCGGGACGCGCCATCACCGGCAGCTCGGTGGCGCCGGCGACGGCGTGGATATGGACCCAGCGATCCTCCGGAATGCCCAGCGCGCGCGCCTTCCCCGCCGAGACGATCACCAGCGCCGCGGCCTGGTTCACTTGATCGCGCGAGACGGTCGTGCGCGGATAGGGCTCGGCGACGATCCGGTTGCGTGTCGTCACCGTCGCCAGCTCGTCCGCGCTGCGTATGTCGCGCGATGCGGTGTGAGGATTCGCCGCTGCCACGCGCGTGAACGGGGCGAACAGCTCGCCCATGAGCTGGCGATAGTCGGCGAGAGATAGCCCGAGCCGGGCGCGGCGCGCGTTCTCGAACAGCGCGTAGTGCGAAATCGCGCTGACCGCGCCGTGCTGCACGAGTTCGGCGTCGAACATGCCCTCGAGCCCGAAGCCGCGATCCTCGAGCTCGCCGCCGACATTCTCCGACCAGTCCCGCCGCTCGCCCGCATCGCGCAGCGCGCGCACGGTCGAAATGGCTTCGGAGCCTACGATCGCCGCCGCTTCGCTGCGCCCGGCCGCGATCTCGCTCGCCAGTTCGCCGACCAGCCTTTGGCTGGTCTGTCCGCCGGTGGTATCGAGGATCGCGCGGGGCGGATTCGCGCCAACCCGCCGCCCGATCGCGCGCGGCCGATTGTCCGCCCCGCCGAACGGAGGTTCCGCGCCGGGGCGAGAAATCTCGAACTGGCGAATCGCGGCGATGGTGTCGATCACCCCCGCCAGATCGCCCGTCGCGCTCGCATCGCCGATCGCCGCCTTCAGCCCCTCGCCCGCGAGGTCCATGTAGGACAGCGCGCGATAGCCTGCATCCTGCGGCCGCTCGGAATACTGGCCGACGCCGACGATTACGGGGGTGCGCTCAGGACTACTTGGCATGCGGCGGTTGCTCTTCCATCGCCGCGAGATTAGCGAGGGTGCGGTGTTGGACAAGGCCGCATTCCGCAACGCGCTCGGCAGTTTCGTGACCGGCGTGACGATCGTCACCGCGCGCGACGGGGATGGTGCGCCCGTGGGCCTCACCGCCAACAGCTTCAATTCGGTCTCGCTCGATCCGCCGATGGTGCTGTGGAGCCTCTCGCTCGACAGCCACAGCCTGCCCGCGTTCCGCGACGCGCAGAGCTGGGCGGTGCATATCCTCGCGACCGGGCAGCAGGAAATGTCGGACCGCTTCGCGCGGCGCGGGGCGGACAAGTTCGCCGGGCTCGCGTTGGCCGACGGGCCCGAGGGCGCACCACTGATCGAAGGCTGCGCTGCGCGCTTCGGGTGCCAGGCGCGCTTCGAATACGAAGGCGGCGACCACGCGATCTTCCTCGGCGAAGTGGTCGATTTCGACCGCAGCGAGGCCGAACCGCTGATTTATCACGGCGGGCGCTACGGCCGGCTTATGCCCGCCGACCGCGAGGGGCTCGACCCGCAGGACCACGCGCAGCTCGTCGTCGCGGGCCTGATCCGCGAGCATGGCGGCGAGTGGCGGTTGACCGAGGCGGGGCGCGCGCAGCTGGAACTGCTGCGGCGTATCGAGAGCGCGTAAGTAGTCGGGGCGGGTTCGCTCGGACGGGAAGCCGGGCTAGAACCGCACCGAATCGCGCGTGCGCACGGGGCGACGGGGGCGCTGTTGCTATGGCATCAGGGGGCGAACTTGCCGAACGGCTCATGTCGGTCCTCGACTGCGAGGCCGCCGACGCCGTGCGTCTTGCAGATGCGTTTCGCGAGCGGCGCCTGCCGCACGCGGCGGTGCTGGCCGGCCCTGCACAGACGGTCGCTTCGTGCTGGTTCGTGGTCGAGGGAAGCCTGAGCCTTTCGCTGTTCGGCGAGGGCGGGCAGACGGCGCAAGTCGCGACGTTCGGGCCGGGCGAGCTCGCCGGGGCTTTTCCCGAACCGCGCGAGCAGGCGGGCGAGCTGTGCGCACAGGGCCCGACCGAGCTGATCGAAGTGGAGACCGCGCGCCTGCTCGATCTCGTCGCGAGCGAGCATGCCGTGGGGCGGGGAATGACGTTGCTGCTCGCGCGGCAGCACGCGTTGCTGGTCGACCGGTTGGCGGGACGGATGATGCTCTCCGCAACGGGACGGGTTTACGCCGAGCTTCTCCGATTGGCGGATGGCGCGGCGACGATCGCCCCGCTGCCGGTGGTCACTGCGCTCGCGCTGCGGGCGCACACCGCGCGCGAAACGGCCTCGCGCGCGCTTGCGGCCGCCGAACGGCGCGGGTTGATCGAGCGCGACGGCAGCGTGCTGCGGATCGTCTCGCCCGACCGGCTGCGCGCGCTCGCGACCTGAGATCGTATCAGGGCAGATAGATGCGGTAGAGGTCGCTCGTGCCGAGCGCGTGCCCCACCGCTCCGGCAAGCTCGGCATCGAGTTCGGGCTCGGCAAGCCGGGCGAGCGCCAGCGCGTCGACACTCGCCCAGAGGCCCGGGACACCGCCTGCCAACGCGGCGGCCGCGGCCATCGCGTCGCTTGCCGGTTCGGCCGCCTGGACATCGAGACCGAATTGCGCCTCGGGCCGATAGCGTGCGGCGGCCATCGCTCGCGACATGTTGTCGAACCGCTCGACGCCGGGCGCCGGGGTCGCGGCCGCGAGCAGGACCTGGACGGTGGTGGCCCCGCCGGGCGGAAAGCCTGCGAAGTCGAGCGAGCGCTCGATCTCGACCGTCGTGGCCGCGTTGCCCGTTGCGGCCCAGGCCTCCCATGCCTTGCCGATCTCGGGCTCGCCGCCGTGCGGTGCGATCGCACGCAGCCCGACTGCAGCGGTTTCGAGATCTTTCGCCCGGCCGATCGCAAGCCCCTTCGCGATCTGCGCGGCGAGGCCGCTGGTGACGGCATCGATGGCAGCTCCGCGGGCGGCGATGTGCACCGAGGCGGCGCGCGCCAGGCAAGCATCGAAGCGCGGTCCCCAGTCTCGCGAAACCGAGGTCACCGACGCGGCGCGGAAAGCCCCCGCTTCGACCGGTAGTATGAGATTGAGTTCGGTCCCGCGCTCGAGCAGCGCTTCGGCGACGAGGATGTCGGTCCCCGCGGCCAGCGCGCCATAGGCCTCGCACGGGGCGATCTCCGCCACCGCCCGCGCGATGCGCGCCTGCGCTGCGCCGTCGTCGGGCGCAAGCGCCATCACCCCGCCGTAGGCGAGCACCGGAGGGGGGGTAAAGGGGGCCAGCCATGCGGCGGATTCGCCGATCTCGCCAAGCAGGAGCCGGAACTGCCGCAGCGCGATCGCGTGATCCTCCCACGCGCGGGGGGCGAGCGATACCGCGCGCTCCAGATTTGCCCGCGCCGCGCCGGGATTGCCGGCGACCAGCTCGGCCTCCGCTCGCGTGGCGGCGAGCCAGTAAGCCGTGTCCGGAGCATGATCGCCGCTCGCCAGCAGAGTGAGCACTTCGCCGGCGATTTCCGCGCCCCGTCCGCGCTCGCCCCCCATGGCGCTGAGCGATGCGGCGTTGATCAGCGCATAGGTCGAAGCGCGCTCCCCAGTGCGTGCTCCGGCGAGGTAGCGCTCGGCCGCGTGCGCGAACAGCGTCGCACGCTCGGCGCCCCGGCCGGTTCGCGCGGCGCGATATTTGAGCGCGCGGCCTTCACGGATATGCTCGTCGCCGCTGGTAGCGATCGCCTGTCTCCTGCTCCGAGGCGCTGTGTCCTACGCTGCCGTCGGGATGACAAGGAAAGAAGGGATCGGCGGGTGTGGTCCACCGTGCCAGAATCTCGCCTCGACCTACTGCTTTCCGGCCTCGTCGTACACCGGGTCGCCCGGTTCGGGCATCATCCAGCCCGGAAACGGGAACTGCGAGTCGACGAGGTTGAAGCCGAACGGCAGGCGCACCACCGGGCATTTGACGCTGCGCAGATGCCTTGCGATATCCCAGCTCGCGAGCGACGCCGTGTCGAATTCGAACGAGGCCTTGTACCTGCACGCGCTAATCTCGAAGTTTTCCAGCAAGCCGTCCAGGTCGGGGCCCATTTTGCTGCCGACGATGAACGGATCGTCCGCAAACGTCACCGTGTAGGAATTGCCGTGGTCGACGTAGTCGGCGGCGATCGTGAACATGAACTTCGCGCGGCCTTTCTGGTCGCGGACGTCGAGGTCCAGCTTCCGGTCGCCCGGTTTGTCGGGAGGAGGGGGTTCTCCGGCGGCGGATGGCAGGAGGGGTTCGAGATCGTCGAACCCGATGTCGCCATCGTATCGGATATGCGACGTATATCCGAGCCAGAGTTTGGGCATGTGCCAGTCCTGCCTCCCTGTCTGCGCCGTCATTCCGATGTCGAGCCTGTGCGTGGCGATCACGGCATTGCTCATCGGCATCCTCCCACGGTAAAGAGCGTCGCGATACGTGCGCGATAGGTTTTCCAGTCGGCGTTCGCCGGGTCGCGTTCGGCGAGCGTGTCGCTGAGCTCGAGCGCGCGCGCCAAGTAGCCGTCGGCTGCGCTGCAGCGCCCCTCGCGGCGCAGCAGCTCGGCATGCCGGACATAGACCTGCATCTGCTGTTCGCGGTGATGCATGTTGTCCGGCTCGGCTGCGATCAGCTCGTCGATCAGCGCGAGGTAGCGGTCCGCGGCGGCGGAAGCGGCGTTTTCGTCGCCCGCACGCCAGTGCGCGTCGGCCAACCACATCAGGTGGAAGACGAGATCGTAGACCGCGGTACGGTCGTCTTCGGCGCGGTCGATCAGCGCTTCGTTGTGCGCCACTGCGCGTTCGAGATGCGGCAGCGCTTCGGCGACCGCGCCGCCCGCCTGCATGATGGTCGAGCCGACGTTCGCTTCGGTATAGGCGGCCTGCCGCAACCACTCAGGGCGGGTTGCTCCCCAGTCCTCGATCCGCCGCAGCAGCGCGAGTGCCTCGCGATATTCGCCCAGTGCGTTGGGCTGGTCCCCCTGCGCCACCGAAAGCAGACCGAGCCGGTTCACGCTTGTCGCGTGGTCGAGCACGAAGCGGGGATTTTTGGGCGCGTCGGTCAGCCGCGCGGCGGTTGCGCGGTTGGCTGCCTCGAAATAGCGCCGCGCCTCGCCGAACTCGCCTTTCGCCGCGTGATCCGAGCCCATGACCTGCATGACTTCGGAGCAGTTGCGGTTGCTCTCGCCTGCACCCGATACGAGCGCCTGCCTTTGGCAGTATTCGAGCACCTTGGGGTAGAATTCCATCGCCACGTCGAGCCGCCCGAGCGCGAGCAACTGCTGGCGAAAATCACGCACGAGATAGCGGTTGAGATCCTCGGTGTTGCGCGCCTGTGCCTCGGCCCGTTGCTGTGCGGCGATCGCGTCGCGGCGCGAATCGAGGGCGAAAGCGGTCATCGCCAGCAGGACTAGCGCGAGCGCTGCGCTCGCCACCGTGACCGCCGTCACGCGCCGCAGCCGGCGTTGCGCATCGCGCTGGATCAGCGCGTCGAGCGGTACGCCGACGACACCGGCGACGATCTTGAGGAAGGCGAGCTTCGGCCCGTCGCCCTCGGCGCGAAAGTCCGCCGCGAGCGGCTCGATCCCACCGTCGGTCAGCGCGGCGGGAAATGCGGTCGCGGGCTCGCCCTCGAACAGCGCGGCGAGAATCGGCCTTTCCGGATGCAGTTCGCGAAACAACTCGATCTCGCGTGCGACCCAATGCGAGCGGGGCGTTGCCGGCGTGCACACGACCACCAGCGCGCGCGACGCGGCAAGCGCTTCGCGCACCGCGCGCGACAGGTCGTCACTGGCGGGAAGGTCCTCGCGGTCGCGGAACACCGGGCCCGCACGATCGCCCCATGTTGCAACCTCGTCATGCGTCTCGGTCATGCGTCGCGGAAGCCGGTAGCCCTCGAGCCGCGTCTGGAGGGTGCGCGCGTGGCGCGCGTCGGCGTGCGCGTAGCTGACGAACGCGCGGAAGCGGTCGGGGCCGCCGCTTGCGCCATCCCGCCGATCCTGCGATCGGCTTCCCCCTTGTTGCACGCTGTTCCCCCGAACCATGTCTGCGCCCTGCAAATACGTACAGGGGCCCGCGCGGCGGGGGAAGCCCGCGCGAGATGACAGATGCGCTTGCACATATAAAAATATCTTTATATGTGCTTTGAGCAGTGCGTATCGAGGCGATCATGCGGGCTCTTGCCGACCCTACGAGGCTGCGGATCATGCGGCTGCTCGCGGCGATGGAGCTTGCCGTCGGCGAGCTCGCGCAAGTCCTCGGACAGAGCCAGCCACGCGTCTCGCGCCACGTCGGCATCCTGTGCGACGCCGGGCTGGCCGAGCGGCATCGCGAGGGAAGCTGGGTGTTCCTGCGCGCGAGCGTCGGCAACGGGCGCGGCGCGCCGGTGGGCGAGGCGGTCGCGCGGCTGCTCGCCACCGCCGAGCGCGAGGATGGCGAATTCGCCGCGGCTTGCGCCGAAGACCGCCGCCAGCTCGCCGCGATCCGCGCCGCGCGCGAGAGCGGGGCCGAAGCCTATTTCGCGCGCCACGCCGAGCATTGGGACGAGCTGCGCCGGCTCCACAGTCCCGACGAGCTGGTCGAGAAGCACCTGGCCGAAGCCATGGGCGACGAACCGCTCGGCCAGGTTCTCGACATCGGCACCGGCACGGGGCGCATGGCCGAGCTCTTCGCCGGCCGCGCCGAGCGGGTGGTCGCGCTCGACAAAAGCCTCGACATGCTCCGCTTCGCCCGCGCCAAGCTGCAAAACCTGCCCTCCGACGCGGTCGAACTGGTGCAGGGCGATTTCGCCGCGCTGCCCTTTGCGGCGCAAAGTTTCGACACGGTATTGCTGCATCAGGTGCTGCACTTCGCGCAGGATCCCGCCGCCCCGCTGGCCGAGGCGGCGCGCGTCGTCCGACCCGGCGGGCGGATCGCGATCGTCGACTTCGCCGCACACGAGCGCGAGGAGCTGCGCGAGCGCCACGCGCATGTCCGGCTCGGCTTCGCCGATGCCGCCGTTGCGGCGCTGCTGACCGAGGCGGGCTTCGATCCCGCACCGCCGATCGCGCTCGAGGAAGGCGAACTGGTGGTCAAGATATGGCTCGGCACGCGGCTCGGCGCTCCGGCAAGTGCGAAGAGAAAGGCCGCCGAATGAGCCCCACCTTCGACCAGATGCAGGAAGCGCGCACCGCGCTCGGCGCGCCGCTGTTCTCCGGTCTGCCGGGGGACATCGACGTGTCGTTCGAATTCTTCCCGCCGAAGACCGAGAAGATGGCGCAGACGTTGTGGGATAGCGTCGAAACGCTCGCGCCGCTGGGCCCTCGCTTCGTATCGGTGACATACGGTGCGGGCGGATCGACCCGCGAGCGCACCCACGAACAGGTCGTTCGGATCGAGCGCGAGACCGGCATTCCCGCGGCCGCGCACCTCACCTGCGTCGAGGCGACCCGCGAGGAGATCGATGCGATCGCGCGGCATTACTGGGACAGCGGCATCCGCCACGTCGTCGCGCTGCGCGGCGATGCACCCGACGCCGCCGCCGGCTATGTCCCGCATCCCGGTGGGTATGCCAATGCGGCGGAGCTGGTCGCGGGGTTGCGCGAGGTCGCCCCGTTCGAGATCTCGGTCGCCGCCTATCCCGAAGTCCACCCGGACGCGCGCGACGCGCAGGCCGATCTCGACAATCTCAAGCGCAAGTTCGACGCCGGGGCGACCCGCGCGATCACCCAGTTCTTCTTCGAGCCCGAGTGCTTCTTCCGCTTCCGCGACCGGGCCGCGGCGGCGGGGGTCGACGGCGAGATCGTGCCCGGGATCATGCCGGTGATGAGTTTTGCGGCGGTCCAGCGCATGTCGGGGCTGTGCGGCACCGCGATTCCCGAATGGATGGCGGGTCTGTTCGACGGCCTCGACGAACGGCCCGAGGCGCGCCAGCTCGTCTCCGCCACGATCGCCGCCGAACTGTGCCGCCGCCTCTATGCGGGCGGCGTGCGGCAATTCCACTTCTACACATTGAACCGCGCCGAGCTGAGCTATGCGATTTGCCACATGCTCGGGGTGCGGCCCAAAGGAGGTGCGCAATGAGCGCCCGCGAACGACTGAACGCCGCCGCCGCCGAGCGTATCCTGATCAAAGACGGGCCCTATGGCACCGCGATCCAGCGCGCGAAGCTCTCTGCCGAGGACTACGCCGGGGCCACCGGCCTGTCGCACGACCAGAAGGGCAACAACGACCTCGTCAACCTGACCCAGCCCCAGGTCATCCGCGACATCTGCGACAGCTACATCGCGGCGGGCGCGCACGTGCTCGCAACCAACACCTTCAACGCCAACCGTATCAGCCAGGCGGATTACGGCGCCGAGGGGCTGGTGCACGAGATCAACGTCTCGGCCTCGCGCGTCATCCGCGAGGCGGTCGATGCGGCAAGCGCGAAGGACGGTGTGCCGCGCTTCGTCGCGGGCGCAATGGGGCCGACCAACAAGACCCTGTCGCTGTCGCCCGACGTCGAGGACCCGGGCTTTCGCGAAGTGACCTTCGACGAGGTCAAACAGGTTTACCGCGAGCAGGCGACTGCGCTGATCGAGGGCGGAAGCGACTTCATCCTCGTCGAGACGGTGTTCGACACCTTGAACTGCAAGGCCGCGATCATGGCGGTGAAGGAGCTCGAGCGCGAGATGGGGCGGGAACTGCCGCTGATGCTCTCGCTCACGCTCACCGACCTCTCCGGACGCAACCTCTCGGGCCATACCGTCGAGGCGTTCTGGTACGCGGTGCGCCACGCGAAGCCGGTGACCATCGGCCTCAACTGCAGCTTCGGCGCCGACCAGCTGCGTCCGCACGTGCAACTGCTCTCCGGAATCGCCGACACGCTGCTGATGGCCTATCCCAACGCCGGTTTGCCCAACGAACTGGGCGAATACGACGAGGAGCCCGAGACCACCGCCGCGCTGGTCAAGGCCTGGGCGGAGAACGGGCGCGCCAACATTCTCGGCGGCTGCTGCGGCTCGACCCCCGAACACATCGCCGCGATCGCGCAGGCGGTGGAGGGGATCGCGCCGCGCACGATGCCCGCACGCGACACCAAGATGCGCCTCGCCGGGCTCGAACCGTTCTCGATCGCAGCTTAGTTCCCTCTCCCCTTAAGGGGAGAGGGTTAGGGAGAGGGGAATGTCTCTCTGTTTCAGATACTTCAGGCCGGCGGAGACGGAATCCCCCACTCCCCGGCCCTCTCCCCTGAAGGGGAGAGGGAGATAGAATGACCGACCAACCTTCCTCCTCCCGCTTCGTCAATATCGGCGAGCGCACCAACGTCACCGGATCGGCGGCGTTCAAGAAGCTCGTCATGGCGGGAGACTATCCCGCCGCGGTCGAGGTCGCGCGCCAGCAGGTGGAGAACGGCGCGCAGGTGATCGACGTCAACATGGACGAGGGGCTGCTCGACGCGGTCGAGGCCATGACCACCTTCCTCAAGCTGATCGCCGCCGAGCCCGACATCGCGCGGGTACCGGTGATGATCGACAGCTCCAAGTGGGAGGTGATCGAGGCCGGGCTGAAGTGCGTCAGCGGCAAGCCGATCGTCAATTCGATTTCGATGAAGGAAGGCGAGGCTGAATTCCTCGACCACGCGCGCAAGTGCATGGACTACGGCGCCGCCGCGGTCGTCATGGCGTTCGACGAGACCGGGCAGGCCGACACCAAGGAGCGCAAGGTCGAAATCTGCACGCGTGCCTACGAGCTTCTCACCGCGATCGGCTTCCCGCCCGAAGACATCATCTTCGACGCCAACATATTCGCGGTGGCGACGGGAATCGAGGAGCATGACCGTTACGGCCTCGACTTCATCGAGGCGGTGGAGGAAATCAAGGCGCGCTGCCCCCACGCACACACCAGCGGCGGCCTCTCCAACCTCAGCTTCAGCTTCCGCGGCAACGAGACCG
>CAMPIX010000040.1 GCA_946886565.1 uncultured Altererythrobacter sp.
GCAAGGAGCTCGCCACCGAAGGCAAGGGCAAGGCGAGCGAGGCGCTGGCGTCGCTGGGCACCATGGTATCGGAGAACGCCGCCGCGATCGACGACAAGTTCGGCGTGCAGTATGGCGATTATGCCCGCAAGGCCTCGCGCAGCTTGCAGGAAGCGTCGGTCAAGCTCGATCAGAAAACGGTCGATGACCTGAGCGAGGATGCGCGCGAGATGGTCCGCAAGAGCCCCGGCCTCGCGGTCGGTCTGGCAGCGGTCGCCGGTTTCATGCTGGCGCGGATGTTCCGCGGCAGCCGCGACTGATCCCCTACACGCCGGGGTGACAACCATGTACGACGAGCCCCTGCCGCACGCGCAGGAAGGCGACGGGGAACCGGGCGCGGATGAGCCGCGCTCGGGCTTCTCGTTGACCGACGATCTCGTCGCGCTGCTCGACGACGGCAAGACCTATCTCGAGTCCGAGAAGGCATTCCAGAAAAGTCGCGCAATCTATGTCGCGCACAAGGGCAAGCGGGGGATCATCCACGGCCTCGTCGCCTTTGCGATGATCCATACCGCGCTGATCGGGCTCGTGGTGGGCGCGGTAATAGCCCTGGCGCCGTACCTCACGATCTGGGGGGCGATGGCGCTGGTTTCCGGCGTGCTGATCGTTGCCGGCGTGCTTATCGGTCGAAAGGCTCTGTCGCAGTTCAAGGCTGCCGGCGAGAGCTTCGGAGACGACTGGCGATGAGCGATCCGTTGCGCAAGATGATCGAGGACCGGGCCGTTCGCGACGCGGCGATGGCGCTGGTCAAGGCAGACATTGCGCACTTGCGTAACGATCTCACCACCCGCGGCATCGGCGCGCGCGTGATGGATCGGGTGGCGGAGGGCGCGAACGAGGTGCTGGAGGAAGCGGTCGACGTCGCGGAGAACAATCGCGGCGTGCTGATTACGCTGGTCGCCGCGATCGTGCTTTGGCTCTCGCGCAATCCGCTCGTCGCGCTGTTCACCGGCGAAGAACCGGACGACGACGAAGCCGAGGAACCCGAAGGCGATTGAACCCGTTCGGTTCCCGACACAGAAATTTCAGCGGAGACAAAGCCATGGCCGACAAGGAAAAGCGCGAAGAACTCAAGAGCCGCATCGAGGCGGGCGAGCAACGCCATGCGAACCGCACCGTGGGGGACTACGCCCGCGACGCGCGCGACAGCGCGACGGCTTTCGTGAAGGAGCATCCGGTCGCCACCGTCGTCGGTGGCGTCGCGATCGGCGTCATCGTGGCCAGCATGGTGCCCGGGCCGGGGCGGCGTATGCGCAAGAAGGCCGCGAAGCGCGGATCGGCGCTCGCGGCGATGGTCGCCGAGCTCGGACTCGCCTACGGGACAACCCTGCTCGACAATCTGGGCAGCGCGGCGCGCACCGGGGGCGACCGGATAGAGGACCTCGGCGACGCGATCGGCGACAGCGCGCGCGACCTTCGCCGCCAGGCGAGCATTCAGGGCAGCGCCGCGAGCGAAACCGCGCGGCGCCTCACTCGCGACGTGGGCAAGACGACCGGACGCAAGGTCCGCGATCTGCGCGCGCGCATGGCGCACTGAGCTGCGAGAAGACCGAAGCGAACGGCGCGGCGGGGTTGCCTGCCGCGCCGTTTGCGTTATGGGCGGCGCCATCCTCCCCAAGACCCCAGAGACCGTAAAAATGGAAGAAACCGAAGCCAAGCAGCGGCTGCACCTCGTCATGGGCGGCCGCGTCAGGGATCCGCGCTCGCTCGAGTTCCAGGACCCGGAAAGCATACACGTGGTCGGTGTGTTCAGCGACTACGACAGCGCGGTCGAGGCGTGGCGCGCCAACGCGCAGCGCACGGTCGACGATGCCGAGATGAAGTACGTGGTCGTCCACCTGCACCGGCTGCTGACGCCGGATTTACCGCAAAGCTAACGGTCCTTCGAGACGAGCCTTCGCTTCACTCAGTCTCTCCTCAGGATGAGCGGATTTGGAGATACCAGCTCATCCCGAGGAGCGGCTGAGAAGCCGCGAGCGGCGTCTCGAAGCCGCGTCTCGAAGGATCAGATGAACTGGATCTTGTCGACGAGGTAGAACTTGTCGCCCGAGGGCACGGTGACCTCGATCTCGTCGCCGACCGACTTGCCGATCAGCGCGCGGCCGAGCGGCGAGTTGTAGCTGATCCGGCCCTGATTCGCGTCGGCTTCGGTCTGGCCGACGATCTGGTATTTCACCGGCTTGTCGTTGTCGTCGAGCAGGGTGACGGTCGCCCCGAACACGATCTTGTCGCCCGACAGCGTCGAGGGATCGATGATCTGCGCGCGGCTGACCTTGTCCTCGATATCGGCGATCTGCGCCTCCACCTGGCCCTGGCGTTCCTTGGCGGCGTGATATTCGGCATTCTCCGACAAATCGCCGTGCGCGCGCGCTTCCTCGATCGCGTCGACGATTTTCGGGCGTTCCGCGCGCAGCACCTTGAGATCGGCAGTCAGCCGCTCGTAGCCCTCTGCCAGCATCGGAACTTTTTCCATCGTTGCCATCCCGTCTTTCCTTCGGGCGCTCCCCCGAGCGGCAATTCGGCCCTTTGCCCCTTGTTCAAGAGGCGGCTGACGGGCCGAAATGTTCGGGGAAGACGCGTGCTGTTTCAGCTATAATAGTCTTGCAGCGGCCGCACTTCAAGCTGGCTCGCCCTGACAGCCCGGATCGCCCTGGCCGCCGCCAGCGAAGCAGCTGCGGTGGTGTAGTACGGGATCTTGTTCTCGAGCGCGGTCGCGCGGATCGACTTGGAGTCGATCAGGCTCTGCCAGCCCTCGGTGGTGTTGAACACCAGCGCAACCTCGCCATCGATCATCCGGTCCACGATGTGCGGTTGCCCCTGCGCGACCTTGTTGACCCGCTCGACCGGCAGGCCCTGCTCGGCGAGATAGGCCTGGGTGCCGCCGGTGGCGATCACGGCGAAGCCCTGCTCGATCAGCGACTGGGCCGCGGGCAGGATGATCGCCTTGTCGCTGTCTTTCACCGAGACGAACACCGTGCCGCCTTCGGGCAGCTTCTGCCCCGCGCCGAGCTGCGACTTGAAGAACGCCGCGGGAAATTCGCGGTCGATCCCCATCACTTCGCCGGTAGAGCGCATCTCGGGCGTCAGGATCGGGTCCGAGCCCGGGAAGCGCGCGAAGGGGAACACCGCTTCCTTCACCGCCATGTAATCGAACGTGCGCTTGAACGGCGGGAACGCGGAAAGCGGCTCGCCAGCCATCACGCGCGCGGCGATCTTGGCGACCGGCTGCCCGATCGCCTTGGCGACGAACGGCACCGTGCGGCTCGCGCGCGGGTTGACCTCGATCAGATAGACTTCGAGCTTCTCGCTGTCGGGCTCGCGCCCGTTGGCCTTGACCGCGAACTGCACGTTCATCAGCCCGACGACGTTGAGCGCCTTCGCCAGCGCCTCGGCCTGGCGCTCCATTTCCTCGACGATCTCGGCGGGAAGCGAATAGGGCGGCAGGGTGCAGGCGCTGTCGCCCGAGTGCACGCCGGCTTCCTCGATGTGCTGCATCACGCCCGCGATGCGCACTTCCTCACCGTCGCACAGCGCATCGACGTCGCACTCGATCGCGTCGCGCAGGTACTGGTCGACCAGCACCGGGCTGTCCCCCGAGACATGGACCGCGGTGGCGATGTAGTTGTCGAGCTGCGCCTCGCTGTCGACGATCTCCATCGCGCGCCCGCCGAGCACGTAGCTCGGGCGCAACAGCACCGGGTAGCCGATCCGCGCGGCGACCGCGGCGGCCTCGTCGCGGCTCTTGGCGATGCCGTTCATCGGCTGCTTGAGCTTCAGCTCGTTGACCAGCTTGGCGAAGCGCTCGCGGTCTTCCGCGAGGTCGATCGCGTCGGGCGATGTGCCAAGGATCGGAATGCCCTCGTCCTCGAGCGCCTGCGCCAGCTTGAGCGGGGTCTGCCCGCCGAACTGCACGATCACCCCGACCAGCTCGCCCGCCTGCTGCTCGACGCGCAGGATTTCGAGCACGTCCTCGGCGGTCAGCGGCTCGAAATAGAGGCGATCGGACGTGTCGTAGTCGGTGCTGACCGTTTCAGGGTTGCAGTTGACCATGATGGTCTCGAACCCGGCTTCCGCGAGCGCGAAACAGGCGTGTACGCAGCAATAATCGAACTCGATGCCCTGCCCGATCCGGTTCGGCCCGCCGCCGAGAATCACGATCTTGCGCCGGTCGCTCGGGTTCGCCTCGTCCTCGGGCTCGCCGAAGCTGGGCGCCTCGTAGGTCGAGTACATGTAGGGCGTGACCGCCTCGAATTCGGCCGCACACGAGTCGATGCGCTTGAACACCGGTTCGACCCCGAGTTTGCGGCGCAGCTTGCGCACCTCTTCCTCGCTGGTCGCCCCGGCCATCGCGCGCAGCGTGTCGTGGAGCAGGCCCGAGCGGCGTGCCTGGGTCTCGGCGAGGCCGCCCGCGACCCCGACCGAGCGGACTGCGAGCGTGGCGAGGCGGCGGTCGGAGAAGCCCATCGCCTTCAAACGGCGCAACTCGTCGGCCTCGAGCGGCAGGCCGTTCTCGCTCACCTCGGCCTCGGCCGCGACGATGTCGGCGATCTGGCGCAGGAACCACGGATCGTAGCCGGTGATCTCGTGAATCTCCTCGACCGTGAAGCCCTCGCGCATCGCCTGCGCGACCCGCAGCAGCCGGTCGTGCGTGCGGCGGCTGAGCGCCGCGTGGATTTCCTCGCGCGGCTTGCCCTCGAGCTCGAGCACGCGGTTGAACCCGTCGAGCCCGGTTTCGAGCCCGCGCAGCGCTTTCTGCAAGGATTCCTGAAAGTTGCGGCCGATCGCCATGACCTCGCCGACCGACTTCATCGCGGTCGAGAGGTCGGTCTTCGCGCCCTTGAACTTCTCGAATGCGAAGCGCGGGATCTTGGTGACGACGTAGTCGATCGTCGGCTCGAACGCCGCGGGGGTCGCGCCGGTGATCTCGTTGGTGATCTCGTCGAGCGTGTAGCCTACGGCGAGCTTTGCGGCGACGCGCGCGATCGGGAAGCCGGTCGCCTTGGAGGCGAGCGCCGAGGAGCGCGAGACGCGCGGGTTCATCTCGATCACGATCAGCCGCCCATCGGCCGGGTTGACCGCGAACTGGACGTTGCTGCCGCCGGTCTCGACCCCGATCTCACGCAGCACCGAGATGCTCGCGCTGCGCATGATCTGGTATTCCTTGTCGGTCAGCGTCAGCGCTGGGGCGACCGTGATCGAATCGCCGGTGTGGACGCCCATCGGATCGACGTTCTCGATCGAGCAGATGATGATGGCGTTGTCGTGCCGGTCGCGCACGACTTCCATCTCGTATTCCTTCCACCCGAGCAGCGATTCCTCGATCAGCACCTCGGTGGTCGGGCTGGCGTCGAGTCCTTCGCGCACGATCTTCTCGAACTCGGCCTTGTTGTAGGCGATGCCGCCGCCGGTGCCGCCGAGTGTGAAGCTGGGCCGGATGATCGAGGGCAGCCCGGTACGCTCGAGCACCGCGAAGGCCTCGTCGAGCGTGTTGGCAACACCGCTGCGCGCGCTTTCGAGCCCGATCTTGTCCATCGCCTCGCGGAAGCGCTGGCGGTTCTCGGCCTTGTCGATCGCGTCGGCATCGGCGCCGATCATCTGGACGCCGTATTTCTCCAGCGTGCCGTCGTTGAACAGCGCCAGCGCGCAGTTCAATGCGGTCTGCCCGCCCATGGTGGGCAGCAGCGCGTCGGGGCGCTCCTTGGCGATGATCTTCTCGACGATTTCGGGCGTGATCGGCTCGACATAGGTCGCGTCGGCGAACTCGGGATCGGTCATGATCGTCGCGGGGTTGGAGTTGACGAGGACCACGCGGTAGCCCTCCTCCTTCAGCGCCTTGATCGCCTGCGTGCCCGAATAGTCGAACTCGCACGCCTGGCCGATAACGATCGGCCCGGCGCCGATAACGAGGATCGAGGAGATGTCAGTGCGTTTGGGCATTATCAGTCATCATCCTCTGACCGCTCTTCCAAGTCGGCGTCCGGATCAGTCAGGGGAAAAACGCCGGCTTCGACAAGGATTTCATCAGCTGCAGCATAGGCCTCGTCAAATCGACGAAAGAATCGGACATCAATGTCATCAGCTAAAATGCATTTCTTCTTGCCGCTTTCAAAGAAGTTCTCAAGCGTCAGGCGAACTTCAGCTTTCCTATCTTCAGAAGTCTTGCCGAAAGCGAATATTGCCTCATTAGCATGCATAGAGAGTGGCTTTTCCTCACTGCACGGAGCAAGAACTGTTTCAAGTATAAGAGGAGAAGCATAGATCGCCGGCTCTTTGCTAACGTAAATAGCAACAATTACGTCATCGACTTGCTTGACCATTGCCACATGGTAATCGGGATGTGCACCGACCTTCCACACAGGCTCTTGTGCTCTCACTCCCATGCCGATGCTTGAGCACAGTGCGGCGAGGACGAGCATCGGAGTGGCAAATCTCATTTCAACATCCCCACGAACTTCTCGAATAGGTAGAAACTATCCTGCGGGCCTGGGCTCGCCTCAGGATGGTACTGCACGCCGAACGCGCGTTTGCCGCGGATCGCGATGCCGCAGTTGGAGCCGTCGAACAGGCTGACGTGGGTTTCCTCGACGCCTTCCGGCAATGCGCGGTTATCGACCGCGAAGCCGTGGTTCATCGAGGTGATCTCGACCACGCCGTCCTCCAGCCGCTTGACCGGGTGGTTCGCGCCGCGGTGGCCCTGGTGCATCTTGGCGGTTTTCGCGCCCGCTGCCAGTCCGAGCATCTGGTGGCCGAGGCAGATGCCGAACAGCGGCACGTCCTTTTCCAGCAGTCCCTCGATCACCGGCACCGCGTATTCGCCGGTCGCCGCCGGGTCGCCGGGGCCGTTGGAGAGGAACACGCCGTCGGGTTTCAGCGCCATGACCTCGTCGAGCGTCGCCTTCGCCGGCACCACCGTCACCCGCGCTCCGGCCTTCACCAGGTTGCGGAAGATGTTGTCCTTGCTGCCGTAATCGATCGCGACGACGTGGGGCGGATCCCCTTCCGTTCGTGCTGAGCTTGTCGAAGCACCGTCCTCTTTTTCCTGCGCTGCGCTTGAAGAAAAGTGCGGCCCTTCGACAGGCTCAGGGCGAACGGGTTTGGACCAAGGCACGCGGCCATATCCCTTGCCGAGGGTCCATGCCCCGCCACCCCACTGCTCTTCCTTCTCGCGGCTCACCCGCTGGGCAAGGTCCATGCCCTCGAGCCCCGGCCAGTCCTGCGCGCGCTTCACCAGCGCGAAAATGTCGAACGCGCCGTCCGGATCGTGCGCGATCACCGCGTTGGGCGCGCCCTGCAGGCGAATGCGGCGGGTGAGCGCGCGGGTGTCGACGCCCGAGAGGCCGATCTTGCCCTGCGCGGCGAGCCATTCGCCGAACTGTTCGCTCGCGCGGAAGTTCGAATGCGGCGTCACCACCTCGCGCACCACGCAGCCGACAGCGCCCTCGACCGCCGATTCGACATCCTCGGCATTCGCGCCGACGTTGCCGATATGCGGAAATGTGAAGGTGACGATCTGCGCGGCGTAGGAGGGGTCGGTCATCACCTCCTGATAGCCGGTCATCGCGGTGTTGAAGCACACCTCGCCCACCGCGCTGCCGGTGGCGCCGAAGCCCACGCCCCACACCACGGTGCCGTCCGCCAGAACCAGCACGCCGGTCGCCCCCTTGGGTTGCGCAGGCGTAGAGGCGGGATTTGCCATTGGGCACTCCGAGTCAGGGTTTTCCGGCGATGTCGCTAAGTCCCAGCCGCTAAGCCTCGCGTGGGTGCCCGTCAACCTGTCCAAGTGCGAATTATCGGGGTAAGGCGCTCACCCACAACCGGCGCATTCCAATTCAACGGCGAAAGATCCCTCCCATGATCCGCGACACCATCAAGCAGGCCACCGTCCAGGCGATGAAGGGCGGCGACAAGCCGCGCACCGCCACGCTCCGCCTGATCGCCGCCAAGATCAAGGATCGCGACATCGAGCTGCGCACCTCGAGCAAGGAGGTGTCCGACGACGACCTCGTCATCGAAGTGCTGCAGAAAATGGCCAAGCAGCGGCGCGAGTCGATAACCATGTACGTTGACGGTGGCCGCGAGGAATTGGCCGAGCAGGAACGCACCGAACTCGCGGTTATCGAGGAGTTCCTGCCGCAGATGATGAGCGACGAGGAAACCCGCGCCGCGATCGCCGAGGTCAAGGCAAGCATCGGCGCCGAATCGGTTAAGGATATGGGCCGCGTGATGGCGGAACTTAAGGCGCGCCACGGCGCTGTGCTCGACATGAGCCGGGCCAGCGCCCTGGTGAAGGAGAGCCTCGCATGATCCGCCGTTCCGCCCTTCTCGCGCTCGCAGGCGCCGCCGCCCTCGCCGCATGTTCGGACAATGCGGACGAGCAGGCCGTCACCGACCTCAACCGGGTCGAGACCGACGGCGAGGCCGAGGCTGCCTCCGAAGCGCTCGTCGCGGGCGATTTCGCCGCGCTGCGGCTGGGCGCGAAGGTCGAGGGGCCGCAGGGCGACGAGGTCATCGCCGCGCTCGGCAATTCCTCGGGCAACTTCGCCGACATGCGCTCCTACGTCGCGTGTCCCGCCGGGATGGACCCGTGCGATCCCGCGAACGCGCCCGAGGGGACGGTCTATACCTACGTTCACGTCGTCTATCCGGGGCAGGACAACGACCCCGACGCCGGCGACACCGAGGCCAACACCTCGTCCGACGTCGAGCGCGCGAGCCAGTTCCGCCTCATCATGCCCGCGCACGGCTTCACCGGCGATGCGGGTTACTCGAAGGCCGAGGCGCTCGCGGCGGTCGGCGCCAAGGTCGACGTCGTGGTCACTTGCCACGAGGACGGCCTCGCCTGGACCGTCAGCGCCGGCGACGGCGGCAACCAGTGGGAACAGGCCGAACCGCTGACCTTCTACTGGCAATCGACCCTCCCGCCCGCCGGCCCGGAGGAAGCCTACGCGATCTTCGCCAACTACACTGCGGCGCAGGGTCCCGGCCCGTATCCGGCGGCCGATACGGGGGCGGTGAATGCGTGCGAGAGGCCGGCGGAGCGAGGTAGCTAGCGACCAGTTGACATCTTCTACCCCATCCGTTCGTGTCGAGCGAAGTCGAGACACGCTGGCGGAAGGGTCGAATGGCGCCGGCCGGTCGAACTCCTATGGGCCGCCGATTTCGCATCGCGCGACGAGGCGCTTGAAAGCAAGTTGCGGGTCAAGAAGTGGTCGCGCGCCAAGAAAGAGGCGCTGGCGGCGGGCGACTGGAACAGACTGTCGCATTTTGCGAAACCGCCGCGCGAGCGTGTCTCGACTTCGCTCGACACGAACGGAGATGTAGGGGCATAGAAGATCCGTTCGCATCGAGCGAAGTCGAGATGCGCAGCAGATTCGGATAACAGAATGCTCTCACCCCAATGGCTGGATGAACTGCGGTCGCGCGTGACGCTTTCGAGCGTCATCATGCGCACGACCAAGCTCCAGCGCGCGGGGCGTGAGTGGAAGGCGTGTTGCCCGTTCCATAACGAGAAGACGCCGAGCTTCACCGTCAGCGACGAGAAGGGGTTCTACCACTGCTTCGGCTGCGGCGCGCATGGCGACGTGATCCGCTGGATGACCGACCAGCGCGGCTTGCAGTTCATGGATGCGGTGAAGGAGCTCGCAGCCGAAGCCGGGATGGAGGTCCCCGCCCCCGATCCGCGCGCCGCGCAACGAGCGGAAGAGCGCGCGGGACTGCACGATGTCATGCAGGCCGCGCAGGACTGGTTCGCCGCCAACCTCGCCGGGTCCGGCGGCGCGAAGGCGCGCGAGTATCTCCAGTCGCGCGGCTTCAACGCGCGCACGGTCGAGCGCTTCGGGTTCGGCTTTGCGCCCAACGCGCGGCAGGCGATGAAGGCCGCGCTCAAACAATTCGACGAGACGCTGCTGATCGAGGCGGGCCTGCGGATCGCGGTCGATCCTTCGACAAGCTCAGGACAGGCTAAGGATCCCTACGATCGCTTCCGCAACCGCCTCATGCTGCCGATCCACGACGCGCGCGGGCGGGTGATCGCGTTCGGCGGACGCATCCTCGAGGCCGACAGCAAGGCTCCGAAGTACCTCAACTCGCCCGACACGCCTTTGTTCGACAAGGGGCGCACGCTCTACAACCTGCATCGCGCGGGACCTGCATCGCGCCAGAGCGGGCGGATGATCGTCGTCGAAGGCTATATGGACGTGATCGCGCTCGCGGCGGCGGGGTTCGAGGATGCAGTCGCGCCGCTCGGCACCGCGCTGACCGAGCGGCAGATCGAACTGCTGTGGCGCATGGTCGAAACCCCGGTGCTGTGCTTCGACGGCGACGCGGCCGGCCAGCGCGCCGCGATGCGCGCGATCGAGCGCACGCTGCCACTACTGCGCCCCGCGCACTCGCTCGCGATCGTGCGCCTGCCCGCCGGGCTCGACCCTGACGACCTTCTGCGCCAGCGCGGCAAGGGCGCGATGGAGAAGCTGCTCGCCCAGCCCGCGACGCTACTCGACACGCTGTGGGAGTTCGAACGCGCCGCGCAGCCGCTGAACACGCCCGAGGACAAGGCGGGTCTCAAGCAGCGCCTGCTCGACCATGTCGAGCGGATCGAGCATCCCGACATACGCGCACTCTACAAGCGCGAGCTGCTCGAGCGCTTCTCAGCCTTTGCCTTCCCCCGCCGCGAGCGCAGCACCGGCGACTGGCGCAAGCCCCATACCCCGCGGCTCTCTCCCGAGAATGCCCGGCGGCTGCGCGGCGCGCGCGAGGGCTCGCGCGACCAGCTCGTCTCCGCGGTGATCGCCGGGCTCGTGCGGTTTCCCGACGAGGCGATGCGCCATTCCGAGCCGCTCGGCCGCTTCGCGCAGATGGACGTCAAGGCCGGCCCGCTGGTGGATGCGATCCTCGAAGCGGTCGAAATGCTTGAACCGGGCGAGACTTTGCCCATATCCTCGTTCGACGGTCCCGTTGCGCCGCCGGATAACACCCGCTTCGCCTTCCTCGCAGAAGGCATCGATCCGCAAGTCGCGCGCGAACAGTTGGCCGAAGCCGTGTCGTTGCTGGTCGAAAGGCCCGCGCTGGAAGCTGCGTTGGCGGCTGCCACCGCGCGGTTCGAGGCCGACCCCGAAGGTGCTTTCGCCGAGCAGCAGAGACTGCTGAAACGAAAGCTGGAATTCGAGCAGCGACTCGGGCAAATGGCAAGCCGACGGGCTGCTTCGGCGGCCCAAACTGATTCAACGCGCACGCGGGAGACAGGGCCCGCCAACGGCGCAGAAACGGACTGAACGCACCTCCATGGCAACCAAGTCGAAGAAGACCGACAACGACGACGCGCCGCTGATCGATCTCAACGAGGCGTCGATCAAGAAGCTGATCGCGAAGGCGAAGAAGCGCGGCTACGTCACGATGGACGAGCTCAACGAGGCCCTCCCGCAGGACCAGATGAGCACCGACCAGATCGAGGATGTCATGTCGGCGATCTCCGAAATGGGCGTCAACATCGTTGAGAACGACGAGGAAGCCGAAGCCGAGGCGGAAGCTGACGCCGAAAGCGAAGTCGAGGAAATCGGCGGCGACGACGACGATGGCGAGCCAAAGGCCGCCAAGAAGTCCGCCTCTTCCGCAGCCGCGAAGAAGGCCACCACGACCGAGCGCACCGACGATCCGGTGCGCATGTACCTGCGCGAGATGGGCGCAGTGGAACTGCTCAGCCGCGAGGGCGAAATCGCCATCGCCAAGCGGATCGAGGCGGGGCGCGACACGATGATCATCGGGCTGTGCGAAAGCCCGATCACCTTCCACGCGATCATCCAGTGGTCCGAAGCGCTCAACGCCGAAGAAATGCAGCTGCGCGAGATTCTCGATCTCGACGCGATGCTGTCCAAGGAACCGCCCGCCGACAAGATGGAGGAGGACGCCGAGGACGACGACGGCGAAATCTCCGAGGAAACCGCCGGCCCCTCGATCCGCGAGGACGACGAGGTCGAGGATGAGGACGAGAGCGACGACGAAGACGACGAGGAAGGCGGCTCGTCCAAGCGGCGCGAGGAAGACGACGAAGAAGACAACACGATGTCGCTCGCCCAGATGGAGGCGGCGCTCAAGCCCGACGCGCTCGAACGCTTCGCGCGCATCACCGACCTGTTCAAGAAATTCGAGAAACTCCAGGCGGAGCGCGTCGACGTGCTCGGCCGCGGCGAGGAATTCCCGCCCGCGAAGGAGAAGAAGTACGAGAAGCTGCGCGAGGACCTCACCGCCGAGGTCGAGAGCGTGCAGTTCCACGCGACCAAGATCGAATTTCTGGTCGACAACCTCTACGCCTTCAACCGCCGGCTGACCGCGCTCGGCGGCCAGATGCTGCGGCTCGCCGAGCGGCACAAGGTCAAGCGGCTCGACTTCCTCAACGCCTATATCGGCAACGAGCTCG
>CAMPIX010000041.1 GCA_946886565.1 uncultured Altererythrobacter sp.
GGCGAACTCTACACCGACGTGCTGGTGGAGGAGTACTGAGCCATGGCGATCGAACTCAAGATGCCCGCCCTCTCGCCGACGATGGAAGAGGGCACGCTCGCCAAATGGCTCGTGAAGGAGGGCGACGAGGTTTCCAGCGGCGATATTCTTGCCGAGATCGAGACCGACAAGGCGACGATGGAATTCGAGGCGGTCGACGAGGGGACGATCGGCAAGATCGTCGTCGCCGAAGGGACCGAGAACGTGAAGGTCGGCACCGTGATCGCGGTGATGGCGGGCGAGGGCGAGGATGCTTCCGAAGCCGAAGCGCCAGAGAAGACCGAAGCCGCAGATGAGGGCGAGCAGAAGGCCGAGACGCCTGCCTCCGAAGGAGATCAGGAAAAGTCCGGGGCCGAGGACGCAAAGGCTTCGATCACCCCCAAGCCGAAGTCGGAGCCCAAGGCCGATCCCGCGGTTCCCGACGGGACCAACATGGCCAGCGTCACCGTGCGCGAGGCGCTGCGCGACGCGATGGCCGAGGAAATGCGCCGCGACGAGCGCGTGTTCGTGATGGGCGAGGAAGTCGCCGAGTATCAAGGCGCTTACAAGGTCACCCAGGGCCTGCTCGAAGAGTTCGGGCCCAAGCGCGTGATCGACACGCCGATCACCGAATACGGCTTCGCCGGCATCGGCACCGGCGCCGCGATGGGCGGCCTCAGGCCCATCGTCGAATTCATGACCTTCAACTTCGCGATGCAGGCGATCGACCACATCGTGAACTCGGCGGCCAAGACAAACTACATGTCCGGCGGCCAGATGCGCTGTCCGGTCGTGTTCCGCGGCCCGAACGGGGCGGCGAGCCGGGTGGGCGCGCAGCACAGCCAGAACTACGGCCCGTGGTACGCCAGCGTTCCCGGGCTGATCGTGATCGCGCCCTATGACAGCTCGGACGCCAAAGGTCTGCTCAAGGCCGCGATCCGCAGCGAGGACCCGGTGGTTTTCCTCGAGAACGAGCTGGTTTACGGCAAGACCTTCGAATTGCCCGAGCTCGACGACCACGTCCTGCCGATCGGCAAGGCGCGGATCGTGCGCGAGGGCACCGACGTCACCATCGTCAGCTATTCGATCGGCGTCGGCTTCGCGCTCGAGGCGGCCGAGACGCTGGCGGGCGAGGGGATCGAGGCCGAGGTGATCGACCTGCGCACGCTGCGCCCGCTCGACACGCAGACGATCCTCGAAAGCCTCGCCAAGACCAACCGGCTCGTTGTCGCCGAAGAAGGCTGGCCGACCTGCTCGATCGCTTCGGAAGTGATCGCGGTGTGCATGGAGGAGGGCTTCGACCACCTCGACGCGCCGGTGCTGCGGGTGTGCAACGAGGACGTGCCGCTGCCCTATGCCGCGAACCTGGAGAAAATGGCGCTGATCGACGCGACGCGGATTGTCGAAGCCGCGAAGAAGGTCTGCTACGTCTGAGCGGCGCGGCCGGCGCGGTCAGCCGTTGACCGTCGCCACCCCGTCGTAGACATTGCAGTCCGCGACCATGTCGGGGCTGGCCGGATCGCGCTGGTAGATCTGCGCGAGATCGCGGTTGTCGCGCACATTGAACGCGGCGGTCGCGGTGATCTCGTCAGCATGCGTGAACGCTTCCGAGATCAGCGGCTGGTATTCGTAGACGACCTCGACGAACATCACCGCTTCGCCGTCGAATGCGAAGATCTCTTCCCCCGGCGGACCCATGCCGGGAATCCCGTTCACGAGACCATCACCCTCGTAACCGTAGCTCGACGTACGCTCGAGCTCGCCCTTGCAGCGCTGCCAATGGATATACTGCTGGTCTTCCGTATCGGGTACGACCTCGAGGCTGGAGAGGATCACGCGACCGTACTTGTAGAGGTCGAGCGTCCGCCCCGACTGGATGTGCGCGCCATAGAGCACGTCGTTGATATCGGTTTCGTAGAGCTTCGTCTCGCCGAGCAGCGAGTTCTCGCCGACGCGCGATGCGTTGTCGGCGACGAGCACCGCGACCTGGTTGATGCGCATCTGCACGACCGCGCGGTGCGCCGATTCGACTCCCCAGAGCCCGGCGGTCATCACCAGCGGAGCGGCGAGCGCGAATTCGGTCACCGCCGTTCCCGAAACCGAGCGGCGCAGGCGGCGGAGGAGTGTTGCGAACGGGCTCATGCGCAGTTGCCCACCGATTGCGAGTAGTCCTGGTCGCCATAGGGCTGGTTGCGTAGCACCGTCGTGGCGTGCGTGGTGAACGTCTCGGGCAGCCCGATGAAGCCGGTGACCCCGAACGGCCGGCGATAACTGACCGTGACGACATAAAGCACCGCGTCGCGCGCGCCGCCCAAGCCTTCAGATCCGCGATCCTCGTCCCAGATGTTGTTGCCGTTGGTGTCTTCGAACGGCTCTCCGCCGCTGCAGATTCCGTTGCCGTCGATGTCGCTGAAATCCTCCGGCCGGGCGACATCGGTGAAGCTGGCGTAGGCCTTGCGCGAGAAATCGATCTCCGCATCGGGCACGAGCGCCCGCACCGCCCGGGTCACCCGGGCGTCGATCTGCGGCATGCGTGCGTGCGCGCCCTCGATCCCGGAATCGCGTGCGGCCTTCTGAATCGCGCCCTGTAATTGCGACTGGACGTAGTAGTTGTATCCCATGTCGAACATGCCGAGCAGCATGAGCAGCAGGACCGGAGCGACGAGCGCGAATTCGACCAGCGCGGCGCCTTCGCGATCGCGGCGGAGATGGCTCGAGAGTCGATGCAGGCGGTTCACCGGCTCACCCTCAGATCGCTCAGGCTCTCGGCGATCGCGGCGAACGAGGCGTTGAGTTCGGCGGCGTCGACCGCTTCGAAATAGTGGCCTTCGCCCGCGCAGTTCTTCATGCTGTCGGTCAGCGCCGTGCCGAAGCCGATGACCCAGATCGTCACGTTCTTGCGCCGGACTTCGCCACAGGCGAAGGAGAAGCGATTCTCCACCGTTTCGGCCAGCGACATCGGGGAGGTAGGCGACCAACGGCGCTGATCGAGCGGCTCGAACCCGTAGCTCGAATAGCTGACGTCGAGCGGGGCGGTCTCGCCATCGGTCAGGAAGATGAGGTGGCGGCTGACGGTCGAATTCGGCCCGTCGGCGTTCTCGGACGCGAACAGCCCTGTCGGCGAGATCAGCCGACCGCCCCAGATCATCCCGATGTCGTGATAGGTGCTGCCCTCGGCGCGGAGCGTGTCGAGATAGTCGGTAAGCTCTTCGGCGGTCATCTCGGAGAGCTTGCGCGCTGGGGCGGGGCATGCGGCAGAGGAGAGCCCGACCGGCGAAACATATTCGTCCTCGGTGATCTTTTCCTTGGTGTCGAACTTGCCCTTGCCGTTCCACTGCAGTTGCCGGCCGAAGATGTACGAGGGGATCATCGGGCGCCATTGCGTCGCCGGGTCGCCCACGGTTGGGATACGGTCGAGATCGAGGTCGAGCGCACGGGAAAGATCTACCATGTCGTAGTTGCCGATTTCGTAGGTATCGCGCTCCTCGATGCAGCCATTGCCCAGGGTACGCCAATCGGCCACGTCGTATTCGATCTGATCGTAGCGCCACTGCTTCTTGCTCAGCAGGGCGGGCTCTTGCACCTTTTTGTAAGTGTCGACGTAGTTGTCGTAAGTGTGCTGGCGGACGATGCAGGTCGTATCGTTGAGCACGGTCGAATAGGCGGTCCCGGTCCTGGTGCGGATGTAGGTCCATTCTTTCCGGACACCCGGCACCGGCAGGACCACGGCTTCCTCTTTATAGGCGGTTTCCTCGGTTTCGGTGGTTACGTTGCCCGCGGGGCGCGTGGGGCAATGATATCCCTGCAGCTCGGTGAAGCTTGCCTGATAGGTTTCGTAATCGGCGACGGTGATCGAACCCGAGATCCTGGTCGTTCCCGTGGTGTAGGTGCGTGTGATCGGGCTCGAGAGGTCGGCGACCTTTTCGCGCGATTGATAGCTCCAGGTGTCGACCACCCATTCGTCGCGCAGGAGATGCCCCACGTTGACGTTGGTCGAGTAGGGCACGAAGCCGTAGCGGATGCGCGAGCCGGCCTGCGCGGCCGCACTGAGCTGGGCGTGGAAGGTCTCGATCGTCTCTTTCATCGTGTCGAGCCGCGAGAGTGTGTCGCCGGCGTTGATCTGTTCCATCGATCCGGTGACGTCCAGCACCATCATCACGTCGGTATTGGAGAAGTTGAGCTGCGCCTCGCATGCGACGCGCACCGGCACGTTCTCGAACCCGAAGATCTGCATGATCGTGGTCGGCACATCGACCGTCGCGATGCCCGAAATCGCGAAATCCTCCTCCAGCGTCATCACGAAGTCGCGGTTCTCGGTGCCGTACGAGCCAGAGCGGAAGTTTATATTGAAGAACCGCTGTCCCGTTTCGGCGACGTCTTCCGATATCTCGCCGGTAACCGCGGCCTGCGAACCGAGCCGCTTGCGCGCTGCGAGCACGCCCGCGTCGCACGCCTGCTGCAGCCGACTCTGACTGAGATAGGACCGCCCCATGTCGATCCCCCCGCCGACCATCGCGAGGATCGGCGCGAGCGCCGCGGCGATGATAGCCAGCGTGTTGCCCGACCGGTCGCGCGCGAGGCGCGCAAACAGCGCTTTGCCGGGTGTGCGCGAGGGGGCGATAGGGTCTGCCACTCATCGGCCATAAGGGCTGCCGCGTAAGTGTATCGCGAATGTTTAAGGTTAATTTATTGAGACTTACGCTTCATCCGCACAACTTTTGAGGAGCACTCGGCGCAGGATTCACGATCCCTGCGCCGGAAAGATCGCGATCGTCGCGGACGTACATCGCGGCGCTCTTATAGATGGTCTGATCGGGAATGAAGTGGTCGAGCACGAGCGGCTGATAGTCGTAATAGACTTCGGCGTACATGATGGCGAATTTGGGTTCGGCCTGGACGTTGCGCAGGCCGAGTCCCATGCCGCCGAAATCGGTCCCTGTTGCCCCGGTTCCCTGATCGCCCCAGCGCGAGCGGTAACTCTTCGCGCCGCTGCATCGCTGCCAGTGGATCCACTGGCCGCCATCGTCATTGACCTCGAGACTGGAGAGGATCACGCGCCCGTGCTGCGCGAGGTCGAGATTGCCGCCCTGAAGCTGCGCGGCGCGGATCGATTCGTTTGCATCGAGTTCGCGGAAGCGCGGATTGCTACCGACCACCTCCTGCTTCGCGCGCGATGCGTTGTCTGCGAGCGAAATCGCAATCTGGTTCACCCGGAGGTGCGCGGTGACGTAGTTGATCAGCTCGAGCCCGGTGAACGCCAGCAGCGCCATGATCGGCAGCGAGTAAGCGAACTCGATCAGCGCGACCCCGTCGCGCGATCGCGCGATCGCGCGCAGGTTCCTTCCAAGGAACGATGACAGCTGCATCAGGGGCATACCCGCACCGCGGCGCGTTCGGCCTGTTCTCCGAACGGCTGATTGCGCATCACTGTCGTCGCCTGCGCGAGCCCGCGATGCGGCAGGCCAAGCATGCTCCAGAGTGGGAACAGTCGGTCGTAACGGACCTGCACGTTGTAATAGACGATGTCGTCCGCCCCACCGAGACCCGCCGCGCCGACATCCGGGTCCCACTGCCCGTTGTCGTTGCGATCGGTAAAGCACTCGATGTCGTCGTAGGTGAGGTTGCCGTTGCTGTCGTCAAAATCCTCGGGCACGCCGACATCGCTGAAGTTCTGGTAGTTGAGGCGCTCGATGTCGATGTCTTCCTCCTGGACGAACGGCATGACCGCCTGGACACTTTCGAGAACCTGCTCGTCGATTTCGGCCAGCGACGTTCGGCCGCCCTCGAGACCGGCATCGCGACCGGCATCCTGCACCACCCCCTGAAGGACCGACCGCATGTAGAGGTCGTGCCCGATATCGAGCACGCCGAAGATAAAGGTGAACAGCACGGGACAGATGATCGCGAATTCGACGATCGTTACCCCGCGCGCGTCGCGTTTCAGCGTGCGTAGAAAGCTCATTCGTTCAACCTCAGGTCGGCTACCTGGGATGCGATAAAGCGGAACGTCGCGCGCAGCTCGTCCGAGTTGTTGGAGAAATAGGCGCGATGCCCGGTGGCGCAGGCACGCATCTCGCTGGTGAGTGAAGAGCCGAAACCGATCACCCAGACGGTGTAGCCTTCGTCCTTGATCGCTTTGCACGCCGCGACGAAGCGCGCATTATGCCATGGGGGCAAGGCGTTGCGGCTCGTATCGCGCGGCGCCACCCGGTTGTCGTAGCGTTCCATGCCGTAGGCCGAATAGTAATCGATCTCGGGCGCCATCTCGCCATCGGTCATGAAGATGACGTGGCGGCTGACCGACCGCTCGGGCTCGTCGTTAACGATATCGGCGAAGATGCCGTTGGGGCTTGCCAAGCGCCCCCCCCAGATCATCCCGATATCGTGATAGGTGCCGCCGACCGGGGTGAGGCTGGTGAGGTAATCTTCGAGCCACGCCGGGATGGTATTGGGCGTCAGATCGACTTCCTCGAACAGCCGCATCGGCGCGGGGCAATAGTCTTGGGTGGGGGACAAATCGGTGGACGTATTGACCCCGTTGTAATAGCCGTAGCGATAGAACACGAGCGGAGAGAAGTAGGGCTTCCAGCGCGTCTCGTCGCTGTCGGGCGCCGAGTTGATATCGAGGTCGGTCGCTCCGTCGGGCACTGGATCCATGTCTGCATCGACGACGGTCGCGCGCTCTTCGATACAGCCGCCCCAGGTGTAGTTCGCACGATCCACGTCGTTGGTGTCCGCCATGAGTGCGAGTTCGCGCAGGTCGTGGAAGCCTGCGGTCGGCGCGTAGGCATCGTCTTGGTCGAGATCGTAGACGAATTGGACGGCATTGAAATTCGTGCGATCCACATTGAAGGTCTTCAGCGCGGAAATGTCGACGGTCGCCTGATCGTAGCGCCAGTAGTCGAACTCGTAGACGGTCTTCCACGAGGTAGTGACCGTCTTCTTGTTCCGTTTACACGTGCCCTGCGCGCTGGTGCCGGACCCCGAGGTTCTCGTCCAGTTATTCTTGCTGTACGTTACCTCGGTCGTGTTACCCGGCGCTGCCCCGGAATTGACCGGGTTGCTGCCACTGCTCGGATAGTTGTTATTTGCGTAGGCGGTGCACTGCGCATCCGTGATGGCGCTGCCATATGTTTCGACGACTGTATTGGTTGACGAACCCGTCTTGCGATAGCTAGGCGTCTCGAAATAGGCCAGCTGGGTCTGATATGGCGCGGTGTCGGCAATGAAGTCAGCGGGCATGTCGCCGTCCAACAGCAGCCGCCGCGCATTGACGGTCATGCTGTAAGGCACGAAGCCGTAGCGCACGCGCACATCGTCGTCGGTGACCGACGAGGTGATCGTGCGGTGGAAATCGCGCACCGCGTCGCGCAGGCCCACGATCCGCGAGCCGGCCATCGAGCCGGTCACGTCGAGCACGAACATGATGTCGGTATTTGTGATCTGCAGCTCGGCCGCGCAGGTGACGTCGAACGACATGTCGTAGTAGCCGAACAACTGCATCAGGACGGTCGGTATTTCCGTGCTCGCCGTACCCAACACGTCGCCTTCGGTGCCCGCATTCGTGTCGAAGTTGATATCGGTGGCCTCGACGATGTCGGAATCGAAGTTCGCACGGAACATGCGCAGCGCCTTGGCCTTCTCCTCGTCCTGGTAGTCGCCCGACTTCGCCATCGCGCGGCGGCCTGCGAGTACGCCGGCGTCGCACGCGTTCTGAAGCTGGACCTTGGTGAGATAGCCGCGCGCAGCGTCGACGCCGCCCCCGACGATCGCCAGAAGCGGAATCAGCGATGCGGCGAAGATCGGCAGGGAGTTGCCCCGCGTGTCGCGCCGAAGCGCTGCTAGCCGAGTGACGATGCCCATACCCCACGAACGCCCGCAGTTGTTCAGGAGAGGCTCTAGAAAACTCTCGTTAAGAAACTCCAAATGGCCCCGTCATGCCGGTGCCCCGTGGCGCGGCGGACCCTCTCGATGCTATCGCCGCAGGTCCCATGGCATTCGATCCGCTCCCGCTGCCCCAACGACTCGCACTTAACTACGCCCCGGCAGCGTGGCGCGAGGCGACGGATGCGCTGTTTGCGCTCGATACGCGATTGGCCGAGCTCGTGGCGAAGGCGAACGAACCGCTGCTCGCACAGCTTCGTCTTGCATGGTGGCGCGACGAGCTTTGCAAACCGCCGACAGAGCGCGCGAAGGGCGACCCGGTACTCGATGCCATGAGCCCATGGTGGACCGGGGAGCAGCCCGCCCTGGTCGGACTGGTCGACGGCTGGGAGCAGCTCGTCGGCGATCGGTCGTTATCCGAGCAGACGATCGAAGCATTCGCCGAGGGCCGTGCGGGTGCGTTCGCGGCATTGGCACGGCGTACGGGGGAGGGCGCCGCCCAGGCGGATGCGTCTGCGGCGGGGCGCGTCTGGGCGCTCGCGGATTTCGCGACGCATACCAACGATGCAGAGGAGCGCGCGGCTGCGCTTCGTCTTGCGGGGAGCACCGCAGGCAACGACCCGCGGCTTCCGCGCGCGCTGCGGCCGCTTGCGATCCTGCGCGGCCTCGCGCGGCGCTCGATCGCGCACGGCGGCATGCCGCTGGTCGGCGGCAGACGCGATATTTTCGCCGCGCTTCGGCTTGGCATGCTGGGCCGGTAGCCTATGATCCCGCGAAAAAGGGGGAGGCTTTCATGAACCGGCTGGTGCTCGGTGGTGTCGTAACGCTGCTGCTGGTGGCGGTCGGTTTGTTCTGGTGGCAGGGCAGGGCCGAAGTCGAGCGCGGCGCGCCGCCGCCGCTGCCCGAAGTGGTGAAGCCCGATCCCGAGGACCTGCCCGAGGTCGATCCCGGAGAGTTGATCGGTCCGGAGCCGCCCGAGGCGACCGAACTGACGCGCGAGCAGCGCCGCTTCTTCCGCTACGACCGCAACCGCGACCTCAAGATCACGCGGGTCGAGATGCTGTCCTCACGCACCGACGGGTTCCGCAAGCTCGACAAGGACGGCAACAACCTGCTGACCTTCGAGGAGTGGGCGGTGACCACGCCCTCGCGCTTCGCGGGGGCCGACGCCGACGGCGATCTGGAGCTGACGCCTACCGAGTTCGCGACGACCGCGCCGAAACGCAAACCGAAGCCGAAGTGCAGATGCTAGCCGGTTCCGCGCCTAGGCAGGGACTCGGTCGAAGGTATCCAGCCATTCACCGAAGTCGGTCTTGGCTCGCTCGGTATAGGCTTCCTTGCGCGCCTTCTTCTTCACCTCGTGCAGCGGCGGGAAAAGGCCGAAGTTGACGTTCATCGGCTGGAACGTCTCGGCCTCGGCATCGCCGGTGATGTGCGACAGCAGCGCGCCCATCGCGGAGCTGCGCGGGGGCGGGGTCCACTCGCCGCCGCCGAGCTCGGCCGCCGCCATCAGCCCCGCCATGATCCCCACGGCGGAGCTTTCGACGTAGCCCTCGCACCCGGTGATCTGCCCGGCGAACCGCACATGCTCGCCCCCCTTGAGCCGCAACTGCCGGTCGAGCACGAGCGGTGAATTGAGAAAGGTGTTGCGGTGCAGCCCGCCGAGCCGCGCGAACTCCGCGTTCTCGAGGCCGGGAATGGTACGAAACAGCTCTACCTGCGCGCCGTGTTTCAGCTTGGTCTGGAACCCGACCATGTTCCACAGCGTGCCGAGCTTGTTGTCCTGCCGCAGCTGCACCACGGCGTAGGGCCAGCGCCCTTGCGGAAACTCGGGCGTCGCGTCGCGCGGATTGTCGAGCCCGACCGGCTTCATCGGGCCGTAGCGCAGCGTGTCCACCCCGCGGCTCGCCATGACCTCGATTGGCATACAGCCTTCGAAATAGGGGGTGTCGGCCTCCCACTCCTTGAACGCGATCTTCTCGCCGTCGAGCAGGCCCTGATGGAAGGCGAGGTACTGTTCCTTCGTCATGGGGCAGTTGATGTAATCTTTCCCATCGCCCTTGTTCCAGCGGCTCTGGAACCAGCACACCTCCATGTCGATGCTCTCGCGGTGGACGATCGGGGCGATCGCATCGAAGAAGGCGAGCCGGTCCTGCCCGGTCGCACGCACGATGCTCTCGGCGAGTGCCTGCGCGGTGAGCGGGCCGGTTGAGACGATGGTGAGGCCCGCGGCGGGCAGTTCGTCGATCCTTTCGCGCACCACGGTGACGTTCGGATGCTCGAGCAACGCGCGCTCGACTTCGGCCGAGAACACGTCGCGATCGACGGCCATCGCCGAGCCGGCGGGCACCCGCGCGACTTCGCCCGCACGCATCACCAGCGAATCGAGCCGGCGCATCTCGTGGTGGAGCAGACCGACCGCGTTCTTCTCGTCGTCGTCCGAGCGGAAGCTGTTCGAGCAGACGAGTTCGGCGAGGCCCTTGGTCTGGTGCGCGGGGGTCATGTCGCCGCTGCCGCGCATTTCGGACAGCCGCACGCGAAAGCCGCGCCGGGCGAGCTGCCAGGCGGCTTCGCTGCCCGCGAGGCCGCCGCCGATGATGTGAACGTCGTGGGTCATCGCGCGCCACCTAGTGCTTGCCCGGCACCCGGTTCAAGTCCAAGCACGCGCATCCGACAATGAAAGGTACGCATGCCGAAACGCGCGCTGGTCGAACACAGGCCATGGCTGCTCGCCGCGATCGCTGCGGCGACGGTCTATTTCTTCGTCCGGGATTGGCAGATCGGGGAGCTGTGGCTGATCCTGCTGAAGGGCACCGGTGTGGGTTTCCTCGCGATCTATGCCCTGGCGCGCCACGCAAGCGCCGACGGGCGGCTGCTGGCGCTGGTGATGGCGCTGTCGGCGCTCGGCGACATGTTGCTGGAGCTCGACTTCATCTGGGGCGGGGCGGCGTTCTTCGCCTCGCACCTTGCTGCGGTGGCGCTCTACCTGCGCAATCTGCGACCGCGGCCATCGCCGAGCCAGCGGGCGTTCGCGGTCGCGCTGCTGATCGCCACCCCGCTGGTCGCCGGGCTGCTGACGAGCGATATCGGCGTGACGATCTACGCTCTCGCCCTGGGCGGGATGGGCGCCTGTGCCTGGCTCAGCCGCTTTCCGCGATATCGCGTAGGCGTGGGCGCGGTGCTGTTCGTCGCCTCCGACTGGCTGATCTTCGCGCGCATGGGACCGCTGGCGGAGAGCGCGCTGCCGGGCTTGCTGATCTGGCCGGTCTATTTCGCCGGCCAGCTCCTCATCGCCACCGGCGTGATCCAAACCCTGCGGCAGCGGGTGTAGCTCCCGGCGGCGTCACTCGCCTCCGGGTTCGTCGTTCATGTCGTCGTCCGAATGTGGCGTGGTCTCGGGGGCGGTCTCGACGCTGCCGCGCGCCGCCATTTCCTCGACGATCGCTTCCTCGGCCTCGTTCTCGGGATCGGCTTCCTCGTCGATCCGCACCGCGCTGACGATCGTTTCGCCCTGCGCCACGTTGAACAGCCGCACGCCGGCCGAGCCGCGCCCGATCACCCGCAGGCTGTCGAGCCCGATGCGGATCAGCTTGGCCTGGTCGGTCACCAGCATCAGCTGGTCGCGCTGGGTCGCATTGAAGCTCGCGACGACCTGGCCGTTGCGCGCGATATTGTCGATGTTGAGGATACCTTGGCCGCCGCGGCCGATGCGGCGGTATTCGTAAGCCGAGGAGAGCTTGCCGTAGCCGTTGGCGCAGATCGTGAGGATGAACTGCTCCTTTGCGGCCAGCTCGTCGAAGCGATCGGCCGCCAGCGCGGGCTCGCCCTCCTTTTCGCCCTTCCACGGGGCGAAACGAAGGTACTGCTCGCGCTCCTCGGCATCGGTGCCGACGCGGTGGAGGATCGAGAGCGAGACAACCTCGTCCTCGCCCTTGAGGTTCATCCCGCGCACGCCGGTGGAGGTGCGGCTGGTGAACTCGCGCACATCCTCGCCGGCGAAACGGATCGCCTTGCCGTTGCGGCTCGCGAGCAGCACGTCGTCGGTCGCGTCGAGCAGCGCCACGCCGATCAGCCGGTCGTCGCTCCCTTCCTCGAACTTCATCGCGTACTTGCCGTTCGACGGGATGTTGGCGAACGCGTCCATCGAATTGCGCCGCACGCTGCCCTTGGCGGTCGCGAACACGACCGAAAGCGCGCCCCAGCTACCCTCGTCCTCGGGCAGCGGCAGCACGGTGCGGATCGTCTCGCCGTCGTCGAGCGCGGGCAGGAGGTTGACGATCGGCCGGCCGCGGGTGGCCGGGCCGCCCTCGGGCAGCTTCCACACCTTGAGCCGGTAAACCTTGCCCGCGGTCGAGAAGAACAGCACCGGATTGTGGGTGGAGGTGACGAACATCTCCATCACCGCGTCCTCGTCCTTCGTCGCCATGCCGGCGCGGCCCTTGCCGCCGCGGTTCTGCGCGCGGAAGGTGGAGAGCGGGGTGCGCTTGATGTAGCCGTCGAGCGTGACCGTCACGACCATCTCGTCGCG
>CAMPIX010000042.1 GCA_946886565.1 uncultured Altererythrobacter sp.
CTGGGCGACACCGGCCGCGCGCACGGCCCGTTCCGCTGGGCGGCGCGGCTGGCGCACTGGATGAACCGCAACACCCCGCAAGGCGCGGCGCGCAACATCCACGCGCACTACGACCTCGGCAACGACTTCTACGAGGCCTGGCTCGACCCGACGATGAGCTACTCTTCCGCGATTTGGGAGGAGGGCGACGACCTCGAAGCGGCGCAGCGGCGCAAGTGGGCGCGGCTCGCCGAGCGCGTGGGCGAACCCGATACGCTGCTCGAAATCGGCTGCGGCTGGGGCGGACTGTCGGACCATTTCGCGCGAGGGGGCGCGAAAGTCACCGGCATCAGCCTCTCGGACGAACAGCTCGAATGGGCGCGGGCGCGCCACGATCCAAGCATCGATTTCAGCAAGCAGGATTATCGCGACGTTCGCGAGCAATTCGACGCGATCGTCAGCGTCGAGATGGTCGAAGCGGTCGGGCGCGAATTCTGGCCGAGCTATTTCGACTGCATCGCGCGCTGCCTCAAGTCGGGCGGACGCGCGGCGATCCAGTTCATCGCGATGAAGGACAGCCTGTTCGAAGCCTACGCCAAGAGCGCGGACTTCATCCAGGCCTACATCTTCCCCGGTGGCCTGCTGATCCTGACGCGCGAATTCGAACGGCTGGCGCGCGAGCGCGGGCTGCGCTGGGAGAAGTGCGAGGGCTTCGGGCTCGACTATGCCAAGACGCTCAAGGCGTGGCGGGAACGGTTCGACGCCGCCGCGGCCGAGGGGCGGCTGCCCGCCGAGTTCGACGAGCGCTTCCGGCGGCTGTGGCGCTATTACCTGATGTATTGCGAGGGCGGCTTTCGCGGCGGTGGAATCGACGTCCGCCAGGTGACGCTGGTGAAGGAGGGATAACGATGCGCATTTGGGGTCTGGCGCTGGCGGCGGCGCTGCTGGCGGGCTGCGCGAGTGCGCCGCTCACCGATCGTCCGGACGTCTACCCGACGCAGCCCGCACAGGCGGTGCCGTTGGAAGATCAGCAGGTGCTGTTCTGGGACGATGCGACCCGCACCGATCGCTTTCGCCGGATGGAGGACATCTTCGCGGGGATCGAAACCGCGCCTGCCGACGACGTCCGCGAACTGCCGCCGGGCGAACCGTTCGACGCGGCGACGCTGGCCAAGGTCGACGGTTATCTGATGGCTATGAACGCCGCGGGCATCATGGTGTTGCAGGACGGCAAGGTCCGGCTCGAGAAATATCGCCTCGGCTTCGGCCCCGAGCAGCGCTGGACGAGCTTCTCGGTCGCCAAGAGCTTCACCTCGACGCTGCTGGGCGCGGCGCTGAAGGACGGCAGTATCGCGAGCCTCGACGATCCGGTGACACGCTATCTGCCTGAACTCGCAGGTACGGCTTACGACGGCGTCACCGTCGCCCAGGTGGCGACCATGACCTCGGGCGTGAAGTGGAACGAGGATTACGCCGATCCGGAGAGCGACGTCGCCCGGATGCTCTCGGTCGCGCCGGTCCAAGGCGAATCGCAGGCGGTGACATATGCGCGCACTCTGACCCGCGAGGCACCCGCCGGTGAGAAGTGGGTCTACAAGACGCTCGAGACCAACCTGCTCGGTGATATCGTCGCGGCGGCGACCGGCAAGACGCTCGCCGCCTATGCGAAGGAGAAGATCGTCGATCCCGCGGGCTTCGCCGGCGGGCTGTTCTGGATGACCGATCTCACCGGCGGCAATATCGGTGGGTGCTGCCTCTCGATCCGCCTGGCGGACTATGCGCGGATGGGCCAGTGGGTGCTCGAAGGCGGTCAGCCCTCGGTCCCCGAAGGCTGGTTCGCACAGGCGGGCGCGGCACAGGTCGATCTCGGGAAGGGCTTCGGCTACGGTTACCAGTGGTGGACCTATCCGGGCGGCTTCTACGGCGCGCAGGGCATCTTCGGACAGTACATCACCATCGTGCCGGAGCAGGACATGGTGGTCGCAGTCGTCTCGAACTACCCGACCGCCACGGGCGAGGGGCTCACTCAGGCCCGCATGGGTCTGTGGCAGACGCTGATCGAGGCGGGCGCGAACCCGCTCTAGCAAACGCTGCGGAAGACGCCGCTGCTCTGGTGCTGGCCGACGATGCTGTCGTGCACGATCGGGCTCAGCAGTTCGGCGAAAGCGCAGCCGACCTGGCAGTTGTCCCACCAGATCACCTCGGCCTGAAGAGCGCCGAGGCCGGGCAGCGTGAGCCAGCACAACTGCCCCGGGTGCATGCGGTTGATCGCCGCGGCCGAGAAACCCGACACCGAAAGGTCGTGAACCACGGTCTGAAAGCCGCGGCCGCCCGAGGCGCGAAGCTGTGCGGGGATCGCCAGCTTCGTGCGCGGGGCGCAGCGATCTTCCTGCGCGGCGATCGAATAGCGTTCGAAAGATCCGACGGTCATCGCTTCGATTCCTTAATCATCCATCGCTCCGCAGGCGTGCGGACGCGTGCGAAGTCGGGCGAATGCTCGCCGATCCTGCTTTCGACAGAGTTGCCGGAAAAGGTTAAGCGGGATTCACCACGCGCTCGCGGTGGCGCGTGTCGAAGCCTTCGGCGACCAGCGCGGCGATGCGTTCGCCGACGACCTCGGGCTGTTTGACTGTTTGCGGGTCCTCGCCCGGATAGGCCTTGGCGCGCATCGCGGTGCGGGTCGCGCCCGGATCCACGATTGCGACGCGGATGTCGCCGAGATTGCGCACTTCCTCCGCATAACTGTCGAGCAGCGATTCGAAGGCCGCCTTGGTCGAACCGTACGCGGACCAGAACGCGCGTGGCTCGGACCCGACGCTGCTCGTCAGCCCGATCACCCGTGCGCCGTCGCTGCGCTTCAGCAGCGGGTCGAACGCGGCGATCAGCGCCTGCGTTGCCAGCAGGTTGGTGGTGACCGCCTGTGCGAGCTGCTTGGGCTCGATCTGGGTCACCGGGGTCAGAGTGGGGAGATAGGCAGCCGAGATCACAAGCACGTCGAGCTTGTCCCACCGGCTCGCGACCGCCGAGGCGAGCCGCGCGATCCCGTCCTGCTCGGCGAGGTCGAGCGGGGCGATCGTAGCCGCGCCTCCGGCGTCGTGGATCGCATCCTCGACGCCCTCCAGCGCGCGCACGTCGCGGCCGGTGAGGACGACATGCGCGCCGTCCTTCGCCAGCGCGATCGCGGTCGCCGCGCCGATTCCGCGGCTCGCGCCGGTGACGAGCGCGACGCGCCCTTCCAGGGGCTTTGCATCGGGCATCAGGCGACCTTGTCGAACGGAAGCTGGGCGTCGCGGTGCTCGCGCTGGGCGAGATCGGTCAGCGCGGTCGGATAGTCGCCGGTGAAGCAGGCGTCGCAGAACGCCGGGCAGGCGGCGTCGCGCGGCTCGTGCCCGACCGCGCGGTAGAGCCCGTCGATCGACACGAACGCGAGGCTGTCCGCCTTGATGAACGCGCGCATCGGCTCGATGTCCATGCGCGCGGCCAGAAGCTTGGAACGTTCGGGCGTGTCGACGCCGTAGAAGCACGAATGTGCGGTCGGCGGGCTGGCGACGCGGAAGTGGACTTCGCTGGCGCCCGCCTCGCGCATCATCTCGACGATCTTGAGACTGGTGGTGCCGCGCACGATCGAATCGTCGATCAGCACGATCCGCTTGCCTTCCACCAGCGCACGATTGGCGTTGTGCTTGCGCTTGACGCTCGAGTGCCGCGCACCGTCGCCGGGCTGGATGAAGGTGCGCCCGACATAGTGGCTGCGGATGATCCCGAGCTCGAACGGCACGCCCGACTGCTGCGCGTAGCCGATCGCCGCGGGCACGCCGCTGTCGGGCACCGGAACCACGAGGTCGACATCCGCCGGGCTCTCGATCGCGAGCTGTTCGCCGATCGCCTTGCGCGCGGCATAGACGCTGCGCCCGTCGAAGATCGAATCGGGACGGCTGAAATAGACGTGCTCGAAGATGCACGGGCGCGGGCGGTGCTGACCGAAGGGATGGAGCGAATCGATGTTGCCGTCGAAGTCGATCCGCACGATCTCGCCCGGCTCGACCTGGCGGACGAATTCGGCGCCGACGACGTCGAACGCGACCGTTTCGCTCGCGAATACGGTGGCGTCGCCCATCTTGCCCATCACCAGCGGACGAATGCCGAGCGGATCGCGGCAGGCGATCATGCCCTCCGGCGTCATCACCACCAGTGCATAGGCGCCCTCGACCAACCGCAGCGCGTCGATCAGACGGTCGACCATCGTGGGATAGCGGCTGGTGGCGACGAGGTGGATGATGACCTCTGTGTCGGAGGTCGACTGGAAGATCGCGCCCTTGCGGACCAGTTCCTGCCGCAGCGTGCCGGCGTTCGAGATATTGCCGTTGTGCGCCACCGCGAAGCCGCCGCTGGCGAGGTCGGCGTAGAGCGGCTGGATGTTGCGCAGGCCCGATCCGCCGGTGGTGGAATAGCGCACATGGCCGGCCGCCATGAAGCCCGGCAGCTCGGCGATCGCCTCGCTCGAGGAGAAGTTCTCCGCCACGTGGCCGAGCCCGCGGCGCTGGTAGAATTCGCTGCCGTCGAAGCTGGTGATCCCGGCGGCTTCCTGCCCGCGATGCTGGAGCGCGTGGAGGCCCAGCGCGGTCGCGGCAGCGGCGTCGGCGGCATTGATCGCGCCGAACACGCCGCACTCCTCGCGGAGCTTGTCGCCGTCCTCGTCGCGGAACGGGTGGGTCAGGTTCATGCGGGTGCGATCCGGTTGCGCGCGTCTCGCCGCGCTCAATGGCGATGTTGCAGCCCGATTACAAGGGCGGGGTGCTGCGCATGTGCGCGTCATTGCGCATACAGGAAAGCCTGCGTAAGGCGCGGGGCACCCTAGAACAGAAGAACGCTCAGACCTTGGTCCTCTCCCTCTTCGAACGAACCATCGCCAAGCGCTACCTGCTGCCGGGCAGGGGCGAGGCGTTCATCGCGCTGGTCGCCGGGATCAGCGTGGGCGTGGTCATGCTTTCGGTTGCCATGCTGGTGATCGTGATGAGCGTGATGAACGGCTTCCGCGCCGAACTGCTCGAAAAGATCGTGGGGCTGAACGGCCACGCGATCGTCCAGGGTTACGGCTCGCGGATCGACAACTGGCAGCAGGTGCTGGAGGACATTCGGGAGACGCCCGGCGTCGTCAGCGCCTCCCCGTTGATCGAGCAGCCGCTGCTCGTCAGCTACAACGGGCGCGTCGCAGGCATTCTGGTGCGCGGCAACACCCAGCAGGATATCCGCAGCCTCGCGGACAACCTCGTCGCGGGCAATCTCTCGGAACTGCAGGGCGGGGCGAACAACGTCGCGATCGGGGCGCGGCTGGCCGAGAGCCTCGGCGCGCGGGTCGGCGACACGATCACGGTGGTCAATCCGGAAGGCCGCACCACGCCCTTCGGCACTATGCCGCGCCAGATCGGCTACAACGTCTCCGCGATCTTCGAGATCGGCATCTACGACTACGATCAGAAGTTCGTCGTCATGCCGATGGCGGACGCACAGCGGCTGCTGCTGGTCGGCGAAACGGTGGGAATGATCGAGGTCACGACCGTAGACGCCGACCGGGTGGAAGAGATCATGGCGCCGATCGAGCGCGAGCTGCAGGGCCGGGCGGTCGTGAACAGCTGGAAGACGATCAATTCGACCTTGTTCGAAGCCCTGCAGGTGGAACGGGTGGCGATGTTCTTCGCCCTGAGCTTCATGGTGCTGGTGGCCGCCTTCAACATCCTGTCGAGCCTCGTCATGCTGGTCCGCGCGAAAACCCGCGACATCGCGATCATGCGCACGATGGGCGCGACGCGGCGCAGCCTGCTCAAGATATTCGTGACCACCGGGTTCACGGTCGGCGCGATCGGCACGGTCGCAGGGCTCGCGCTCGGTTTCCTGGTGCTCGCGTTCCGCCAGCAGATCGTGAAGGTGATCGAAGTCGTGACCGGGCAGAACCTGTGGGATCCCTCGATCCGCTTCCTCTCGACGCTGCCGGCGCGGGTTGCCCCGCTCGAGATCGCGGGCATCGTGGCGCTGGCGCTGGTGCTGAGCTTCCTCGCCACGCTCTATCCCGCCTTCAAGGCCGCGAGCACCGATCCGGTGCAGGTTCTGCGTTATGAATAGTCCAGTCGTGCGCCTCGTCGGCCTCACCCGCAGCTTCGAGCAGGGCGGCGAGCGCATCGACGTGCTGCGCGGGGTCGACCTCGAGATCGCGCCGGGCGAGATCGTCGCGCTACTCGGCCCCTCGGGCTCGGGCAAGTCGACCATGCTTCAGGCGGTCGGGCTGCTCGAAGGCGGCTTCGGCGGCACGATCGAGATCGCCGGCGTGCCCGCGAGCACGCTGCCTGCCGACGGACGGACCAAAGTGCGGCGCGAGCATCTCGGCTTCGTTTACCAGTTCCACCACCTCCTGCCCGACTTCAACGCGGAGGAGAACGTGATGCTGCCGCAGCTCGTCGCGGGGAGGGGGCGCGAGGAGGCGGATGTGCGGGCCCGCGAACTGCTCGGCGCGCTCGGGCTCTCGGAGCGGTTGAGCCATCGCCCGAGCCAGCTCTCGGGCGGCGAGCAGCAGCGCGTCGCGGTCGCCCGCGCGCTCGCCAACCGGCCGACGCTGGTGCTCGCCGACGAGCCGACCGGCAACCTCGACGAACACACCGCGGACCGGGTCCTCGCGCAGTTCCTCGAGCTCGTTCGCGGCGAAGGCAGCGCCGCGCTGGTCGCTACCCATAACGAGCGGCTCGCGGCAAGGATGGACCGCGTCCTCCGCCTGCACGACGGCCGGCTGGAATGATCCTGCCGGCGATACTGATGGCTTTCGGTTCGGTCGGAAGCGCGCCATCGGTCTCGCCTCCGATCGAATGCACTCTACCCGACGGATGGTCCGAAGCGACGCGGGCCGATCCGCACTACATCGTTTTCGGCGAAAAACATGGCACGCGGGAAGGGCCGGCATTGGTGAGCGAGATCGCGTGCGCCCTTTCGCGCCGCGGCGAAGCGCTGCTTGTCGCGCTGGAGCTTTCGGCGGATCAGGATGCCGCGTTGCAGGCCGCGTGGGAGCAGCCGCGGGCAACCTTTTCGCAAGTGCTGCTCGACACGATGCCCGACTGGAGGCAACGGGACGATGGCGTCACCAGCCGGGCCATGCTCGAGCTTCTCGTCGAATTGCACGCGCTCAAGGAATCCGGCGCGACGGTCGATGTCGTCGCGTTCAACGGCGTGCGCGACGAGGCCCAGCGGGCACGCTTTGCCGATCTTCCCATGCAGGGCCCGCACGAAGCGGCGCAGGCGGAAAATATCCGGATCGCAAATGCCAATGGCCGATACGACCGCGCTCTGGTCCTCGTGGGCGGCCTGCATGCCCGCAAACAACGTTACGAACTGCAAGGCGTCACATTCGAGCCGATGGCGATGAAGTTGGCCCCGGCCTCCGAAGTCCTGAGCCTGAGGATGATCTACGGAAAAGGAACGGGCTGGAATTGCCAGCTGCGCGAGGACGCGAGCGTCGCTCCGGGCGAGCCGGTCTACAGTACCGATCTCTCCTGTTCGGCCCATCCGCTGGAGGGGCGCGAGGGTCCGACAGGGGCGGTAGCGGTGGGGCTGTGGCCGACGGACTGGCAGAAAGACGGCGATGATCGGTGGGATGGTTATGCATGGGTAGGAACGGCGCACGCTTCCCCGCCTGCGATTGTTGGAGCAGGCGAGTCCTAACAGGCGGACCCGTCGTGGCTTTCCGGCGTTTGGCATGCGAAGGAGATTCTCGCATGACCGACCACCCGAGCACCTACAAGGCCGTCGAGACGCACGAGGAAGGCGTCCAGTGGGACGACCGCGCCTCGATCCACTCCGCCGACGACGGCCAGGGCGTGCTCGACGGCGCCAAGGGCTTCCGCGACGGCACGCTCGCCGAGATGGTGGCGCAGGTCATGGCCTATCCGCCCGAGCGGCGGAGCGACTTCGTGATCCAGAAGGCGGGCGACCACCGCCTCGAACGCGCCGAGATCGAGGCGCTGGCGGCGCGGAGCGATTTTCCCGGCTGATTGCCCGGCGCGCGGGGCGTGGTATGAGCTGCGAGCCAGCAAGGAGACCCCCACATGACCACGATCGCCGATTTCACCGTCTCCACCAATCGCGGCGAGCAGCTCGATCTCGGCGACAAGCTCGGCAAAGTGGTGCTGGTGGTGAACACCGCGAGCCAGTGCGGCTTCACCCCGCAGTACGAGGGGCTCGAGAAGCTCTACGAACAGTACCGGGATCGCGGGTTCGAGGTGCTCGGCTTCCCGTGCAACCAGTTCGGCGCGCAGGAACCGGGCGACGCGGACGAGATCGCCGAGTTCTGCAAGGTCAACTTCGGGGTTACCTTCCCGCTGATGGCGAAGATCGACGTCAACGGCGATCAGGCCAGTCCGCTGTTCGACTGGATGAAGAAGGAAGCGCCGGGCCTGATGGGCTCGAAGGCGATCAAGTGGAACTTTACCAAGTTCCTGATCGACCGCGAGGGCAAGGTCGTCCGCCGCTACGCCCCGACCGACAAGCCCGAGCGGATCGCGAAGGATATCGAGGCGCTGCTTTAAGCAATTCCACGGGCTTGTGGTTGTGGACAAACAGCACTTTCCGATCTGGCGCTCCCGCCTCTAAATCCTAATGTAGCGCCCATGCCTTTCGCCCCTTTCGTTCCGCTGCGCGTGATCTCGTCGTACTCGATGCTCGAGGGGGCGATCGATCCCAAGGCGATCGCCAAGCTGGCGAAGGAGCGCCGCTTTCCCGCGATCGCGATCTGCGACCGCAACGGGCTCTACGGTGCGGTGATGTTCGCCAAGGCGTGCCTCGACGAGGGGGTGCAGCCGATCGTCGGCGCGCTGCTCGGCGTGGCGCGTGATGCGGATGGCAAGCAGGTCGATTATCTGCCGCTCTATGCGCAGGACGAGGCGGGATACGACAATCTGTGCCACCTCGTCAGCAAGGCGCATCTCGAACGCCCGCTCGAACTCGAACCGCATGTCGCGATGGCCGATCTCGAGGGGCGCGCCGAGGGGCTGATCGCGCTCACCGGCGCGAGCGAGGGCGCGCTGACGCGGCTGCTCGCCGAAGGGCAGCGCAACCATGCCGAGGCGCTGCTCGAACGGTTGCAGGCACTGTTCCCGCAGCGGCTCTACGTCGAACTCGCGCGGCGCGGCAACGCAGTGGAGGAAGCCGCCGAAGCCGCGCTGGTCGATCTCGCCTACCAGCGCGACCTGCCGCTGGTTGCGACCAACCCGGCGAACTTCGCCGAGGCGCATATGTACGCCGCGCACGACGCCATGCTGTGCATCGCCGGTTCGACCCATATCGAGGCGGAGGAGCGCGTGCACTCCAATCGCGAGGCCTGGGTCAAGCCCGCCGACATGATGGCCGAGGCGTTCGACGATCTGCCGGAGGCGACCGCGAACACATTGGTGATCGCCCAGCGCTGCGCCTACGCGCCGCCCAACCGCGACCCGATCCTCCCCAGCCTGGCGGGCGATCTCGAGGGCGAGGCGAAGATGCTCGCCGAAGACGCGCGCAAGGGGCTGGTGGCGCGGTTGGAGCCCTATTATCCCGAAACCGTTCGGGCTGAGCTTGTCGAAGCCCTGTCCTTCCCTTCGATCGAGGCGCTGGAAAACGAAGGGCGGTCCTTCGACAAGCTCAGGACGAACGGAATTTGGGATGAGGTGCTCGAATACAAGAAGCGCCTCGAGTTCGAGGTCGAGATCATCGTCGGGATGGGTTTCCCCGGCTACTTCCTGATCGTCGCGGACTTCATCAAATGGGCCAAGGAACAGGGCATTCCGGTGGGGCCGGGGCGCGGTTCGGGTGCGGGCTCGGTGGTCGCCTGGGCGCTGACGATCACCGATCTCGATCCGCTGCGGCTGGGGCTGCTGTTCGAGCGCTTCCTCAACCCCGAGCGCGTCTCGATGCCGGACTTCGACATCGATTTCTGCGAAACCCGCCGCGGCGAGGTGATCCGCTACGTCCAGCGCAAGTACGGGCACGATCACGTCGCGCAGATCATCACATTCGGCAAGCTCAAGGCCCGCGCGGTGCTACGCGACTGCGGGCGCATCCTCCAGATGAGCTACGGCCACGTCGACCGGCTGTGCAAGATGGTGCCCAACCATCCGA
>CAMPIX010000043.1 GCA_946886565.1 uncultured Altererythrobacter sp.
GCGGGGTGCGCTTGATGTAGCCGTCGAGCGTGACCGTCACGACCATCTCGTCGCGTTCGATCAGGTCCTCGTCATCGATCCCGTCCCACGCGGGGGCGATCTCGGACAGGCGCGGGGTGGCGTAGAGCTCGCGGATCTCGGTCAGCTCGTCGCGCATCACGCCGTAGAGCTTCGCCCGGTCGGCGAGGATCGAAAGATATTCCTCGATCGCGATCGAAAGCTCCTTGAGCTCGTCGCCGATTTCGTCGCGGCCGAGCGCGGTGAGGCGGTGGAGGCGCAGGTCGAGGATCGCCTTCACCTGCCGCTCGCTGAGGCGATAGGTGCCGCCATGTTCGTCGGAGGTCGGTTCGATCGCCTCGACCAGCGCGATGTACTGCGCGATGTCGCCGATCGGCCATTCCTTCGCGAGCAGCTTGGCGCGCGCGTCGGCCGGATTCGACGAGCCGCGGACCATTGCCACGACCTCGTCGAGGTTCGACACCGCGACCACCAGCCCGAGCAAGATATGCGCCCGCTCGCGCGCCTTGTTCAGCTCGAACTTGGTGCGGCGGGTGATGACCTGTTCGCGGAAGGTGACGAAGGCCTGGATGAAGTCGCGCAGGGTGAGCACTTCGGGCCGTCCGCCGCGGATCGCGAGCATGTTCGCCGGGAAGCTCGCCTGCGCCGGGGTGAAGCGCCAGATCTGGTTGAGCACGACTTCGGGCGAGGCGTCGCGCTTGAGGTCGACGACCACGCGCACGCCCTCACGGTTCGATTCGTCGCGAATGTCGGCGATGCCCTCGATCCGCTTGTCCTTGGCGGCTTCGGCGATCTTCTCGACCAGGCCGGACTTGCCGACCTGATAGGGGATCGAGGTCAGCACGATCGACTGGCGATCCCCGCGCGAGGTCTCGATCGCGTGGCGGCAGCGCATGAGGACCGAGCCGCGCCCGGTGGTGTAGGCGGCCTTGGCGCCCGACTGACCGAGGATCAGCGGCGCGGTGGGGAAGTCCGGCCCGGGGATGATCTCGAACAGCTCTTCCGAACTGATCCGCGGGTTGTCGATGAAGGCGAGGCAACCGTCGATCACTTCGCCGAGGTTGTGCGGTGGAATGTTGGTCGCCATGCCGACCGCGATGCCGCCCGCGCCGTTGACGAGCAGGTTGGGGAAGCGCGCGGGGAGCACGGTCGGCTCCCGCCGCGAACCGTCGTAGTTGTCGGCGAAATCGACCGTGTCCTTGTCGAGATCGTCGAGCAGGCTGTTGGCGACCTTGGCCAGCCGCGCCTCGGTATAGCGCATCGAGGCGGGCGGATCGGGATCCATCGAGCCGAAGTTGCCCTGGCCGTCCACCAGCGGCACGCGCATCGACCAGCTCTGCGTCATCCGCGCGAGTGCGTCGTAGATCGCGCTGTCGCCGTGCGGGTGATAGTTGCCCATCACGTCGCCGACGATCTTGGCGCTCTTGCGGTAGGGCCGCCCGGCGACGAAGCCGCCTTCCTGGCTGGCGAAGAGGATGCGGCGGTGGACCGGCTTGAGGCCGTCGCGCACATCGGGCAGCGCGCGGCTCACGATCACGCTCATCGCGTAATCGAGGTAGCTCGTCTTCATTTCGTCGACGATGTCGACCCGGTCGAAGTCGCCCATCGGGGAGGGCGGGGCAAGAGTATCGGTATCGTCGCTCAACGGACTTCTTTTCGTTTCGTTCTGCTGCCTGGGGAACTGTGGCCGGAGCCTAGGCCAGATGCCCGGCCACCGCCACTCGAACCGCACCATACATGGGCGTTCGGAGGCGCTTTTTCCACACCTTGCAGCGCGCGCGTGCGCGCGAAGCGTGCTCACCGGCGTTCAAAGGCCGTTCAGCACGATTTCCCTAGAAGCGATTGCAATGGACGGTGCGAGACGGCACTAGCGCCCTCGCTATCCGTTCCTCAGCCTACATGGCGCCGTATTTTGCAATGGGAGATACCCAGATGTTGTCTTTTGCCCGCAATCCGCAGCCGCGTACCAAGCGGTTCGGTTCGCATTTCGCCCTCGCCCTCGCGCTCGTCGCAGGGGGAGCGTTCGGCGCGGTCGCGCTCGAAGCTCCTGCCTACGCCCAGGACGACGACGAGGAAGCGGCGGAGAAAGATTATTCCGAAGCCTTCATCGCAGCCTACCAGCCCCTGGCGCAGCGGATCGAGGCGCAGGAAGACCCTGCGGCGCTCAAGGCGGCGCTTCCCGCGCTGACCGCCGCGGCGCAGACCGCCGACGACAAGTTCGTTGCCGGACAGACCGTCTATTCTATCGGCGCGCGTTCGGAGGATCTCGCTTTGCAGCGTCAGGGCCTCGACATGATGCTCGACAGCGGCAAGACCCCCGCCGATCAGTATGCGCGCAACTTGTTCGCCGCCGGCCAGCTTGCCTATCAGGCCGAGGATTGGACCACCGCACGGGCACGTATCGAGCAGGCGATCGCTGCAGGCTATCAGGGCGGTAATGCCTTGGGTCTCGCGGCCGAAACCTATTTCAACGAAGAAAACTTCGCTGCGGGCCTCACGGCACTGAAGCAGGCCATCGCGGCACAGAAGCAGGCAGGCAAACCGTTAGACGAATCATGGATTCGCCGTGGCTTCACCGTGGCATACAACAACGCCCTGGCCGATGAAGCTGCCGAGTTCGCCAAGCTCTACGTCGTCAATTTCCCCTCGAGCGACGTATGGGGCGATGCAATCGCAGTTCAGCGCAGCTTCTACGACTACGACGATCACGCGCTGCTCGACCTCATGCGCCTGGCCGAACGGACGGGAAGCATGCGGTCGGAGCGCGACTATTTCGACTACATCTCTGCCGCAGACGCGCGCCGCTTGCCGGCCGAAGTCGGCCGGATCATCGCCGCAGGCCTGGCCGCCAACATGCTGAAGACGGGCGATGTGCTGGTCACCGAAGCGGCATCGATGGCCGAGAGCCAGGCCAAGACCGCTCGCGCCGACCTGCCCGCGCTCGAGAAGGATGCGCGCTCGTCGGGCGGCACCGCGATCGATGCAATGGCGGCCGGGGACCTTTTCCTGAACTTCGAGCAGGCGGCGAAGGCCGAGGAAATGTACGAGTTGGCCTTGACCAAGTCCGGCGTCGAAACCGGCCGTGCGCTTACCCGCCTCGGCATCGCGCAGTTCGACCAGGGCAAATTTGCCGAAGCGAAGGCGACGTTCGACAAGGTCGATGGCGTGCGCGCACCGATCGCCGATCTGTGGAGTCTCTATGCCGAGGCGCAGGCTTCGGGCGGTGTCACAGCCGGACCGGCCGCAGTCGAGGCGGAGACTACGGCTTCGGTCGAATCGGCGGACGCACCTGCTCAGTAACCCCAGCGGCCAGCGATGAAAACGAGAGAGGCGCGGGTTTCGGCCCGCGCCTTTTTCGTCGATCTCAACGAATTTTCGTCGATCTCAACGCAGGCGCTTGACCCAGACCTGTCCGCCTTCGCGACGCTCGGTGGCGAAGTTGGGAATCGCCTCGATCAGGTCGATCAGCCGCGCATAGCCGTAGTTGCGCGTATCGAAGCTCGACCGGTTGCCAGCCCGCTGACCGATCTCGGAGACCTTCGCGAAGCCCTTTTCGTCGCGCTTGCTGGCGTTGTAGGCCTCGAACAGCAGGTGAAGCATATCGTCGTCGAGCTGGCTCTTTGCACCGGACGCCGCCTTCGAACCGCTCGCGCGTTCCTCCTTCTCGGCGCGGATCAGCGCCTCGACGTCGATGAAGCGGGTGCACGCCTGGCGAAAGGCTTCGGGCGTCTTGGGGCTGCCGAAACCGTAGACCGGATAACCGTCCTGCCGGATGCGCATGGCGAGCGGCATGAAATCGCTGTCCGAACTCATGATCCCGAAGCCGTGGACGCGGCCGCGATACATCAGGTCCATCGCGTCGATGGTCATCTTCATGTCGGTCGCGTTCTTGCCGCGCGTCAGGTCGAACTGTTGCTGCGGCTCGATGCCATAACGGTGGACGAGATCAGCCCAGCTCTTGAGCGCGGGCTTGCGCCAGTTGCCGTAGGCGCGCCGGATGTTGACCTGCCCGAGCTCGGCGAGGACCGTGAGCACCGGGTCGATACCCGCGGGGCTCGCGTTGTCGGAATCGATCAGGAGGGCGATGTTGCGGTGCTGGAGCTCGTCGGACATGCGCGGTTACATGGCCGTGCGAACCCGCCCCGGCAAGCGCTTACTCGACGGGATCGAACTCGCCGCTGCTTTCGTCGAGCAAGTGCAGCACACCGTCCGAAACCGCGAAAAAGGCGCCCCGCAGCGTTAGCGCGCCGCTCGCTTCCTTCTCCTGCACGCAAGGGAAGGTGCGCAGGTTGGCGAGGCTGACCTTGACCGCGGCGTGCTCCATCGCGCGCTCCGCCTCGCGCCCCTCGGTGCCGAGACGAGCGGCGATCGGATCGCGCACCTCGTCGAGCATGGCGATCCAGTTGGCGACGAAGCCGCCCTTGCCAGGCTCGTTGCCGTGCAGATCCTGCGTCAGCGCCGCCTTGCACCCGCCGCACAGCCCGTGGCCCATGACCACGATCTCGCGCACGTCGAGGAACTGGACCGCGAATTCGAGCGCCGCCGACACGCCATGATTGCCCGGGGTGGTCTCGAACGGGGGCACCATCGCCGCTATGTTGCGCACGACGAAAATCTCGCCCGGATCGGCATCGAATATCTGCGCCGGATCGACGCGGCTGTCGGAGCAGGCGATCACCATGACCTGCGGTGATTGCCCTTCGGCCAGCGCGCTCCAGCGTTCGCGCTGGCTTGACCACGCGCCCTTGCGGAAGCTGCGGTAGCCGTCGATCATTTCTGCAAAGGTCTTCATGGGTGCCCCAATGCCGCGCCGGGAAAGGACTGGCAAGAGCGCGGTGCGGAGACTAGATGGGCCGCATGAACGACCTCTCCTCCGCACCTGCCCCAGAGGGAGCAAGGCCCGAGCGCCAGCGCAAGCCCGACTGGATCCGCGTAAAGGCGCCCGTCAGCAAGGGCTATCACGAGACGCGCCAGTTGATGCGCGAGCTCAACCTCAACACGGTGTGCGAGGAAGCGGCCTGCCCCAATATCGGCGAGTGCTGGACCAAGAAGCACGCCACTGTGATGATCCTGGGCGACGTGTGCACGCGCGCCTGCGCGTTCTGCAACGTCAAGACCGGCATGCCGCGCATGGTCGATCCGATGGAGCCCGAGAACGTCGCGATCGCGGCGGGCAAGATGGGCCTCCAGCACATCGTCATCACCAGCGTCGACCGCGACGACCTGCCCGACGGCGGGGCGAGCCAGTTCGTCAAGGTGATCCAGGCGCTGCGCCGCGAGACGCCGGAGACCACGATAGAGATCCTCACTCCCGATTTCCGTAACAAGATGCGCCCGGCGGTCGAGGCGATTTGCGAAGCCGGGCCGGATGTTTACAACCACAACCTCGAAACCGTGCCGCGTCTCTACCCGACGATCCGGCCGGGCGCGCGTTACTACGCCTCGCTGCGGCTGCTCGAGGAAGTGAAGGCGCACGACCCGCTGATCTTCACCAAGTCCGGCGTCATGCTCGGCCTCGGCGAGCAGCGGCTCGAGGTGCATCAGGTGATGGACGACATGCGCAGCGCCGACGTCGATTTCATCACCATGGGCCAGTACCTCCAGCCCACGCCGCGGCATGCGAAGGTCGAGGATTTCGTGACCCCGAAGGCCTTCGCCGCCTACGGTTCCATTGCGCGCGCGAAAGGCTTCCTTCAGGTCGCTTCGAGCCCGCTCACCCGCTCGAGCTATCATGCCGGCGACGACTTCGCCGAGATGAAGGCCGCGCGCGAGGCGAAATTCGCCAAGCAGAAGGCCTGATGCCGGGAATCCGGGAAACCCGAACGGTGCCCTACAGCGCCGAGCAGATGTTCGACCTCGTGGCGGACGTCGCGCGCTACAAGGAATTCCTCCCTTGGGTGATCGCCACCCGCGTTCGCTCCGACAGCAAAACCGAGATGGTCGCCGACATGGTCGTGGGGTTCAAGAGCTTCCGCGAGAGCTTCACCTCGCGCGTGACCAAGCGCCGCCCCGAGATGATCGACGTGATCTACGTCGACGGGCCGCTGCGCGATCTCGACAACGAATGGCATTTCACCAACCTCCCGGAAGGCGGGTGCAGGATCGATTTCTCGGTCGAGTTCACATTCAAGAACCGGGTGTTCGAGGCGCTCGCGGGGCAATATTTCGACCGCGCCTTCCGCAAGCTGGTTTCGGCATTCGAAGCGCGCGCCGAAGCGCTTTACGGCAGCAGCAGTTCGAGCGCGCAGAGCGTCGCCTGACGGCGGATATCGGCGCGCGTCTTGCCGTCGAAAGTGCGCAGCTCGCCCTCGGGCTCGCCGTTCTCGCCACGCACCACACGCGCGAATACGACCGTACCGACTGGCTTCAAATCGGTGCCGCCGTCCGGTCCGGCAACGCCGCTGATCGCCACCGAGACATCTGCCGGGCTGCGTTCGAGCGCGCCGCTCGCCATCGCCCAGACGCAGGCGATCGAAACGGCGCCGAAGGTTTCGATGATCTCGCTCGAGACGCCAAGCATCTCGATCTTCGCCTCGTTGGAATAAGTGACGAAGCCGCGGTCGAGCACCTTGGACGAACCGGGGATTTCGGTCAGCGCAGCGGCAACGAGGCCACCGGTGCAGCTTTCCGCCACCGCGACCCGGCGGGCGGCGGCGAGGTTTTCCTCGATCACCCGGCGGGCGAGCGTCTCGATCTCGTCGCAAAGGAGCGCGGCAGCCATGGCTATTCGCCCGCCACCGCTTGAGCTGCCGCCTGCTCGTCCGCGCGCGCCCCCATTTCGACGGCGAACGCAATCAGGCCGGCGATGTTGTCTGCAGGAAGTGGATCGATCAGTTCGAGCCCGCGTGCGATATCGAGGCACTGGCCGAGCTTGATCTCGGTTGCCGCCATCTGCTGGAGAAGTGCGGTGACGAACGGCTTGAGCGCCTCGTCGGGCATGCCCGAGATCATCGCGGGGTCCATGCCGTCGTCGCTGCCGAGCGCAACAAGCGCGCCTCTGGCTTCGGCCCAGTGCGCATCTGCACCCTGGGCAAACTTCGCCGCGAGCCGATCGGCATTTCGCGCGACGTAGCCATCGGGCGAAAGCTGCGCCGAACAGCGCGCCTGATAGCCCTCGAACAGCGCGGGCAGGCCGAAGCGGACCGCGCTCTCGATCTGCGCCGGGTCGAGTTGCGGCTGCGCCTGTGCGGGCGCCGCAAAGGCGAGTGGCAGGGCGGCAATGACCAATGCGCGCTTGATGGATGTCACAAATCGATCCTTTCCAGTCAGTCCATGCGGACGAGCGTGGCCACGGCCTGCGCCGCGATACCTTCGCTCCGGCCGGTCAGGCCGAGTCCCTCGGTAGTCGTGGCCTTCACGCTAACCGCGCCGACATCGATCGCCAAGAGTTCGGCTATCCGCGCGCGCATCGCGTCCCGATGCGGACCTATCTTAGGCGCCTCGCAGATGATTGTCAGGTCGAGATTGCCGACAGAATAGCCAGCCGAAGCGACCAAGACCGCGGCATGCTCGACGAAACGCGACGACGGTGCCCCTTTCCACTGCGGATCGCTCGGCGGGAAATGCGCACCGATGTCGCCTTCGCCGATCGCCCCGAGCAGCGCATCGACCAGCGCGTGGAGCGCGACGTCGGCGTCGCTGTGTCCGGCGAGGCCACGATCGTGCGGGATCAGGACGCCGCCGAGCCACAGCTCCTCACCCGCTGCGAGGCGGTGCACGTCGAAGCCCATTCCGGTGCGGATCGGGGAGCGTTCGGTCACGAAATCCTCCGCGAAAGTCAGTTTCCTCAGCGCCTCGTCGCCCTCGACCAGCGCCACGCTGCCGCCCGCCGCGCGCAGGACTTGCGCATCGTCGCCGGCGGTGGCTTCGCCCTGCCAGGCGCGATGCGCTGCGAGGATTTCGGGGTAGCGGAACGCCTGTGGGGTCTGGACCCGGCGCAAGGTTTCGCGATCCGCCGCTCCCGCCATGATGCCATCCGCCTCGATGGCGAGGCTGTCGACCACGGGCAGCACGGGAATCGCGCCGGGATGGTCCGCAAGGGTTGCCAGCAGTCGCTCGATCACCGGGCGGGCGAGGGCAGGGCGGGCGGCGTCGTGGATCAGGACATGCTGCGGCGGATCGGCTTCAAGAGCCTCGAGCGCGCGGCGCACGGAGTTCTGCCGCGTCGCACCGCCAGCGATGAACTGCACGCCTTGAATCTCGCCAAGCGCTTCGGTCGCGATCTCCTCGGCACCATCCGGAATCGCGACAACGATCCGCGTGGCTCCGGCTTCCGCCAGCGCCTCCACCGCGTGCCGCACCACCGGCTTGCCACGCCAGCGCGCGAACTGCTTGGGAACCGACTGTCCCGCACGTAAGCCTTTGCCGGCCGCGACAACGATCACGGCGAAGGGGGGTAAGGGGGCACTATCCGGCATCGGCTCCGCGCGCTAGCGGCTTGCACCGGGAGCGGCAATCCACTATGCGCTGCCCAAATTTTAGGCACATTTCCGATGACTTCGCTTCCCATCCCCCCGGCGCTGAAGCCGATCCATGTCGGCCCGGTCGCGATCGACTGCCCGGTTGTGCTCGCGCCGATGACCGGCGTCACCGACATGCCGTTCCGCACCCTCGTGCGGCGCTACGGCTCGGGCCTCAACGTGACCGAGATGATCGCCAGCGAGGCGGCGATCCGCGAAACTCGCCAATCGGTGCAGAAGGCCGCCTGGGACCCGGTGGAGGAGCCGGTCTCGATGCAGCTCGTCGGATGCGACCCGAGCTCGATGGGCGAGGCGGCGAAGCTTCAGGAGGGCAACGGCGCCGAGATCATCGACATCAACTTCGGCTGCCCGGTGCGCAAGGTCGTCGGGCAGTTGGCCGGATCGGCGCTGATGCGCGAAGTGCCGCTCGCCACGAAGCTGATGAAGGCGACGGTCGAGGCCGTCTCGGTGCCGGTGACGGTCAAGATGCGGATGGGCTGGGACCACGACAGCCTCAACGCGCCCGACCTCGCGAAGATCGCCGAGGATCTGGGCGTGAAGATGATCACCGTCCACGGCCGCACGCGCAACCAGATGTACAAGGGCAGCGCCGACTGGAGCTTTATCCGCAAGGTGAAGGATGCGGTTTCGATCCCGGTGATCGTCAACGGCGACATCTGCGGGGTCGAGGATGCGGCGACGGCGCTTGAGCAGTCGGGCGCCGACGGGCTGATGATCGGACGCGGCGCCTACGGCAAGCCGTGGCTGCTCGGCCAGGTCATGCACTGGTGGCGCA
>CAMPIX010000044.1 GCA_946886565.1 uncultured Altererythrobacter sp.
TACCGCCTGATCGACCGCTACCTCGAGATCAAGCGCGCGGAGGCGATCGGGTGAAGACCCCCATTCTCAGCACGCTGTTTGGCAAGCGCGAGGTCGCGCCGCCGCCCGATATCGAGGCGGCCGCGCTGCGCTCCGACCGCTTCCGGCTCGAGCGTGAGCACGAGTGGCAGCGGCTCGAGGACATCGTGGTGCGGATGGAGAAGGGCCGCCTGCGCGGGCTGTCGGACGACGACGTGCTCGCGCTCCCCGCGCTCTACCGCACCGCCGCCTCGAGCCTCGCGGTGGCGCGCGAGACCTCGCTCGACGCGGCGACACTCGAATACCTCGATTCGCTGGTCCAGCGCGCTTGGTTCCAGGTCTACGGCCCGCGCGAGGGCTTCGTCGCGTGGCTGCGGCGGTTCCTGAGCGGCGGGCTGAGCCAGGCGGTGCGCGGGATCTGGCTCGACATCTGCGTCGCGCTCGCGGTGATGGTCGCGGGAGCCATCGTGGGCTGGTTGCTGGTGCTGCAGGACCGCGAATGGTTCTACAAGCTCGTCCCGTCGCAATTCGGCGACACGCGCGTGCCCGGCGCGAGCCGCGAGGTGCTGCTCGAAAGCTTGCAGGTGGAAAAGGAAACGCAGGGCCTCTCGGCCTTCGCGGCCTATCTGTTCAGCAACAACGCCGGCGTCTCGATCCTCGCATTCGCGCTGGGGTTCGCGTTCGGCGTGCCTTCGCTGATGCTCCTGCTGCACAACATGGCGCTGCTCGGCGCGATGCTGTGGCTTTACCACGAGGCCGGGCTGACGCTCGAATTCGTCGCCTGGCTCAGCGTCCACGGCACGACCGAGTTGTTCGCGATCCTCCTCGCGGGCGCGGCGGGGATGCACATCGGCCGCTCGATGGCGTTCCCCGGCAACCGCTCGATCCTCGCCGCCGCTGCCGAGAGCGGGCGGCGCGGGGCAATGGTCATGGTCGGGGTGGTGCTCATGCTGGTGATCGCCGCGTTACTCGAAGCCTTCCCGCGCCAGCTCCTCGCGATGGAGGGCCGGCTGATCATCGGCGGCACGATGCTGGCGTTCTGGCTCGCCTATTTCTTCGCCTTCGGTCGTGAACGGGAGGGTGCCAAAACGTGAGCGTCGCCCAAGCCAGCCCCCACCTCGCGCACCGGGCCAAGCGCCGCCGCGATGTGGTGACACCCGAAGGCATCGCCCTGCCCTTCACCGTCGCCGGCCGCAGCGCGCGCGCCGGGGCGCTGATCCTCGATCTGGTGATCATGTTCGTAGTTTCCACCGTGGTGACGCTCACGCTCGTCTGGATCGGCGGCGGCCTGTTCGATGGACCGAGCAATCCGCAGGCGATCAGCGGTGCGGCCGAATTCATCGCGGTGTTCTGGACCCTGTTCTGGTTCCTGCTGTGGAACGGCTATTTCATGGTTATGGAGATGGGCCCGCGCGGCGCGACCTTCGGCAAGCGCGCGGCGGGCATCCGCGTCGCCTCGCGCGACGGCGGGCGGCTCACCCCGGAGGCGGTGGTCGCACGTAACCTCCTGCGCGACATCGAGCTGTTCATGCCGCTGATCTTCTTCCTCATCGCCCCGAGCGGCGAGGCCGGGCTCGCAGGGGTCGCCGCGGCCGCCTGGTTCCTCGTTTTCGTGCTGTTCCCCTTTTTCAACCGCGACGCCTTGCGCGCGGGCGACCTGATCGCGGGCACCTGGGTGGTCGAGGCGCCGCGCGCCAGGCTGGCCGAGGCGCTCTCGACCGAAGGCGCCGCGCGCGAAGGCTCGAGCGCGCTGACCGGCGCCGAGTATCGCTTCGGCGAGGACGAACTGGCGGTCTACGGCGAATACGAATTGCAGACGCTCGAACGCGTGCTGCGCGACGGGCGGCCCGAAGCGCTCGAATCGGTCCACGAGGCGATCTGTCGCAAGATCGGCTGGAACCCCGGCGCGGGCGACGAGCGCGCCTTCCTCGAAGCGTTCTACGCCCAGTTGCGCGCCAAGCTCGAAGGCGGGATGCGCTTCGGCAAGCGCAAGGCGGACAAGTTCAGCTAGCCTTTGTCCGCAGTCCGATCAGCGGCCGCAGCGGCGCGATCTCGCGACCCAGCAGATAGAACGCCCAGCATCCGCCGACCGTCGCGGCGGTGAGGATCGCGAACTCGGCCAGCGGCGGCACCGCGAAGCGCAGCAGGTACCAGCCGAGCCAGACGATGATCGTCTGATGGACGATGTAGAACGGGAACACGGCTTCGGTCAGCGTGGGGCGCCAGCGGTGGTCGCGGTTCCAGAAGCGGTCGGCGACGCCGATCAACGCGACGATCGCGCTCCACGCCATCACCGCGCGCGCCGCGCCGAACAGCGGATAGATAGGGCCGGGCACAGGCGTGTCGCCTGGCCAGGTCAGTTCGACCCAGGCGACCACCGCGTAGCTCGCGAGCGCAAGCAGCGCGGCGAGCTTCCACCAGCGCCGGATGCCCGCCCAGGTCCGCTCCGCCCCGCGCAGCGCGTAGCCGAACAGGAACAACGGCAGGTAGAACGTGTGCGCATAGCCGTCGTTGACGACATCGTGCGTCTCCTCGGCGCCGGGCCAGCCGAGCCACAGCCGCGCGAGCAGCAGCGCGAGCGGTACCGCGAGCACCGGCCCGCCGCCGAGCATGCGGTCGACCGCATCCGCCCCTCGCTCGCGCCATCTCGCGGGCAGGAGCAGGATCAGCCCGAGCACCAGCGTGTAGAGCCACAGGTAGGCGACGAACCACAGGTGCTGCCAGGTCGGCAGCATGATCCCCTCGATCGGCGCGAAATCGAAGTAGTCGTGAACCCAGAACCAGCCGAGATCGGCGGCGTAGCCGTGCTTGAACACCAGCTCGACCCACGGCTGGGGCACCACGAACACGGCCATCCCGGCGATCAGCGGCACCAGCAGCCGTGCGCTGCGATTGGCGAGAAACCCGCCGACCGCGCCCCGCTTGGCGAACAGCGCGGCCGAGGCATAGCCCGAGACGACGAACAGCAGCCCCAGTCGCCAAGCATTTGTGGCCAGCATCGGCAGTTCGACCCAGTCGAGCGGCCGCGCGGTCTTCACGTGCCAATCGTCGGGCCCGAAGAACATCCCGACATGGTAGAAGATCAGCAGCGCGAAGGCCGCGATCCGCAGCCAGTCCATGCCGTAGTGGCGATCCACCGCGTCCCCCCTTGCCAAGCCCGGCCGCGCGATAGCACAAGGCGGCGATGACCGACTATCGCATCGCGCGCGACCGGCTCGAACATCCCGAAGTGCTCGCGCTGCTGCAACTCCACCTCGACGAAATGCATCGCTGGTCACCCGCGTGCCAGGTCCACGCCTTTCCCGCCGAGCGGCTGCGCGAGCCCGATGTGACATTCTTCACCGTGCGCGACGGCGAGGCGCTCGCGGCGGTCGGGGCGCTGAAGGAGCTCGATCCGACGCGCGGCGAGTTGAAATCGATGCGCGCCGCGCCCGCCTATCGCGGCAAGGGCGCGGGCGAAGCGATCCTGCTCCACCTGCTCGCCGAGGCGCAGGCGCGCGGCTACCGCTGGGTCGGGCTCGAGACCGGGCGGCCCGAACCGTTCCTTCCCGCGGCGCGGCTCTACGCCAAGCACGGGTTTGCCGAATGCCCGGCGTTCGGCGACTATGTCTCGGACGAATTCAACCTGTGCATGGAGAAATGGTTGTGACGATCGACCGCCGGGCGCTGCTCGGATCCGCCCTCGCGCTGGCGGCGGGCGCCTGCGTGCCGATCGAGCGCGATCGTGCGGGCCGTTTCGGCGCCTTGCTGCGCATTCTCGAGACCTCGGCCAACGGCACGCTCGGCGTGGGCGTGCTCGACACTGGCAACGGCGAGGTCTGGGGGCATAACGATTACGCGCGCTTCCCCCACCTCTCCTCGTTCAAGCTCTCGCTGGCCGCGCTGGTGCTCCAGCTCGACGAGACCGGCGCGATCGACGCGGGCGAGCGCGTGACCTGGACCGAAGCCGATCTGCTCGACTACGCGCCCTTCGCGAAGGAGCGGCTGGAGCAAGGCGCGACTTTGCGCGAACTCGCCGAAGCGACCCAGAAGCTGAGCGACAACACCGCCGCCAACGTGCTGCTCGCGCGGCTCGGCGGGCCCGAGCGGCTGACCGCGTTCTGGCGCTCGCTCGGCGACGAAACCAGCCGGCTCGACCGCACGGAACCCGCGCTGAACGACGTGCCGCCGGGCGAGATCATGGACACCACCACCCCCGCGGCGATGGCGCGCACGCTCGGCAAGCTGATCTACGGCGACGCGCTCGGCGCTTCCGCGCGCGCCACGCTCAAGCTATGGATGGCCGAAACGCGCACCGGCACGCGGCGCGTGCGCGCGGGCTTTCCGCCCGAATGGCCGGCGGGCGACAAGACCGGCACCTCGCTCTGGCCCGGCATGGGCAGCGTCTATGTCGACGTTGGCTACGTCGAGCCGCCGGGCCGCGCCCCGCTGACCTTCGCCGCCTACTTCCGCGCCGCGCAGCAGCACACGACGGCCGATCCCGATGCGGAGGCGGTGCTGGCGGACGTGGGGCGGATTATCGCGAGGTATGCAGCTCCAACTTGACCCACATCCGTTCGTGTCGAGCGGAGCGCGAAGCGCGTAGTCGAGATACGTGTGCCTTCCGCCAGCGTGTCTCGACTGCGCTCGACACGAACGGATGTGTTTATTCAATCCTCCGCGAAGATCGCGACCTCGTTCATCCCCTCGCTGTTGGCGCGGCCGCGGTACATGCCCGGGGTGTTGAAGCTGAACACCGCTTCGCCGTCCTTCGACACGACGATCACCCCGCCGTCCCCGCCCATTTCGCCGACATCGGCAATCACCGCATCCGCCGCCTGCTGAACGCCCTCGCCCGCGAGCAGCATGCGCGCGCAGATCGCGTGCGCCACACCCGCGCGGATGAAGTATTCGCCCCAGCCGGTGGCGGAGACCGCGCAGGCGCGGTCGTCGGCCCAGGTGCCCGCGCCGATCACCGGCGAATCGCCGATCCGGCCCCAACGCTTGCCGGTCATGCCGCCGGTCGAGGTGCCCGCGGCGAGGTGTCCGGCCTGATCGCGCGCGACCGCCCCGACGGTGCCGAACTTGAACTCGACATCGAGCGCCGAGAGGTTCTTCGTCTTCATCTCTTCGAGCTGCTTGCGGCGGTGCTCGGTCGCGAACCATTCGGGGGGCTTGCGCTCGAGGCCCTGCTCGGCGGCGAATTGCTCCGCGCCCTCGCCCGCGAGGAACACGTGAGGGCTGTCCTCCATCACCGCGCGCGCGAGCCGGATCGGGTGGCGCACGGTGCCGACGCCCGCGATCGCCCCGGCGGCGCGGGTGCTGCCGTCCATGATAGAGGCGTCCATCTCGTTCGTGCCCTCCCAGGTGAACACCGCGCCGCGCCCGGCGTTGAACTTGGGATCGTCCTCCAGCAGCACGATCACCGCCTCGATCGCATCGAGCGCCGTGCCGCCTTCGCGCAGCACTTTCGCGCCCGCGTCGAGCGCGTTCTGCATCGCGGCGCGATATTCCCTCTCCTGCTCGGCGCTCATGTTCTCGCGCAGCAACGTGCCCGCCCCGCCGTGAATCGCCAGCGACCACGAGGGTTCCGGCGCGGCTTCCTGCGCAGCGAGCGAGGTGATGGGGAACAGGGCGAGGAGCGCGAGCAGCGCGGCCGAAGTCTTGATCATGGAGCGCACGCTAGCGCGCCCGGCGACGAGAGCAAGCGGCAGTTCGCGCTTGCCCGCCCCGGCGCAGCGGCACACAATGATCGCGAACGGCAATCGGAGTGAACGACATGGAGCAATTCGGAGCGACGAGCACGGCGGACGAGGTGCTCGAGGGGCGCGACCTTTCGGGGCGGACCGCGTTCATCACCGGCGGCTATTCGGGGCTCGGCAAGGAAACCGCACGGGCGATGGCGGCGAAGGGCGCGCACGTGATCCTCGCCGGGCGCGACGCGGGCAAGCTCGACGATGCGGCGCGCGAGATCGGCGAGGCCACCGGCGCGCGGGTCGAGACGATCGTCTGCGACCTCGCCTCCCTCGCGAGCGTGCGCGCCTGCGGCGCCGAGGCGCGCGAGCGGTTCGACAAGATCGACCTCCTGATCAACAACGCCGGGGTGATGGCCTGCCCGCGCGGCGAAACCGCCGACGGGTTCGAGATGCAGTTCGGCACCAACCACCTCGGCCATTTCCTGCTCACGAAGGAATTGCTGCCGCTGGTCGAGAAGGGCGAGCGGGCGCGGATCGTCAACCTCTCGAGCCGCGGGCATCACATCGACCGTGTGCACTTCGACGATCCCAATTTCGCGCGCCGCGACTACGAGAAATGGGCCAGCTACGGCCAGTCGAAAACGGCCAACATCCTGTTCTCGGTCGGGCTCGAGAAGCGCCTCGGCGGGCGCGGAATCCATGCCTACGCGCTCCATCCGGGCGGGATTCAGACCAACCTCGGACGGCACATGACCGAGGAAGACCGCGCGTGGATGGCCGACCGCATCCGCAAGCTGGCCGAGAAGAGCGGGGAGCAGCCGCAAGGTTTCAAGACGATCCCCCAAGGCGCGGCGACAACCTGCTGGGTCGCCACCGCCGACGAACTGGAGGGACGCGGCGGACTCTACGCCGAGGATTGCCACGTCGCCGCGGTGGACGATGCCGACCCCTCGGGCGGTGTGCGCAGCTACGCGGTCGATCCGGACAATGCCGAGCTGCTCTGGGCGCTGTCGGAAGAACTGGTCGGGGAAAGGTTCGCCGCCTGATCGGCGCGCCGCCGCCGCGCGCCATCGAACAGCGCCACCGCGATCAGGAAGGCGAGGCAGATCATCGCGAACTCGCCGCCGTCCTCGACGAAAGTCTCGACCTCGATCATTGCCTGGGTGTGCTCGCCCCAGACCACCATCAGGTCTACAATCACTCCGAAGAACGCAGCGCCTGCGACGCATCCGGCGAGGATCAGCGATTCGATCGCCGGGCGCAGCCGCGCGCCGCGCAGCGAAAGATAGAGGGCTGCGAGCCAGAACCCGCCGATGCCGAGAAACAGGCTCGCCTCGCCGATGTCGTTCGGCGCGACCGGCAGCGGCCAGCCCCTAAGAGAACCTCCAAACCAGCTTTCGAAAGCGTGTCCGAAACGCTCGTGGATTTCCACCGCGTTGTCGAGCGTGAGCCAGGCGAACAGCACCGCATTGGCGAGATAGACGCTCGCGCGCTCCCACCGCCACATCGCGGTCAGCATGGCCGCAATCGCAAAGGTCAGCGCATATTCCAGCCATTCGCCGAACCCGCCGTCCGAGGCGAGGAAGAACTGCACCGGCAGATGCGCTTCGGTCAGCGCGCCGTAGTGCGCCGCCACATCGAGCCCCACGAGCACACCTGCATAGGGCAGCAGGAACAGCGCCGCCGTGCGCAGGCTGCGCGCGAGCGCGACTTCCCCGAGCACGACAGAGGCTTCACGAACGAACGGCGCAAGCTGCATGGCGCGTCTCCGGTGCGTTCCGGCAGAGGACGGAACGCACCGCTATAGCCCGCCCGCGCCGGAAGGTCGGTTAATCCACGTGCTTAATTCCACCCTATCTCGCGGCGGTGCCAAGGCGGGACAGCGATCCCGCAAAGATTACCGGGTCAGAGCCATTTCCAGCGCCAGAACAGTGCGATCTGCGCTGCCATGATCGCGGCGCACAGCCCGACCACGACCCAGAACGCCTGCGGATCGTCCGCGCCGGGCATGCCGCCGACGTTGATCCCGAGCAGGCCGGTGATGAAGGTGAGCGGCAGGAAGATCGCCGCGACGATCGTGAGCAGGTAGTTGGTCCGTTCCGCCGCCGCGAGCGAGCGCGCGCGCAACTCGTCCATCAGCACGACCGCGCTTTCCTTGCTCACGTCGATATCGTCGAGGAAGCGGCGAAGGAGCGCGACCGTCTCGGCGATCTCGCGCCGATCGTGCGCCTCGAACCATTGCGGCGCATCGCGGCTGATCGCTTCGAGAGCGACGTGCTGCGGCCCCATGTGGCGCTGCAGAGCCAGACAGTTGCGCCGGATCGCCGCGATCTGGGCCAGCATGTCGTCGCTGTCCTCGTCTTCCATGTCGAGCTCTTCGAGCTTGTCTATCTCCTCGTTCATGTCGACGATCGCGGCATTCATCCGATGGACCATGTGCTCGGTCAGCGAGGTGACCAGCGCGCCTGCGTCGACCGGTCCGTTGCCCGCGTCGAGTTCGCTCAGCGTGTCGCGCGGGGTCTGGAGCGGCACGCGGCGCAAGGTGACGAGCCGCCGCCCGTCGCTCCACAGCTGCATCGAGACCATGTCCTCGGGTTCGGCGCCGGGATTGAAATTGATGCCGCGCAGCGTCGCGACCAGCGTTTCGCCCTCGCGGAACGCGCGGGGGCGGGTCGCATCGCCGGTGAGCAGCTCGGCGGTCGGCTCGGGAATGCCGAGGTCGGCTTGGAGCCACTCGTAAACGCCCTCGCAGGTGCGGCGCAGGTGGAGCCACAGGACCTCGCCCGTCGCGCCGGGCCGCCAGCGCTGCGCTTCATCCCAGCCGATTGCGCGCCCGCCGCCGTTGCCGTCGAGCACGCGCCCGAACAGGAGCGGAGTTTCGCTGTGGCTGTCGTCGGTCGGGTCGGCGGCAACGTCGATGCTCATCGCGCCCTCATGCCGTATTCGCCCGGTGCTGTCATTGCCCCTTCATCGGCGCGCGCGTATATCGCGCTCCATGTCCGAGATACGCCCCTGGCGCACGATCGCGCGCCGCACGTCCCGCCAGATCATGGTCGGCAACACACCGGTCGGCGGCGATGCGCCGATCACCGTGCAGACGATGACCAATACCCCGACCGAGGATGCGGGCGCGACGATCGACCAGATCCGCCGCTGTGAAGACGCCGGGGCGGACATCATCCGCGTCTCGTGCCCGACCGAGGAAGCGACCGCCGCCCTGCCCGCGATCGTGCGCGCCGCGAACATCCCGATCGTCGCCGACATCCACTTCCACTACAAGCGCGCCCTCGAGGCGGCCGACGCCGGCGCGGCGTGCCTGCGGATCAATCCGGGCAACATCGGCAGCGACCAGCGCGTGGCGGAGGTCGTCCGCGCGGCCAAGGCCAACGGCTGCGCGATCCGCATCGGGGTCAACGCCGGCAGCCTCGAGAAGGACCTGCTCGAGAAATACGGCGAGCCGTGCCCCGAGGCGCTGGTCGAATCGGCGCTCGATCACATCAAGCTGCTGCAGGCCCACGACTTCCACGAATACAAGGTGGCGGTGAAGGCGAGCGACGTGTTCCTCGCGGTCGCCG
>CAMPIX010000045.1 GCA_946886565.1 uncultured Altererythrobacter sp.
CCAACTGCCTCAACTTCGCCAATCCGCAGCGGCCCGAGATCATGGCCCAGCTCACGGGCTGCCTCGAAGGCATGGGCGACGCCTGCCGCGCGCTCGACTTCCCGATCGTAAGCGGCAACGTCTCGCTTTACAACGAGAGCAAGGCGACCGGCGGCGGCAGCGCGATCCTGCCGACCCCCGCAATCGGCGGGGTGGGCGTGCTCGAGGATTATGCCAAGAGCGCCCGGATCGGCTTCAAGGAACGCGGTCATGTCATCTGGATCATCGGCGCAAAGGAACTCGCGCGAGAACTCGGGCAATCGCTTTGGTTGAGAGAAGTGCGCGGGCTGGAAGCGGGTGCGCCACCGCTCGTCGATCTGCCGCACGAGAGACGCACCGGCGACTTCATCCGGCGGCTGATCGCCGATGGTCTGATTGGCGCTGTCCACGACATTTCCGATGGTGGGATGCTCGTCGCGATCGCGGAAATGGCGCTCGCGGGCGAACTTGGAGCGGAAATCTGTCTCGATGATGCAAACCCGACCGAGACCAGCTTCGCAGCGGCTCACTTTGGTGAGGGTCAAGGCCGTTATGTCGTCACGACTGATGGAACGGTGAATCTTCGAGAGCTCGCGGAAACCTCAGGCACCACAGCAACGATGATCGGGACGACTGGCTTCAAGTCAGACGATGATGAAGGGATTCTTTGCGAGGCAAGCGACAGCTTCGTATCCCTCGCCGACCTGCGCGAAGCCCACCAGCGCTTCTTCCGCGAGTGGATGGAGGACTAGCTCCTCGGGGAGACCGGAATGGCGCGTACGATCCTGCTGGCCTGGCTTATCGCCGGCACGCTCGACATCTTCTCCGCCTTCGTCTTCGCCGGAATGGCAGGCGTCACGCCCACGCAAGTGCTGCAATTCGTCGCCAGCGGGCCGTTCGGCGACGCGATGTACGAGAGTGCCGCCGGGGCGCCGCTCGGGCTGCTGGTCCATTTCGCGATCATGCTAGCGATGGCCGCGGCCTACGTCGCGATCGCGCCGCGCTTCCCCGCGACGCTGCGCCACCCGATCGTCGCCGGGCTGCTCTACGGCCTGCTGCTGTGGGTGATCATGTACTGGCTGGTCCGCCCGCTGCGCTGGCCCCAGTACTGGCCGCCCGCGACCTGGGACGGCGAGACCGCCGGGGCGGTGGCATGGAGCATCGGCAACCAGCTCTTCTCCCACTGCGTGCTGGTCGGCATCCCGATCGCGTGGATCGCCGCGCGGGGCCGACCCGCGTTGCAGCAGGAATAAATCCCACTCCGTTCGTGTCGAGCGAAGGCCGTAGTCGAGACACCATGCGTTGCGCCAGCGTGTCTCGACTGCGCTCGACACGAACGGAGGGGGCGAAACAATTGGCAGTCTAGGGCGCGCTATGCCGCCAGCTTCTTCGCCATCGTCTTGCCGAGCAGGTCGTAGGGATCGATGCCCTCGCTGCGCCAGACTTCGTGGCAGCGCTCGTACCAGACCGGCTCGGTGATGTTCAGCATGGCGCGGGCCTCGGCCAGATCCATCGCCAGCAGTTCGCGGATCGGCATTTCGATGATCGGCGGGCACGTCTTGCCCAGCCGATGCGCCTCGCGCACCGCGCGGTAAACCGGGGCCCGGCTCCTGACCTGCTTCCTAATGTTCATCGCGCCGGCATAGCCGAGCAGCAGATGCCCGTGGCTCGGGCTCTGGCCGTGGGTGAACAGCAGCACGCACTGTTCGCCGAGCGCGTCGCGGCCGTAGCCGGTGAGCACGTGCATCAGATCGTGCGTGTCGCGCTGGCGGAAGCCGTACCATTCGACGAGGTCGCCGTATTTCGGGCGCCCGATCTTCTCCGATTCGGCAACTAGCCCCGCCGCGCTCAACCCCTCGCGCCGCATGAACGCGACATAGGCGTGCGCCACGCTGCCCGCGGGAAGCTTCAGCAGGCGTGATCGTCGAGGATGGGCGGCAGGAACGGCTCGCTCGCACGCAGCGCCTCGCCGCGCTCGCTCAGCGTCAGCGCGGCTCGCCGCGCTCGCTCAGCGTCAGCGCGCGGGCGCGCGGGAGGAAGGTCTTCGCCGGCAACGCCTCGTAGATGTGGAAGACCTGTTCGGTGTCCTCCTTGTCCTTGATCAGCTCGCGGAAATGATGAAGCGCCTTGCGCACCTCGCGCTTCGGCTGCGGCCGCGCGGCACTGCGGAACACAGTTCCGTCGCTGGCGCAGGCAGCGTGCGGATCGGCGGAGGGCAAGGTCTGGAGCTCGGTCATCGCTTCGGATCCTCTACTGACATGGCTGTCAATATACCGATAGGTTGCAAATTGAAAGTGATTAATCCTCCCCGTTCCGGGGAGGAACTTGCCTACCGGCTCACCCACTCCTCGCGCGGAACACCGAGCAAATCGAGCACCGCGGTCAGGTCACCGCGGTCGATCCAGCCGTCGGCCGCCGCGCGCGCCCTGGGCTTGGCGCGGTAGGCGAGGCCCCAGGTCGCGGCCTCGAGCATCGGGATATCGTTCGCGCCGTCGCCGGTCGCCAGGCTGGTGGCCTCGGCGCCGAGCTGCGCGACTTCCTCGACCAGCACGCGCCGCTTGACCGAACTGTCGGTGATCGCGCCCGCGAGCGCGCCGGTCAGCTTGCCCTCGGCCACCGCGAGCCGGTTGCCGACCACATGCTCGAACCCGATGTCCGCGGCCAGCGGGTCGGCGAAATGGTGGAACCCGCCGGTCACCAGTACAGTGCGGCATCCCTTGGCCTTGAGCGTGGCGACGAGCGTCTTCGCGCCCTCGACCGGACGAATCCGCTCGGCGAGACAGGTCCCGATCGCGTCTTCGGACAGCCCGGCGAGCAGCCCCACCCGCTCGGCCAGCGCGCTTGCGAAATCGAGCTCGCCCTGCATCGCGCGCTCGGTAATCGCGGCGACGCGATCCTTGAACCCGGCGAAATCGGCGAGCTCGTCGATGCACTCCTGCGCGATCATGGTCGAATCCATGTCCGACACGAACAGGTCGGGCACCGCGAAATCGCGCGTCGAGACGAGCAGGTCGGCGGGCGCGAAATGCTCGTCGAGCACCCGGCGCAGCGCGGCTGCGTCGCCCTCGGGCAGGCCGATCTGGAGCACGTCGCCGCAGAAATCGAGCATCTGCGCCAGCGCCACGCGCATCCCCTCGCGCTCGAGCGCGGCTGTCGCGCGGTCGAGGCGCGTTTCCAGTCCTGCCGGGTCTGCTATCAGCCGGGCGATGAGCACCGATATGTCTCCGATTTCCAGCGGCGAGCGTGCGCCGCCAAAACTGCCGGTCGCGCTAATTGCAGGGCCGACCGCGAGCGGCAAGAGCGATCTGGCGGTGCGCTTGGCGCAAGCAGTGATCGCGCGCGGCCGGCCCGCGGCGGTGATCAACGCCGACAGCGCGCAGGTCTATGCCGACTTGCAGGTGCTCAGCGCGCGCCCTTCCGAAGAGGAAATGGCCGAAGTGCCGCACCGCCTGTTCGGTGATTGGGACGGGGCCGAAGCGTGTTCGGCGGCGGACTGGGCCGCGCGCGCGCTGGAGGCGATCGCAGCGCTCCACGCGCAAGGCGGCGTGCCGATCCTCGTCGGGGGAACCGGGCTCTACCTGCGTACGCTGCTCGACGGGATCGCGCCGGTGCCTCCGATCGACCCCGGTGTGCGCAAGACCGTCCGCGCACTGCCCGTGGCCGATGCGCACGCTGAACTCGCCAAGCTCGATCCCGAACGCGCCGCCGCGCTCTCGCCCTCGGACAGCACGCGCGTCGCGCGCGCGCTCGAGGTCGTGCGCTCGACCGGGCGGCGGCTCGCGCACTGGCAGGCGCGGCGCGAGGGCGGAATCGGCGGCCAGGTGGACCTGTATCCCCTCATCCTGCTGCCCGAGCGCGAATGGCTCTACGAACGCTGCGACCGGCGCTTCGCGGAGATGCTCGATGCGGGCGCAACGGAGGAGGTCGAGGCGCTGCTCGCCCGGCGGCTCGACCCGGCGCTGCCGGTCATGCGGGCCATCGGCGTTCGCGAGGTCGCGGGGTGGCTGAAAGGCGAACTTTCGCGCGAGGAAGCCATCGCCGCTGGACGGCAGGCCACACGCCGGTACGCCAAGCGGCAGTACACCTGGTTCCGCCGTCAGCCGCCGCAGGATTGGCCGCGCGCAGAACCCCAATGCAATTCGGTCGAGGATCGCTTCGAAAGATTATTACGCCAGTAGGCGTTGACATATCATTTTCTGTCCCATAGGGAGGGATCGTTGGAATTGAAAGACCCGGCGCGTCCCCCTCGCGCCGGGTCGATTCGTTTCCGGCGCGCATCGGGCAAACGCGAGAAGGAAGGAAGGCGAAATGGCGGAGGAGCGCAGCGGCGCATCCATCCTGATCGAATGCCTGGTGCGCCAGGGGGTCGAATTCGTGTTCGGCTACCCCGGCGGCGCGGTGCTGCCGATCTACGACGAACTCTTCTCCCATCAGCGCATCCGCCACATTCTCGTCCGGCACGAGGCGGGCGCGGCGCACGCCGCCGAGGGCTACGCGCGCTCGACCGGCAAGCCCGGCGTGGTGCTCGTCACCTCGGGCCCCGGCGCGACCAACGCCGTCACCGGGATCGCCGACGCCTTCATGGATTCGATCCCGCTGGTCGTCATCACCGGTCAGGTCGCGACCGCGCTGATCGGGACCGATGCGTTTCAGGAAGCCGATACGATCGGCATCACCCGCCACTGCACCAAGCACAACTATCTGGTGAAGGACCCGACCCAGCTTCGCGCGACGATCGAGGAAGCGTTCCGCATCGCCACCACCGGGCGGCCCGGTCCGGTGCTGATCGACGTGCCCAAAGACGTTCAGGTCGCGCTGGCGAACTGGGGCGAACAGGACGACGCGCCGCTCGCCTCCGCGCGTTACGCGCCGCAGGTCGCGGGCGACGGCGATGCGATCGCGCAAGCGGTCGAGTTGCTCGCGGCGGCCGAGCGCCCGGTGCTCTACACCGGCGGCGGGGTGATCAACTCGGGGCCCCGCGCGAGCGAGCTGCTGCGCCGGTTGCAGGACCTGACCGGCGCGCCGGTCACCAGCACGCTCATGGGCCTCGGCGCGTTCCCCTCCGATCATCCCGACTGGCTCGGGATGCTCGGGATGCACGGAACCTACGAAGCCAACATGGCGATGAACCGCTGCGACGTGATGCTCTGCGTCGGCGCGCGGTTCGACGATCGCGTGACCGGCCGGCTCGACGCTTTCTCGCCTGATTCCAAAAAGATACACATCGATATCGACCGCAGCTCGATCAACAAGACGGTGCGCGCCGACCTGCCCATCCTCGGCGATTGCGCCGAAGTTCTCGGCCAGATCGTCGAGGCATGGGGCGATCGCCGCGCGCGCGACCTCGGCGAATGGAAGGCGCGCGTCGCGGGCTGGCGCGCGGTCGAATGCCTCGCCTACCCGCCGCACAAGTCCGAGATCATGCCGCAGAAGGCGGTCGAGCGTCTCTACGCCCTCACCCGCACCCGCGATCCGATCGTCTCGACCGAGGTCGGCCAGCATCAGATGTGGGCCGCGCAATATTTCGGCTTCACCGGCCCCAATCGCTGGCTCACGAGCGGCGGGCTCGGCACGATGGGCTACGGCCTGCCCGCCGCGATCGGCGCGCAGCTCGGCAATCCGGACGCCCTCGTGATCGACATCGCGGGCGAGGCCTCGATCCAGATGAACATCCAGGAACTCGCCACCGCGAGCCAGTATCGCCTGCCGGTCAAGGTGTTCATCCTCAACAACGAATACATGGGCATGGTCCGCCAGTGGCAGGAACTGACCTACGAAAGCCGCTATTCGAACTCGAATTCGGACAGCCTGCCCGACTTCGTGAAGCTCGCCGAAGCCTATGGCTGGAAAGGCATCCGGATCGAGGACGAGGCCGGGCTGAATGCGGGGATCGAGGCGATGATCGCGCACGACGGGCCGGTGATGGTCGACTGCATGGTGTCGAAGGAGGCGAACTGCTTCCCGATGATCCCCAGCGGCGCCGCGCACACCGAGATGCTGCTGTATGGCGACATGGTCAGCGGCACGATGGACGACGAAGCGAAGGCGCTGGTGTGATGCATATCAAGCAGAACGAACCCCAGCGCCACGTACTGGCGATCACGGTCGACAACGAGGCGGGCATTCTCGCCAAGATCGCGGGGCTGTTCACCGCGCGCGGCTACAATATCGACAGCCTGACCGTGGCCGACATCACCGAGAACCACGCGGTCAGCCGGATCACGATCGTCACCAACGGTCCGCCGGCGGTGATCGACCAGATCCACGCGCAGCTCGACCGGTTGGTGCCGGTGCACAAGGTCGTCGACCTGACCGAGGAAGGCCCGCACGTCGAGCGCGAGCTGGCGCTGGTCAAGGTCGCGGGCACCGGCGAGAAGCGGGTCGAGGCGCTGCGCCTCGCCGACATCTTCCGCGCCCGCCCGGTCGACACCACCACCGAGAGCTTCATCTTCGAGATCACCGGCCCGCCGGAGAAAGTCGACAGCTTCATCGGCCTGATGCGCGAGCTCGGGCTGGTCGAGGTCGGCCGCACCGGGATCGTCGGGATGATGCGCGGGGCCGAGGGAGCCTAAGGCCACGCCAAGATTTTCTCGTCACCCTGAACTTGTTTCAGGGTCCATCCATCCGGTAGCGCAGCGCGCGACGCGAAATGGATGCTGAAACGAGTTCAGCATGACGGTTTCTGCAACGAAGGACGCGAGATGAAAGTCTACTACGACGCCGACGCCGACCTGAACCTGATCACCGGCAAGAAGATCGCCATCGTCGGCTACGGCAGCCAGGGTCACGCGCACGCGCAGAACCTGCGCGACAGCGGGGTCAAGGAGGTTGCGATCGCGCTGCGGGAGGGCTCGGCGACCGCGAAGAAGGCCGAGGCCGCGGGCTTCACCGTCATGTCGAACAAGGACGCGGCGAAGTGGGCCGACCTGCTGATGGTGCTCGCCCCCGACGAGCATCAGGCCACGATCTGGGAGGACGACCTCAAGGGCAACATGAAGCCCGGCAGCGCGCTGGCTTTCGCGCACGGGCTCAACATCCACTTCGGCCTGATCGAACCGCCCGCCGACATCGACGTGATCATGATCGCCCCCAAGGGCCCCGGCCATACGGTACGCAGCGAATACCAGCGCGGCGGCGGAGTGCCGTGCCTGATCGCCATCCACCAGGACGCGACCGGCAATGCGCACGACGTCGCGCTCGCCTATGCCAGCGGCGTCGGCGGCGGACGCAGCGGCGTGATCGAGACCAACTTCAAGGAAGAATGCGAGACCGACCTGTTCGGCGAGCAGGCGGTGCTGTGCGGCGGCATCACCCACCTGATCCAGGCCGGGTTCGAGACGCTGGTCGAGGCCGGTTACGCGCCCGAGATGGCCTATTTCGAGTGCCTCCACGAGACCAAGCTGATCGTCGACCTGCTCTATGAAGGCGGCATCGCCAACATGCGCTATTCGATCAGCAACACCGCCGAATATGGCGACATCACGACCGGCCCGCGGATCATCACCGACGAGACCAAAGCGGAGATGAAGCGCGTGCTGGCCGACATCCAGTCGGGCCGCTTCGTGAAGAACTTCGTGCTCGACAACCGCGCCGGCCAGCCCGAGCTCAAGGCCGCGCGCAAGGCGGCCGAGGCGCACCCGATCGAGCAGACCGGCGCGCAGCTGCGCGCCATGATGCCGTGGATCGGCAAGAACAAGCTGGTCGACAAGGCGAAGAACTGACGCCACTCTCTCCCGCGCATCATTCGAAGGGACGCGCCATGAACAGGACCACCTTGATCGCCGCGATCGGCGCGACAACGCTCGGCCTCGCCGCCGCGACCACGCTCGGCGCGCAGGATAGCCTGCCCGAGGTCCCCGGCCGCGTCGATCCGACGCGCGTCAGCGGCGGCAGCTACACCGCGGATCCGGCCCATTCGACGGTCCAGTGGCGCGTCGGCCATTTCGGCTTCAACGACTACTTCGGCCTGTTCGGGGGCGTCGAAGGCACGCTGCAGATCGATCCTGCGCAGCCCGGTCAGGCGAAGGTCGACGTGACGATCCCGGTCGCCAGCGTCACCGTGCCCAGCGCGGGCTTGCGCGACCACTTGCTGCGGCCGGGCAAGGACGGCGCAGAGCCCGACTTCTTCGGCCCCGAACCGGCCCCGGCGCGCTTCGTGTCGAAGACGGTCGCGATCAGCCCCGGCGGAATGACCGCCGACATCACCGGCGACCTCACCCTCAACGGCGTGACCAAGGAAGTCGCGCTCTACGCCCGCTTCACCGGCGCGGGCGCGAACCCGATGAGCAAGGTCGAAACGATCGGCTTCGAAGGCCGCGGCACGATCAAGCGCTCGGACTTCGGCGTGAACTACGGCATTCCGATGGTGTCGGACGATGTGGCGCTGGAATTCTCGATCGCCTTCGAGAAGGCCGGCGCGGAATAGCACCCCACTCGCGCTTGCCTTCCCGGCAACTTTAGGTCATTCAAACACCCATGACACGCAACGGACTAATCCTGCTTCGACTTATCCGCCCTTGGGCGTGAGCTGACGCGTGCTTCCCCGGCGCGCACGGCGCCCAAGGGACCAGCCGCCACGAAGCAGACCGATCCGTTACGAGTTGACCCAATGACCATGCCCCGA
>CAMPIX010000046.1 GCA_946886565.1 uncultured Altererythrobacter sp.
GATCTTGATCACGCCCTCGTCGTCGATGTCGACCTTGGCGCCGGTCTCGGCGACGATCTCGCGGATCACCTTGCCGCCGGTGCCGATGACGTCGCGGATCTTCGACTTGTCGATCTGCATCGTCTCGATCCGCGGCGCGTGCTTCGACACGTCGGTCCGCGCCGAACCCAGCGCCTTGTTCATCTCGCCGAGGATGTGCGCGCGGCCTTCGCTCGCCTGCGCCAGCGCGGTCTTCATGATCTCGGGCGTGATGCCGGCGATCTTGATGTCCATCTGGAGCGAGGTGATGCCCGCCTCGGTGCCGGCGACCTTGAAGTCCATGTCGCCGAGGTGATCCTCGTCGCCGAGGATGTCGCTGAGCACCGCGAAGTCGTCGCCTTCGAGAATCAGGCCCATCGCGATGCCCGAGACCGGGCGCTCGATCGGAACGCCCGCGTCCATCATCGCGAGGCAGCCGCCGCACACCGTCGCCATCGAACTCGAGCCGTTGGACTCGGTAATGTCCGACAGAATACGGATCGTGTACGGAAAGTCCTCGCGGTTCGGCAGGACCGGATGCAGCGCGCGCCAGGCGAGCTTGCCGTGGCCGGTCTCGCGGCGGCTGGTGAAGCCGAAGCGGCCCACTTCACCGACCGAATAGGGCGGGAAGTTATAGTGCAGCATGAACGGGTTGTAGGACAGACCTTCGAGCCCGTCGATCATCTGCTCCGCGTCTTTGGTGCCCAGCGTGACGGTGCAGATCGCCTGCGTCTCGCCGCGGGTGAACAGCGCCGAGCCGTGGGTGCGGGGCAACAGGCCGACCATCGCCTCGATCGGGCGGACCTGATCGACCTTGCGGCCGTCGATGCGCTTGCCATCCTTGAGGATCGCGCCACGCACGATCTCGGCCTCGAGCTTCTTGGTCAGCTTGATCGCGGTCATGCGCTGCTGGCCATCGAACTCGTCCGACGAATAGTGCGCCTTCACCTTGTCACGCGCGGCGTTGAGCATGTCCGAGCGATCGGACTTGCTGGTCGTCTTGTACGCACCAGCGATGTCGTCGCCGATCATCGCCTTGATCGCGGCCTTCATCTCCGAATGATCGTCCTGCGAGGCGATCTCCCACGGATCCTTGGCCGCCTGCTCGGCGAGTTCGACGATCGCGCCGATGACCTTCTTCGATTCCTCATGCGCGAACATCACCGCGCCGAGCATCTCGTCCTCGGTCAGTTCCTTGGCTTCGGATTCGACCATCATCACCGCGTCCTGCGTCGCGGCGACCACCAGGTCGAGACGGCCCTCGTCGTCGAGCGCGCTGGCGAGGCTCGGGTTGAGGACGTATTCGCCGCCCTTGAAGCCGACGCGCGCGGCGCCGATCGGGCCCATGAAGGGGACGCCGGAGATCGTCAGCGCGGCCGAGGCGGCGACCATCGCCACGATATCGGGCTCGGTCTCGCCGTCATACGACAGGACCTGGCAGATCACGTTGATCTCGTTGTAGAAACCTTCGGGGAACAGCGGCCGCACGGGGCGGTCGATCAGGCGGCTGGTGAGCGTTTCCTTCTCGGTCGCCCGGCCTTCGCGCTTGAAGAAGCCACCCGGGATGCGCCCGGCGGCGGAGAACTTTTCCTGGTAGTGCACGGTGAGCGGGAAGAAATCCTGCCCTTCCTTGACCGACTTGGCGGCAGTCACGGCGCACAGCACCACGGTCTCGCCGTACGTCGCGAGAACGGCGCCGTCGGCCTGACGGGCGATACGCCCGGTTTCCAGAGTGAGGGTCTTCCCGCCCCACTCCAGCGATACGGTTTTCGTGTCGAACATGTGTTTTCCTTCGGCCCGCCGGCCCTATTGCATCGGCGGGATTTGCTTGCCGGGGGATACCGTCCCGGTCCGGTGCGGGGCCTTGTCCAACCCCAGGCCCCCTCGCCGGATTGCGAAGGATGACCTCGTTGCGTGGTCGCATCGCAAGCTTGCGATGCTTCCGGATAGACGAAGGGGCGGCCTTGGAGCCGCCCCTTCGAGAAACTCTTATTTACGAAGCCCGAGCTTCTGGATCAGCGCGTTGTACCGCTCGACGTCCTTCTTCTTGAGGTACGCAAGCAGGCTGCGGCGCTTGTTGACCATGGTCAGCAGGCCACGGCGCGAGTGGTTGTCCTTGTGGTGGCCCTTGAAGTGTTCGGTCAGATTGCGGATACGCTCGGTGAGGATCGCGACCTGCACTTCGGGGGAGCCGGTGTCGCCCTTGGTCTGGGCGTTGTCCTTGATGATTTCCTGCTTCTTTTCGGCGGTGACCGACATTCTCTTACTCCGCGGTATCGGGCATGTTGAAACCCCTGACGACCTTGGCCGTCCCCGCGGTCACTTCCATCAGCGCGACCGGCACGGCGCCGGATTTCGCGAGGAGAAGCCCATCGGGATGGGGCATTCCGGAAAGGACTCGGCCCTGGCGGACCGCCTGCGCGCTTTCCGGATCGAGTTGGTGGGCCGGGATACCGTCCAGCCCCGCCTCGAGCGGCAGGAGGTGGTCTTCAAGCCGCGCGCCCTTACCGATTTCGTTGAGCATGTCCAGCGAAATCGCCTGTTCCTCGGCGAACGGACCGGCCTTGATGCGGCGCAGATAGGTGACGTGGCCCACAGTGCCGAGTGCATGCGCAATGTCGCGCGCGAGGCTGCGGATATAGGTGCCCTTGGATACGTGCGCGACGAGGGTAACGCAATCCTCCCCGGCACGGGGAGGGGGACCATGCGAAGCATGGTGGAGGGGCACGTTGGATTGCTCGGAACCTTCGAGGTCATGAACCACCGGCGGGTGCCCCTCTCCCATGCCGCTACGCGTCATGGTCCCCCTCCCCGTACCGGAGAGGATTTCGAGCGAATGGATAGTCACCGCGCGCGTCTTCATCTCGATCGCCTCACCCGCCCGCGCGCGGTCGTAGGCGCGCTTGCCGTCGATCTTGATCGCCGAGTAGCTGGGCGGCGCCTGCTCGATCGCGCCGGTGAAGCGGGGGAGCACCGCTTCGATCTCGGAGAGCGTCGGGCGGTGATCCGACCGTCCGATTACCTCCCCTTCGGTATCCAGCGTATCGGTCTCGTCTCCGAAGCATACGGTGAACGCATAGACCTTGCTCGCATCGAGCATCCGCCCGGCGAGCTTGGTCGCCTCACCCAGCGCGATCGGCAGCACGCCCTCCGCCAGTGGATCGAGCGTGCCGCCGTGCCCGACCTTGACCTTGGGATAGCCGCCTTCGCGCAAGTTACGCTTCACCGCGCCGACCGCCTGCGTCGAGCCGAGCCCGCGCGATTTGTCGAGGATCAGCCAGCCGTTCGGAATGTCAGCCACCCGCGACCCAAAGCGCCAGCATCAGGTATTTCTCGCGCAGCCATTCGACCGGCGGCAGCACGACATTCTCGATGATCCCGCTGTCGGGGAAAGCCCAGGTGATCGCGATCAGCGCGATGAGGAGGAACATCCCCACCTGCTGCAGCTTCGCATACTGCGCCGCCATCGAGCGCGGCAACAGCCCCTCGAGGATGTGCGAGCCGTCGAACGGCGGGATCGGCAGCAGGTTGAACAGCGCGAGGAAAATGTTGATAACGATGAAGTAGTTGAGCCCGGTGAGCACCCACTCGACCGCGCCGCCGGGAGGAAGGCTCAACGTGGTGGCGACGAGGCCGAGCACGACAGCACCGATCGCGGCGAGCACCAGGTTGGTGCCCGGTCCCGCCGCCGCCACCGCCATCATCCCGTAACGCGGATTGTCGAGCCGGTCCTTGCGCACCGGCACGGGCTTGGCCCAGCCGAACACCGGCCCGCCGAACAGCGCCAGCGCCCCCGGCACGATGATCGTGCCGACCGGATCGACGTGGCGGATGGGATTGAGCGACAGCCGCCGCTGCTCCTTCGCAGTCGGATCGCCGAGCGCGAGCGCGGTCCACCCGTGCGCGACTTCATGGAACACGATCGCGACGATGAGACACGGAATCAGGATCGCGGCGAGGACAAGCGTTTCGGTCATGGCGGGGTAGATAGGGCGCCGCGGGTCACCCCGCCAGCGCCTCCGAGAAATGCTTGCGGCACAGCGCGACATAGCGGTCGTTGCCGCCGATCTCGGTTTGCGCGCCCTGCTTGACCGCGGCGCCGCTCGCGTCGACCCGCAGGTTCATCGTCGCCTTGCGCCCGCAGTGACACACCGCCTTCAGCTCGATCAAGGCATCGGCGATCCCGAGGAGCGCGGCCGAGCCGGGGAACAGCTCGCCCTGGAAATCGGTGCGCAAGCCGTAGCAGAGCACCGGAATCCCGCCCTCGTCCGCCAGTCGCGCGCACTGCCAGACCTGCTCTTTCGTCAGGAACTGCGCCTCGTCGACCAGCACGCAATGGAGCGGCTCGGCCTTGTGCGCGGCGGTGATCCGCTGCCACAGGTCGGTGTCGGGCGCGTAGCGATGCGCGTCGGCGCCGAGGCCGATCCGGCTCTCGATCGCCGCATGCGCCCCGCGATCGTCGAGCGCGGCGGTCCACAGCATCGTGTGCATCCCGCGCTCGCGATAGTTGAAATCGGCCTGCAACAGCGTGGTCGATTTCCCCGCATTCATGCTCGCGTAGTAGAAATAGAGCTTGGCCATTGCCGGATTTTACGGTTGAGTGTTACGCATGAACAGCAAGATCTCTGCCTTTTCTGTCGAGTTCTTTGAGGATCGCTATGGCGGAGTGTATTCTCGAGGACAATGGATCGCCTACCTTCCCGTGGGGGAGTCTCCGAGCGAGGTAGGCCGGTCCGGCTGGCTGCGCGATAATGGCCCGAATGGCTGCGACCTTGAGGCTGCCGAATTCTGGGGCGATCCCCCATCTTGGATGGCGGCCGCCGACAGCAAAGCCGAAGCCTTGGCCAAACTAGCGTCGTATCATTAGCTCGACGGCCCGTCGTCACTCAGGTCGCGCGCCACGCGCGGGTCGCCCAGCAGGCGCTCGATCCGGTCGGCCTCGTCAAAGCTCTCGTCGGGCTTGAACTGGAGCCTGGGCGCGAACTTGAGGCCGAGGCGCTTGGCCACCTCGCGCTGGAAGAACGCGGTGTTGGTGCGCAGCGCCTTGAGCACCGCCGCCTCGTCCTCGCCAAGCAGCGGTTTCACGTAGGCGCTGGCGTTGCGCAGATCCGGCGTCATCCGCACTTCGGTGACGCTGACGGAGTGCGCCGTCAGCACTTCGTCGTGCGCCTCCCCGCGCGCGAGCAGTTCGCTGAGGATATGCCGCACGCGCTCGCCTACCTTGAGGACGCGGACCGACTGCTGTTCGGGGGTTGAGGTGTTGCGGGGCATCAGTCGAGCGGCAGGATATCATCCACGGTCACGTCGAGCGCTTCCGCAAGGCCGCGCCACACGGCAGGCTTTCCCTGTGCCTTTCCATTCTCGAGCTCGGAAATCGTGGCGAGACGGCATTCGGCGGCTTCGGCCAGGGCGCGCTGCGACATCCCCCGATACTCGCGCCACAACTTCAGGGCGTTCTCGCCATTGATGATCGCATTGACCAGTTCGAACGGGATGTATTCCTCGCCTTCGAGCCGGCGCTGCTCAGCCCGCTCGGCCGCTGCGATATCCGCCTGGTCTTCGGCCAGATCGATCAGCCGCTCGTAATCGGCAACCGGCAGCATGGCCATCTTCTGACCTGCAATCTCGATGATTTGAACGGTCATGACCGATCCTCGTAAACAGCGCCTCTCGGCTCGATTTCGTCAACGTGCAAGACATCCTGCTCGATCCGGAAGACGACCCGCCAATCCTGTACGCGAAGCCGAAATCCTTCCCGCCCTTTCAGCTTGACGACATTTGCCGAAAGAGCTTCCGGACCTGCCGCCAGCTCCATGATCTTGCCGGCAATCAGTTTCCGCTTGTTCGACCTTTTCAGCGATCGTGCCGCAGCTTTCGAAATGTCGATCCGCACCGCCGCAGATTAGCGCATCCGATTTTTCGTTACAATTAAAATCCGATAATCGTATTGAATATGAGAGTGGTGATCCGGCGGCTAACCCAAAGCCATGGCGAGCACCGGCGAGAGAACCACGGAAGCCAAAAGCGGCAAACAGCCGAAGGTGGCGCCGCTATCGACATAGCGCCGATTGCGCCACCACCATGTGTCATTGCGAGCCGGACGCTCGACAGTTCGCTGCTTTCGCTTCCGGCTCTTCGGCATGCAGTCAACGCTCCGAGGATCTATTAAAGCGTCCGCTCGCGCTCCTCGACCTCGAACACCTCGAGCTGGTCGCCCGGCTTGATGTCGTTCGTGTCGGCCAGGACCACGCCGCATTCGAGGCCGGCGCGGACTTCGTCGACGTCGTCCTTGAAGCGCCGCAGCGAGGCGATCGTGGTGGCGCTGACGATGACGTCCTCGCGGGTGAGACGGGCGTGGAGGCCCTTGCGGATGACGCCTTCCTCGACCAGCAGGCCCGCGGCCTTGTCGCGCTTGCCCGAACGGAACACTTCCTTGACCGCGGCACGGCCGACGACGGTCTCGATCCGCTCCGGCCCGAGCTCGCCCGCCATCTCCTTCGCGATTTCTTCGGTCAGGTGATAGATGACGTCGTAATACATCATCCGCACGTTGTCGCGCTTCACCAGTTCGCGCGCCTTGGGATTGGGACGCACGTTGAAGCCGAGGATCGGCGCGTTCGAGGCGGCGGCGAGCTGCACGTCGCTCTCGGTGATCGCACCCACGCCGGCGTGGAGCACGCGGACCTTGATGAGATCGTTCGAGAGGTTGTGCAGCGCCGAGTTGATCGCCTCCACACTGCCCTGCACGTCGGCCTTCACCAGCACCGGGAACTCGACCACGTTCGACTGGAGGTTGGTGAACATCGTATCGAAATTGGTCGGGGCGAGCGCGGTGCGCTTCTCGGTCGCCTTTTCCTGACGATACTGCGCGACTTCGCGGGCGCGCTGCTCGTTCTCGACCACGGCGAGCTGATCGCCCGCCATCGGCACGCCGCCGAGGCCGAGGACCTCGACCGGCATCGAAGGGCCGGCTTCCTTGATCTGCTTGCCCTGATCGTCGACGATCGCGCGAACCTTGCCGCTCTGGGTACCGACGACGAACGTGTCGCCGCGCCGGAGCGTGCCGCGGGTGACGAGCACGGTCGCGACCGGGCCGCGGCCCTTGTCGAGCTGCGCCTCGATCACGGTGGCGTCGGCCGCGCGATCGGGGTTGGCCTTCAACTCGAGCAGCTCGGCCTGGAGCGCGATCTTCTCGAGCAGGTCGTCGAGCCCGGTCTTTTTGAGCGCCGAGATCTCCACGTCCTGCACGTCGCCCGACATCTCCTCCACGATCACCTCGTGCTCGAGCAGGCGCTCGCGGATGCGCTTCGGATTGGCGTCTTCCTTGTCGACCTTGTTGATCGCGACGATCATCGGGACGCCCGCGGCCTTGGTGTGGTTGATGGCCTCGATCGTCTGCGGCATGATCCCGTCGTCGGCGGCGACCACAAGCACGACGATATCGGTCACATTCGCACCGCGCGCGCGCATTTCGGTGAACGCGGCGTGGCCCGGGGTGTCGAGGAAGGTGATCTTGTCGCCACCCTTCGTCTTCACCTGATAGCTGCCGATGTGCTGGGTGATGCCGCCGGCTTCGCCCTTGACGACGCTGGTGCCGCGCAGCGCGTCGAGCAGCGAAGTCTTGCCGTGATCGACGTGGCCCATGATCGTGACCACCGGCGGACGCGGCTTCAGCGTCTCTTCCGGATCGTCGTCCTCGGTCGCGACGATATCGACGTCGGCTTCGGACACGCGCTTGATGTTGTGGCCGAAGTCCTCGACCAGCAACTCGGCGGTGTCGGCGTCGATCGTCTGGTTGACGGTGACCATCATGCCCATGTTGAACAGCGCCTTCACCAGGTCGGCGCCCTTCTCGGCCATGCGGTTGGCGAGTTCCTGCACGGTGATCGCCTCGGGAACCACGACGTCGCGGACCTGCTTCTCACGCGGCTTCGACGGCCCGCCGTGGAGGCGGCGCTCCTTTTCGCGCGCACGCTTGAGCGCGGCGAGCGAACGCGCACGGCGGCCCTCGTCCTCGTTGAGCGCCTTGGTGACGGTGAGCTTGCCCGAGCGGCGCTTGTCGACGCGCTCGCCGCCCGCCGGCGCGCCGCGCTTGTCGTCCTTCTTTTTCTTTTCCGGCTTCTTCGGCTCGGGCCGGGCGACGGGGGTGAAGCGGCGGGGCGCGGGCGTGGGAGACTTCTCCTCGCTGCCGCCATCGGCCTCGGCGGCCGGCGGAGTGTCATCCTCCTCGGCAGGAGCGGCGGCTTCCTCGGCCGCGCGCTTGTCGGCCTCGTCGGCCGCCTTGCGGTTTTCCTCGGCGCGGCGCTTCTCGTCCTCGGCAGCCTTTCGGGCAGCCTCCTCGTCGCGGCGACGGCCTTCCTCGGCCAGACGCAGACGCTCTTCCTCGGCCTCGCGCTGGAGGCGCGCGACGCGCTCCTGCGGAGTTTCGCCGGCGGGCGCCTTCTTCGGCGCAGGCTTCTTCGCCACCGGCTCAGGCGCAGGCGGCGAAACTCCGCAGGAG
>CAMPIX010000047.1 GCA_946886565.1 uncultured Altererythrobacter sp.
TCCTCCACGCTGCTGTTCCAGAAGCCGATCAGCTGGAGCATCGGGCTCGAGGCGGTGGCAACCCGCGAGCGGCCCCCCGTGACCGACGATTCGCCGGCTCAGCCGCGCGAGACCTACTTTGTCGGCGCGATCCCCGGCTTCATCCAGCTCGACACCACGGACGATCTGCTCGACCCGACCAGGGGCTTCCGGGTCTCGGCGCGGCTCTCGCCCGAGGTTTCGCGCAACGACGGGGTGCAGAGCTTCTACCTGAGCAGCCAGTTCGACGCGAGCTACTACCAGCAGGTCAGCGACACGGTGATCGTCGCGGGCCGCGCGCGGTTCGGCACGATCGTCGGCACCGCGATCGACAACATCGCGCCCTCGCGCCGGTTCTACGCCGGCGGCGGTGGCTCGGTGCGCGGCTACGGTTATCGCACGATCGGGCCGCGTGACGAGAACGGCGACCCGACCGGCGGCCGATCGCTCGCCGAAGTCGCGCTCGAGGCACGGATCAGGACCGGCTTCTTCGACGGCGCGCTCTCGGTCGTGCCGTTCATCGACGCGGGCACGGTGAGCACCAGCACCACGCCCGACTTCGAGACCTTCCGCGTCGGCGCGGGGCTCGGCGTGCGCTACCAGACCGGCTTCGGCCCGATCCGGATCGACGTCGGCGCGCCGCTCAACCCGGGGCCCGGCGACAGTCCGGTCGCGGTCTACGTTTCGCTCGGGCAGGCGTTCTGATGGCCGAGGGCGAGATCGTCGACGATCCGGCGGCCGAGCCGGTCCCCCCGCGCCGTTCGCGCCTCACCCGCACCGGGCGCTGGGTATTCGGCGGCATCGCGGGCCTTCTCGGCCTCGTGCTGCTCGGCCTCGCGGTGCTCAACAGCCCGATCGGCCAGCGCTTCATCGTCGACCAGATCGCGAACGTGGCGCCCGCTTCGGGCCTGCGGGTCGAAGTCGGACGGATCGAGGGCGACATCTACGGGCAGGCGACGCTGCACGACGTGGTGCTCTCCGACCCCAAGGGTCCTTTCCTGACCGTCCCCGTCGCCGAGATCGACTGGCGGCCGCTCAACTGGCTGTGGAGCGGGCTCGACGTGCGCCGTCTCGTCGCGCGCCGCGGCACTTTGCTGCGCGTGCCCGAATTGCTCCCCGGCGATCCCGACGCGCCCATCCTGCCCAACTTCGATATCCGGATCGACCGGTTCGAGCTCGACAATTTCCGCATCGCGCGCGGAGTGGTCGACGACCGCGTGCACCGGGTCGACCTTTCGGCGCGAGCCGACATTCGCGAAGGCCGCGTGTTCCTCGCCGCCGACGGCACGCTCGGCCAGCGCGACCGGGTGCAACTGCTGGTCGACGCCGAACCGGACGGTGACCGCTTCGATATCGATCTCGACTATCTCGCGCCGACCGAAGGCGTGATAGCCGGGCTTGTCGGTGCCGACGCCGGCTATCGCGCGCAGATCGAGGGTTCCGGTACATGGAGCGACTGGCGCGGCGCACTGCTCGTCCAGCGCGAGGGCGAGCGTTTTGCGGCGTTCCGCCTGACCAATCGCGCGGGCCTCTACGGGATCGTTGGGCAGGCCACTCCGGCGCCCGCGCTGACCGGCCAGCTTGCCGAAACTTTCGACGGTCCGATTTCGCTCGCGGCGTTCGGCACGCTCGACGACAGCGTGCTCGCGGGCGAGATGGCGGTGCGCGCCGATGGCATGGCCGCCGATGCCGAGGGCACGGTCGATCTCGCCAACAACGCCTTCGACGACCTCGACCTCGACCTGCGCCTCGCGCAATTCGCCTTCGGACCCGACATCGCGATCGAAGGTGCGCGCATGCTCGCGACGCTCGACGGCGAGTTCCGGGACTTGACCATCGGCCACCGCCTCGTCGTCGATCGTTTCGCCAGCGGCACGACCGAAGTCCGCGGCCTGGTGCAGGAAGGGACGGCGGCCTACGACGGATCGCGCTGGACGTTGCCGCTCGACACGCGCGTCCAGCAGGTGATCGCGGGCAACGAACTGCTCGATCCACGGCTTGTCCGCGGGCGGCTGGCGGGCACAATAACCTACACCGGCACGCGCGTGATGGGTGACGGCTTGCGTCTGGTGTTCCCCGACGCGAGCGCGCGCTTCGCCCTGCGCGGCGACACGCGCACCGGCGCCTATGCGCTCGCCGGGCCGGTCCAGATGCGCGGACTGCAGCTCGAGAATATCGGTACCGTCAGCGGCAACGCGAAGATCCTGTTCAAGATCGCCGACGGGGTGCCCTGGTCGCTGCGCGCCAATTTCGCGGGACGTATTCCCGAGGTCACCAATGCCACGCTGGCGAACGTCGCCGGCCCCTCGATCCGCTTCCGCGGCGGGGTCGCGCTCGGCGGTGCGAGCCCGCTGGTGCTCGACGACGTCGCGATCGAGGCGGCCAAACTCCAGCTCCGGCTCGATGGCCGGGTGCGCGACGGGCAAACCACAATCGCCGGGCGCGGCACCCACACCGAATACGGCCCGTTCACGGTCGAGGCCGCGCTTGATGGCGAGGGACCGCGAGCCGAGCTGGTCTTCGCCAGCCCTCTGCCCGCCGCAGGGCTCGAGGACGTGCGCGTAGCCATCGCGCCGATCGAGGACGGGTTCCGGATCGACACCGAGGGCGGCTCGCTGCTCGGCCCGTTCGAGGGCGTGCTCGACCTCTACATGCCCGCCGGCGGCCCGACGCGGATTTCGGTCGAGCGGCTCGACGTGTGGCAGACCACCGTGCGCGGCGATCTGGTGCTGGGCGATGCCGGGGTGACCGGAGACCTGGCGCTCGCGGGCGGGGGGCTCGACGGCACGATCGCGCTCTCCCCACGGGGCGGCGGGCAGGCGTTCGACATCGACCTCGTGGCGAACGATGCGCGCTTCGGCGGCGAGACCCGCATCGCCATCGCGCGCGCGCAGATCGAAGGTTCGGGCCTGCTGGTCGACGGCAACAGCACCATCCAGGGCAGCGTGTCGGCGCAGGGCGTGCAATACGGCACGCTGTTCCTGGGCCGCCTCGCCGCCAATGCCGAGTTGCGCAACGGGGTGGGCGAAGTCACGGCCGCGCTCTCCGGCCGTCGCGGGAGCCGCTTCAACATGCAGCTCACGGCGCAAGTCGCCCCCCGGCGAATCGCGGTCGCGGCGCGCGGCGAATTCGCGGGCCGGCGCATCCGCATGCCGCGCCGCGCGGTGCTGCTGGCGCAAGACAGCGGCGGGTGGGTCCTCCAGCCGACCCAGCTCAACTACGGCCGCGGGATCGCGATCGCGCAGGGGCGCTTCGGTGGCGCCGGACCGACGGCGCTCGAGCTGCGGCTCGCGCGCATGCCGCTTTCGCTGGTCGACGTGGTCGTGGCCGATGTCGGGCTGGGGGGCACCGTTTCGGGTGTGATCGACTACAGCAGCGGCAGCAACGGCCCGCCGGTCGGCAGCGCACGAGTGAAAGTCACCGGTCTCACCCGATCGGGACTCGTCCTGTCGTCGCGCCCGGTCGATCTCGCACTGGTCGCGCGGCTGGGCGAAGACCGGCTCGAGGCGCGGGCGGTGATCGACGAGGGTGAGGAACGGCGCGGGCGGCTCCAGGCGCGCATTTCTGGCATGCCGCGCACGGGCGCGCTGTTCGACCGGCTGCGGGCGGGCAGCCTTGCAGCGCAGCTCCGCTACACCGGCCCGGCCGACGCGCTGTGGCGGCTCGCTGCGATCGACCTGTTCGACTTTACGGGTCCGATCCGGGTCGGGGTCAACGTCACCGGGACCCTTGCCGATCCGCAAGTGCGCGGCTCCCTGGCGAGCGACGACTTGCGCGTGCGCAGCGGAGTCTCGGGCACCGACATCACCGACGTAACCGTGCGCGGCGACTTCTCGGGCTCGCGCCTGCGCCTGACGCGCTTCAGCGGAACGACGCCGAACGGCGGCACTGTCTCGGGCAGCGGTACGGTGACCCTGCGCGATCTCGGCGAGCGCGGGCCGCAGATGGACATTCGGGCCGCGGCCCGCAACGCGCGCCTGCTCAACGCCAACGGCCTTTCCGCAACGGTGACCGGACCGTTGCGGATCGTTTCCGACGGGATCGGCGGCACGATCGCGGGCCGCCTGCTGGTCAACCGCGCGAGCTGGACGCTGGGTGCGGCCACCGCCGCGCAGGAACTGCCGCAGATCGAGACGCGGGAGATCAACACCCCCGCCGACATCGCGCCCGCGCCCGCTGCCAGCGCACCGTGGCGCTATCTGATCGATGCGCGCGCGCCGAGCCGGATCGACGTCGACGGCCTCGGGCTCGAGAGCGAATGGAGCGCCAATGTCCGCATTCGCGGCACGACCGACGATCCGCGTATCGGCGGCTCGGCGCAGGTCGTGCGCGGCGACTACACCTTCGCGGGGACGACGTTCGAGCTCACCCGCGGGCGGATCGAGTTCGACGAGAACACGCCGATCGATCCGCGGCTCGACATTCGTGCGGAGACCGAACGCGATGGCCTCAGTGTCACCGTGCTGGTGCAGGGCAACGCCATGCAGCCCGAGATCAGCTTCAGCTCGTCGCCCCCGCTGCCCGAGGAGGAAATCCTCGCCCGGCTGTTGTTCGGCGGTTCGATCACCAGTCTTTCCGCGACCGACGCGCTCCAGCTCGGCGCGGCGGTGGCGAGCCTGCGCGGTGGGGGCGGGATGGACCCGATCAACCGCCTGCGCACAGCGATCGGGCTCGACCGCCTGCGCCTCGTCGGTCCCGACCCGGCGCTCGACCGCGGGACCGCAGTGGCGGTGGGCAAGAACTTCGGCCGCCGCTTCTACGCCGAAATCATCACCGACGGGCAGGGCTACAGCGCGACCGAGGTCGAGTTCCGCGTCACCTCGTGGCTCTCGCTGCTCGCCAGCGTGTCGACCATCGGGCGCGAGGCCGTACGGGTGGAGGTCAGCCGCGACTACTGACATTCGCGGTCTCCGGAATAGAGCCGCGCCTCGGCCGCGCGGCGCCGCACCAAGCCGTTGAGCACCCGCCCGCCGGCGTGCTTCCAGCGGGCGAACTCGCGCGCGGCCCCGGCGTGATCGCCCGCGACGTGCAACCGGGTCAGCGTCGCGCGGGCGATCGCACCGGTGTTGTAGTGAAAACTGACCAGCGCATCGAACTGCGCCTGCGTGGTGGGCACCCGTCCGATCGTGCCTCCGATCGCGGCGGCGACCTCGGCGGCGTAGCGTTCGAGGTCGCGTTCGAGCCGTGCATCGCATTCGGCCTGGGTCCACACGGTGCCGGGGCCGATGCCGGAACCGGTCGCACCCCAGCCGATCGTCCACGGATCACCGCCGGTTCCCGGATCGGGATAGGCCTCGACCAGCCCGTCGCTCCGTCGCCGCGCGCAGCCCTCGAAGCGCTTGATCAGCGCAATGCCGTCGGGTCCCACCGTTTGCGCGCCGGCGAGACATGGACCACATGTTACACTGTCCTGGGGTAAAAGATCCGCGCCTGCGTCGGCCGCATCCAGCGCCCGGTCGAGCGCGTCCACCTCCGCCTGCCGGAACCCACGCCCGAGCATTCGCCGGACCGCGTCGAAAATCGTCTTGCGCTGCATGGTGCCACCTCGTCGAAGCGAATCGAGGCGCAACAACTAGGCAGCATCGGGGCGTGTAGGAAAATGGTTTTTGGCGGGCGAGGTCAGGCCGCGAGGGCTTCGGCCTTGACGAAATCCTTCTGGGTCCGGACCACGATCTCGCCCCGGTCGCGCAACCGCACGGCTTCCTCGATGATCGCGACGAGATTCTCCAGCGTTGCGGGCGCGGTCGCGATATTCTCGGGATGGGTCCAGAAATGCGCGACGCCGCCGGTCCGCGCCGCATCCTCGATGATCGAGCGCGCGCGCAACCGGGTCACGGCCGGTGGCACCAGTTTGCGCAGATGCGACAGCCAGTTGATGAAATATCCCGCCGGAATCGCGGCGGGCTCGCCCGGCGCGCTCGTCGAGCGGCGCGGTTCCTGCGCACGTTCACGAACGTTGAACTCCGCAGCCAGGCTGGCGAGCCGCGAGCCGCGCTGCGGCGCTTCGCGGTAGGCGATCACCCCCGCTTCGGCGAGCCGGACCAGATGGCCGACCCGATTGCGCGGGAAGATGAAGGTCTGCCCGGCGAGATCGGGGATGAGCGACAGTTCGAAATCTGCCTGGCTCGGGCTCAGATCGTCGAACGGCGTATGCGTTCCACCGTGCGAGGCCAGCTCGTGCAAGTCGCCAACCATGTCGCGGTACCAAGGCGCGCGCCAGCCTTGCCCAGTTCCGCCTTGCAGATCGGCGAGCGCAGGACGGGCATAGGGCAAGTCTTGCGCAATGTCCGCGAGCGGCAAGGCGGCGAACTCCTCGTCGGACATCGCGAACAGGGCCACGCTGGCGAAAGTGGCGGGCACCTCGAACCCGGCGAAGACATCGCAAACCCTGCCATAGGTCGCGCGCAGATTGGCATCGTCGAGCGAGGCGTGATGCTCGCGCGTCAAATGATCCGCGACGCCCCATTTGCCCTCGCAGTCGAGGCTGAAAACAACTGTGCCGGTCATCGGGGTCGGTACTCCGGATCTCTGGTGGGGTGGCTGGCGGCTTGGCGCAATCCTGCGGGGTCGGCAAGGTTGCGAATTGGGCCGGCCGGAAGGTCGCGCATGTGCGGCCGCGCGGCCCTCTGCTGCCTTACGCAGCGGCGCGGCTTGCGCTGCCCGATGCGGAACATAGAGAAGGGCGCCCGGATGCTCCGGACGCCCTTTTTTCGATAGCACTGCCGCAGAACTCGGGAGCTCACGCAGCCCAACGATAGCGCAAAAGCTACGCGCTGTAATACATGTCGAATTCGACTGGGCAGGGGGTGGTTTCCATGCGCAGCACCTCGTCCCACTTGATTTCGACGTAGGCGTCGATCTGGTCCTTGGTGAAGACGTCGCCCTTGAGCAGGAACTCGTGGTCGGCCTCGAGGCTCTCGAGCGCCTCGCGCAAGCTGCCGCAGACGGTCGGCACGTCCGCCAGTTCGGCGGGCGGCAGATCGTAGAGGTTCTTGTCCATCGCTTCGCCCGGATGAATCTTGTTCTGGATCCCGTCGAGCCCGGCCATCAGCAGCGCGGCGTAGGCGAGGTAGGGGTTGGCCATCGGGTCGGGGAAGCGGAATTCGACGCGCTTGGCCTTGTCGCCCGCGCCGTAGGGGATGCGGCAGCTCGCCGAGCGGTTGCGCGCCGAATAGGCCAGCAGCACCGGCGCTTCGAAGCCCGGCACCAGCCGCTTGTAGCTGTTGGTGGTCGGATTGGTGAACGCGTTCAGCGCCTTGGCGTGCTTGATCACCCCGCCGATGTAGTAGAGGCAATTGTCGCTGAGGCCGGCGTAACCGGTGCCCGCGAAGGTCGGCTTGTCGCCGTTCCAGATCGACATGTGGGTGTGCATGCCGCTGCCGTTATCGGCCTTGATCGGCTTGGGCATGAACGTCGCCGTCTTGCCGTAGGCGTGCGCGACCTGGTGCACGACGTACTTGTAGATCTGCATCTCGTCGGCGCTCTTGACCAGCGTCGAATAGGTCAGCCCCAGCTCGTGCTGCGCGGCGGCAACCTCGTGGTGGTGCTTGTCGCAGTTGAGGCCCATCTCGATCATCGTTGCGACCATCTCGCCGCGGATGTCGACCGCGCTATCGACCGGCGCCACCGGGAAGTAGCCGCCCTTGGCGCGCGGCCGGTGGGCGAGGTTGCCCGCCTCGTACTCGCGGCCCGAGTTGGTCGGCAGCTCGATGTCGTCGAGCGCAAAGCCCGAACCGGCGTAGCCGTCCTCGAACCGCACGTCGTCGAACATGAAGAACTCGGCTTCGGGGCCGACGTAGATCGTGTCGCCGATCCCGGTCGACTTGAGGTAGTTCTCGGCGCGCTTGGCGGTGGTGCGCGGATCGCGCGCGTACCAGTCGCCGGTCGAGGGTTCGACGATGTCGCAGAACAGGATCATCATCGGGGTGGCGCTGAATGGATCGATGTAGGTCCGCTCCAGATCCGGCTTGAGGATCATGTCGCTCTCGTTGATCACCTTCCACCCGGCGATCGAGGAGCCGTCGAACATCAGCCCGTCTTCCAGCTCGTCCTCGCCCAGGATCGCGGCGGTCATGGTCAGGTGCTGCCACTTGCCCTTGGGGTCGGTGAAGCGCAGGTCGACCCACTCGATCTCCTGCTCCTCGATCTGCTTGAGGACGTTTTTCGCCTTGGACATGGGGTTTCCTCTTGGTTGCCCGAACGCCGGGCGTTTGAAAGGGGTCAGATCGCGTCGTCGTCGCGCTCGCCGGTACGGATGCGGAGTGCCGATTCGATGGTCGAGACGAAGATCTTGCCGTCGCCGATGCGGCCGGTCTGCGCGGCGGC
>CAMPIX010000048.1 GCA_946886565.1 uncultured Altererythrobacter sp.
CCGGCGATCGAATCGAGCCCGACCGGATAGTTGATCCCCGGAATGCGGAAGCTGCGTTCGAGCAGGGTCTCCATCGCCTCGATCCGGCGGCGGACCGAGTGCGGATCGGTGCCGGTAGGCAGGTCGAAATTCATCGCCCTGGGTTGGCGTGGGGACTGATGGGGGGGCCGGTCCATAATCTCTCCTCGCAATCTAGATGGGCCGCAGCGCGAGCGGGAACAAGGGATGGATCGACCAGCGGTTTTCCTCGAACCCCTCGACCCCGCCGCGCAGCAGCGACCAGCGGATCGGCGCGCCGATCGGGATATAGACGTTGGCCGCGGCGAGCTCCGCCTCGGCCTCGGCGAACAGCGCCGCGCGCGCCATCGGGTCGAGCGCGGAAACCGCCTCGGCCACGCGCGCGTCGGCCTCGGGCACGCACAGCCCGCGGTCGAGGCCGCAGTTGAACTGGTTGAGGAACCAGCGCGCCCCGCCGTAGCGGGCGACCCGGTCGACGAGGGTGAGATCGGCCTCGTTCTCGTTCTCGACGCGCACGAGCGTCACCCCGATCGTGGCGACGTCCTCGGCGAGCGCGGCGAACAGCATTTCGGAACCCGGCCCGGGCGGCAGGAAGATCGTGGCGCGCGGCCCGCTCTCGCCCTCGCCGCCCCCGCTCCAGCCGGCGATGCGCTGCGCGGCGAGCGCACGGCGCTCCTCGATCGACAGGTCGGTCCAGCGCTCGTCGATCGTGCCCATGTCGTCGGGCAGGCCCGCGGGGAGTATCCGCGTGGTCGGCACCCAGCCGCCGATGTTGAACGGCGCGAGCAGGGTCTCGCGATCGATCGCCATCGCCAGCGCCTCGCGCCGGGCGGCATCGGCGAGCAGGCCCTCTTCGCCCTCGTCCCCGGCGTGGACCTGCAATCCGAACAGCCCGAGCGCCGCGTCGAGCCGCACCGTCCCGCGCGAGAGCGCGCCGACATCGGCCAGCGGCAGGTTGGCGAGCGTGCCGTTCAGCACGAGGTCGGCCGCGCCCGATTCGAACGCCGCTATCGCTTCGCGCGCCGGGAGGGCGCGCAGCCGGATCTGGCGTGTCCGGCGCTCCCACCCGCGGCTCTGCGGCAGTCCGCGCGTTTCGGGCGGCAGGGGCTCGAGCAGCCAACCCCCGCCGTCGCGCCCCCCTTCGCTCCGGGTCGCCGCCATCGGACCCATGCCCCGGCCGTTGCGGCGCAGGCCGAGCTCGGGCTGGGCGAGAACCTGCAGCAGATCGGGCATCGGGCTCTGGAGGCGAATCTCGATCACCCGCCCGGTCATCGCGCGCACTTCGCTGATCTTGTCGAGATCGAGCCCGAGCGAGGTGCCGCGCAGCGCCGCGATCGTGCGCCGCAGCTCGGCGCGCACGTCCTCGCCCTCGATCGGGGTGCCGTCGGGCCAGTCCGAATTGCGCAGGCGGAAGATGTAGCTGAGGCCGTCGTCGGTGACGATCCAGCGTTCGGCCACCGCGGGCACGACGTTGCCGGCGGCGTCGAGCGCGACCAGCCCCTCGGCGGTCGCGGCACGCAAGTGCGCCGCGCCGGGCGCGAGCCGCAGGCCGGTCTCCGCGAGCTCCTCGGGCGTTCCGATGAACACGACGTCCACGATCTCGTCGTCGGCCGACGAGCCGCAGCCGAGCAGGGCCAGAGGCGCAAGAAGGGAGAGAACGAGCCGGCGAATTCGCATTGCTGCCCGGCCTAGCAAGTTACGGGCGCGAGGTCAGCGGCGAAGAACGATGTCAGAGCTTGCGCAGGCGCGATGCGTCGGTCTCGCCGGGCGGCGTCACCGCCGCCGGCCGGGTGTAGCGCGGCGAGCGCCCCTCGCCCTGCCCGACGGACGCGCGCGCGACCTTGGGATCGATCTCGTCGGAAAAGGCGATGCCGAAGCGCTTGTCCTGAACCCAGGCGACCGCGCCTTCGACCCGGCCGATGTTGCGCAGCTCGACCGCGAGCCGCATGCCGCGCTCCACCCGCAGCTCGCCTTCGGCCATCATCCCGCCGGCGGAAAGATTGCGCACCTTGACGCGGTGGTCGGCCTCTTCGCCGGCCAGGCGCACGGTCGCCATCAGAAACAGGCTGTCGCGCGGAATATGCCTGGTGTCGACGCCGGACATTCGCGATCCCGTCCTTTCCTTCGCTCGTGCGATTTGTTGCGCGGGCCGCCCCGCGGACGCGACTCGGCCTACCTTCGATTGTCTAATGAAGCTTTAAGCCTGTTTGGGAACCAGGCAAGCATCGGCCGGGCGCGTTCAATCGTCGCGCGAGATCTTCTCGCGCCGTTCGTGCGCCTCCTGCGCCTCGACCGTCATCGTGGCGACCGGGCGGGCGATCAGGCGGCGGATGCCGATCGGATCGCCGGTAACCTCGCAGAAGCCATACTCGCCGGCTTCGAGCCGGCGCAGCGCCGCATCGATCTTGGCGATCAGCTTGCGCTGCCGGTCGCGGGTGCGCAGCTCGATGCTCCAGTCGGTTTCGCTCGAGGCGCGGTCGTTGAGATCGGGTTCGCGGATGGGCCCGTCCTGCAGCGATTGCAGCGTGGCCGACGAGGCATCGAGGATCGAGCGCTTCCATTCGAGCAGCAACATGCGGAAATAGTTCGCCTGCCGCTCGCTCATGTAGGGCTCGTCGTCGTCGGGGACATAGTCCACCGAGAGCGATTTCTTCGCCTTTTCAAGAACGTCGAGGTCGGTGGTGCTCGCCGACGCCATAAGTGCCTCTCAACCCTGCCGGCCGGAGCCGACCCTTAGCAAGACCGAACCGCGAGCCGCTTCCCCGGCCCGGGCCCCCGTTGGGCGGCCCTATAGGCGGGGGCCCCAACCGGCACAAGCGGCAATCGGACAGGCTCGTTAGTCGCTGAAATCTTAAGGTTGCCCGAACGGCTGAGGCCGATCGAACGCGCGTTAACCAATTGTTGACCATCTTTGCCGAGATTGGGACCGTGGCGGCAAAAGGGGGCCGCTTCGGACAACTGGGGGGTACCAAGATGGACCTGACTCCGATCGAGGGCGGAATGGCCATGCAGGCCGAAAGCATTGCCGCCGACATGCTCGTTGCACGTTGCCTTGCCGCCGCAGCGCAGGGCGATATCGTCGCCTATTTCGACCTTGGGGTGGCCTTTTCGACCGGCAGCCACGGCGCGCCGTGCGATCTGATCGAGGCGCACAAATGGTTCAACCTCGCCGCCGTCAACGGCCACGAGGATGCCGCCGGTTGCCGCGCCGACATTTCCGACGAGATGACCGCGCGCGAGATCGCCGAAGCCCAGCGCCGCGCGCGCGAATGGCTGAGCGAGGGAGCGCGCAGGGCGGCGTAGAGGCGACATCGAGGTCAGTCCATAACCGAGGACAGTCAAAACCCGATCCTCCCCTGAAAGGGGAGGTGGCAGCCGCGCTAGCGGCTGACGGAGGGGTGTCAGCGTCCACAGGTGGCGACACCCCTCCACCACGCGCTGCCCGCAGGGCAGTCTATCCCGAGCGGCCGGCCTGCCGGCCAGCCGAGGGGCGCGCGGTCCCCCTCCCCTTACAGGGGAGGATTCGATCGCGGTGCCGCTTGTGAACGGCGGCTAGCTAGCCCTTCCGAAACGGCATCCGCTCGGCCATGAACGAGCGGTCGAGCGCGACGCCTTGCCGCTCGCGCTCGAGGAAGTCGGCAACCGCTTCGCGGAAGCCCGGATCGGCGATCCAGTGGGCGGACCAGGTCTCGACCGGCTCGTAGCCGCGCATCAGCTTGTGGCCGCCCTGCGCGCCCGCCTCCACCCGCGCCAGCCCGCGCGCGATCGCGGCGTCGATCGCCTGGTAATAGCAGAGCTCGAAATGGAGGAAGCGCCGCTCCACGGTGCAGCCCCAGTAGCGGCCGAACAGCGTCGTGCCGCCGATGAAGTTGAGCGCGCCGGCGATGGGCACGCCTTCTTCGTAGGCGAGCACCAGCAGGATGCGGTCGGCCATGCGCTCGCCGAGCAGCGCGAAGGCTTCGCGCGTCAGATAGGGATGGCCCCATTTGCGCGCGCCGGTGTCCTGGTAGAAGGTCCAGAACGCGTCCCAGTGTTCGGGCCGGATGTCGCCGCCTGTCAGGTGGCGGATCTCGAGCCCTTCGACCGCCGCGGCGCGTTCCTTGCGGATCGCCTTGCGCTTGCGCGAGGCGAGCGCGGCGAGGAACGCGTCGAAGCTGGCGTAGCCGTGGTTCTCCCAGTGGAACTGGAGGTCGCTGCGCATGAGCCAGCCGCCCGCCTCGAACAGCGCCCGCTGTTCGGGCTCGACGAAGGTCGCGTGGGCCGAGGACAGGCCGAACTGCCCGCACACCGCTTCCGCGGCGCGGAGTAGAAGCAGGCTGTCGGCCGGGTTCGCGGCGAGAAGGCGCGGGCCGGTCGCGGGGGTGAACGGCGCGGCGATCTGGAGCTTGGGGTAGTAGGCCCCGCCCGCCCGCTCGTAGGCGTCGGCCCAGGTGTGGTCGAACACGTACTCGCCCTGGCTATGCGACTTGGCGTAGGCGGGCATCGCGGCGGCGAGGGCATGATCCTCGCCCCGTTCGATCACGATCGGCAACGGCTGCCAGCCGGTCCCCGGGCCGACGCTGCCCGATTCCTCGAGCGCGGTGAGGAAATCCCACGCGACGAACGGGTTGTCGGAACCCGCGAGCCGGTCCCACGCCTCGCGCGGCAGCGAGCCGACCGACTCGGCGACGCGAATCCGCTCGGCGGAATCGCTCACGCCAGCCCTTCCCCCTCCGCGATCGGAGCGTCGGCGTGGAGTTCGGCGCGGATACGCAGTTCCGCGTTGCGCACGGTCCAGGTCAGCACCGGCAACCCGCGCCTGCGCTGCGCGGCGGCGAAGGCGCTCGGCAAATCGCGCACGTCGTAGGCGAGGAAGTGCGGCCGCGCGTGCCACAGCGCAGCGTGACGCCGCCAGCGGCCGCCGAAGCCCTTCTCGTTCTCCTCGGTGACGACGAGCCCGCGCAGCGTGCGCGGCGAATGGGTCGCGAACCAGCGCGACACCCGCGGATCGAAGCTCATCACCGCGTGGTGACCCTGGTAACCGTCGAGCGCGCGACGCACCGCGAGACACAGCGGCGCGACGCGGCGTTCACGCCTCGACTTCAGCTCGATCAGCACCGGCACACGGCCCGCGACCTGAGCGAGCAGCCGCTCAAGCGACGGAATCCGGTCGCTGCTGCCCGAAAGCGCAATCGCCTCGATCTCCGCGAGCGGGCGGCGCAGGAGCGGGCCCTGATCGTCGGTCAGCCGGTCGAGTTCCCAGTCGTGGAACACCGCCGCGCGCCCGTCGCCGGTGCGCTGGACGTCGCATTCGATGCCGAGCCCGCGCGCCATGGCCTCGGCAAAGGCCGAGGGGGAATTTTCGGGCACGCCGGGCGAATGCAGCCCGCGGTGGGCGTAAGTCCAGCGCCCCAGCCATTCGACGCGCCGGGGATCGGGGGCCGGGGCCCGCCAGGCGTCGATCGGATTCAGCTCAGTCCCTTACCGCGACGATGGCATCCACCTCGACCGCGACGCCGAGCGGCAGGACCGGCACGCCGACCGCGCTGCGCGCGTGGCGGCCGGCGTCGCCGAAGACCTCGGCCATCAGGTCCGAGGCGCCGTTGGCGACCTTGGGCTGCTCGGTGAAATCCGCCGCCGAACTGACGAAGGCGCCCAGCTTCACGACCTGCCCGACCCGGTCGAGCGAGCCCAGCGCGGCCTTGAGCTGCGCGAGGATCATCAGCCCGCAGGCGCGCGCCGCGGCGGCGCCGTCCTCGGTCGAGACGTCCTCCCCCAGCCGGCCCTTGACCAGCTCGCCGTCGACGAACGGCAACTGGCCCGAGACGTGCGCGAAGCCGCCGTGGACGACCACCGGCTGGTAGCTCGCGACCGGCGCGGCGGCCTTGGGCAGTTCGATGCCGAGTTCGCTCAGTTTCGCGTCGATGCTCATGCGGGTTCCTTGTCCTGAATTTCGGTGTCGAGTTGTTCGAGGAGCCAGGGCAGCGCCTCGGCCCAGGTGTCGATCCGCGCGTGCGCGTGGCCCGCGCGGTGCGCGCAGTCGATGTGCGGCGCGAGCATCGGCTCGCCGCACAAGTGCAGGCGGCGGACCTGCGGCACGATCTCGGCGGCGGACGAATGGTGCTGGGGCAGGTCGTCGATGAACACCGCGCGGCTGGGCGCGTATTCGTCGAGGATCGCCTTCAGCGCCGGGCCCTTGGGCCCCTGGTTGGTGAAGACCCGTGCGGCGATCCCGTGCTCGGAAAGCTGGCGCGCGCGCCGCTCCTGCCGTTCGTCGTTGAGATTGGTGAGGATCACCACGTCGGCGTGATCGGCCAGCGCGTTGATCCCCTCGATAGCGCCCTCGATCGGCCGCTGGCGGTCCATCTCGGTGTCGAAGAAGCGGCCGAGCAGGCGCCAGATGTCGCGCTCGCCCACTTGCTCGCCGGTTGCGCTCCAGCGCATCGCCTGCGCGAAGTTGTTGCTGGTCAGGCTGAAATCGACCCCTTCGCTCTCGCCGAGCCAGTCGCGGAAATGCGCGACCATGTGGAGCAACACCTCGTCGCAGTCGGAGATCACCAGCGGACGGCTCATGCGGCCAGCTCGCGGTGCGCGGCGACCAGGCGGTCGGGCGCGACGTTGAGCGCGTCGGCGGCGAGCAGCAGGTCGGGCTCGTGGCCGGCGAGGAACTCGAGCACCGCGGCGAGCACCTCGCGCTCGGTCAGCCGCTCGCGCAGGATCTCGGGCGTGAGGCCGGTGAGCGAGAGCAGCCGCTGCGCACGATCCTCGTCCTGCAGCACCCAGCCGAGCGCGGCGAGCGCGAGCGAATCGGGATCGCCGGGAGCGTGCGCGGAAAGGCGGGATTCGCGAATGATTTGTCAGCGTCCTTTCGGGGCCATAAGGCGGCTGGGCGCGCAAGGGGCGTGCCCGACGTGAGCGAGCCTGTGGCAAAGAGAATACTGGTTGTCGAGGACAACGACCTCAACCGCAAACTGTTCTGCGACGTGTTGCGCGCGAACGGTTTCGAGGTCGAGCCGGTGGCCGACGGCGAGCTCGTGCTGAACGCCGCGCGCGCCTTCGCGCCCGATCTGGTGCTGATGGACATCCAGCTGCCCCACGTCTCGGGGCTGGACCTGATCGCGGCGCTCAAGCAGGATCGCGCGCTCGCCGAGGTCCCGGTGCTGGCGGTGACCGCCTATGCCGGCAAGGGCGACGAGGAACGCATCCGCGACGCGGGCGCGGCCGACTATCTCGCCAAGCCGGTCTCGATCGGGCCGTTCATGGCGGCGGTTCGGAGGTTGTTGCCTAGCTCCGCGTGACCTCGAACGCGAACACAGCCAGCGTCAGGAACAGCCCGGTCATGAAGACCTTGTAGGCGAGCGCGAGGAAGCGGTATTTCTTGCCCTGGAGCACCTGCCCGTTCTGGTAGATGTCGTGCGCGATCGTGCGGAAGACCTGCTCGTCGGTCTCCATCCGGCACAGCAGGTCGTCGGTCCATTCCTGTTCGTCGAGCCAGGCGAAATGGCCGAAGAACAGGAGGTTGGTCAGCTTCAGCTTGCCCTTCGGGCGGCTGACCGCGGGCAGCACCGCCATCACCGCGCAGAGCGAGCTGAGGAACGAAAACCCCGCGAGAATGCCGAGCGCGATCGGCATCTGCCCGGTCAGCGCACGGCTGACCGAGAGCGAGAACACGAGGAAGGTGGCGCCGAGCAGGATCGAGGCCTTCTGGTCGGCCATCTGCGAGAGCTTGAGCGTGTTCTGCTGCGTCGTGCGCATCAGGTGGATCGCGTGGTTCGAATAGGTTTCGGGCGTGCGCCTGCGCGCTGGGCCCTCGCCGGGCCGATCGCCATGAGTCTCCGCCATCTGCTTTCCCCTGCTGGAACAGACGCTTGCGACCTTGGGAAGAGCTTGCCACCTCTCCCGGCGCTTGACAAGCGGGGGGCGGAGCCGCTTTGCCGCCGCTTTGGCATCGGCGGGCTTCCACCCGCCGCACATTCGCAACGATTGGAACACCCCCGCATGGACCGCGCCGAGACCGACCAGACCATCCGCCGCCTGATCGAGCCGTTCAACAAGAA
>CAMPIX010000049.1 GCA_946886565.1 uncultured Altererythrobacter sp.
GAGGATGCCGCCGTTGCGGTAGTATTCCATCTCGTTGGCGGTATCGATCCGGCACCTGGCGGTGAAGCTGAAGCTCTCGCCGTTCGCGCGGGTCACCGCGACCGCGACGTCCTGCCCCGGCTTGAGATCGGCGAGGCCGTGGATGGTGAAGCTGTCCTCGCCGGTGAGACCGAGCGTCTCGCGCGTGTCGCCGCCCGCGAACTGCAGCGGCAGCACGCCCATGCCGACGAGGTTGGAGCGGTGGATGCGCTCGAAGCTCTCGACGATCACCGCGCGCACGCCGAGCAGGATCGTGCCCTTGGCCGCCCAGTCGCGGCTCGATCCGGTGCCGTATTCCTTGCCCGCGACGACCACCAGCGGGGTGCCGTCGGCCTTGTGCTTCATCGCCGCGTCGTAAATCGGCATGCACTCGCCCTCGAACGAGGTGAAACCGCCTTCGACGCCGGGCACCATCTCGTTCTTGATGCGGATGTTGGCGAAAGTGCCGCGCATCATCACTTCGTGGTTGCCGCGGCGGCTGCCGTAGGAGTTGAAGTCGGCCTTCGCGACCTGGTTCTCGAGCAGGTACTCGCCTGCGGGCGAGTCCTCCTTGATCGAGCCGGCCGGGCTGATGTGGTCGGTCGTCACGCTGTCGCCGAGGATCGCAAGCGGCTTGGCGTCCACGATGTCGGTCACCGGCGCGGGGGTCATGCTCATCCCGTCGAAATAGGGCGGGTTGGCGACGTAAGTGCTGCCCGGGCGCCACTGGTAGGTGTCCGACGCCTCGACCGTGATCGCCTGCCAGTGCGCGTCGCCCTTGTAGACGTCGGCGTAGCGGGCCTCGAACATCGCGCGGTCGATGCTGCCGGAGCGGATTTCGGCGACTTCGTCGTTCGACGGCCAGATATCCTTGAGGAACACGTCGTTGCCGGCCTGGTCGGTGCCGATCGGGGTGGTGGTGATGTCCTGCGTCACCGTGCCCTTGAGCGCGTAGGCGACCACCAGCGGCGGGCTGGCGAGGAAGTTCGCGCGCACGTCGGGCGACACGCGGCCCTCGAAGTTGCGGTTGCCCGAAAGCACGCTGGCGGCGACGATATCATTGCCGTTGATCGCCTTGCTGATCGGCGGGGCGAGCGGGCCGGAGTTGCCGATGCAGGTGGTGCAGCCGTAGCCGACGAGGTCGAAGCCGAGCGCGTCGAGGTGATCCTGCAGGCCGGCCTTCTCGAGATAGTCGGTGACCACCTGCGATCCGGGCGCGAGGCTGGTCTTGACCCACGGCTTGGGCTTCAGGCCCTTCTCGTGCGCCTTCTTGGCGACGAGACCGGCGGCGATCAGCACGTCGGGGTTGGAGGTGTTGGTGCAGCTAGTGATCGCCGCTATCACCACGTCGCCGTCGCCGATGTCGTGGTCCTTGCCCTCGACGTCGACGCGCGCGGGCTCGCTCTTGCCGTAGACCTTCTCCAGGTCCGAGTTGAACAGCTCGTCGACCTCGGGCAGGATCACCTTGTCCTGCGGGCGCTTGGGGCCTGCGAGGCTGGGGACGACCGCGCCGATGTCGAGCTCGAGCGTCTTGGTGAAGACCGGCTCGTTGTCGGGCTCGAACCACATGCCCTGTTCCTTGGAATAGGCTTCGACCAGCGCGATCGTTTCCTCGCTGCGGCCGGTCAGGCGCATATATTCAATGGTCTTGTCGTCGATCCCGAAGAAGCCGCAGGTCGCGCCATATTCGGGCGCCATGTTGGCGATCGTCGCGCGGTCGGCGAGGCTCAGGGTCGAGACGCCGGGGCCGTAGAACTCGACGAAGCGGCCGACCACGCCCACCTCGCGCAACATCTGCACGCAGGTGAGCACGAGATCGGTCGCGGTGACGCCTTCGGCGAGCGCGCCGGTGAGCTTGAACCCGACGACCTCGGGGATCAGCATCGAGACCGGCTGGCCGAGCATCGCGGCCTCGGCCTCGATCCCGCCGACGCCCCAGCCCAGCACGCCGAGGCCGTTGATCATCGTGGTGTGGCTGTCGGTGCCGACGCAAGTATCGGGATAGGCGACCAGCTGGCCGCTCTCGTCCTCGCTCGACCACACGCCTTGCGCGATATGCTCGAGGTTCACCTGATGGCAGATGCCGGTGCCCGGGGGCACGGCGGAGAAGTTGCGGAAGCTCTTCGAGCCCCACTTGAGGAAGTCGTAGCGCTCGGCGTTGCGCGCGTATTCGAGCTCGACGTTCTTCTCGAACGCCTTGGGATGGCCGAACTCGTCGACCATGACCGAGTGGTCGATCACCAGGTTGACCGGGACCTGCGGGTTGATCTTGGCGGTGTCGCCGCCGAGCTTCGCGATCGCGTCGCGCATCGCGGCGAGGTCGACCACGCAGGGAACGCCGGTGAAATCCTGCAGCAGCACGCGCGCGGGGCGGTACTGGATTTCCTCTCCGGTCGCGGGGTTCTTCTGCCAGTCGGCGATCGCGCGCACGTGTTCCTCGCCCACGGTGAACCCGCCGTCCTCGAACCGCAGCATGTTCTCGAGCAAGACCTTGAGGCTGAACGGCAGGCGCGAGACGTCGCCGACTTTCTCCGCCGCCTTGGCGAACGAATAGTAGGCGTAGTCCTTGCCGTTCACGGAAAGCGTGGAGCGGGTTCCGAGCGTGTCCTTGCCGACCTGGGTCATGCTGTTCGTCGTCCTTTCATGGATGGCGACCGCCGCACTGCGCCCCGGCGGAGAGTCGCGATTTGCCGCGGCACCTGCGCGTTCGCAGCCCATGCGTCAAGGGCGACTCGGGGATGATCGCCGGAACCATGGCGCGCGGCAGCGCATTACCCTTGCAGAACAGGGCGCTGCCACGAGCAATCGGCCCGTACAGGAGAGGACGCATGACCAGCCATGCCCAAGCGGGCTCGCGCTCGACCGGAGCCGTACGCGCGGCGATTTTAGCCGGCGTGCTCGCCGTGAGCGCATGTTTCGCCGCGGCCCTGACCTTTTCGGGCCAGCCGGTTCAAGCCGCGGAGACGGTGCAGGAGAGCCGCTAGACCGCGGTTTGTTCGGTACGTCGGCGCGCGGCGATCCAGCAGCCGATCACGATCAGCCCCGCGCCCGCCACCGTGCCGGGGCCGAGCGGCTCGCGGAAGAACAGCCAGCCGAACAGCGCCGCCCACAGGAAGGCGCTGTACTCGACCGGCACCAGCACTTGCGCTTCGGCGCGCGCATAGGCCCAGGCGAGCGCGATCGCCGCGCCCGTTGCGAGCAGCGCGGCCGCACCGATATCGCGCCAAGCGGCGCCCTCCGGCATGACAAGCAGCAGCGGCGCGAGCGGCACGAGCGTGAGCGCCACGATGCCGTTCTGGAAGCTGGCGACCTCGAGCGGACGCGCGACCAGCGCCTGTTCGCGCTGGATCACCAGGTTCCAGGCGTAGAGCAGGGTGGAGAAGCCCATCGCGGCGAGGCCGATCAGCGTATCGCGGTCGAGCGTCTCGGTGCTCAGCTTGCTGCCGACGATCACCACGACCCCCGCCAGCCCGAGCAGCGCGGCGACGATCGCGCGCCGCTCGATCGTCTCGCCGAGCAGCAGCGCGGCGAGGTAGAGCGCGATCAGCGGCGCGACGAATGACAGCGCGATCGCCTCGGCCAGCGGCAGGCGGACGAGCGCGAAGAAGAAGGTAAACGCCATGAACGCCACCACCACCCCCCGCTTCAGGTGGATGCGCAGCACGCGGCGCTGCGGCCAGCGCCCGCCAAGCGTGAGCCATAGCGGCGCGACCACCGCGAACCCGATCGCGTTGCGCAGCAGCAGCGCGCTGTAGGCGCCCACCGCGCTCGCGGCCGACTTCATGAACGCGTCCATCGCCGCGAACAGCGCGATGCCGAGCAGGGTTGCGATAATCGGCATCAGGCGGTGTTCGCGCATGACCACGCCATAGGATCGCCGTTATCGCGCGTCACCCAAATCTCTCGCCGATTCAGCGGGCAGTCAGCCGCGATGCTTGAAGCGCGGGGTCCGATCGGGCAGATTCGCACCATCGGCGCCGAAGCTCGGGCCCACCTGCCGAAGTTTGAGACCCACTATGATCAAGAATTCCTCTCGTTATCTCCTCGTCGCGGCCTCGCTGGCCGTGCTCGTGCCGGCCGCCGGGGCGGCGCAGCAGCGTGCGCCCGAGAACCTGCTGCCCGAATCGCGCGCGCTCGAGGAATATCCGGTCGAGCCTAGCGACGAGGCGGTGGCGCCCGCCCCGATGCGGCCGGCTCCCGCTCCGGGGCCGCAGCCGATGCCGCCGGTCACCGTCGATCCCGGCCCGACGATCTCGCGCGAGGTCGTCCAGCAGTTCGCGCCCGAAATCCAGCCGTGGAGCCTCGCCAATGCGGAGAAGCTCGCGGCCGCTATCGCGCAGATCGGCGCGCATGGCCTCGATCCGGCCGATTATGACGAGGCGTCTCTGCGTCAGGCGATGCTCGCCGGGCCGGGCGAGACGCTCGACCAGGTCGCCAGCCGCACGTTCGCGTGGCTGGTCGAGGACATGCGCGACGGGCGCACGCCGATGGACGCGCGCAAGCAGTGGTTCGTGGTCGATCCCGATCCGGACCGCTATCGCACCGGCGAAGTGATGGAGGCCGCGCTCGCGAGCGGCGATATCTCCGGCGCGCTGGCCGATCTCGCGCCGCTTCATCCCGATTACGCCAAGCTCAAGGCCGAACTCGCCGCGACGCCCGCCGACCAGACGAGCAGGCGCAAGCTGATTCGCGCCAACATGGACCGCTGGCGCTGGCTCGCGCGCGATCTGGGCAATCAGTACCTGATGACCAACGTGCCCGAGTTCCAGCTCCGCCTGACGGTCAACGACAAGATCCTGCGCACCTACAAGACCATCGTCGGCAAGCCGGGCCGCACCGCGACCCCGCAGCTCGCCGAGACGGTGGAGGGGGTGATCTTCAACCCGAACTGGACGGTGCCGCAGTCGATCGTGAAGGGCGAGGGGCTGGGCGCACGCGTGCTCGGCAATCCCGGCTGGGCTCGCGCCAACGGCTACAAGGGCTGGCGCGACGAGGAAACCGGGTTCGTGACCGTGGTCCAGCAGCCGGGGCCGGGCAACTCACTCGGGCTGATGAAGCTCGACATGCCCAATCCGCACGCGATCTTTCTGCACGACACGCCTTCCCGCCACCTGTTCGACAACGCCAACCGCGCGTTGAGCCACGGCTGCATCCGCACCGAGCGGGCGACCGAACTGGCGATAACGCTGGCCATTCTGGCGCAGAATCCGAAGACGGACGAGCAACGCATGGCCGCTGCCGAGGAGGCGGTCGCCATCCTCAAATCGGGCGACTACACCAAGGTGCCGTTCGCCACGACGCAGATGCCGGTCTACATCACCTATTTCACGATGGGGACCGACATCGACGGCGAGATGCGCACGTTCAAGGACATCTACGGCCGCGACGCGCCGGTGCTCGCCGCACTCGACGCCCCGCGCCAGCAGAACCGCGCGCGCCGCACCGACGAGAAGGCGGTCGAGATCATCGACGATATGAAGACCACCTGAGGCGCTGCGTCGGCTGCAGTGCGGCGGCTTTTTTGGTTCACGCAGAGAACGCAGAGGAGCCGTCAATAAACGCCAGGGTTGAGGATATCCTCACCGCGTGGCGGGTCGGGCATTAAGGGGCGGATTTCGCCGAGTTCCTGCTGCGGGCGGACCACGGTCGAGCCGTCAGCGGCCAGCCCGAGGCGGTCGGCGAACAGCACGCGCCCGCCGCCGAGTTCGAGCAGCGCGCGCTTGAACTGCGCCTCGCCCATCGCGAAGCAGCCGTTCGAGCGGCCGAGCCGGCCCCAGCGCTCGACATGCGCGGGCTCGGCGTAATCGGCGCGGTGCATCACGATCGCGCGGTCGAGCGCGTTCGAATTGTCTGCCTCGAGCCCTTCCAATCGGATCGAGGTGCCGAACTGGCCGGTGTACCAGCCGTAGGTCATATAGGCGCCGCGGCTGGTGCAGAGCGATTCGGGGACGTTCGAGAACCAGTTCAGCCAGCCCTCGTGCTCCGGGTCCGATCCCGCGCCGTGGGTCACGAGGTAGGAATCGACCCGGCCGGCCTCGAGGTTGACGAAGTGGAAGCGCGGCTCGGAGCTGCGCAGGCCGTAGTCCGCGATGCCGACGATATCGGTGCGCCACAGCAGGCTGCCCGCCTTCGCCTGCTCGCGCTTGGCGATCTCGGCCAGGATCGCATCGCGCGCGTTTCCGCTGCGCACCTGCGCCGGCAGGCGCGCGGGAAGCGCGAGTGTCGCGCCCAGCGCGAGGGCGCCCTTGATAATGCCGCGTCTGTTCATGATCGGATGATAGCATAGCAAGCCCTAACGCTTGCGTGAACGGGGAACGGGCGCGTGGCGCGCAGCGTTCGCCGCATATGAAGCACGCTTTCGTCCCGCTCGTCCTGGCGCTCGCCGCTTGCACCGCCGCCCCGCCGCCGATCGAAACCCCGCCCCTGCCGCCCGCGCCGGATACCTCCGCCCCCGCACCCGCGGAGCCGACGCGCATCCTCAATCAGGATGCCGCCTACCGCCTGCGCAACAACAGCGGGATCACCCTCCAGTGGATCGACTGGGACTATCGCGGCGATGTGGCGGTGACGGTCGACGAGAACGGCATCTGGCGCCTGTCGGGATCGCAATCGGCGCAGGACGGGCCGGGCCGCCTCGCGGTCGAGGGCCGCGTGACCGAGATCGGTGCCGACTACTTCCTGCTCGACGGCCGGGTGACGATCGCCGACACGCCCGACGCGGGCCGCCAGTGCAGCGAGGACAAGGTCTGGCGCTTCGGCGTGACGCAGGGCCGCGAATACTGGCGCCTGCGCGAATTCGAATGGTGCGACGGCCTGACCGACTACGTCGATATCTACTTCTGAGGCCGGGAGGCTACTCCGCCGCCTCCGGCACTTCGCCCGCATTGCCCGCGTCGGTCATGCCGGCTTCGATTTCGGCCGCCTTGGCTTCGACCAGTGCGACGATGTGGTCGAGCATCTGGGCGTCGGACACGTGGTGGTCGGTCACCCCCGAGAGATAGACCATGTGTTTGCCCTTGCCGCCGCCGGTGAGGCCGATGTCGGTCTCGCGCGCCTCGCCCGGGCCGTTGACCACGCAGCCGAGCACCGAGAGCGAGAGCGGGGTCTTGATGTGCTGGAGCCGCTCCTCGAGCGCCTGGACGGTGCGGATCACGTCGAAGCCTTGCCGCGCGCAGCTCGGGCACGAGACCACGCGCACGCCGCGGGTGCGCAGGCCGAGGGCCTTGAGGATCTCGAACCCGACGCGCACTTCCTGTTCCGGCTCGGCCGAGAGCGAGACGCGGATGGTGTCGCCGATCCCCGCCCACAGCAGGTTGCCGATTCCGATGCTCGACTTGACCGTGCCGCCGATCAGGCCGCCCGCCTCGGTGATGCCGAGGTGCAGCGGGCAGTCGACCGCCTCGGAAAGCTGCATGTAGGCGGCGACCGCGAGGAACACGTCGCTCGCCTTCACCGCCACCT
>CAMPIX010000050.1 GCA_946886565.1 uncultured Altererythrobacter sp.
CCGCCTGCGCCGCCTGCGTCTCGGTCAGCGCGTTGAACAGCGTGGACTTGCCGACGTTCGGCAGCCCGACGATCCCGCAACGGAAACCCATATTTCGTTCTCTCTAAATCCGTTCGCCCTGAGCTTGTCGAAGGGCTGCCTTGTTTTCTGCGCCGCGATATAGAGAAAAGCGGTGCTTCGACAAGCTCGGCACGAACGGAAGAAGGGCGTGCACCGCCTGAACCATCGAGCCGAGCCGGTCGTCAGTCCTGCAACCTTAGCGCAACGTCGCTCATGAAGCGTGCGTCGTTCCCTTCGGCGAGCCAGCCCGCCTCGGCGCCGATCGCGGCGAGCATGTCGGTCAGGTCGTCGAGCTCGGCCTTGGCGTAGTTGCCGAGCACGTGGCCGGTCACCCGATCCTTGTGGCCGGGGTGGCCGATGCCGATCCGCACGCGGCGGAAGTCCGGGCCGAGATGCTGATTCACGGAACGCAGGCCGTTGTGCCCCGCAAGCCCGCCGCCGATGCGGGCCTTGACCTTGAACGGCGCGAGGTCGAGCTCGTCGTGGAATACGGTCAGGTCTTCGACCCCGAGCTTGTAGAAGCGCAGAGCCTCGGCGACGCTGCGGCCACTCTCGTTCATGAATGTGGCGGGCTTGAGCAGCAGCACCTTCTCGCCGCCGATCCGGCCTTCCTGGACCCAGCCCGAGAACTTCTTCTGCACCGGGCCGAACCCGTGCATTTCCGCGATCACGTCGACGGCCATGAAGCCGACGTTGTGACGGTGGAGCGCGTATTGCGGTCCGGGATTACCGAGGCCAGCCCAAATCTGCATTGGCGCGCTCTAGCGGGCTGGAGGTTTGGGGCAAGGGTCGGCGTCCCACGAACAGACGTCCAAGTCCGTTCGTGCTGAGCTTGTCGAAGCACCGCTCTTCACTTCCAGCGCTGCACTCGAAGAAAATGCGGCCCTTCGACAGGCTCAGGGCGAGCGGGGACTGGGATGAGCGCTACCGGTTTAACCGCCCCTCGATCAGCCCGTCCACCAGCGAAGGATCGGCGAGCGTCGAGGTGTCGCCCAATGCGCCGTAGTCGTTCTCGGCGATCTTGCGCAGGATGCGGCGCATGATCTTGCCGCTGCGGGTCTTGGGCAGGGCGGGGGTGAAGTGCAGGTGGTCGGGCGTGGCGATCGGGCCGATTTCCTTGCGTACCTGCTGGCGCAGTTCCGCGGCCAGTTCGTCCGACGCCTCCTCGCCCGCGTTGAGCGTGACGTAGCAGTAGATGCCCTGACCCTTGATGTCGTGCGGGAAGCCGACCACCGCCGCCTCGGCGACCTTGGGGTGGAGCACGAGCGCGCTTTCGACCTCGGCGGTGCCCATGCGGTGGCCCGAGACGTTGATCACGTCGTCCACCCGCCCGGTGATCCAGTAATAGCCATCGGCGTCGCGCCGGCAGCCGTCGCCGGTGAAATACTTGCCGCGATAGGTGCTGAAGTAGGTCTGCACGAACCGTTCGTGGTCGCCGTAGACCGTGCGCGCCTGCCCGGGCCAGCTGCGCGCGATGCACAAGTTGCCCGAACCTGCGCCTTCGATCGGCGCACCGTCGCCGTCGACGATCTCGGGGCGGACGCCGAAGAAGGGTCGCCCTGCGCTGCCCGGCTTCATCGGGTGCGCGCCGGGCAGGGTGGTGATCATGACCCCGCCGGTCTCGGTCTGCCACCAGGTGTCGACCACCGGGATTTCGCCCTTGCCCACGGTGTCGTGATACCAGCGCCACGCCTCCGGGTTGATCGGCTCGCCGACAGTGCCGAGCAGACGCAGGCTCGACAGATCGTGCTTCTCCACATGCCCCGCGCCCTCGCGCATCAGCGCGCGGATCGCGGTCGGCGCGGTGTAGAAAATGTTGACCTTGTGCTTCTCACATACGGCCCAGAAGCGGTCGTGGTCGGGCCAGTTGGGCACGCCTTCGAACATCAGCGCGGTCGCGCCGTTCTGCAGCGGGCCGTAGACGATGTAGCTGTGCCCGGTGACCCAGCCGATATCGGCGGTGCACCAATAGACCTCGCCGGGCCGATAATCGAACACGTAGCGGAACGTCGCCTCGGTCCACACCGCATAGCCGCCAGTGGTGTGGAGCAGGCCCTTGGGTTTGCCGGTCGAGCCCGAGGTGTAAAGGATGAACAGCGGGTCCTCGGCGTTCATCGGCTCGCACGGGCAGTCCGCCGCCACGCCATGCGACGCCTCGTGATACCAGCGGTCGCGTCCGTCCTTCATCGACACATCGGCGCCGGTGTGGCGCACGACCAGCACGGCCTTGACCGAAACTTTATCCAGCGCCGCGTCGACGTTGGCCTTGAGCGGCACTGTCTTCGATCCGCGCAGGCCCTCGTCGGCGGTCACCACCCAGTCGCTCGCGCAGTCCTCGATCCGGCCGGCGATCGCGTCGGGGGAGAAGCCGCCGAAGATCACCGAGTGCACCGCGCCGATCCGCGCGCAGGCGAGCATCGCGATCGCGCCTTCGGGGATCATCGGCATGTAGATCGTCACCCGGTCGCCCTTCGCCACGCCCATAGCCTTGAGCGTGTTCGCCATGCGGATCGTCTCGCATTGGAGATCGGCGTAGGTGAGGCGACGCACGGCGTCTTCAGGATCGTCGGGCTCGAAGATCAGCGCGACGGTGTCGCCGTGGCCCGCGGCGACGTGGCGGTCGACCGCGTTGTGGCAGATATTGAGCGTGCCGTCGGAGAACCACGCGATCTCCGCCGGGTCGAAGCTCCAGTCCGCGATCTTCGTCGGGCTATCGAACCAGTCGAGCCGTCGCGCCTGCTCGGCCCAGAACGCCTCGGGCTCGTCGATCGAGCGGCGATACATCGCCTCGTACTGCGCGAGCGTGCAGCCGGTGCGCTCGCGCGCTTCGGCGGGCACGGGGACGATATCGTGGTCGTGGTCGCTCAAGCCTGTCTCTCCGGCGGGTGTCGCGATACCCATCGTATCGCCGCGCGGTCTAGCCAAGCAACATCCGAAACGCAAAACGCCGGGTAATCCTCCCCGGCACGGGGAGGGGGACCGCGACGCCGCAGGCGTCGGGGTGGAGGGGCACGCGCCGCTAGCGTTACGCGGGTGGCCTGTTCCCCTCCGTCAGCGAGTGCTGTCGCACTCGCCGCCTCCTCCCCGTCTCGGGGGGGATCGTGCCGGCGGTGGCCGCAGGGTCTGCCAAAAGCAAAAACGCCGGCCCATCGCTGGGCCGGCGTCTCGTGTTGTGCCGGGAAGGGCAGCCGCGGGGATTATTCCTCGCCGGCTTCCTCGTCCTCGCCGCCTTCCTCGTCGCTCTGCTCGCTCGCAGGAACGTCGTCGGCCGCGACTTCGTCTCCGCTATCGGCACCCTCGGCCTTCTTCAGCGCCGACGGGGCGACCAGCGTCGCGATGGTGAAGTCGCGGTCGGTGATCGCGCTTTCCGAACCTTCGGGCAGCGTCACATGGCTGATGTGGATCGAATCGCCGACTTCCTTGTCGGTGACGTCGATCTCGATCTCGCTCGGGATCTTGTCCGCGTCGCAGACCAGTTCGAGCTCGTGGCGCACCACGTTGAGCACGCCGCCCTTCTTGAGGCCGGGGCTCTTTTCTTCGTTGACGAACACGACCGGCACGTTGACGTCGACCTTGGCGCCCTTCGCGAGCCGCAGGAAATCGACGTGGGTCGGGCGGTCGGAGACCGGGTGGAACGCGACGTCCTTGGGCAGCGTGCGCAACTTCTTGCCACCCAGCTCGATCTCGACGATCGAGTTCATGAAGTGCCCGGTGCCGAGCTGCTTGCGAAGCAGCTTTTCCTCGACGTGGATCGGGGTGGGTTCTTCCTTGCCGCCGTAGATCACGGCGGGGACACGGCCTTCGCGACGCAGTGCACGGGAGGCTCCCTTGCCCGCCCGATCGCGCGTCTCGGCCGGCAGGGTCAGAGCGTCGCTCATGTCGCGTACCTTTCGAAATGCAATTGAATACAGGTTTCCGCCACGCCTCCAGGGATGACCATGGCCGGAAGCGCGCGCCTATAGCGTGCGGGCGGCGAAATGCAAGCGCGCTGGGTGCCCTACTGGATGCGCCGCACCGTGTAGCCGCGCGCGGCGAGCAGCGCGGGCAGCCCGTCATCGCCCGAAAGATGCGCGGTTCCGACCGCGACCAGCGGCCGCGGGTCGCCTTCGAGGATCGTCGCGAGCCGCTCGGCCCATGCGCGGTTGCGCGCGGTGTAGAGCGCCTCGCGCAGCTCCGGATCGGCGAGCAGCGCGCTGGTTGCGGGATCGGCGAGATGATCGATCCGCCCGCGATACCAGTCGGCGGCGTGGCGCGACGGCGTCTCGCGGTTGCGCGCCATGTCGGCGATGACTGCCTCGAGCAGATCGCGCTGTTCGGTCTCGGGCAAGTGGTCGAAGATATCGAGCTGGCGCGCCCCGCTTTCCAGCTCGGTCACTTTCGCGCGCGGAATCTCGCGCAGCAGTGCGCGATCGACCCCGTTCGCCGCGTCGCCGGTCTCGGCATATTGTGCGAGCGTCAGTGCTGCGGCCCAGGTTTCCATTCTCGCGAACGTGTCGGCGGTGAGATCGTGCTCGGCGAGGATCGCGAACAGCGCGTCGCGCTGGGCAGGCGGCACCTTGCTCGCGAGCGGCGGCTGCCCCTTGGTGTAGGCGCGCTCCGCGAAAGTCTGGCGCATCGCCGCCGCGCCGAGATCGCGCACTTCGACCACCAGCAGGTCTGCCCGATCGACCACGCCCGTCAGCGTCTCGGTCCGCCAGTCCACCCCGTCGGGCAGCGAATGGATCGTGCCGAACAGCCACCCCTCGACCGCGCCCCCGGGCGAAGACACCTCGAACAGCGCGGGCGAGGGTGGGCCTGCGAACTCCGCTGGCGGATCGCCCTTGCACGCAGCGAGCGCGAGCAGCGCCGCCAGCGCAAGGGCAGCCCGTCCGATCACTGGACCCGCGCCGTCTCGATCCCGAGCGCGGCGAGCTTGTCCTGCACGCTCTCCTTGCCCGCGAGGTGCCCCGCGCCGACCGCCACGAACACCGTCCCCGGCGCATCGAGCCGCTCGTCGATCCACGCCGCCCAGTTCGCATTGCGAGCGTAGAGCAGGCGCTCGGCGAGCATCGGATCGGTCATACTCTCGTTCATCAGCCGCGCGAGCTCGTCGGCATCGCCCTCGGCCCATTCGGCGACCATCGCGTCGAGCATCGCCTTGATCTCGTCGACGCCCTCGACCGTCTCCATCAGGAACTCGATCTGGGTCTCCTGCGGCAGCTCGTCGAAGATCGCGAGCTGCTGCTCGACCGTCTCGAGCGCGCCGCGCTTCATCCCTTCGCCCATCTGGCCCTCGAGCACCTTCTCGACCCCGGCCTCGGCCGAATAGCCCTGCTTGAGCAATGGCAGCATCGCCATCATCATCGCCCCGTACCACGGCTCGAACCGGTCGAGCGCGGCGGGCGGCAGATCGACCTTGGCCAGCGCCGCCTCGTAAGCCGCGCGCTGCTCGTCGTTCAGCAGCCCGCGCAGCGTCTGCCCCTCGGGCAGAACGCCCTTGGTCATCACGGCCGACTGCATCTTGGCCATCGCATCGGCGTCCATCTTGATCTCGGTCACGAGAATGTCCGACGATCCGAGCGCCTCGGCGATCTCGCCGCGATACCACAAGACATCCTCGGGCAGCGCGTGGACCGTGCCGAACAGCCAGATCGTGGTGTCCTCATCGGCCACCTTCCACAGCGCGGGCGCGGCGGTTTCGGCGGCTTCGGTGGGGGCGGGTGTGGCAGTCGCTTCCTGCGCCATGGCGGGCGCGGTGAAAGCGAGGGCGAGGGCCGAGGTGGCGGCGGCGAGGTGAGGGAAAATATGCTTCATGATCGAAAAATCCTTCAGTTGGAGTGCAAGATAGAGAATCAGCTTCCCCGCCGCCATGCCCAGCCGGCGACCCATGCAGCGAATGCGAGCCAGAAGATGAGAATGCCGTTCGGCCACGGCGCGAGACCGCCGCGGGCGAGCAGCCACCAAATCGCGCTCACTGTGAGATAAAGGTAGAATGCGACCACCGCGCCGAAATCATGCGCCGCCCGCTCGTGCTCATCGAGTAGCACCATCCATCGAATGGACAGCACGATGCCGATCGCGAAGGCGCCGGCTAAAATCAGAACGGTTGCGAGGGACAACGGTTCATCGGAAAAGATCACTTTGGTGCCGAAATCGGCTCCAACCAGCCAGATCAATGCGATGACGACCGCCAGGCCAACACCGGCGCTCAGATAGAGCATCAACCCCGCTTCGCGCTGGCGCGGGCTGCTAGGAAGGCTCAACACGCGGCGGTTTCGATAGACCAGCCAAGATGCCAGCGCGAGAATCGATAGCGCGATCGCTCCCCCGAGATAGACTGCAAACTCCGGCGCGGCCCGGTCGCTCAATACTTCCGCGGTAGCAACCAACATCCCCAACGCGAACATCCCCAGCACGAATGCAACCGAGAGGACAAGCGCACCAGCCAACGTCCGCGGCGGGCGGTCGGCGTCATCAGGTTTGGTCATCGAAAATCTCCTCGATCGGCATTGCGAACAGCCGCGCGATGCGGAACGCGAGCGGCAGCGACGGATCGTGCTTGCCGGTCTCGATCGCGTTCACCGCCTGGCGCGACACGTCGAGCTGCACCGCCAGCTCCGCCTGGCTCCAGTTGCGCTCGGCGCGCAGCACTTTCAGCCGGTTTTTCATCGTGGGCGAGCATTTCCTAGTGTAAGGTATGCCTGACTATATGTCGCGATTCGCTGACTATGTCAACACAACCCGACATCGTGTCGGGAGAACCTGTCATTCGCGCCGAACACGCGCCGCGCCATTGACGGGTTTTCCGCGCTACGCCATGGCGCGGCGCGATGGACCGGAACCCTGCGAACAGCTTTCAGGACATGATCCTCGCTCTCCACGATTTCTGGAGCGCGCAGGGCTGCCTGATCCTCCAGCCTTACGACATGCGCATGGGCGCGGGCACCTTCCACACCGCGACCACGCTGCGCGCGCTCGGACCGGAGCCGTGGAACGCGGCCTTCGTCCAGCCCTGCCGCCGCCCGACCGACGGCCGTTACGGCGAGAACCCGAACCGGCTCCAGCACTACTACCAGTATCAAGTGATCCTCAAGCCGAGCCCGCCCGACATCCAGGATCTCTACCTCGAGAGCCTGCGCGTGATCGGAATCGATCCGCTGAAGCACGACATCCGCTTCGTCGAGGACGACTGGGAAAG
>CAMPIX010000051.1 GCA_946886565.1 uncultured Altererythrobacter sp.
GTGTCGGGGGTCCCCCCGGGGGGGTTATACCCCGGGGCGGGGCCCGCCCATTACCCCCGAGAGTTTTTTACCCCCCCCCCCCTCGGGGGGTGGGTTGGGGGGGGGCCCTGTCCGGCGATGCCGCACCTTCCCCACCCCCCGGCCCCCTCCCCTGAAGGGGAGGGGGAGAGGGAAAATCGACGCCGGTCGTCTCGCGGTGGCCGATCTCGAAGATCAGCGGCTCTTCCAGCATCAGCGCGCGGTTGCCGGTGGCTGTGGCAGGCCCGGCATGCATGCCGTCTTCGGCCGCGGTCATCTCGGGCTTCCAGCCGGACTTGTTGGGCGCGTTCATGCCAGTTTCTCCCGGAGCGCGGCGGCAAGGGTTTCGATGTCGTCCTCGGTCGTGGTTTCGGTGACCGCGACCAACAGGCCCTGCGCGAACTCGGAGTGCCCCGGATAGAGCCGCCCGAGCGAGACGCCCGCGAGGATGCCGTCGTCGGCGAGCTGGCGCACGATCTCGCGCGCATCGGTGCCGAGCGTGACGGTGAATTCGTTGAAGAAGCTGTCGTTGAGCACGCTCACGCCGGGGATCGCGCCCAGCGCGTCGGCCGCCTTGCAGGCGAGCGAATGGTTCCACGCGGCCAGCCGCCGCAGCCCTTCCTCGCCCAGCAGCGTCATGTGGACCGAGAACGCCAGCGCGCACAGGCCGGAATTGGTGCAGATGTTGCTGGTCGCCTTCTCGCGGCGGATGTGCTGCTCGCGGGTCGAGAGCGTGAGCACGAAGCCGCGCTTGCCCTCGGCATCCTGCGTCTCGCCGCAGAGGCGCCCGGGCATCTGGCGCACGTGCTTGGCATCGCGCACCGCGAACAGACCGAGGTACGGCCCGCCGAATTGCAGGCCGACGCCGATCGACTGGCCTTCGCCCACCACGATGTCCGCGCCGAGTTCACCGGGCGACTTGATCGCGCCCAGCGAGACCGGCTCGGTATTGACCGCGATCAGCAGCGCGCCCTTGGCGTGCGCCGCGTCGGCGATCGCGGCGAGATCGGGGATGCGGCCGAGAATGTCAGGGTATTGCACCACGACGCACGAGGTCTGGTCGTCGATCCGCGCAATCAGCCCGTCGTTGTCGGGCGCGCCCTGCAGGGTGGGCAGCGCGTCGGCGATCTCGTCGTCGGTGAACTTGGCCATCGTGCGCACGACTTCGGCGTAGTGCGGGTGCAGCGCGCCCGAGAGCACCGCCCGCTTGCGCTTCGTCACCCGCGCCGCCATCGCCACCGCTTCCCAGCACGCGGTCGAGCCGTCGTACATCGAGGCATTGGCGACCGCGCAGCCGTAGAGCCGTGCGACCTGGCTCTGGAATTCGAACAGCATCTGCAGTGTGCCCTGCGCGATTTCGGGCTGATAGGGCGTGTAGGCGGTCAGGAACTCGCCGCGCTGGATCACGTGGTCGACCGTGGCGGGCACGTGGTGGCGATAGGCCCCTGCGCCGAGGAAGAACGGTGCGTCGGCCGCAGCGAGGTTCTTCTTCGACAGCCGCCTCATGTGTTTTTCGACCGCCATCTCGCTCGCGTGGAGCGGCAGACCCTCGATGGGGCCGGAGAGGCGCGCTTCTTCGGGCACATCGAGGAACAGGTCGTCGATCGACTGGGCGCCGATCTTGGCGAGCATTTCACCGCGGTCGGTGTCGGTCAGGGGTAGGTAGCGCATAATCTTGCTTTCCTGCACCCCCGCGAAGGCGGGGGCCTCATGCGATTGGCGGAGCGTCGGCGGCCCGAGGCCCCGCCTTCGCGGGGGCTCGCGCGAATTAAAGCCCCTCGACGAAGCTCTTGTAGGCGCTCTCGTCCATCAGGCCTTCGAGCTGCGCGGTGTCGGCGATGGTCAGCTTGAAGAACCAGCCGTCGGCCTCGGGGCTGGAGTTGACCAGCGCCGGATCGTTCTCGAGCGCGTCGTTGGTCTCGGTCACCTCGCCGCTGATCGGCGCGTAGACGTCGCTCGCGGCCTTGACGCTCTCGACCACCGCGGCGTCCTTGCCCTTGTCGACGCTGGCGCCGATCGCGGGCAGTTCGACGAACACGATGTCGCCGAGCTGGCCTTGCGCATAATCGGTGATGCCGACGGTGGCGGTGTCGCCCGCCACGTCGATCCATTCGTGTTCTTCGGTGAAGTAACGGGCCATCACTTATCTCCGCGGTAGTAGTTGTGGGGCACGAAGGGCATCGGCGCGACCGTGGCCGGCAGGCGCTTGCCCCTGACTTCGATTTCGAGCGCGGCGCCGGGCTCGGCGTGCGCCGAGGCGACGTAGGCCATCGCGATCGGATGGCCGAGCGTGGGCGCGAAGCCGCCGCTGGTGACGCGGCCGACTTCTTGCTCGCCGGCATAGACGGTTGCGCCCTCGCGCGCCGGCAAACGGCCTTCGAGCGTGAGGCCGACGCGCTTGGCCTCGGTTCCGCTCTCCAGCAGGCCGAGAATGCGTTCGGCGCCGGGAAAGCCGCCTTCGGCGCGGCGACGCTTGCTGATCGCGAAGCCGAGATCGGCCGATACCGGGTCGGTCTCGGGCGAAAGATCGTGGCCGTAGAGCGGGAGACCCGCCTCGAGCCGCAGCGAATCGCGCGCGCCGAGGCCGATCGGCTTGATCTCGATTTCGGCGCAGAGGCGGCCGGCGATGGTCTCGGCATGCTCGGCAGGCACCGAAAGCTCGAACCCGTCCTCGCCGGTATATCCCGATCGGCCGATACCAATCTCGATCTCTCCGAACCTGAACGCGGTGCCCTGCATGAACTTGAGGTCGCCGATCGCGTCGCGGAACACGCGGCCGAGCGCGGTCGCCGCCTCAGGCCCCTGCACCGCGAGCAGTGCCTGATCTTCCAGATGGGTCAGCGTGATCTCGTCGGGCAGGCGCTCGCGCAGATGGGCGATATCGTCCCACTTGGTCGCGCCGTTGACCACGACGTAATAGCTCGGGGTTCCACCCTCGGACGTGACGTTGGTGACCATCAGATCGTCGAGAATGCCACCGTTATCGTCGAGCAGCAGCGAGTAGCGGATGCGGCCCGGCTTCAGCGCCGAGATATCGCCCGGCAGCAACGCCTCGAGCGCCTCGGCCGCGCCTTCGCCGGAGACCAGCAGTTGCCCCATATGGCTGACGTCGAACAGCCCGGCGTGGGTGCGGGTCCACTCGTGCTCGGCGACGATGCCTTCATACTGGATCGGCATCCAGTAACCGGCGAACGGCACCATGCGCGCGCCCTGGGCGCGATGCCAGGCATCGAGGGGCAGCGTCTTCACCTCGACGTCGGATTCGGTATTTTCGCTCAAACCACTTCCCCGACAGCATGGCGCCACCCCGGTGCGGAGCGACATCCACGGTTGCCCCCTCTGTCGGGAAACCTGAGAGACTGGCCCGCGTCCACTCGATGGCGGCAGCGGGCTTACCCCTTCGGTGGCTCCGGCCGCCGTGGGCACGAAGCGCTTTCCAGAGTGTCCACCGGGCGAGCGGTCCCGTGTGCCTGAGAGTTTCCGGGGCGGTTGCTCCTTCGGCGCCGCCGGCTCCGCGAAAATGGGCGCAGCCGGCGATCTCTCCCGCTCGTCCGCCCGTGCCGGAATCGCATTTCGGCGCGGAGGACGCGCCGTCCCTGCTGCAACCGGGGCGCGGCGTCAATGCCCCGCCGCGGGTCGGGGCGACTTATTCGCCGGCCCGCCGCGCACGGGCGAGCAGCGCGATCTCCTCCGCGGTAAACCCGCCTTCCTTGCCGTCGGTGCGCGCCGGCACGCGGGTGGTGAAATAGGCGACGCCTTCGCCCGTCGCCGGATCGAGCCACAGGCCCGAGCGCAGGCCATAGGCGTCGCCGGCATGGCCGATTCGGAAGGCATCGTCGGCGAACAGCCGCTCGTCGCAATCCGGCCCTCCTGCGCCGAGGGTCTGAACCGCCAGCCCGTAGCGACAAAACCAGGGCGCGCCGCTCGCCTCGTCGCCGTGCGGCCGGGCCAGTTCGGCGAGGCTGGCGGCGGAGAGAAATCCTTCGCCGCGCCGCGCGATCATCTGGCCGATCCGCGCCAGATCCATGCCCGATATCCGCACCCCGCCCTGCGGCGAGAACAGCGAGCCGTTGGTTCCCGGGACATAGCCGGCGAGGTCGCAGCTTCCATCGGCGGCCGCCACCGCCAGGCATTCGGGACGCCGGCCCTTCAGATCATCGCGCGCGACCTCGCCCGCCGAGGTGTACAGCACCACCGCCCGCGCCACCGCTTCGTCCGAGCACCCCGACCAGTTCATGCAGGCGTCGATATCGAGCGGCGCGAACACCAGCCGCGTCATCAGCCGGTCGAAGCGCTCGCCGCTGACCTGCTCCATCACGCTGGCGATAACCGGCGAGTTGATGTTGCCATACTCGAAACCGATGTGCCCCTGCGCATCGGGCTTCGCCCACGCCTGGGGCCGCGCGAGCCGCTCGCGCAGCGTCTCGCCGAGCGGAATGACGTAGTCGCCCGCATCACGCAGCCCCGCGCGGTGCGACAGCAGCATGCGCAAGGTGATCGCTTCGTCCGGCCGGTTGGGATTGCGCAGGCGCCAGCCGAGATAGTCCGAGACATCCCGGTCGAGATCGAGCTGCCCCGCCTCGACCATCCGCATGACCCCGAGCGCGACGATCAGCTTCGAGATGCTGGCGATCCGGACCGGACTCTCGGTCGTCACGCGGCGGCCGCTCTCCGCATCGGCAAACCCCTCGGCGACGAGCACCCGGCGCATTTCGCGGTCGAAGGCGACCACCACGCTCGCCGGGGCGCTCGCAGGCGCATCGGGCGCACTGGCGCAGCTCGCCAGCGCCAGCACGGAAAGAACGGAGAGGCCGGAGCGCATGGCGGGGGTGATCGCGCGGCCCCGCCGCGGCGTCAACTCAATCGAGGTTGGGGCGCAGCCAGCGTTCGGCGGTGGGCAGGTCCACACCGCGGCGCGCGGCGTAGTCCTTGAGCTGATCGCGCCCGATGCGCGCGACGCCGAAGTATTCGGCCTCGGGGTGCCCGAAATAGAAGCCGCTGACCGCCGAGGTCGGTAGCATGGCGTAGCTTTCGGTCAGCTCGATCCCCGCGTTAGCGCCGGCGTCGAGCAGGTCGAACAGAATCGGCTTGAGACTGTGATCGGGGCATGCGGGATAGCCCGGCGCGGGGCGGATGCCGCGATATTCCTCCTTGATCAGTGCCTCGTTGGTCAGTTGCTCGCCTTCGGCATAGCCCCACAAGACGGCGCGGACGTGGCGGTGCAGCGCTTCCGCGAAGGCTTCGGCCAGCCGGTCGGCGAGCGCTTTCAGCAGGATATCCGAATAGTCGTCCTTGTCGGCGCGGAATCGCTCGGAGTGCGGCTCGATCCCGTGGATGCCGACCGCGAAGCCGCCGATCCAGTCGCCCGCCGGATCGATGAAATCGGCGAGACACATGTTCGCCCGGTCGCGCGATTTCTTGACCTGCTGGCGCAGGAACGGAAGGACGGTGTGGGTCTCGCCCTCCGCGTCGTGCAGCGTGACATCGTCGCCGTCGCGCGCGCAGGGCCACAGGCCGGCCACGCCTTTCGCGGTCAGCCATTTCTCCGCGACGATCCGGTCGAGCATCGCATCGGCATCGCGCTTCAGGTCGCGCGCGGTCTCGCCCACCACCTTGTCGTCGAGGATCGAGGGATATGTCCCGTGCAGTTCCCAGGCGCGAAAGAACGGCGTCCAGTCGATGTAGTCGCGCAAGTCGGCGAGCGGCCAGTCGTCGAACGCGTGTACACCGGGCTTGTTCGGCGGCGCTGGCTTGTCGCTCAGGTAGGCGTCGTAATAGTTCGCGCGCGCTTCATCGAGGCTGAGGAGCACGCTCTTGTTCTTGCCCTCGCGCGCGTCGCGGATCTTGACGTATTCGTTCGCGGTATCCTCGACGAAGCCGTTGCGCTGGGTATCGCTGAGCAGCTTGCTCGCAACCCCGACCGCACGGCTCGCGTCGAGCACGTGGATCACCGGCCCGTCGTAGGCCGGATCGATCCGCAGCGCGGTGTGGACCTTGCTGGTGGTCGCGCCGCCGATCAGCAGCGGCATCGTCATGCCCGCCGCCTTCATCTCCTCTGCCACGGTAACCATCTCGTCGAGCGAAGGCGTGATGAGGCCCGAGAGCCCGATCATGTCGGCCTGGTTGTCGTTCGCGGTCTCGAGGATCTTCGCCCACGGCACCATAACGCCGAGGTCGATCACCTCGTAGCCGTTGCACTGGAGCACGACGCCGACGATGTTCTTGCCGATATCGTGCACGTCCCCTTTTACCGTCGCCATCACGATCGTGCCCTTGGCGCGCGCGCCCTCCTCCTTCTCCGCCTCGATGAACGGGATGAGATGCGCGACCGCCTTCTTCATCACGCGCGCGGACTTGACCACTTGCGGGAGGAACATCTTGCCGCTGCCGAACAGGTCGCCGACGACGTTCATCCCGTCCATCAGCGGGCCTTCGATCACCTCGATCGGACGCCCGCCGCTGTCGGCCAGAGCCTGGCGCGCTTCCTCCGTATCCTCGACCACGTGCGCGTCGATGCCCTTGACCAGCGCGTGTTCGAGCCGCCGTTCGACCGGCCAGCCGCGCCATTCCTGCGCGGCCTTTTCCGCCTTGGCATCCTTGCCCTTGTAGCTTTCGGCGAGGTCGATCAGCCGCTCGGTCGCATCCGGCCGCCGCATGAGGATCACATCCTTGCACGCCTCGCGCAGCTCGGGGTCGATCGCGTCGTAGACGTCGAGCTGGCCCGCGTTCACGATCGCCATGTCGAGCCCGGCGGGGATCGCGTGGTAGAGGAACACCGAATGCATCGCGCGGCGGACGGTCTCGTTGCCGCGGAAGCTGAAGCTGAGGTTGGAGAGGCCGCCGCTGGTGTG
>CAMPIX010000052.1 GCA_946886565.1 uncultured Altererythrobacter sp.
CACCTTCACCACCCACCCCCACCCCACCCGCGACGTCGTGACCTGCGACCGGTGCCAGGAACGCATCGAGACGCTCAAGAACACGCCCGGAGCGCACGCACGAGCCAAGTCCGCTCACGAGTGCAGGAGGAAGCCGTGACCCGCCCCAAGCGCCAGCCCGCCGTCAACCTGACCCTCGACGAGCTCATCGAAGACCTCGCGTTCCTCGCCGAGAACGGTGTCGGGATGCGCGAGGCAGCAAAGCGCACCGGGTTCACCGTCATCGCCCTCGAACGACGCCTCGACCGCCACGGCCACAAGGCACTCCTGGGGCGCCTGCGAGTGCAGGACCCGCCGGCGGTGAACGTCCACGCGATCCGCGCCGACGTGTACGCGCAGTGGAAGCGCGGCAAGGGCGCGCACGTCATCGCGGACGCCACCCGACACCTCCAGTCCGTCAAGGAAGCCCACCCGGACCCCGAGTGGGTCAAGGCCAAGCGCCGCGGGAACCTCGACGCCGATCTCGCCCGGAAGGACGCCTCGTGATCCAGATTCCGACGCCTGCGTTCATGGCCGACGCCCTGTGCGCACAGACCGACCCGGAGACGTTCTACGACCCGAGCAGCGTCGACGACGCAAAGGCCATCTGCGCCGCGTGCCCCGTCCGCACCGACTGCCTGACGTGGGCGCTCGAGACCCGCGACCGGTTCGCAGTCCTCGGGGGCATGACGCCGGCCGAGCGCGCCCGACCAGCCCGCCGCGTCCGCCACGGACACAAGAGCGGGTACTGGCACCACCGGAAGAACGGCGAGACCCCCTGCGATGCGTGCAAGGCGTTCCGGGCCAGGCAGAGGGCGGCTGCTTACGAGCGGCAGAAGGTGGGGGCGGTCGGGTGACCCGCACCGAGACTCTGACCATCATCTGGCCCCGCGCCGCAATGGTCGACCCGGAGTCTGTCATCGCTCGATTCGTCGTGGAGGGGGAGCCGGTATCCAAGGCCCGCGCCCGATTCACCAAGCGCGGAAGCAAGGTCGTGTCCTACACGCCCGAGAAGACGAAGACCGGGGAACGCCGGATGGCTCTGGCTTACAGGCAGTCGTCGATCCAGAAGGCGCCGAGCGCCACTGAGACCTACGGCGTCAGCGCAATCTTCTTCAATGGAACCCGCCAGCGCCGAGACGTCGACAACATGCTCAAGCTCATCCTCGACGGATTGAACGGCGTTGCATGGGCCGACGACACGCAGGTCTTGGAGGTCTCGGGGCGCAAGGAGTACGTGGCTCGCGATCAAGCCCGCACCGAAGTGCTGATCTACCGGCTAGGCCCGGTGAGCCGGCTAACCAAGCCTTGCGAGGAGTGCGGCGAGCCGTTCGAGACCTGGCCTTCGCTGGAGTCCTCGACCAAGTTCTGCTCACGGGCTTGCCGCACCGCCTTCCGCAACAGGAGGCGCGAGGTTACGTGCGAGCGGTGCGGGGTGACTTTCCTCGCGCACGGACCCGCTCGCGCGAGCGCGGCACGGTTCTGCTCGATGGAGTGCACCTCAGAAGCGCGCCGAGTCGAGATGCGGTGCGATCACTGCGGGCAACTCTTCACAAAGCAGCGCTGCCATGTCAGAAAGTCGAACTACTGCTCCAGCCCGTGTGCGGCCGAGGCGAGCCGGCAAAGGCGTCTTGTCCGACCCTCAAAGGGCAAGTGCGAGCGGTGCGGCGGGCCCGTATCCAAGGTCAAGTACAAGACCTGCCGGTCCTGCCTCAGCGCAGCTCCGGGCAAGCCGAAGGTGAGCGGATCGTGAACACCGCTATCGGCGTCGAAATGCCACCGAATCCCGCGCTCAAGCGGTACGGGCGGATGGTGCTGAGCATCACGGAAATGGGGGGGCGAAGTGGTAAACTCCAGGCATAACAAAACGGCCCCGGCTGGTAACCGGGGCCTGACCGCCAAGACTGTTGGGAGTCTCGATGGCTGAGTCCGAGCGTACACGTCCGAAGAGGTGGAAGCCCACCCTCGACCCGAGCAAGTGGAAGCTGAGCCGCCACGCAGCGGCCCGCATCCTGGAGATGCGCCTCTCCCCTGCCGAGGTCGCGATCGTTGCCAACAGACCCGAGTACCGCTACTGGTCGAACCGCCAGCAGTCCTTCATCTTCGCCCGCGGCAACGTGGCGCTCGCGGTGTCCGACGAGAAGCCCGACGGGTCGCGGGTGATCATCACGGCGCTCTGGGCGACCGCGGAGGCATGGGAAGCCGACTACCAGGCCGGAGAGACCAGCAAGGGGCGAGCGCCTCGCGCCGAGATGGGCAACCTTCGACCAGGCGGCGACGCCTGATGGCCCGCGACCACGCGCGCATCCGCCTGGACATCTGGTCCGACGATGACTGGCGCGACCTCTCGTCCTCTGGGCAGTGGCTCTACCTGCACCTGCTCACCAGCCCGCGCCTGTCGTTCTGCGGCGTCGTGGACTGGCGACCACCCAAGATCGCGGCCCACACGGCTGAACTGACCGCCGCTGACGTCGAGGCGTTCGCCGTCGAGTTGGAGGCTGGCCGGTACATCGTCGTGGACCGCGAGTCCGAGGAGTGCCTGATCCGGTCGTTCGTCAAGCACGACGGCCTCATGAAGTCGCCGAACATGGCGAAGGCGCTCGTCAAGGACCACGCCGCCATCGGGTCGGCACCCATCCGAGCGGTCATCGTTCACGAGCTCACTCGCCTTCGTGGCAAGCACCCTGACCTCAAGGGCTGGCCGGCGGTCGAGGCGCTCCTGGGGAAGCGTTCGATGTCGCCCCAGGAAGCCTTCGACATCCTCGCGCCGAACCCTTCGGGAAACCCTTCCGGGAACCCTTTGGCAAACCCTTCCGACGAGGGTTCCGCCAACCCCTCGCCTAACCCATCGGCAACTCCCTTCCTCCCTTCCTCCCTTCCTCCTGACCTCCCTCAAGGGTCAAGTCGCGTAGGTAAGTCACCAGGGTCCTCGCGCTTGACGCTTGCAAGAGCGAAGGGGGAATGAGGTGCCGACCACCGACGAGATCCAGCGCATCGCAGCAGCCATGAACGCGATCCGCCCCGGCTGGCCCGTCCGCAGCCTCGTCACCTTCCTGACGAAGCACCACGAGGCACGGGCGTTCGCAGACCTGGCCGTCGCCGGCATCGCCGTCGCCCTCGACGCGAAAACCGAGACGCCGAACCTGCTCAACCAGCACGGGCCCTGGTGGCTCGCCGCACAAGTCGCGCACGGGCAGCACGCCGAAGCCCTGCACTTCGCCCGCTGCGACGTCGACGGCCACCAGTCCTACCCCGCCCACTCCTGCGGCGCCTGCCGAGCTGACCGGCTCGCCACCGAACGCGCGGCCGAACCCCTCGCGCCCATCACCCCCGAGCAGGCCGACATCAACGCCCGAGGCGCACGCATCGTCCGCGCCGCACTCGCCACCCGAGAGGACCACCCCGCATGAGCACCCCGATCACCATCGCCGGTCGCCTCACCCGCGACGCCGAGCTGCGCTACCTGCCCAACGGCAACCCCCTCGTCTCGTTCGCCGTGGCCGTCAACAAGCGGCACCGCAACGACGCCGGGGAGTGGGTCGACGGCGAGACCTCCTTCCACGACGTGTCCTGGTTCGGGAAGGCCGCCGAGGAGCACGCCGGACGGCTCGAGAAGGGCGCGGCGGTCATCGTCGTGGGGGACCTGTCCCAGCGCCGGTTCGAGGACCGCGACGGGCAGAAGCGCTCGGCGTGGGGAGTGAAGGCGCGCGAGGTGGCCCTGACGCTCTTGGCGCCGCGGTCCGCACCGTCCGCCGGCGGGTTCGACGCCGACCCGTGGGCGACCCCGCAGCCCTCCACCGAGGAGGCGCCGTTCTGATGGGCACGAACTACTACGCCATCGACCCGCTGACGTGCTCCCACCCCTGCGAGCACTGCCAGCAGGAGACCGAGTGGCACATCGGCAAGTCACTGGTCATGTTCCAGGCGCACCAGGACAGCCCGTGGGGTCCGATCCGCTCCTGGCAGGACTGGAAGCGCGTCATCACCGAGCACCACCTCGAGGTGATCGACGAGTACGGCGACAGGCACCTCGCCGACGACTTCATCCGGGACGTCGAGGCCACCGATCCCGAGCGTCGGGGCTTCCGGGACGTCGAGGCCACCGATCCCGAGCGTCGGGGCCGTCAGTACCGGTGGATGGTCGATCACGGGCTCGCGACGCCCGGCGAGGACGACCCGCGCGACTGGCTCGACGGCGACGGGTTCTCGATGACGCTGGGGGACTTCACGTGAGCGCCCGCTCCTGGCGTGTCTGGCGCTGCTGCAACTCGACCGACCACCCCACCTGGGTCGCGTCCGACCCAGCGTGCAACGACGGCGACTGCGGCTTCTGTGAACCGCACCCCACCCATGCCGAGGCCATCGCCTACGCCGACCGCCAGGCCCGCACCGAACAGGAGCCCTGCTCATGACCCTCGTCTACCTCGACACCGAGCGACCCTGCGCGGTGTGCGCAAGCGCGTTTAAGCCCCGCCGCGACAGCCAGCGCTTCTGTTCTCGGCGTTGCTCGACCAGCCACTACGCATCGCTCCGGACGGGCTCCATGAACTCGAACTGGCGGGGCGGGGCAACAAGGCATCCGCTCTACGAGACCTACCTCGACATGCTCGCCAGGTGCTCCCGCTCGACCCATCACGCCTTCGCCCGGTACGGCGGTCGGGGCATCCGCGTCTGCGAGCGATGGGCCGCTGACTTCTGGGCCTTCGTGGACGACATGGGCGATCGCCCAGAGGGGCTCTCGCTCGATCGCATCGACAACGACGGCGACTACTCGCCGGAGAACTGCCGCTGGGCGACCGCCTCGCAGCAGTCGAAGAACCGCCGCGCGACGGCCTACTCCGGGCTGAGCCGCGACCCCGCGACCGGACAGTGGAGGGCAGCGTCATGACGCTCGTGTATCTGGACGTAGAGACAACCGGCCTGGACATCCGGCGCCACGAGGTGTGGGAGATCGCCTACGCCATCGACGACGGGCCGATCCTGTCCAGCGTCGTCGAGCACGGCTTCACCACCCCCGACCCCTTCGCGCTGCGGGTGAACGGCTACCTCGACCGCGCGGTCGGCGTGCAGCCCGACCCGCTGTTCGAGCGGGCCCTCATCGAGCAGCTGAACGGCGCCGTGCTCGTCGGCGCGAACCCCGCCTTCGACGCCCGGTTCCTCGAGGCCCGCTGGGGTCGCGCGCCGTGGCGATACCGCCTGCTCGACATCGAGGCCTACGCGATGGGCGCGCTCGGCTTCGAGTACCCCTACGGCCTCAAGGACGTCCGCGAGGCGCTCGTGGCGCTCGGGCACGACATCCCGGCGCCCGACCACACCGCGGCGGCCGACGTCGCCACTGTCCGGGCGTGCCACCTGGCGCTGCGGTCTATCTACGCGGGCGGTCGGCCATGACCGCCCACGAACACCGCGAGCACGTCGACGGCTGCTACCGGTGCGACCTGAGCCGCGACGAACTGCTCCTCGCGGCGGCACACGAAGCGGCACACCCGGAGCAGACACCCCCGGACTGGACAGGAGAGAACCGATGAGCGAGCCGAAGCCCCGATGGCGTGTCTGGCGCTGCTGCATGGACGGCGCACACCACCCCTGGGTCGCGTCCGACCCCGGCGACTGCGACTCCGGCGAGACGTGCGGTTGCCGCACCTTCCCGACCCAGGCCGAGGCCCTGGCCTACGCGAGCGAGCAGGAGGACCCCCGATGACCCCCACCCCCCCGCAGGAGCGGGCGAACACGGCAGAGGTGGCCGAGGTGCTGCGGCTGATCGAGCGGGCGCGCGACGAGGTGGGTCGAATCTGCGCCGCCCAGCGTGACGAGCGCTGGCGCATGAGCATCCCGGCCAACCCGGAGCGAGACAGCGACCTCATCATCGACGCTGCGCTGGGTGCCGCCGCGTCTCTGCTCCGGCAGGACCCGTCCCAGGCGGCCTGGGAGGACGTGGAGCGGGTGGCGCGTGCCGCCCTGTCTGCCCGCCCGGTGCAGGCGCATGGGACGGGCGACGGGGAGTTCAGCGATGCCGTCGCGCGCCGGACGACCGCGATCGTCGTCGAGCAGCGCGATCGCCACCGGGCAGACGCGGAGAGGCTGCGGAGGGCTGTTGACGTCGCGCGCGGCGTCGAGCGTGCGGTCCGAGGCGACCTCACCGCCGCCCTTGCCCGCGCTGAGGCTGCCGAGGGTCGGGAACGGGCGCTGCGGGACCGGATCGAGGCGCTGGCTGCCGAGGCAAAGGGCCGGGACTTCATGACCGCGACTGGCCGCCAGTCGGGCGGGTTCGCTACCACGGAAGAGGTCCGCGCCCTGCTCGACACCCCCGCCCTGTCCGCTCAGCCCGTGGCGCAGGAGGGCGAGGAGGAGTGGGGGGTCTACTACGCCAACGACACCCTGCCCCGCTTCCGTTCACTGGCTAGCGAGGGGCTCGCACGGGCCGAGGCGCGGCAGACCAGCGCGACTCTCGTCCGGCGGACGCTCACCCGCTCGCCGTGGGTGCCGGTGGAGACGGGCGGGGAGGGGCGGTGAGCGGGAACGAGGCGACCGGCCCCTTCACGACGTGCCAGGCGCCCCGAACCGTCATGGTCGGCAAGCCCGGGACCTACGGGTACCACGCCGAGGCGATGCTCTGCGTCAAGCCCTTCGGGCACCCCGGACGCCACACCGACGACGACGGCGAGACGTGGCACACCCCGACCGACGAGGCCGACCGGTGACCGACCTCGCGACCGCCCTGCGCCACGAGCTCGACCGGCT
>CAMPIX010000053.1 GCA_946886565.1 uncultured Altererythrobacter sp.
GCACGTAGCGGGCCAGGAACGTGCGCCGCTGCACCTCGTAGGACCGGTACCCGTCGCCCGCGGACGTGGGCCGCAGCGGCACGCCCCACCGCTTGCGGTACGCGGCCTGCAGCGCCACGAGCCCGGGCAGGAGGTCGGCGCGGATCAGCGCGGACCCGCCCATCTTCGTGCCGCCCGGGATGACCGCGAGCTCGTCGGTGTCGAGTCGGCCGTTGCTCATCACACGCCTTCCGGTCGTCGGGGTGGGGGGCGGCCCTTGCCGGACCAGATGTGGTGCTCGAGCACGTCGATGTGGTCGGCACGGTTCCGGGCGACCTGCTCGAGGTGCTCGACCCGGGACCGCAGGCCCCGGACCTCCTCGCGGAGCTGGCGGCTCTCCTCGATGACGGTCTTGAGCAGGGAGTCGCGGTCGGCGATCGTGTCGCGGCGGTCCTCGGCTTCCTCGCGGCGAGCGGCGCGCTCGTCGGAGGACACCCCCGTCCGGGCGTCGATGCGTGCCCGCCAGATCGCGACGACCGCGCCCGCCAGGCCGGCGACAGCGCCGACCGCGGCGCCGATCGCCTCCCAGCTCACGGGATCGTCTCCGTCGCCACCTTCCGCCACAGACGGGCGCGCTCCTGTCGGGCTGCTCGCGAGCGCAGGGACACGACCCACAGCTCCAGGGCGCGGGCGAGGTACCCGCCGGCGCCGGCCAGGAGGATCGCGGCGATGACCGACGAGGCCGGGTGCAGGATCGCGTAGGCCAGGAACGCGCCGGCCAGGGCCCACGCGGCGGGCCACTCGATCATCCAGTTGTGGATCGCGGCGCCGATGACGCCGACGGTCCCGCCGATCAGCGCCATGACGGCCAGGGTGGCGATCAGGACGGTGCGGTACGGGGTGGACGCCGGCAGGTGGCCGAGCACCGCGGTCCCGGCCCACAGCCCGCCGCTGTACTGGGCGGTGCGGACGATGCGGGCGGCGCGGCGCTGGCCGGGCGGCCAGTTGGAGTCGGGCACGCCGGTCACCAGCCGAGGGCGACCCAGTTGACCCGGTGCCGCCGGGTGGTCAGCGGGGTCAGGACCCCGTTGGAGGGCCCGTACAGCCGGTACACGACGTCGGTGCGGTTCCCGATGCCCCACCCACCGCCGGGCACACCACCGCCGGGCCCGGCGCTGCCGGCGACCTCGAACAGGGTGGCGTTGACCGCGCCGGAGTCCCCGTTGGTCAGGACGATCGAGATCAGACCGTTGGGGAAGGGGATCGGGAAGGTGATCCGCGCGAACGCGGAGGTGTCGGTGTCCTGCGCGACGGACCCGGCCTGCAGCTTCACGTCCGCGCCGACCGGCAGGAAGCCGCCGGCGAGCGTCCCCCCGGCGCCCAGCAAGGGGACGCTGTTCAGGGACGTCCGCGACCAGGACGACGACCCGGAGCTGTCCATGATGCGCGTCCACAGGTCCGAGCCGATCCGGACCGTGGACCCGGGCCGGGAGATGTACTCCAGGGCGCGGGTCGACACCGCCGTGATCCCCCCGTTGCCGGGCCACATGCGCAGGTCGATGATCTCCGCAGGCGTGGACTGGCCGGCGACGAGCCGGACCATCGCCAGGGGCTGGTCGACCTGCACGCCCGGGCTCAGCGCCCGGTTCGCCGGCGCGGAGTTCCCCGCTCCCACGGGGATCGAGACCAGCGACGTCGTGCCGCCGCCGCCGGCCCAGGTGCGCCGAACGAACAGGACGTCCCACCGGCTGCCGGAGGCGACGGAGTCGAAGGTGTGGGTGACCGGCGCGGGCAGGGTGTCGAACACGCCCCAGCCGTAGGCGAGGCCCTCGGAGATGAGCACGCGCCGGTCACCTGCGAGGTCCGGTGTGACCCGCCACGACACCTCCCCGCGGACTCCGAACGCGACGCCCAGGGACGGCCCGACGTCGGCGGACCACGCGACCTCGTCGATGCTTCCGCCGTAGCCGACGGAGGTCACCGTCGGCAGGTTCGTCGTCGCCATGCTCAGCCTCCTGCAAGATCGCGGTACCGCCTGGCGAGGGCCGCCACAGCGCGGGTCAACATCCGGTCCGGCTCGGCATCGCGATCGCCGACCGTCGGCGTCACGACCACCCCGTCACGGCCCCAGGTGAGCGTCGCCTCACGCAGGACGTCGGTGTGCAGCACGGCGTCCTCGAGATCCGTCGCCGGCGCCAGCTCGACCGTCACCCGGTCCCCGACATGCACGCCCGCCCCGCCGTACCGGAACGTCTCCGTCTCGGCCAGGCGCACCGACAGACCGGCCTTCGCCGACCCCGCCGCGAGCACCTCCTGCGCCCGAGCTGCGACCCTCGTCTCGAAGTCGGGCTCGGTGGACTTGAGGTCACGGGCGTCGATCGCCCGCTCGACGACGTCCCGGTACGCCGTCTCGGCCTCGGTGTTGACGAACGGACCGCGCATCACGCGGGCCTCGCCCTCCCCGTCGGCCATCACCACGACGCGGGTGACCTCCGGCGCGCTCACGGCCCAGTCGTTGGCGATGAGAGACCCGCCGTCCTCGGAGAGGTTCAGAGGCCACTGGGTCGGTTCGTAGCAGTCGACGAGGAGCCCCGTGCTGGTCTGGCGGACGGTCACTCCCAGGCCGGCCTGGTCGATGATCGGCAGGAGGCGGTCGGCGAGCGGGTGCATGCGCATCTGGACGTCGACGGCGGCGCCTCGACCCTGGTCCGGGGCGACCGTCACGGGCAGGTGGTGCGCGCCTGACCCGAGGCGGGCGAGGTTCGCGGTCAGGAAGCCCTTGAGGACGGTCTCCGCAGGGCCGGAGCGGACGTCATAGGCACCGTCGTCGCCCTGGGCGGTGATCGCCCCGGCCGGGTTCGGCCAGCCCAGGAGCCGGGTGAGCAGACGCCAGTCGTCGATGATCTCGAACGTCATCGTCCGGGCGTCACCGGCACCGCTGGACCGGACCAGGCGCACCGGCCCGGTGGTGAGGTGCTCGTCCTGGTGCCGGACCGCGATGCGCACCCCTGGGGCCGCGAGCGCGCGGGCGTAGCGGTGGTCGGAGGGCAGGACGAGCGTGGCTGAGGGCTGCTGGTTGTGACGGGGGGTCGCGGTGAGGCGCTCGGCGTCACCGACCCACCCGATCGAGCCGAGGTCCTTGTCGAAGATCTGGATCTCGAACGGTTCGGTGAGGTCCACGGTTCACCAGGCCCGGTGGTGCTGGGGGGTGAGGAACGCCCGGATCGTGCCCGCGCCGACGGCGTCGACGGACAGCGGAACGGCCGTGCCGGCGGGGACGGGACCCCACTTGGAGGACGCGCCGAGCTCCCGGGTGCGGTCCGTCGCCCCGGTCCGCAACCGCTCCTGGACGAGGGTGAGCTGCTCGGTCAGGGCCAGGTCCGCCGGAGGGCTCGCGATCTCCAGGGCGGTGCGCGCCGTCGGGGAGCCGTCCAGGACCAGCGTCCGCCCCTCGGAGATCTCGAACGGCACGTCCACGACACGAGCGCCCACACCGAACGTCCCCGTGGTCGGACCGTTCAGCCACCAGGTCAGGTACGCGGGCTCGTCGCCGGGGTTGTCGATCGCCGCGGACCGCTGCAGCGACCCCTCGGAGATCGTGAACGGGGGGCCGGGGAAGAACGGAACCGGGTCGGAGGGGACGAACTCCCGGGTCACGACGTCGCCGGTCCAGTACGGCTGCTCCGCGACCAGACCGATCCCGTACACGGCCCACCCCATGAGGGAGGGGTCGATGTCCAGACCGTCCTGTGCCTCGACGAACCGGCACCGCAGAGACCGCGCCTTGCCCGAGGGCTGGGTGACCGTCCACACGCCGGTCCGCTCCGGGTGGAAGGTCCGCCAGAACGCGGCGTCGTGGTCGATCCACGCCTGCGAGCCGGTGTCCTGGAACACCTTCACCGGCCAGAACACCGACCGCTCGTCGGTGCTGTACCCGCGGTTGCGGGCGCCTGGCACGGCCGGCGAGGACGTCGTGTGCCGGCGGAACGCAGGCGTCAGCAGGCCCCGCACACCAGCCTGCAGCGACACGCCCGACGTCTCCGGGTCGGTCAGGTCCCACAGCGACCCGTCCCAGCCCTCCCACGTCATCCGCATCCCCGGCCACGGGTTCACGGGGGCCGCCGGAGGCGGTGCCGGGACGGCGAAGACGAAGACCATCAGACCCCCACCGCGATCGAGGAGACGTTGTGCAGGGCCGCGGCGTCACGCTGCCGCTCGGTCACGACGCGGGCGAGCTCGTCGACGTCGGTCACGGTGACGTGCCCGATCGTGACCCCCGGCAGCGGCGCCGCGACGGCCGCGGGTGCCTGCCCAGCGATCACCGCGCCGTCGGCGTAGCGCCCGACGTACATCCCGAACCGGGCGGCGACGTCCTCGAGGATCGCTTCCGAGCGGGGCCGCTTCGCTGGCGACAACGGGATGTACGCCTCGCCGCCGGTCTCCGGCTCCGCCCACACCCGCCACGCGCCCGCCGGTGCGATCTGCGCGACGTGCTGCTCCCGCACCCCGCCGTTGCCGTAGAAGTCCAGAACCGACCCGTCGGCCTGCTGCACATTCCAGCCCTGGTTGCGCTGGATCTGCTGGATCGCGGCGACCCGCTGGGTCGCGGTCATGTCCGCGTAGATCGGCACCCGGTACCCGGACCACCGGTTGACGAACGACTGGATCGCCGCCTCAGCGGCCGCGACGTCGAAGTGCGCCTTGGTGGTCGCCTCGTCCGGGATCGCCAGGACGGAGTCGACGTACTGCCACGCCGCGTCCTCGGTCATGCCCATCTGCACCGCGGCGTTGAACAGCGCCGTGCGCGAGGAGTCGAGCGCGGCCCGGAACTGCTCCTCCGAGCCCGTCTGCTCGAGTACGGCCTGCGAGTACCGGATGCCGTCACGGGCCAGGCCGTCCAGGGTCGCCTGGTTCTTCCGGCCGGCCTCGGTGTTGATATCGAGCATTGCCGCGTTCGAGAGGCCCTCCTCAGTGGCGACGCGCGCGGCCTCCGCGACCTCGTCGATCGCTGCCCGGAACTCCCGCTCCGCGTCGCGGGCGTTCAGCGTCGTGCTGTTCAGGTCGTCGAGCACCTGCGACAGCAGGTCGAGAGCCTCCTCGGCGTAGGCCGCCTCGTCACCGGTCCCGCGCAGCGCGTCCATCTGCTCGCTGAGTGCGACGCTCGTCGTGTCCGTCTGGTCCGCCAAGCCGCTCTGGGCCTCGGTGGCTGTCTCGTCGATCTCCGCCTTCGCGCGCTGGATCTCCGCGGCGTCGCGGAGCCGGTTCGCCTGGTCCTCGAGGTTGCGGTTGAACCGGTCGGCCTGGGATTCCGCGCCGAGCATGAGGTCGAAGTTCTTCGACGCCCACTCGTCCGCGGCGGCCGACGCCTCGGCGATCGCCCCGGGCTGTCCCTGGTACGCCTTCGTCAGCGTCTCCAGGGAGATCCCCATCTCCCGGGCGGCCTCGGCCATCGACTTGGTGTTGTTGATCCCGAACGACTGGTCCTTCGTCAGCTCGGACGCGATCCAGGCCGACGTGTTGTCGGTCAGCGCGCCCGTCTGGGTGTCCAGGGTCTGCGCGAGCGACTGGGTCATCTGCGCGGCCTCGCCCTGCGCCTTCACCCACGCTCCAACGGCCAGGGTCGCGCCGGCGAGCGCGAGCCCCCAGGGGCCGGTGAGGAAGGAGGCGACGCCGCCGATGGCGCGGCCTGCTCGCGACGAGCCGCCGTTCATGTCGTCCAGGGTCTGGCGGAGCTCGTTGAGCTTGGGGATCGCGACGGCCGCGCCGCCGACGATGCCGGTGAGCCCGAGGGCGGCGCCGCCAAGGTTCGCGACCCACGTCTTGACGGGACCGGGGAGCTGGCCGAACCCGACTGCGAGGGATCCGGCGGCCTCGGCGGCGCCGGCGACGGCGGGGAGGAAGTTCGCGCCGATGTCGATCGCGGCGTCGTTGATCTGGTTGCGGGCGATCTGGAGGCGGGACTCGGCGGTCTCGTACCGCTTCGCGGCCTCCTCGGTGAGTGCGATGTTCGCTTCCCACGCCTCGCTGCTCGTGTTGAGGGAGTCCGTGACGAGGTCGGAGGCGAGCGACGCGCGGCGTAGCGCGTCGGAGACGCGGACCTCGGCGAAGCCCATCTCGTCGAGGACGGCTGTGGTGTTCTCGCCGTCGGCGCGCATCTTGCCCAGCCCGCCCAGGAAGATCTGCAGGGCGCCGGCGGCGTCGTCACGCCACTTCGTGGCGAACTCGTCGGCGGAGACACCGGCGACGCGGGCGTACTGCTCGAGCCGGTCGGACCCGGACGCGACGTCGTTGTCGATCTGGAGCATGACGCGGGAGATCGCGGTGCCGCCGGCCTCGGCCTCGATGCCGACCGACGACAGCGACGACGCGAGGGCGAGGACCTGGTCGGCGGTGAGCCCGACGGTGCGCCCGGCGCCGGCGATCCGCAGGCCCATGCTGAGGATGTCCCGCTCGGTGGAGGCGCCGTTGTTGCCCAGGGCGACGATCGTCGAGCCGAGCTTCGACGCCTCGCCCGCGGTGATCCCCATGATGTTCGACAGCTGCGCCATGGATGTGGCGGCCTCGTCGGCGGTGAGGTTCGTCGTCTCACCCATGTCGATCATCGTTCGGGTGAAGGACGCGACGTCCGCCCGCTTCACGCCGAGCTGCCCGGCGGCCTCCGCGACGCCGGCGATCTCCTCGTGCGTCGCCGGCAG
>CAMPIX010000054.1 GCA_946886565.1 uncultured Altererythrobacter sp.
GCGGGGATCTACGTCGGCCAGTCGAGCAAGATCACCGTGCGCAATTCGGTCGCGACCGACAACGTCGCCGGGATCGAGATCGAGAACAGCCGCGACGCGATCGTCGAGCGCAACTTCGTCAGCCGCAACACCGGCGGCATTCTGGTGTTCGACCTCCCCGACCTGCCGGTGATGGGAGGCGGCAACGTGCTGGTGCGACACAACCTCGTCACCGCCAACACCACGCCCAATTTTGCGCCCGAGGGCAATATCGTCGCCAGCGTGCGCCGCGGCACCGGGATCATGGTGATGGCGAACGAGAACGTGTGGGTGGCCGAGAACCTGCTCTACGACAACCCGACCGCGCCGATCATGGTCATCGCCTATCCGCTGCCGTTCGAGGACGCGACCTACAATCCCTATCCGCGCGAGGTCACGATCGGCTGGAACGCGGTGGACGAGGGCGGCACCGATCCGCAGATCGACAACGCGGAAGCGCTCCTCGCCGCGTTCGGCGGCGCGCTGCCGCCGGTGATGTGGGACGGGTTGAAGGGCGAGGGTGAATACACCGCGCTGCGCGTGCATCCCGAGCTCGGCGGCTGGAACCTCAACCTCCCCGCGCAGGGCCAGGGGATGGCGGGCGCGCAGCCCGGCCCGCTCGAGGTTGGCGCACCGGGCGAGCCGCTTTCGACCGAAGGCTGGGGCGCGAGCGCGGAACTGGAGGCGCGCATCAAGTGAAGCGGTCGGCGATCCTCCTCGCAGCGGGCATGCTGGCGCTGGGCGGCGGCATCGCCGCCAACCCGGGGCCGGGTGCATCTGCTGCCGAACCGATCGCGGTGAACGACGCGGCGGTGCGCGAGGGCTTGCCGCGCACGCTTGCGGAATTCGGTTTCTTCACCGACGCGCCCGCACAGCAGCCCGCAGAGCGCGTCACGCCCTACCGGCTCAACACCCCGCTCTATTCGGACGGGGCGGAGAAGCTGCGCTTCGTTTATCTGCCCGAGCGCGCGCGGCTTACCGCCGATGGCGAAGGGCTGCTGCAAATCCCGGTCGGCGCGGCGCTGATCAAGACTTTCGCCTTCGGGGAGGGTGCGCAGCGCCGTCTGATCGAGACCCGCGTGCTGCTCCACCGTGCCGACGGCTGGCTCGCGCTGCCCTATCTGTGGAACGAGGAGCAGACCGAGGCGCGGCTTGCGGTCGCGGGGGCGCGGGTCGACGTGACCACACCGCGCGGCGAGGCGATCAGCTACCGCGTGCCGAACAAGAACCAGTGCAAGGAATGCCACGGCCTCGAAGGCGCAGTGATCCCGATCGGGCCGAAGGCGCGCAACCTCTCGCACGAATGGCTCGCCGATATGGTCGGGAAAGGTCTGCTCGACCGCGTGCCCGAGGGCGCCGACACCCTGCCGCTGTGGGAAGCGCGGGCCGATGCGAGCGCGGAAGCCGCTGCGCGCGCCTATCTCGACGTCAACTGCGCGCACTGCCACCGGCCTTCGGCCACGGCTTCGAACTCCGGCCTCGACTTACGCTGGGAGCAGGACGATCCGGGCGCGATCGGGGTCATGAAGCGCCCCGTCGCCGCCGGGCGAGGCTCGGGCGGGCTGCTGTTCGACATTGTCCCGGGCAAGCCCGCCGAATCGATCATGGTCCACCGCATGGCCAGCGCCGAGCCCGGCGTCGCCATGCCCGAGCTTGGCAAGGCGACCGTCGACCCTGAAGGCGTCGAGGCGGTCGAGCGCTGGATCGCAGAGCTCGCCCCCTGATTGCCCCGCCACGGCTTGGTGGGTTCACGCAGAGGCCGCAGAGAAAGCAGAGATTGCAGGGATGTTGAATATGCGGCGAAGCCGCCTCTTCATCGGCCCCGGTTCAGCAAGAGCGCTTCGCGCGAAAAATGATGCAGCGCCTCTGCGGCCTCTGCTTTCTCTGCGCTCTCTGCGCGAACCAAATCCGCCGATCGAGCTCGCGCCAACCGCGCGGAGGGGAGCAGGCTGCGAGCGGCTGGACGCGGACGGGCGGGCTCCGCTAGGGATTCGTTCGTCACGCGGAATCGGGAAAGGCGAAAAGCTTGCGCAAACTGGGGCTGATCGGGGGGATGAGCTGGGCCTCGACCCGCATCTATTACAGCTGGATCAATCGCCTGGTGCAGCGGCGAGCCGAGCCGATGGCGAGCGCGCCGCTCATCATCGACAGCCTCGATTTCCGCCGCCTCTACGGCCTGCACGAACCCGAAGACTGGGCGCGCGCGGCGCAGACGCTCGGGGATTCGGCGCGCCAGCTCGAAGGGGCGGGGGCGACCGCGATCGTGATCGCTGCCAATTCGATGCACAAGGTCTACGACGAGGTCGCCGAGCAGGTCGGCATCCCGATCATCCACATCGCCGAATGCGTCGGCAAGCGGATGAAAGCGGACGGCGTGGTCAGCGCCGCGCTGTTCGGCACGCGCAATGTCATGACCGAAAACTTCTATCGCCAGCGGCTCGTGGCGCACGGGATCGACCTGCTGCCGCCCGACATGGCGAACGTGGAAGCACTCGACCGGATCATCTACGAGGAGCTGATGCTCGGCAAGACGACCCGCGATGCCGAGCGCGCGCTCAAGACGATGATCACCCGCAAGGAGCAGGACGGCGCCCAGGCCATCGTGCTCGCCTGCACCGAGCTCGAGATGATCGTGGACGTCGACGCCAACGTCCTGCCGATCTTCGATTCGGCGCGCATCCATTGCGAGGCGGCGGTCGACTGGATCATGGGCGAGGGCTGAGCGGCCGCGCTTCGGGTTGCCACATTGTTCCCGTTGTCGCTCCGCTGCGGGTGACCTAGGCCGCGCGCGATGAACCGCGCGCCCTACGCTGCCGATCCCGCCGCATCGCGGGGTCGCGAATTTCCCGAAGACCGCGCCGGCGCGCGCGGGCCGCGCAGCGAGTTTCAGCGCGATCGTGACCGGATCATCCACTCGATCGCCTTCCGCCGGCTGCGCTCGAAGACGCAGGTGTTCATCGCGCCCGACGGCGATCACTACCGCACCCGGCTGACGCACAGCCTGGAGGTTGCGCAGATCGGCAGGGTGATCGCGCGTGCGCTCGGGCTCGACGAGGATCTGACCGAGGCGCTGTGCCTCGCGCACGACATCGGCCACCCGCCGTTCGGCCACGCGGGCGAGGACGCACTCGAAGCGGCGTGCGCGGCACACGGCGGGTTCGACCACAATGCGCAGGGGCTGCGCGTGCTGATGCGGCTCGAGAGCCCCTATTGCGGCCACGACGGGCTCAACCTCACATGGGAGCTTCTCGAGGGGCTGGCCAAGCACAACGGCCCCATTGTGCAGCCCGGCTGGGCGCTGGCCGAACTCGATGCGGCGTTTCCGCTCGATCTCGCCAGCCATGCCTCGCTCGAGGCGCAGGTGGCGGCGGTGGCGGACGATATCGCCTACGACAACCACGACATCGACGACGGGCTGCGGGCGGCCTTCCTCGCGCTCGACGACCTGCTTTCGCTGGATTTCGTCGCAGACCAGTGGCGCGAGGTCGAAAAACGCTTTCCCGGCGCCGCGCGCGAGCGCCAGTTGCGCGAACTGGTGAGGGTGCAGATCGGCCTGATGGTCAACGACGTGATCGAACAGACGCGGGGCGCGGTGCGGGGCATCGATTCGGCTGGCGCGGCCCGGGCCGCCGGGCGCGCGCTCGCTGGCTTCTCACCCGCGATGGCGGCGCAGGAGCGGCAGCTCAAGCGCTTCATGTACGAGCGGCTCTACTACCACCCCGATCAGCAGGCCACCGCCGAGCGGGCGCGCGACGTGGTCGCCCGGCTCTACGAGGCCTACGCCGGAGACCACACGCTGCTGCCCGCCGAGTGGCGCGCGCGGCTCCCCGAGGCGCAACCTGCGCGCGCGCGGCACATCGCCGATTTCATCGCCGGCATGACCGACCGCTTCGCGATCGATCAGTACGCGCGGATCTTCGCCGCGCCGCCCGAAGGGTTGAGCAATGTCTGAACCGCTCCGGATCGCGCTCGCCGGGGCGACAGGGCTGATCGGCCAGACGGTGATCGACCTTGCAGTGGGGCGCGAGGATTTCCGCCTAACCGGACTCACGCGGCGCGAGGTGCCGATTCCCGACGGGGTGCGGATGGAGATGTTCGTCGCCGATCCCGAGCACTGGGGCGAGGTATTCGAGGCCGCCCGCCCGACCGCGCTGATCTGCGCGCTCGGCACGACCTGGCGGCAGGCGGGCGAGGACGAGGCGGCGTTTCGCGCGGTCGATCACGATCTCGTGCTCGAAACCGCCCGCGCGGCGAAGGCGCACGGGATCGAGCGAATGGTCGCGATCAGCTCGGCCGGCGCGTCGATGTCGGCCAAGACGTTTTACCTGCGGGTCAAGGCCGAGATGGAGCGCGACCTGCTGAAGGTCGGGATCAAGCGGCTCGACATCCTGCGTCCCGGCCTGCTGCGCGGCGAGCGCGGCGGCGACCGGCGGACCGGCGAGCGGCTCGGCATCGCGGTGAGCCCGGTTACCGACCTGCTGTTGCACGGCGGCATGCGCCGCTACCGTTCGATTTCGGCGCAGATGGTTGCGGAAGCCGCGCTCGGGCTCGCGATGCGCAAGGCGGCTGGCAAGTTCTTCCACGATAACGACGGCATCCGTCGCGCCGCACGCGAGTTTCCCAAGCCCACCGCGCAACTGGCCGAGGCCTGAGGAGTACCATATGTGGAGCGTGATCTTCGGAGCGACCAATCTGATTGCGCTCGCCGCCTGGGCGATCCTGATCCTGCTGCCGCGCCGGCCGGCCGCGATGGCGAGCGTGCTCTACCTCGGCATCGGGCTGCTGTGCCTGGTCTATACGGTGGTTCTCGTGCTCCTGGTGTCCGGTGCGGTCGATCCCATGCGTGACGCCGGGTTGCCGCCGCATGATATGAGCGACTATTCGATAGAGGGTCTCAAGTCGCTCTTCCGTTCGGACGGAGCGATCGTGCTCGGGTGGACGCATTATCTGGCGTTCGATCTTTTCGTCGGTCTGTGGATCGCGCGCGACGCGGATGCGAAGGACTTCTCGCGGTTGGCGCAAGCGCCGGCTCTGCTCGCTACGTTTCTTGCCGGCCCCCTCGGCCTGCTCGCCTGGCTGGTTATCCGCGAACGTCGTGCCCGTGCGCTCGGCCGTTGGACGTGAAGCGCCACGCCCCGGCCACCGGGCGCAACAGCGCCCCGATCGCGGATGTGCTGGAACGCGAACTGCCGCTTTCCGGCCTCGTGCTCGAAGTCGCGAGCGGCACAGGCGAACACGCGCTGTTCTTCGCGGGGCGGTTTCCGCACCTGCAATGGCAACCGAGCGATCTCGAGCCCGACGCGCTCGCCTCGATCGCGGCTTGGCGCGACGACGGCGGACCGCAGAATCTCCTGCCGCCGGTCGCGATCGACGCCGCTGCACCGCGCTGGCCGGTGGCGCACGCCGAGGCTGTGGTGAGCATGAACATGATCCATATCAGCCCGTGGGAGGCGACCGAGGGGTTGTTCGGTGGCGCGGCGGCGCTCCTTCCGCCGCACGCACCGCTGATCGTCTATGGCCCGTTCCTCGAGGCCGAGGTCGAAACCGCCGGCTCCAACGCCGCCTTCGACGCCAGCCTGAGATTGCGCGACCCATCCTGGGGTCTGCGCGATCGCGCCGAACTGGATGCACTCGCCAAGCGGACGGGCTTTGCGGCGACCGCTCGATATCCTATGCCGGCGAACAACCTCACGCTCGTATATCGTCGCCGCTGAAACGTAACGCGCCCGCCGGATCGCTCCGGCAGGCGCGTGCGACCCTGAAGGGCGCTTTTATCCTGTTCTGATGTAATCAGTTGATCGCTTCGTCACCCGCCTCGCCGACGGATTCGATATCCTCGCCGACCCCCTTCACCGTGTTGCAGGCGGCGGCGGTAAGCGAAAAGGCGGCGATGCCAGCCGCCAGAAAAATCTTCCGGACCATATCGTATTTCCTTCTCCGTTGCGCGAGCGAACGGGAACAAAACGCGGTTGCGCGCGCGCGGTTCCTGCTCAGGCGAGCGGACGGCTTGCCGCGCGCGGCGGGGGCACCCATATCGCGCGCCGATGGGGCTGCATCACTTCCTGACATTCGCCAGCGAGGCTGAAATCGTCGGCCTCTGGGGGCTCACCTTCATCGCGCTCGCGCTCGCTGCAATGGCGGGCGAAACGCGCCGCATGAAGCGCGCGCGGATCGACGGCGTCGGCTGGATGCCCTGGCGGACGCTGTTCCTGATCGGCGTGATCGTCGGCGGCGGGCTCATCGTCCTCGCCGCGAAGGGGCTGCTCGCCGGTTAGAGGCAGGCTTCCAGATACGCCTGATCGAAGCCGAACTGGCGGGCCTTCTCGAGCGTGTAGGGACGCAGGCCCGAACTGCGGAACTCGCCGAGGATCTTGCCGTCCTCGCTCTCGTCGAGATACTCGAACTTGAACAGCTCCTGCGTCACGATCACGTCGCCCTCCATTCCGATCACCTCGGTGACGTTGGTCGTGCGGCGCGAACCGTCGCGCAGGCGCTTGACCTGGACGATGAG
>CAMPIX010000055.1 GCA_946886565.1 uncultured Altererythrobacter sp.
GCCCAGATCGAGGTCAGGAAGCCCATCAGCGAGAGCATGACCGCGCCCATCAGCCCGAACCACACGACCGCCCAGGCGTGTTCCACCGCGAGGCTCACGCCGGGATAGAACGCCATGGCCAGCGCCACCGCGCCGCCGACCATCACCGCGCGCGTCACCGCCGCGCCGACGATCCCCGCCATCAGCTCGCCTTCGCTCAGCGGCGGCATGAGGAGGTCGATGATCGTGCCCTGGATCTTGCCGCCGAGCAGGGTGAAGCTGGCGTTGGCGAAGGCGTTCTGCATCATCCCCATTACGATCAGCCCCGGCGCGACGAACGTGGCGAACGGCACGCCGAGCACCTCGCGGCCTTCGCGGCCGAGCGCGACGGTGAAGATCACGAGGAACAGCAGCGTGGTGACCGCCGGGGCCCAGACGGTCTGCGTCTGCACCTTGAGAAACCGGCGGACCTCCTTCATATAGAGGCTCCACAGTCCGATGCGGTTCACCCCGTCGAACACGGGCACGCCGCGCGGCGGAAACCGGCCCTTCCCGCCGGTGTTTTCCTCCACGAGGGACGGGTCCGTATCCACGGGCGAACCGGCGGGTGTGCGGGCTTGATCGGCCATTGCGGCGCGACTAGTGCTCGCCGCTCCCGCTGGCAAGCCGCGCCCCGATAGATTTTGTTGCGAATGGAAACCGAATGAGCTGGACCCCCCTATGAGCTGGACCGACGAACGGATCGCCACGCTGAAGAAGATGTGGGAAGGCGGCGCCACCGCCAGCCAGATCGCCGACGAGCTGGGCGGCGTGAGCCGCAACGCGGTGATCGGCAAGGCGCATCGTCTTGGCCTCAAGTCCCGCCCGTCCCCGGTGAAGGCAAACGAGCCGAAGAAGGCGGACAAGAAGCCCGCCGCACCGTCCCGGCCCGCACCGAAGCAGCCCGCGCCGCGCCCCGCGCCCAAGGCAGCCGAGCCGGCACCGGCTCCCGCGGCTCCGCGCGTCGCGAGCGCCGCCGAAGGCTCGGCTTCGCAGCCGCTGCCCAATCCCACGCCGAACCTGCCCAAGATCGTCTCGGTCGGCCCCGGCGGCTTCCTGCGCCAGGGCCCCGGCGACCAGCAGGCGCCGATCCCGCCCGCGCCGCCGCGCCGCCTGGTCCCGGCCAAGCCGAGCGCCGAGATCGCCGACAAGACCAGCCTGCTCGATCTGAGCGACAAGGTCTGCCGCTGGCCGATGGGTCACCCGGGCGAGCCCGACTTCCATTTCTGCGGCGTGGCCGTGAACCCCGGCTTCCCCTATTGCGTCGAGCATTGCGGGCGCGCCTACCAGGCGCAGCTCCCCCGCGGCGCGCGCCGCCCCCCTCCCCCGCTGCCCTTCGGCGGCCCGCGGGTGCGCTAGGACCTAACTCGCACGGCTTCGGCGAAGGCCGAGGCCGGCGAGCGCCAGCGCGGCGCAGGGCAGCCATACCCAGACGAGCTCCGACAGCAGCGTCTCGACGCCGCGCGCGCTGAAGAAGCCCGCGCCGATCGGCGAGACGCGGATCGGTGTCTCCGGAAGGAAGTATCGTCCCGAATCGAACGGCCAGGCGAGCGCGATGCCGAGCCCGCCGTCGGTCGCCATGTCGAGCAGCCCGTGCGAGACCATCGCGGCGAACAGGAACAGCGCCGCTGGAATTGAGCGCGCACGGGGCCAGAGCGCGGCCAGTGCCGCGGTTGCCAGCGCCGCGAAGACGAGCGAATGGGTCGCGCCGCGATGCCCCCAGTCGTCGGCGTAGGCCACGCCCAGCGCGAACCCGGCCACGTCCGCATCGGGAACGGCGGCCAGGGCCGCGCCGGCAAACGCAACCGGCAACGCGATCCGGCGCGGGCCAAGCGCCACCGCGAACGCCAGCGGCACGACGGCATGGGTGATGATCGTCGGCATTGCGAATCCGTAGCGCGCTCGGGCGGCGCTGCAAGCTGGCGATCGCGTGCCGGCAGCAAAACTGCCGTGCGCCTCGATGGACGCGGCCCGTGTGACGCTCTAGCACGCGGGCGATGCGGTTCGTCGTCGCCCTGTTGCTCGCATTCTTGCTGGCGGGTTGCTCCGCAGGATCGGAGCGCGGGCCCGTGGTGCTCGCGGCCGCGAGCCTGCAGGGGGTGCTCGACGAGGTGGCGGACGGATGGGCACGGCAGGGGCATGTGCGGCCGGTGATTTCCTATGCCGGGTCACAGGCGCTCGCGCGGCAGGTGCAGGCGGGCGCCCCGGCCGACGTGGTGTTCCTCGCCGACGAGGAGTGGATGGACGTGCTCGCGCAGGGCGGATTCCTCGCCTCCGATACGCGCCGCGACGTGATTTCCAACACGATGGTGGTCGTGCGGCCCGCGGTTGCCGGTGCGACGGGCGAGATGTCCCCCCAGCACGCGCTGGCGGGCGAGCGGATCGCGATGGGCGAGCCCGAGACCGTTCCCGCCGGGCGCTACGGCAAGGCCGCGCTGGTGTCGCTGGGGCTATGGGAAACGGTAGAGCCCAGGGTGATCCCCGCCGAGAACGTCCGCGCCGCGCTGGCGCTGGCCGAACGGGGCGAGGCCGATGCGGCGATCGTCTATGCGAGCGACGCCGCGGCCTCGGACAAGGTCCGCGTCGCCGCGCGCCTGCCCGAAGGCTCGCACCCGCCGATCCGCTACCCCGCGGCGGCGCTCGTCAGCGCGACCCATCGCGAGGCCGCCGGGTTTCTCGAATATCTCGCCTCGCCCGATGCGCAGCGCATCTTCACACGTCACGGCTTCACCGCGCTACCGGAAGGCCGCTGAGCGTGCTCTCGCCCGCCGAATGGGAGGTGATCGGCCTCTCGCTCAAGGTCAGCCTGGTCGCGATGGCGGCAACGCTGCCGGTCGCCTACGCGCTCGCCTGGCTGCTCGCGCGGCGCAGCTTTCCGGGCAAGTTGCTGCTCGACGCGCTGGTGCACCTGCCGCTGGTGATCCCGCCGGTGGTGACCGGGTGGCTGCTGCTGCTCGCCTTCGGGCGCAACGGGCCGGTCGGGACCTTCCTCGACCGCGCTTTCGGCCTCTCGCTGGTGTTCAGCTGGACGGGTGCGGCGCTCGCCGCCGGGGTCATGGCGCTGCCCCTGATGGTTCGCGCGATGCGGCTTTCGATCGAGGCGGTCGACCGGCGGCTGGTCGCGGCCGCGCGCACGCTCGGCGCGGGCAAGTGGCGCGCGTTCCGCACGATCACGCTGCCGCTCAGCCTGCCGGGCATTCTCGCGGGCATAGTGCTCGGCTTCGCGCGCTCGATCGGCGAGTTCGGCGCGACGATCACCTTCGCCGCCAATATTCCTGGCGAGACGCGCACGCTGCCGCTGGCGATCTATACGCTGCTCCAGACGCCGGGCGGAGAGGTCGCGGTGGCGCGTCTGGCGGTGGTCTCGGTGCTGCTCTCGCTCGCCGCGCTCGTCGTCAGCGAGTGGCTCGTGCCGCGCGGCGGGGAGCGACGCGCATGTCGTTTGACCTCGCGCTGACCTACCGCGCCGGGCCGCGCGAGCATCGCGTCGCGCTGGCGAGCGAGACGCGCGTGCTCGCGGTCACCGGACCATCGGGCGCGGGCAAGACCTCGCTGCTGGACTGCCTCGCCGGATTGCGGCGGCCGCTCGCCGGGCGGATCGCGATCGGCGGCGCGACGCTGTTCGACAGCGAGGCGCGGATCGACCTGCCGCCCGAGGCGCGCCGCGCGGGCTATGTGTTTCAGGACATGCGGCTGTTCCCGCACCTCACCGTGCGGCGCAACCTCGCCTACGGCGCGCCCTCCCCCACGCCGGCGGGCGACTGGCCCGATCCCGCCGAGGTCGCCGAGCTGCTCGATATTGCGCCGCTGCTCGACCGGGGCCCACGGACGCTGTCGGGCGGCGAGGCGCGGCGGGTGGCGATCGGCCGCGCGCTGCTCGCCCGCCCTTCCTTCCTGCTGCTCGACGAGCCGCTGTCCTCGCTCGACGCCGCGCGCGCCGAGCGCATCCTAGGGATGATCGAGCGGATCGTCGCGCGCATCGCCGTGCCGGTGGTGCTCGTCAGCCACGATCCGCGCGAGGTCGAGCGGCTGGCGGGCTGCGTGTTGGCGCTCGAGTGATCGTGCTGGTCAGCCGAAGCTCGCTGGACTAGGTTTCGATTCCGCACCAGACTTCAGGAGACCTTCGCCGATGCCGCTTTCGCTCCACGCCGCCTTCGTCCCGAGCGCATTGCAGATGGTCGGTGCGACCCGCCGCCTGGTCGACAAGGCGGAAAGCTGGTGCGGCGAGCAAGGCTGCGCGCCCGGCGAGCTGATCGGCGCGCGGCTGATCGGGGACATGCTCGCCTTCGACTATCAGGTGAAAAGCGTCGCGGTGCACACCCACGGCGCGATCGAGGGCGTGCGCGCGGGCACTTTCCAGCCCGACAACGCGCCGCCGCCGGACAGCTTCGACGCACTGCGTGCGCGGCTCGACGAGGCCGCCGCCGCGCTCGAAGCGCTCGACGAGGCCGAGATGGAGGATTGGATCGGCCGCCCGATGCGCTTCCAGATGCGCGAGCTCGGGATGGATTTCACGGCGGAGGATTTCCTGCTCAGCTTCAGCCAGCCGAACTTCTATTTCCACGCCGCGACGGCCTACGACATTCTGCGGATGAAGGGCCTCGAACTGGGCAAGCGCGACTACATGGGCCGCCTGCGCATCCAGCGCGGTTAGGGCCAAATGGATATTTAGGGGCGGCAGACGTCAGATCCTCCCCCGTAGGGGGAGGGGGACCGCCGGGCCGAAGGCCCGGTGGTGGAGGGGTGTCCACGGTTGCGGGCGGCGACACCCCTCCGTCAGCCGCTGACGCGGCTGCCACCTCCCCTTGCAGGGGAGGATCAGGCTGCCCTCGACGGCCGACCTGAATGCCGATTGGTCCTAGTTCGGCGAGCGCGCGAACCAGATCGTGTGCCGCGGACCCTTGTTGTTCGGCCGCGCGCGCACGGTGCGCTCCTCGACCGCGAAGCCGGCGTCCTTGAGCCGGCGCGCGAACTTGTGGTCGGGTGCGGCCGACCACACCGCGAGCAGCCCGCCCGGCGCCAGCGCGTCGCGCAACCGCGCGATGCCGGTGCGGGTGTAGAGCCGCTCGTTGCCGTCGCGCACGATGCCGTCGGGGCCGTTGTCGACGTCGAGCAGGATCGCGTCGTAGCGTGCCGTCGTGCCGTCGACCGCGTCGTCGATCAGCGCCGCGACGTCGGCGATCACCACCTGCCCGCGCGGATCGGAGAGGCAGTCGCCGCTCAGTTCCGCGAGCGGGCCCCGCGCCCAGTCGAGGATCTCGGGCACGACTTCGGCCACCGTCACGCTGCCGCCCTCGGGCAGATGCGCGAGCGCGGCGCGGAAGGTGAAGCCCATGCCGTAGCCGCCGATCAGCACCCGCGGGCGCGCGGCCGAGAGTTGCGCCAGCGTCAGTTCGGCGAGCTGCTCCTCCGAAAAGCGCATTCGCGTGCCCATCAGCTCGTCGCGCCCGAGCATGATCACGAAATCGCGCCCGTGGCTCACCAGCGTCAGCGTATCGCCGCCGGGGATTTGCGCGGTGGCAAGGGTTTCGCGGGGCAGCATCGGTTCGTCTCCAAAGCAAAGGGGCCGCGAATTGCTCGCGGCCCCTCCGTTAGCGTTTTCGCGAAGGATCAGTCCTTCAGGAAGTCCGGCACGTGGCTCTCGCCGCCGCCGTCGCGGTCGCTGCGCTCACGGCCCCGATCATTTCTGGGGCCGCGATCGCGGTCGCCGCCACGGCCACCCCCGCGTCCGCCGCGACGATCGCCGCCGCCGCCACGCGGGCCACGGTCACCACGGTCGCCGCGCGGTTCGCGGGGCGGACGGGTGTCCTCCAGCTCCTCGCCGGTTTCCTGGTCGACCACGCGCATCGACAGGCGGACCTTGCCGCGCTGGTCGATCTCGAGGACCTTGACCTTCACTTCCTGGCCTTCCGACACGACGTCGGTCGGCTTCTCGACCCGCTCGTTCTTCATCTCGGAAACGTGGACGAGACCGTCCTTGCCACCCATGAAGTTCACGAACGCGCCGAAGTCGACGATGTTGACGACCTTGCCGTCGTAGATCTTGCCGACTTCCGCCTCTTCGACGATGCCCTGGATCCACTTCTTCGCAGCTTCGATCTGCGACAGATCCGAAGACGAGATCTTGATCACGCCCTCGTCGTCGATGTCGACCTTGGCGCCGGTCTCGGCGACG
>CAMPIX010000056.1 GCA_946886565.1 uncultured Altererythrobacter sp.
GACTTCGCCTACGAGGTCAGCCGCAGCCTCGCCGCGTGCGAGGGCGCGCTGCTGGTGGTCGACGCGGCGCAGGGGGTCGAGGCGCAGACGCTCGCCAACGTCTATCAGTCGATCGAGCACGACCACGAGATTGTGCCAGTCATCAACAAGATCGACCTCCCCGCCGCCGAACCGGAAAAGGTCCGTGCCGAGATCGAGGACATCATCGGCATCGACGCCAGCGAGGCGGTGCTCACCAGCGCCAAGTCCGGCATCGGGATCGAGGACACTCTCGAGGCGATCGTCGCCAAAATCCCGCCCCCGAAGGGCGACCGCGACGCCCCGCTCAAGGCCATGCTGGTCGACAGCTGGTACGACCCCTACCTCGGCGTGGTCATCCTCGTGCGCGTGATCGACGGCGCGATCCGCAAGGGCCTCCAGGTCAAATTCATGCAGGGCGGCACCCAGCACCTGATCGACCGCGTCGGCGCCTTCACCCCCAAGCGCGTCGACCTGCCCGAGATCGGACCGGGCGAGATCGGCTTCATCACCGCGCAGATCAAGGAAGTGGAGCAGGCGCGCGTCGGCGACACGATCACCACGGTGAAGGGCGGGGCGCCCACGCCGCTGAAGGGCTACAAGGAAGTGCAGCCGGTGGTGTTCTGCGGCCTGTTCCCGGTCGACGCGGCGGACTTCGAGAAGCTGCGCGAATCGATCGGCAAGCTGCGGCTGAACGACGCGAGCTTCTCCTACGAGATGGAAAGCTCGGCCGCATTGGGCTTCGGCTTCCGCTGCGGCTTCCTCGGCCTGCTGCACCTCGAGATCATCCAGGAACGCCTCAGCCGCGAATACGACCTCGACCTCATCACCACCGCGCCCAGCGTCGTCTATCGCATCCGCCTCGGCCATACGAAGAACGAGGACGCGAAGACGATCGAGCTGCACAATCCGGCCGACTATCCCGATCCCAACCGGATCGAGTGGATCGAGGAGCCATGGATCAAGGCGACGATCTACACGCCCGACGAATACCTCGGCAGTATCCTCAAGCTGTGCCAGGACCGGCGCGGCGTGCAGACCGACCTGACCTATGTGGGCGGGCGCGCGCAGGTGACCTACGAGCTGCCGCTGAACGAGGTGGTGTTCGACTTCTACGACCGGCTGAAATCGATCAGCCGCGGCTATGCCAGCTTCGACTACGAACAGATCGGGCTGCGCGAGGGCGACCTCGTGAAGATGAACATCCTGGTCAACAACGAGCCGGTCGATGCGCTGAGCCTGATCGTCCACCGCGGCGTGGCGGAGGAACGCGGCCGCGGCATGTGCGAGCGGCTGAAGGACCTGATCCCGCGCCACCTTTTCAAGATCCCGATCCAGGCCGCGATCGGCGGCAAGGTGATCGCCCGCGAAACGATCGCCGCACTGCGCAAGGATGTCACCGCGAAATGCTACGGCGGCGACATCACGCGCAAGAAGAAGCTGCTGGAGAAGCAGAAGAAGGGCAAGGCGCGGATGCGGGAGTATGGCAATGTGAGCATCCCGCAGGAGGCGTTTATCGCGGCGTTGCGGATGGGAGAGGAGTGACCTGATTCGGAGGATGCGGAGCGCCAGAAGCGAAACTGGCCGAAGGCCTACGCGGCCTATCCCTCGAAAAGGTGGGGGCAAACGCAAGTATTCCGCAGAAGGCGTTTAATTGCGCGCTGTGGATGGATGAAGAGTGACTACGCCGATCTCGCCAAAAGGCCGGCTCCTGCACAGACCCATGAATTTATCACATCGCCTACAGGTCGTTTGCGCCTATCGATCGACTTTGGAAACTAGATGCTGCGATAATTCTACTTAAAATCGCCAACATTTGCAGCAGGCACGGCTTTGGATATGAGGGACTCATAAAACCAAGCGACCAAGGCAATAGATTGTCCAAGCGTGACGATGAGGGGGTCTTTTTCTCCAGGGACTATTAGCGCATTTATAGTATAGAGGAAAATAGCCACGCAGAAACAAAGAGTTATTCTTTTCCATCTTGGAAAGAATTCGGGTTTGACGCCTAGTGCAAAATTCATTGTCTTTCCTTAGATGCAATTCCCATGGACTGGATTAGCTCCAGCCCATGGGAAAAATCCTTTGCGAACTATTCCGTTAGCCACTCCCAAGCATCCTCGAGCCTGTTAGCGACCCACTGGCCTGCGTCTTCTGCACAGCCACGAATGGAATCACATTCTCCGCCCGCCACCATATCAATTGCGGCACCATTAAGTTCGATAATACCCTCATTCAGCATCTTGAAACCCCTTAATCATTCCATCAACAAAACCTACTGCGGCTTCCGAAAGAATAGCTGCACCAGCTATTGCCAATCCACCAAGAATAATTGCGCCTGCAGGGCCGCCAGAAATACTCTCAATCTCGTCGAAGCTCAGATCCCGAACAGACTTATGGGAATAGTCGGCGGTTGGTGCAAATGTCATAGCAGATTTCCCTCCCTTTAGATTGACCAGCGATTGTTAACCGCGGCGCATACATGATTCCGGTTAAGCTAGGTGCCGTCAACCCCTTGCGTCAATTTTTTTTCGATCATTACATAAGCTTGGGTCGCAGCTGCGACTGTTTCGGCGCGATGCGCAATAATGATACGCGTGATGCCTAGCTGGCCAATCGCGACGTTTACGGCCCTCTCGTGCTCTGAGTCGAGGTGGGCAGTACCTTCGTCCATCAGCAGCAACTTCGGTTGTCGATAAAGCGCACGGGCGAGCAGCACGCGCTGCTTCTGCCCACCCGACAAGGTCGAGCCCATATCGCCTACGAGCGTCTCGTACTGCATCGGCAAGCGGACAATATCATCGTGGATTGCGGCGGCCTGCGCCGCTCCCAATACCAATTGCATGTCCGGAGCGTCGTCGAACAGCGCAATATTGTCTGCCAGCGTGCCGGCGAACAGTGTATCTTCCTGCAGAACCGCGGCGATCTGCTCGTGATAGCTTTTGTAGCCGAAACGTTCGAGCGGCATCCCATCCACCAACATCTCGCCGCCATCAGGCTCGACGAGGCCGAGCAGGATTTTGACCAGAGTCGATTTCCCGCCGCCCGAGGGCCCGGTGATCGCGATGTAATCGCCCGGCTCTACCATCAAGTCCACTCCATCGAGGACCAACGGGTCACTCGGCGCATAGCGGAAGCGGATATCCTTGAGCTCAATCCGACCGTTGAGTTCCGTTTGCGCCTCTGCGCTGGATCCGAAACTCACGTCTTCGTCGGCCAGCGCTATGTCGGACAGGCGCTCCAAGTGTAGCCCAATCATGCGGAAGGCGATGAACTGGTCGACCAGCCCGGCCGCCTTCTGCGTGAACTGTGTCTTATAGGCCATGTAGGCGAAGACCATGCCGACGCTGAAGCCGCCTTCGAGGACGAAGCTGATCGCCAGATAGATCACGAGGATGTTCTCGACGCCGAAGATCAAACCGTTAGCAGTCTGCTGCCAGATGCCGATCCGGGCGCGGCGGACGTCGGCGTTGACGTTGTCGGTCAGCTTGCCCTGCCACAGTGCATGGCGCAGCGTCTCGCGGTTGAACAGCCGTAGCGCGGTCATGCCGCGCAATGTCTCGATCAGCGTGGATTGCTCCGCAGCCATGGTGGTGATCGTTTCCTCGATCGCATCGCGCTCGAAGGCGAACGAGACGATCCTGGCGATCAGATAAAGCGCGAAAGCTGCGAGAGCGATCAGCGCGAGAGTCGGCGAATAGAAGAACATCACCGTGAGCGTGAGGATCGCCATCGCGCCGTCGATCAGCGCGGCGATCGCGCCGGTCAGCAGCAAGTTCTGGATCGGCTGGATCGACTGGAAGCGCGACAGGATATCGCCCACGTGACGCTTTTCGAACCAGTCGATCGGCAGCCGGAACAGCCGCCGGGCGATGTTGGTGGCAAGGCCATAGCCAAGCGACGTTCCCGCCCACAACAGGACGAAGGAACGCAGCAGCGTCGCGCCGATATTGATCAGCATGAACAGACCGAAACCCATGGCGAGGACCGCCAGCAGGTCGGCGTCCTGCGCGGGCAGAACGCGGTCGATCGCCAATTGCATATAATAGGGCAGCGCGAGCACGAAGGCCTGGAGGACGATGCTGAGCAACAACGTCTGGACCAGCGCGCGCTTGAGCCCGGTGATGCTCCGCCAGAGCTGCGACAGCTTCAGCCGTTCGCGTTGATCGCTCTTGGCGAAATCGCTGGTTGGACGAAGTTCCAGCGCGACGCCGGAGAAGTGCCGAGAAACCTCCTCAAGCGGCATCCACTTGCTGCTGCTCGCCGGATTGTGAATTAGCGCGCGGCCCCGTTCGACCTTTTCGAGCACAACGTAGTGGTTGAGGTCCCAATGGATCACTGCGGGGAGATGAAGATTGCCGAGTTCCTCGAGCGGCAGTTTCACCGCGCGCGGAGCAAGTCCGATGCGGTCGGCGATCGTCATCAGAGCCTTGAGCGGGGCGCCGCGCAGACTGGGTGCGAAGCGGCGGCGCATCGTGCCAAGGTCGACCTTCAGGCCATGGTAATTGGCCACCATGGCGAGGCTCGCCAAGCCGCATTCGGCGATCTCGGTCTGACGCATGAGCTTGACGCGCCCGCGCGAGAAGAAGCCGAGGTTCAGCGCGCTCTCCATCTCAGCGCCTCCCCACCGCGAATAGCGGTTCGAACAACCATTCGATCAGGCTCTGCTCTTCAGTGGTGATGCGCGCCGTCAGCGTCATGCCTGCAATCAGCACTTCCTCCTGACCGTAAGCGCGGACGGCGTCGCGTTCGAGTGCGGCGGTGACAATGTAGACCGGCATGGCATCGCCTTGCGCGGTAGCCTGCGCGATCGGCGCGGAAGCGATCGCGGTGATGCGCGCGGGCATTGTCCCGAAGCGCTGATAGGGAAAGGCGTCGAGCGCCAGCGAGACATCCTGTCCAACCTCGAGAAAGCCGATCGCCGAGGTCGGGACGTAGATTTCGGCGCGAAGCTCAGAGCCGACGGGCACGATCGACATGATTGGTGCCTGCGGCGACACCGCCTGTCCCTCGCGTGCTGTAAGTGCCGTGACTGTGCCAGCGATGGGGGCTTCAAGCCGATAAGCGCTCGCGCCCGCGACGCTCGTGCGCTGCCGGGCGATGTCGGATCGCTGACCCGCCAGCGCGGCGATTTGCGCGCCCGTCGAGGCGCCGGTCTGCCGGATCGCGCCGAGCGCTTCGCGGATCGCCGCCTGCTGCGTCGCAAGGGTTTGCCGTAGCTGGCTCAACTGTTGCCGACGACCGAGCAGCGTCTCCTCCCGCTGCAAGAGATCGCGCCGGCTGATAAAGCCGCGCTCGGCTACGCCTTGCGCTAGTTTCAACTCATCGCGTGCGGACGTGACCAAGCCTTCCTGCACTTCGATACGGCTTTGGAGACCGGCGACATCCGCTCTCAGCCCGGATATGCGGGCTCTGAGCTGCGCGCGCTCGGCGGCGGCGGCGGCGGAGATTTGCGTTTCCTGACGGCGTAGACCTTGCGCCTGTCGCTCCAGCGATGCCAGCAGTTCGGTCGCACTGGCCGCGCCACCTGCCAGATTTTCCCCGGTGCTGATAACGGCCAGCGCCGCACCGCGATCAACTGTCTGACCGGCTTCCACGGGGAGATGCTCGATAGTCCCTGCGCGCGTGGGGACGATGCGGGCAATGCCGCCTTCCGGAGTGATGGCGCCCCCCACCGTCTCGATCCGAGAATAGCCCGCCAAAGAAAGAAACAGGATCGCGGCCACGACGATGACGAAGAAAAGTCCGCCGACCACTTGCCATGAAACAGGCATCGCCAGATGCACATCGCCGTGTAGCCGATCGGCACGATGCTCCAGCGCTTCCTTGCGGAAGAGCGACTGACCTGACTGCGCGTTCACGAATCCCCCAAATGCGGCAAAGGGATAAGTCAAAGGTGCCGAGGCTGCAACCCGACGCGGCGGACTTCGAGAAGCTGCGTTTCAAGCGGAGCGCGCGGATTGGTATGCTCGGGGTTTTAGGCGAATAGCAAAGCCATCATGGCCGCGTCTGGCCGTCCCCATGCACCAGATACTTGAAGCTGCACAGCTGCTCGAGGCCGACGGGGCCGCGGGCGTGCATCTTGC
>CAMPIX010000057.1 GCA_946886565.1 uncultured Altererythrobacter sp.
GTTCGCCTTCGCCGACGAGCCGTTCGGGATCGAGAACGAGGAAATGACCCCGAGCATGAAGATCCGCCGCCACAAGATCCGCGCGCGCTACGGGGAACGGCTCGACGCGCTCTATCGGAGCTGAACCGCTACGGCACGATCGTCGTGAACAGGTAGGTTGCGAAGATGGTCAGGTGGATCACGCCCTGGACCATCGTGGTGCGCCCGCGGCTCAGCGTTAGCGTCGCCACCAGCAGGGTCAGCGCCAGCAGCACCGTGCTGCGCATCGACAGACCGAGTTCGAGTTCGAGCCCGAGCATGAGCGCGACGATCGCGACCGCGGGGATCGTGAGACCGATCGTGGCCAGCGCCGAGCCGATCGCGAGGTTGAGGCTCGTCTGCATCCGGTTGGCGCGCGCGGCGCGCAGGGCGGCGAAGCCCTCGGGCGCGAGGACGAGCGCGGCGATGATGATGCCGACCAGCGCGCGCGGCGCTCCGATCGCAGCGACCCCGGCCTCGATCGCGGGCGAGAGATTCTTCGCCAGAAAGACGACCGCGACCAGCGCGACCAGCAGCGCCGCCGCCGATGCCAGCGCCTTGACGCGCGCCACAGGCGCCTCGTGCGCATGGTCGTCGGCCTCGGGTATCTGGTGCAGGAAGTGGTCGCGGTGGCGGATCGTCTGCGCAACCACGAACGTGGCGTAGATCAGCAGCGAGACGATCGCGACGAAGATCAACTGCTGCGCATTGTAGAACGCACCGCTCGCGCTGGTGGTGTAGTTGGGCAGCACGAGCGTCAGCACCGAGAGCGTCGCGAGCATCGCAAGGCCGGCGCTCACGCCCGATTGCGTATAGCTCTGTTCGTGATGCCGCTGGCCGCCGGCGAGCAGGCAGATGCCGACGATGCCGTTGATCGTGATCATGATCGCCGCGATCAGCGTGTCGCGCGCCAATGCCTGGGCCTGCGCGCCTTCCGAAAGCATGATCGAGACGATCAGCGAGCTCTCGATCACCGTGACCGCGAGCGCGAGGACGAGCGTTCCGAACGGCTCGCCCAGATAATGCGCGAGAACCTCGGCGTGATAGACCGCGGCCATGATCGCGCCGCCGAGCAGCAGGCCGAGCGCGACCGAGCCGATGAACCCGTCAGGTTTGCCCAGCGCGACCGCTACGACCGCGAGCAGCGGCGCGATCGCAGCCCAGGGCACGATCCCGAACAGCGGCGCTTTCGGGGTGGGACCGGCAGGTGCGTTGGCGGACATGCCGCCTAGCTAGCGGCAATCGACAGGCGCGCCAATGGCGGCGCGGCGGCGAATCAGGCGGCTTCGCGCTCGATATATTCGGGGTAGAAGCTCGGCGCGCGATCGGACCAGCCCGGCGCGGTCGCTGCGGCTTCGCTCAACGACTGGAGCAGGACCTTGCGGCGGCTCGGCTTGATCTGCGGCAGCGCGCTCGCGGCGCAGAAGGCGCTCGGCAGCCACGGGCGCGCATCGGCGCCGAGCAGCCGCTCGTAGAGAAAGCGGAAGGCGGAGAAGCACTCGATCCGCTCCTGCGCGAGATCGAACGCGGCGACGCGGGTCAGCTTGCCGATGAAACCCTCGATCCCGTCGAAGCCCGAATCGGCCGGGATCGTGGCGCGCAGCATCTTCAGTTCCTGATAGGCGACGTACTGGCTGCGGATCGCCGCGTTCTCGCCCGCATCGCGCGCCCAGAGCTTGAACGCGTCCTGCCGGCCGAGCCCGATGTCGAGACTGCGCTTGATGTAGCGCTGCTCGGCAGCGGAGAAGCTGGCGAACTCGCGCATTTCGGCGATCGTTAGCGAAGCGGTGGCGGCCTTTGGCATTGTCCGGCGTTTCCCTGTTGCAGAGCGATATTCGCCGGACTTGGTTAAATTCGCGTTAGTCGTGCTTAGGTCCTCCCCGGCACGGGGAGGTGGCAGACGCCGCGCGAGCGGCGGCTGACGGAGGGGAACAGGCCACCCGCGTAACGCTTGCGGCGCGTGCCCCTCCACCCCGACGCCTGCGGCGTCGCGGTCCCCCTCCCCGTGCCGGGGAGGATTATCGCTAGATCAGCCCCGCCAGCGGGGAACTCGGATCGGCGTATTTGCGCGTCGCCATGCGGCCCGAGAGGTAGGCGTCGCGTCCGGCCTCGACCGCGAGCTTCATCGCGCGGGCCATGCGCAGCGGATCCTTCGCCTCGGCGATCGCGGTGTTCATCAGCACGCCGTCGCAGCCGAGCTCCATCGCCACCGCCGCGTCGCTCGCGGTGCCGACGCCGGCGTCGACCAGCACCGGCACGCTCGCGCCCTCGACGATCAGGCGGATCGTCACGCGGTTCTGGATGCCGAGGCCCGAGCCGATCGGCGCGCCCAGCGGCATGACCGCGACCGCGCCCGCTTCCTCGAGCTGCTTGGCCGCAATCGGATCGTCGACGCAATAAACCATCGGCAGGAAGCCTTCGCTCGCCAGCGTCTCGGTCGCCTTCAGCGTTTCGCGCATGTCGGGGTAGAGGGTGCGCGCCTCGCCCAGCACCTCGAGCTTGACCAGGTCCCAGCCACCCGCCTCGCGCGCCAGCCGCAGCGTGCGGATCGCGTCCTCCGCAGTGAAGCAGCCCGCGGTGTTGGGCAGGTAGGTGATCTTCTTCGGATCGATGAAATCGGTCAGCATCGGCGCCTTGGGATCGCTGACGTTCACCCGGCGCACGGCGACGGTGACGATCTCCGCCCCCGAGGCCTCGAGCGCGGCGGCGTTCTGCGCGAAATCCTTGTACTTGCCGGTGCCGACGATCAGCCGCGAGCGGAAGGTATGGCCCGCAACGGTCCACGTGTCATCGCCCACCGGATGATCGCCGCCGCCGACGAAATGGACGATCTCGAGCGCGTCTCCCTCGGCCAGCGGCGCTTCGCCAAGCGTCGAGCGCGGGACGATCTCGCCGTTGCGTTCGACCGCAACCTTCTCGGGCGCAAGCTCGAGCTCGCGCACGAGCTCGGCGATGGTCGCGGCGGAGGTGCGGCGGGTCTCGCCGTTGACGGTGAGGGTGAAGGGGGCTGTCATGCCCGCCAGATAGCGCTCAATGCGCGTGGCGCAAGTTGAGCAGGTGCCCGAGCGAGACCAGCGCGACCCCGATGATCGTCAGCACCACCTCGCCCGCGCCATGCGGCATGGCGAGCGCGCCGCCCATGAAGGTGAGGCCCATCATCGCGGTGACGAAGGGCGCGGCGCGGCGATGGGTGATCGCGCCCCAGCCGATCGCGACAGCGGCGATGACCAGCGCCACAGCGAGGCCGATGCGGTGGATCGCGGGGGCGAACAGGAACTCGCCGCCGATGCCGAGCGCGGAAACGATCAGGATCGAGGCGAGACAATGCAGCACGCACAGGCCCGAGAGAACCACGCCGGCGCGGTCGAGCCGCCCGCGAATCGAGGGGAACATCTTGCCCATGGGTTCGTCGCATGTATGTGATAATGTAACATTGCGCAAGTGCGGCCAGGCAGCTTTTTGCGGCGAGCCAACAAGCGCTTGCGATTTGCCGAGCGCGGACGCATCACGCGCCCCATGGTCGCGACGACAACGATCGACGATGGATCGCCCGAGATGGCGTCCACGACGCCAAGGCCGCAGGCGCTGGTCCGCTGGTTGTGGGCGATCGCCTGGCTCATCGTGGCGATGGTGGTGGTCGGCGGGATAACCCGGCTGACCGAGTCCGGTCTCTCGATCACCGAGTGGAAGCCGGTCACCGGCGCGATCCCGCCGCTGAACGAGGCGCAGTGGCAGGCCGAGTTCGATGCCTACAAGCAGATCGGCGAATACCAGCGGATCACCGGACCTGCAGGCATGACGCTGGCCGAATACAAGTTCATCTATTTCTGGGAGTGGGCGCATCGCCTGCTCGGACGCGTGCTCGGGCTCGCCTTCGCGCTGCCGCTCGCGTGGTTCTGGATCCGCAAGGCGATCCCCGCGGGCTACAAGCCTCGCCTGGTCGCGCTGCTCGCGCTCGGCGCGATGCAGGGCGCGTTCGGCTGGTTCATGGTCCGCTCGGGCCTCTCGGGCGATACCACCGACGTCAGCCATTTCTGGCTCTCGATCCACCTTCTCACCGCATTGTTCACGCTCGGCGGGATCGTGTGGACCGCGCTCGACCTCAAGCGGCTCGCGGCGATCCCCGACGCGCGGCCGGCGCGGATGGGCCGTCTGTCGCTGATCATCGCGCTGATCGTGTTCGTGCAGCTCCTGCTCGGGGCGTGGGTCGCGGGGCTCAACGCCGGTCTCGCGTCCGACACCTGGCCGCTGATGCAGGGCCGCCTCGTGCCCCAATACCAGGCCGCCAACGGGCTGTGGTGGGCGATGACCCACGATCCGTTTCTGATCCACTTCCTCCACCGCTGGTGGGCGTGGGTTGCGGTGGGCGCGCTGATCGTGCTCGCGCGCAAGGTTCGTCCATTCGAACGGCGCGCCTCGGTCGCGATCCACAGCGCGTTCGGAATACAGATCGTGCTCGGCATCGCGACCGTCCTCACGGGCGTGTCGCTCTGGATCGCTGTGGCGCACCAGTTGGTCGGCGCGCTGCTGGTGATCGCGACGGCCTGGGGCCTGCACATCGTCGGACGGCGGCGATGACCGCGCTCGTCTGGTGCCCCTGTCCGGACGAAGACACGGCGCTCGCGCTCGCGCGCCAGCTGATCGAGGAAGGGCTCGCCGCATGCGGCAACGCGCTCGGGCCGATGCGCTCGGTCTTCGCCTGGCAAGGCGCAATCGACCACGCGGCCGAGACCGGCCTGTTGCTCAAGACCGACGCGCGCTTGCTCGAACGCGCGGTGGCCCGGCTGGAGGAAATTCATCCTTACGACGAGCCTGCGGTGCTCGGCTGGCGCTGCGACGCTTCGGGGGCAGCGACCGCGGCTTGGCTCGGCGCGCTGGCGCGCTAGGCCGAATGAACCTCGCGGGCGCAAAAAGGGCACTCAAACCTTCGAGGTATTATTTTACCTCCACCAAAACGCCCGGATTAGCTTGACTTCGGATACCTGAATCGACAAATGCGCCGCTTCCGCGAGCCGCCCGACAAGCAATTCGGCCGGATTCGCGGCGCACGACATTTCGAAGGAATTCTAGCCATGAAGGCGCTCCACAAGAGCACCCGGTCGATCAAGCCGGCCGAGGTCGAGAAAAAGTGGCACCTGATCGATGCCGAGGGGCTGGTGGTCGGCCGCCTCGCCGCGATCGTCGCCAACATTCTGCGCGGCAAGCACAAGCCGAGCTACACCCCGCACGTCGATTGCGGCGATCACGTGATCGTGATCAACGCCGACAAGGTGCGCTTCACCGGCCGCAAGCTCGGCGACAAGAAGTACTACAAGCACACCGGCTATGCCGGCGGGATCAAGGAAACGACCCCGGCCAAGGTGCTCGAGGGCCGCTTCCCCGAGCGCGTGCTGGAAAAGGCGGTCGAGCGCATGATTCCGCGCGGCCCGCTGGGTCGCGACCAGATGCGCGCGCTGCACCTCTATGCCGGCACCGAGCATCCGCACGACGGCCAGAAGCCCGAGACGCTCGACGTCGCTTCGATGAATCGCAAGAACAAGGCCTCCGCATAATGGCTGACGAAAAGAACACCGTGTCCGATCTCTCGGACCTCAAGGACATCGCCGGCGATGCGCCCGAGGGCGACGCCGCGACGATCGCGACCAGCACCGCACCGCTGCGCGAGCAGGAGCTCGATCAGCAGGGCCGCGCCTACGCCACCGGCCGCCGCAAGGACGCCGTGGCGCGCGTGTGGATCAAGCCGGGCAAGGGCACGATCACGATCAACGGCCGCGATCAGGAAACCTACTTCGCGCGTCCGACGCTGCGCCTGATCATCAACCAGCCGTTCGCGATCACGGATCGCGCCGGCCAGTTCGATGTCGTCGCGACGGTCAAGGGCGGCGGCCTCTCGGGCCAGGCCGGTGCGGTCAAGCATGGCATCAGCCAGGCGCTTTCCAAGTACGAGCCGGCGCTGCGCGCCACCGTCAAGGCCGCCGGCTTCCTCACCCGCGACAGCCGCGTGGTCGAGCGCAAGAAGTACGGCCGCGCCAAGGCCCGCC
>CAMPIX010000058.1 GCA_946886565.1 uncultured Altererythrobacter sp.
GTCGGGCTCGGCGACGACCATGAAGTTCCAGCGGCTGGTGTCGCGCCCGTCCTCGCTTGCCGGCTCGAGGCCCGCGGCCCGGTCGAGCACCGGGTAGTAGCCGCCGTCGTCGTAGTAGCCGGCTAGGATGCCGCCGTTGCTCGCGGTGACGAGCGCGATCATCGTTGCATCGTCGATCGTCTGCACCTGGCTGCGGTCGGGCAACGCGCCGCGCCATTCGCCCCACGACCAGTCGGGGCCGTCGCCCGGGTCGAGTTCGCCGAGCGCGAGCTCGGTGGCGTACTGCCCTTCAAAGTCCTCGATCCAGTTCGGCTTGCCCGAACCGCCGAGGAAGACCCATCCCTCTTCCGCCTCCACGGGGATCGTGTCGGGGACTTCCATCGCGTACCACTTGGGCAGGATCAGGATCGTAGGGCCGCGGTAGCGCCGCCGCTCGACCAGTTCGGCAATCTCTTCCCCGTCGGCGGAGGCGGGCGGGGTGAGGATCAGCAGCGCCTCGTCGTCGAGCGCGCCCTGGTTGCGCGAGATCGAGACCTCGTGGCCGCTGTCCTCGAGGAGATCGACCAGCGCGGCGTAGCCGTTGAGCCCCTTGGCTGCCGCGTGGCTGCCGCCGTCGTTCGGTCCGCGCGAGGTCTCGCCCGCGCCGATCAGATAGAGCGTGGCGAGGAAGGCGAGCGCACCGAACAACAGCAGGCCGAGCACAACTTTGGGATTGAACGCGGAGCCGTTCATGCGCCCCGCCCCGGCAGGCTCTGGAGCGCGAATTCGGTGTAGGCCTCGCGCGCGGCGCGCCAGTCGTCTTCGCTCAGGCTGCGCAGCGCGAACAGGCTGCGCTCGACGCGCTCGGCGATCGCGCCGAAGGCCGTGCGTGCCGCATCGGGGAGCGCGGCCAGACCCGCAAGCTCGCGCGCGGTGCTCGAAGGCTCGACCCAGTCGGGTCGCGCGGCAGCGATCTGGCCGATGCTGCGGCGGAGCAGCAGATGGGTCGCCTCGTCGAAGCGGCCATCGGCCGCAAGCCGGTCGGCGTCTTCGAGCAGCGCCAGCGCCGCGGCGCGGTCGGGCGCCCATTCGGGCTCGGCCTCATCCGCATCCGTTCGTCGGCCCAAGGCGAGTGCGGGGCCGATGAGGCGCCAGAGCAGATAGCCGAGCAGCGCGACGCCGAGCGCCAGCAGGACCCACTTGAAGACCGGCCACGACATGCCAAGCGCCTCACCCACGGGTGCAAGCAGCTCGCCGAAGAATTCGAAGATCGCGGTGAGCCACTCCGGGGGCGGCTCCCGCTCGGGCATCTGGATTGGGGCGTACTGGATCGTGTCGTCGGCGCGCACCGCCTCCCATCCGCCGCCTTCCGGCTGCGCGCTGGCGCCCGCGATGTCGGTCGCGTCCCCCGTCGTCACCGGCTTCGTCACCAGCCGATTGGTGACAGGTCGCGCACAGGTGCGCAAGCCGGTGCGTCAGCCGCGCGCGCGCGCCTGGCGGTAGCTGCCGAGCAGTCGCAGTTCCTTGCAGTGAAACGCGAGTTCTTCGAACGCGGTGTCGACCCGCGTCTCGCCCGGCGCGCCGACGATGTCGGCGTAGAACATCGTCGCCGCGAAGCTCGCGCCTTCCTGATAGCTTTCGAGCTTGGTCATGTTGACCCCGTTGGTCGCAAAGCAGCCGAGCGCCTTGTAGAGCGCGGCGGGCACGTTCTTCACCTCGAACACGAAGGTCGTCATTGCGGTCTCGCCGTCGAGCACCGCGGGGTCGAGCGGTTCGCGCGCGAGCACGACGAAGCGCGTCATGTTGTCGTGCGCATCTTCGACCCGGTCCTCGACCACTTGCAGCCCGTAAAGCTCGCCCGCCAGCTTCGGGGCAACCGCGGCGATCCGGGGATCCTGCTTCTCGGCCACGAACGCCGCCGCGCCCGCGGTGTCGGCGTGGCTCAGCGGGACGATGTCCCGCTCCCGCAGGAACAGCCGCGACTGCCCGAGCGCCTGAGGATGGCTGTAGGCCGCCTCGAAGGGGCCAAAGCTGCCGTCGGCATTCGGGATTGCCATCAGCGCATGGGTGATCGGCATGAAATGCTCGCCCACGATCGACAGCCCGCTTTCAGGTAGCAGGAAGTGGATATCGGCCACGCGCCCGTGCTGACTGTTCTCGATCGGGATGATCGAGCAACTCGCGCGCCCGTCCTTCACCGCCTCGAGCGCGTCCTCGAACCCGAAGCACGGCAGGGGCAGATAATCGGGCGCGGCTTCGCTCGCGGCGCGGTGCGAATTGGCGCCGGGCGCGCCCTGGAAGGCGATCGCGCGCGCCGGGTCTTGCGCGGCGGCGGCGCGCATCCGCTCGACCATTTCGAGCGCGGGGGCGGGAAAGCTGTGCATCGGGGCGAAGCGCGTAGACCGCGCCCAGGGAAGCCGCAAGACATATGGCTTGCGCTTACGGGGGGTGCCGACTAGAGCGGCGCGCGAAACCAGCCACAACCTGAATGTCTCGGATTCTCAGCGCATGGACGATCGCTTCAACACCGCCGCCGGATGGGTTCTCTTCGCAGGAATCGTCGGTCTCGGCCTTTCGAGCGTGAGCTCGCGCTATTTCGCGACCCATGCACCCGAAGAGGGCGGTTACCCGATCGAAGGCGCGGTCGAGGAAGGCGAAGGCGAAACCGTGCTCGATTACGGCGCACTGCTCGCGGCGGCCGATCCGGCAGCGGGCGCGACCGCCGCTGCGGCGCGCTGCGGCACTTGCCACACTTTCAATCAGGGCGGCGCGACCGGGCAGGGCCCGAACCTCTACGGTGTTCTCGGCACTCCGATCGGCGCGCATGCACCGGGCTATGCTTACAGCGACGCGCTGGCGAGCCACGGCGGCGAGTGGACTTACGAGAACATGTTCGCCTGGCTCGAAAGCCCGCGCGGCTTCGCACCGGGCACCAAGATGAGCTTCGCGGGTCTTTCGAGCCCCGAGGATCGCGCCGACATCATCGCCTACCTCCACGCCAACGGCGGTGGCCCGCCGTTCCCGGCTCCGATGGCAGCCGAGGAACCGGCCGAAGGCGAAGCTGCGACCGACGAGGCGACCGCGGCTGCGGCCGATGCCGAAGCGCAGGCCGGCGGCGAAACGGAAACACCCGAGGCCGAGATCACCACGCCCGGCGCCGGTCAGACCAACCCGGTCGGCGAGTAACGAGCCCCCGGCGCGCGGCTTTCAGCCGCGACCCTTGAAGCCCTGAGCGACGACGTACCATTCCGACGAGCCCTTGCGGCTCGCCGGCGGTTTGGCGTGCTTGACGGTGCGAAAGTGCTTCTTGAGCAGCGCGAGCAGCTCGGTGTCGGTGCCGCCGGCGAGCACTTTGGCGAGGAAAGTCCCGCCATCGGCCAGCGTCTCGATCGCGAACCACGCGCCCGCCTCGACCAGCCCCATCGTGCGCAAGTGGTCGGTCTGCTTGTGACCGACCGTGTTGGCCGCCATGTCCGACATGACCAGATCGGGCGGGCCGTCGAGCGCGGCCTCGAGCCTTGCCGGAGCGGCATCGTCCATGAAGTCCATCTGCAGGATCGCCACGCCCTCGATCGGCTCGACTTCGAGTAGATCGATCCCGACGATCGCGGCCTTGGGCGCTTTCTTGCGCACGACCTGGCTCCAGCCGCCGGGCGCGATGCCGAGATCGACCACGCGACGCACGCCTCTGAGCAGGCCGAACTTCTCGTCGAGCTCGATCAGCTTGTAGGCCGCGCGGCTGCGATAGCCTTCGGCCTTGGCCTGCTTGACGTAGGGATCGTTGAGCTGGCGCTCGAGCCAGCGGGTGGAGGACGCGGTGCGCCCGCGCGCGCTCACGACGCGCTTGTCGGGATTGCGGCCGGACCGCGCCATCAGGCTTGCACCGCCGCAGCGGCGCGGGGGTGCCCGCTGGAAGGGTCGGATGCCATCAGGCTGCGCAGGATGCCCTCGCGGATACCGCGGTCGGCGACCCCCAGGCGGCCCGCGGGCCAGATGTCGAGGATCGATTCGAGGATCGCGCAGCCCGCCACCACCAGCTCGGCGCGGTCGTTGCCGATGCACGGCAGCCCGCCGCGCTCCTCGGGCGTCATGCCGGCCAGTCGCGCACTGATCGCACGCATCGCGCCCGAGGGCACGATCAGACCGTCGACCGCGCGCCGGTCGTATTGCGGCAGTTCGAGGTGGACGCTGGCGAGTGTGGTCACCGTGCCGCTGGTGCCGAGCAGGCGGATTTCGGCCTCGGTCTCGGCGTGTGCGGCGATCCGGTCGGCGAAGGGCGCGAAGCTCTCCGCGACGACGCGCCGCATCTCGGCATAGCGAGCGCTGCGCTCGCGCGGCTCCCCGTCCACGGCGCCGACCGTATCGGTCAGCGACACGACACCCCACGGCACGCTCTGCCAATCGAGAATCCGCGGTACGCGCTCGCCCGGCTCGATCAGCACGAGTTCGGTCGAACCGCCGCCGATGTCGAAAATCACCGCCGGGCCCTCGCCGTTTTCGAGCAGGATGTGGCACCCCAGCACCGCGAGCCGCGCCTCTTCCTGCGCCGAGATGATGTCGAGCACGATGCCGGTCTCGCGCCGCACGCGCTCGATGAACTCGGCGCCGTTTTCGGCCCGGCGGCAGGCTTCGGTCGCGACCGAACGCGCAAGGTGGACGTTGCGCCGCCGCAGCTTGTCGGCGCACACGTGAAGCGCGCCGAGCGCGCGGTCCATCGCCGTCTCGCTCAGCCGGCCGGACATTGCCAGCCCTTCGCCCAGCCGCACCACGCGGCTGAAGGCGTCGATCACGGTGAAATTCTCGCCCGAAGGACGGGCGATAAGCAAGCGGCAGTTGTTGGTGCCAAGATCGAGGGCGGCATAAGCCTGCCGGCGCTGTGGCGCGCTCCCCTTTCGTTCGACGCCGCGCTGCTCGCCGCGCGCGTCGGCGCGGCGGGCCGGGCGGGTGCCGGGCTGGGTCTTGTCGTTAGGCGCGGGGCGCTTGTAGCGGAAATCGGCTACTTTGCCGGACGTCTTGCCCTTACGTGCGCCTGATCTCCTGTCCGGCGGAGAGATGTCCGCCATTTGCCGATGCTTTCTTTTCCTCCCGCGCCATGCTTGCGCGGGGACTTGGCGACGATGCTAGCGCGCGCGGCGGAAAGGGGCAAGCGCGGCGCGGATCGCAGGCTTGACCTCGCCCTCGCGCAAAACTAGATGCGCCCCCTCGCGAGCAGACTCGCCGATGCCCCGTCGTCTAATGGTAAGACTACGGACTCTGACTCCGTCAATTGAGGTTCGAATCCTCACGGGGCATCCA
>CAMPIX010000059.1 GCA_946886565.1 uncultured Altererythrobacter sp.
CCCCCGCTCCCGACCCCGACCCCGCGTCGGACTGATCGCTCTCTCCACCTGCCTGAAAGGGGCAAGCCATGACCGACGCCACGAAGGTCCGGGTCGCTGTGACCGGGGCCATCTTCAAGGGTCCGACGACCGCGACCGCCCCGACGGGCACGTCCGGTGCCCCGGACGCCGCCTTCACGGACCTCGGGTTCATCTCCGAGGACGGGGTCGAGATCAGCCTCCCCGGCTCCGGTGACTCCACCCCGATCAAGGCGTGGCAGGACGGCACCACGGTGCGCGTCATCCGCACCCCGTCGGAGGACAACCCGACGTGGGCGTTCAAGATGCTGGAGACGACCCTCGCGACCGTCGAGACGTACTTCGGGGTGACCGTCGACCAGACGGCGACCGAGGGCTCGTTCGAGTACGAGGTCACGAACCGCGAGCACCACTCGTACATCGTCGACACGATCGACGGCGCCGAGCTGATCCGCGACTACATCCCCTACGGGATCGTGACCGAGGTCGAGTCGATCACCCTGGCGAACGGGGAGGCGATCGGCTACGGCGTGACGGTCGAGGGCGAGCGCGACCCGGTGCTCGGTTTCAACTTTAAGAGGTGGGCGACCGCGCTCAAGACGGGCGCCTGACCTGACCACCGGCCCGGGGGTCGCGCGGATCTCCCGGGCCGGTGCACCACCCTCATCCGCGCGCCCATCCGCGCACACAGGAAGGCATCACCATGCCCCCGGCACCGAAGAAGCCCCAGGACCGCAAGCCGAAGGCGGCGGCCGGCTTCACGTTCGAGCACGACGGCGAGACCTACTCTCTGCCCGCCCCCTCTGCGGCGCTGGCGACGATCCCGGGCAAGGCGTTCCGGGACGCGCTCATGGGCGGGGAGGAGGGCCAGCTGCGGTTCGCGTTCACCTGCCTGGAGTCGGTCGACGCCGACCCCGCCGCGCTGGAGGCGCTGTACGCCAAGCCCACGCCGCAGATGCTGCCGCTGGTCATGCAGTGGTTCCAGTCGGCCGACCTGTCGGGGGCCACGGTCCCCCAATCCTGACGCTCCTCGAGCTCTGGGAGGAGCATCGGGGAGCGTTCGAGTACGACTGGCGCGCCCGGTTCCACCTGCCCCTTTCGGACGTGCCGGAGCGCATGTCCTGGGGTGAGGCGTGGCGCGTGACGCACGTCCTGCTCGGCGACCCGTCGTCGCACGCTGCGGCGGCGGTCGCCGGCTGGGAGTTCCCGGTGACGCGGGAGTGGCTGGTCCTGGCCGACGTCGTGGACGTCCTGCTGGCGTCGAACGCGCGCAAGGGCCGCAAGCCGAAGCCGTACCCGCGACCGAAGCCGAACGGGCGCAAGTCTCGCCCGCGCCCGACGGTGGCGCCGGAGGTCGCGATCGCGGCGCTACGGCAGGCGGGGCACACCGCGGCGCTGCCGAAGCACCTGCGGCACTTCGAGAACGCGTAGGTCAGGCGGCGGCCATGAGCCGCAGCATCTCGCTCTTCAACTGCTCCGCCTCGCCGTGGGAGCACCGGAAGCCGACCGCACCGCCCGCGGTGGTGACCGTGACGACGCTGTTCATGAGCCCGTCCCGCTTGGCGGACACGTTCGTCACGGCCTTGAGCAGCACGGTCTCTCGCTCCTCCTTGCGCCCGCCGAGGAGCGACAGGCCCACGGTGAGGGTCGCCGCGGTGGCACGCGCTGCCGTCGAGCCCTTCTTCGACCACTCGATGCGGTCGGGGAACAGCTCGACGCGGGCGTTCTTGCCCTGGACGTGCGAGGTGAACGACATCAACGGCTGAGTCACGGGCTCGGCCCCCTTCGTGTGCGCGGATGACCTGACTGTATCGGCGCCCCTGCCCCCTGGTGTAGAGGAAGCGGAGGTGCGCTGTGGCCGAAGTCGCCTCCGCATACGTAGCCCTGCTGCCGTCGTTCCGTGGCGGGAAGTCTGCGATCTCCAAGGAGCTCGGCGGCCCCCTGGATGCTGCGGGGCAGGACGGCGGCAAGCGGTTCGGCGGCGGGATGCGCGCGGGCATCGCGGGCATCGCGACCAAGGTGTTCGCGCCCCTGGCTGCTGCGGCTGGCGGCGTGGCTCTGGGCGGCTTCCTCAAGGGTGCGATCGAGGAGGCGTCGGGCCTCACCGAGTCGATCAACGCGCTGGACGTGGTGTTCGGCGAGGCGTCTGGCGGTGCGCAGGAGCTCGGCAAGGCGGCGTCGGGTGCGCTGGGCCTGTCGAACCTGGACTTCAACAACCTGGCTGTGCAGTTCTCGAACTTCGCGAAGAACATCGCGGGCGAGGGCGGCGACGTCACGGGCACGCTCGAGTCGATCACCACCCGGGCGGCTGACTTCGCGTCGGTGATGAACCTGGACGTCGCCGAGGCAGCCACCCTGTTCCAGTCCGGCCTCGCGGGTGAGACGGAGCCTCTGCGGCGGTTCGGCATCGACCTGTCCGCGGCGGCGGTCGAGGCCTACGCGCTGGAGAACGGGATCGCATCGTCGGCCGGCTCGATGACCGAGGCCGAGAAGGTCCAGGCCCGCTACGGGCTGCTGATGCAGTCCACCGCGCAGACGGCCGGCGACTTCGCGAACACGTCGGGCTCTCTCGCGAATCAGCAGCGCATCCTCGGCGCGTCGTGGTCGAACATCACGGCGACGCTCGGGGCGGCGTTCCTGCCGATGGTGTCCTCGGTGGTGTCGTTCATCAACGAGCGGGTCATGCCGACGCTGGCGACGTTCGCGGGCGGTGTGCAGGGGCTCTCGGCGCTCATCTTCGAGGGCGACTTCACCGGGGCGCTGACGGAGGCGTTCGGGTGGGAGGAGGACTCCGGCATCGTCGGGGGCATCCTCGACATCCGTGAGGCGTTCCAGTCCGGCGGGCTGCTGGAGGCCGCTCAGGCAGCGTTCGGGGCGCTGGTGGACTGGCTGTCCAGCGGTGGTGTGACGACGATCGCGACGGCGCTCGTGGACGGCCGCGAGCGGCTGTTCGACGCGGCCATGCAGATCTTCCCCGCGCTTGTCGACGCCGCGGTGACGGTGCTGCCGGGGCTGGTGACGTTCCTGACCGGGACGCTCATCCCGGGCATCGTGACCCTGGTCGTGACGTCGGCGCCGATGCTGCTCGCGGCGGCCGTGGAGCTCTTCTCATCCCTGATCGAGGGCATTGCCGAGGTGCTCCCGACGGTGGTGGATGCGCTCGCCGGGCTACTGCCGGTGGTGGTCGGGTCGCTGCTGGGGATGATCCCCACGCTGCTCCCGATCGCGCTCGACCTTTTCACCACCTTGGTGACCGCGGTGACGACGGTCCTGCCGGCGCTCATCACGACCCTTATCGGCATGCTGCCGACGCTCGTGACGACGATCCTCGGGATGCTCCCGGGGATTCTCCAGGCGGGCATCGGCCTGTTCCTGTCGCTGGTGACCGCGGTCCTCGACGTCCTGCCGCATCTCATCACGACGCTGCTGGGCGTTCTGCTGCCGCAGCTCTTGACGACGATCCTGACGATGCTGCCGGAGTTGCTGACGACGGCGATCGACCTGTTCCTCGCCCTGCTGGATGCGGTGCTCGAGGTGCTGCCGCAGCTCATTGAGCTCCTGATCGGGACAGTCCTGCCGACGCTGCTGACCACGGTCCTCGGGATGCTGCCGGAGTTGCTAGTGGCCGCGGTCACGGTGTTCATGGCTCTGCTCACCGGGATCATCCGGGTCCTTCCGCAGCTTGTCGGCTTCCTCATCGGGACGCTGATCCCGACCATCGTCCGGTCGGTGGGCCAGCTCGCGGGGGCGCTGCTGCCGGAGGGGCGGAAGGCGCTCGAGGGTCTGGGCGACGGGATCTCGAGGGCTTGGCCGGCGGTGCGGGACTGGTTCGGCCGCCTGCCGCAGATGGTCCTCTCGGCGCTGGGCAACGTGGGTCGCTGGCTGTTCGAGTCGGGGAAGTCGATCGTCCAGGGGCTCATCGATGGCATCAAGAACATGGCCGGCGGGATCGGCGACGCGATCGGCGACGCTCTGGCCGACGCTCGGAACCTGCTGCCGTTCTCGCCGGCGAAGGAGGGCCCGTTCTCCGGCAAGGGCTGGACGCTCTACTCCGGGCGGTCGATCGTCCAGGGGCTCGCGGACGGCATCGCGGACGAGCGATCGACGCTGGTCGCGGAGACGCAGCGGACGATGGCGGCCGCGCGCGCCGGGCTCGGCGGCGGCCTGCGGGGAAGCCTGCGGGCCGATGTCGGAGCGGTGGGCTACGGCGCCGGCTCCGGTGTCACGCAGAACATCTACCCCACCCCGGGGATGTCTGAGCAGCAGGTCGCGGACTACGCGGCGCGTCGTCTGGGTCGGGAGTTGATGCTGCGATGACGTCGGTGACGGTGGGCGGCCTGACCTTCTTCAACTCCTACACGCCCCGGGAGGATGGGGTCGCGCTGGTGTTCGACCTGCTGTCGGGGTGGCACGGCGGGGTGTCGACGCGGGGTGACTCGACTCCGCGGCCGGGCGCGCATGGTGACTTCGCTGAGCGGTCGTGGCGCGGTGCGCGCGCTCCTGGTCTGCGCGGGTCGGCGGTGTGCCCGTCGCGCGCGGCTGCTGCGGTGGTCGCGGATGAGCTAGCGGGCGTGCTGGCTGACGGGTCGCTGGGGCCGTTCGAGGTGGCGGACCCGGATCAGGGGACGCGGACCGCTCGGGTGCGCCTGGTCGCCGCGGACGTGTCGTGGGACCGGTCCTCGACGGTGGTGGACTTCGATTTCCAGTTCCTTGCGCCGGACCCCCTGCGCTACGGCGCCCCCGTCACGGCCACCACGACCTTCCCGGTGCAGCGCGGCGGCCTCGAGTACGACCTGTACACGGACGGCGCGGGCACGGACCTGGGCTACCTGGACTACGGCGACGCCCCGGCAACGGGCACGGCGACCTTGACGAACGAGGGCACCGCGGACTCCTGGCCCATCTTCGAGGTGACGGGCCCGGTCGGTGGTGACGGTTTCGAGCTCGTCGAGGTCGGTACGGGTCGGCGGATCGTGTTCGCGGACAGTGTGCCGGCGGGGTCGTCGTTGGTGGTCGATTCGGCTGCGGGTGCGGGGTCGGCGGTGATCGGTGGTGCCGCTGATCGTGGCGGCAGCCTGACGGTCCTCGAGTGGTTCCCGGTTCCGGCTAGGGGTTCGACGCAGGTGGCGTTC
>CAMPIX010000060.1 GCA_946886565.1 uncultured Altererythrobacter sp.
CCACCCACCCCTCCGCCCCGGCGGACCCCCACACGAGGAGTTCATCGTGAACGCACGCCTGCGCACGCTGCTCGAGCAGCGCGCCAACGCCTGGTCCCAGGTCCAGGACATCCAGGCCCGCCGTGAGCGGGACGGCTACGAGCCGACCGCCGAGGACGGCGCGACCTACACCCGCGCCCTCGACGAGGTCGAGCGGCTCTCCGCCCAGATCGAGACCGAGGAGCGCGCCGCGCGCCTCGGCGCCGGCCTCGGCGGCATCGACCCCGCGTCGGTGCGCGGCACCACGCCCCGCCCGGGCGAGGACGGCGACGGCGCCGGCCGCGACGTCGCCGACGAGTACCGGCAGGCCTTCGACGGGTACCTCCGTCGCGGCATGGGCCAGCTCTCCGGCACGGAGCAGCAGCTCCTGGAGCGCGGCTACGTCGAGGGCGAGGAGTTCCGCGCGCTCGGCGCCTCGGTCGACGCCGCCGGCGGCTACACCGTCCCCAAGGAGTTCCTCGACAGGATGATCGAGGCGCTCAAGTCGTTCGGCGGCATCCTCTCCGTCGCCAGCGTCATCAACACCACGACCGGTGCGCCGCTGTCGTGGCCGACCAACGACGACACGTCGAACAAGGGCGCGATCCTCGCGGAGAACACCCAGGTCACCGAGCAGGACTTCGTGTTCGGCTCGGCGAACCTCGGCGCCCACATGTACACCTCGAAGATGGTCCGGGTCGCCCGTCAGCTGCTCCAGGACTCCGCGTTCAACCTCGAGGTGTGGCTGCCGCGCAAGCTCGGCGAGCGGATCGGCCGCGCGGCCGCGGAGCACTTCGCCGTCGGCACCGGCACCGGCCAGCCCCAGGGTCTGGTCACCGGCCTGACGAAGGGCGTCACCAGCGGCACGATCGGCAAGGTCGGCTACGACGACCTCGTCGACCTCGAGCACGCCATCGACGCCGCGTACCGCACCCGGGCGAGCTACGTCCTGGCGGACTCCGCGCTGCGCGAGCTGCGCAAGCTCAAGGACACCCAGGGCCGGCCGCTGTGGGTCCCGGGCATGGCCGGCGGCATCCCGTCGACCATCAACGGCCGTCCCTACATCATCGACAACGACCTGCCGGCCCAGGCCAACGGGTCCAAGTCGATCGTGTACGGCGACATCGAGGCGGCCTACGTGGTCCGCGTCGTCGCCGGCGCGCAGACGCTGCGCCTCAACGAGCGGTACGCCGACTACCTCCAGGTCGGGTTCCTCGGCTTCCAGCGCCTGGACGGCAAGGTCCAGGACACCGCCGCGGCGGCCGCCCTCACCGTCCGGGCCTCCTGAGCCCTGACACACCAGCGGTGGCGGGCCGCGCGACGGCCCGCCACCGCTCACCCCTGCACGTCCGCACGAGCACACGAAGGAGGCGGTCATGGCCGCACGCAGCACCCCCAGCAAGGGCGACCCGCAGCCGCAGACCGAGCAGCGCGAGGACCTGCGGACCGAGCCCACCGAGGACGTCGTCGCGATGCCCTCGCGCCGTTCCGACGGCACCCCGGACCAGACGAAGAACTTCCTCGTCATCGACGAGGACGGCTCCGAGCGGTCCGTGAAGGACGTCGAGGCCGAGGCCAAGGACGCCTGACCGGTGACCGACCTCCCGGCCGTCCCGCCGACCGAGCACCCCAGCGGCGACCGTCCCCCGCGCTCGCGGGCCACGGGTCCGCAGCGCCCGGAGCGGGACGGCCGGGAGGTCGCCGCCACGATCACCCGCCCGGACCAGCCGAACGGTGGTGAGCGACGGTGAGCGAGCCCGCGCCGGCCGACGAGCGGTTCGTCACGCAGCAGCAGCTGGCGGAGTACCTGCGCCTCACGCCGGGCGGCCCGGCCGCGACCAGCGCGGACCTGTCCGACGACCTCGACGCGGCCCTGGAGATCACGGAGAGCCGTGTCGGCCCGCTGGCCTCCGCCGGCCGGACGTACCGGGTCCGCCCGTCCGGGGTGCACCTGGTGCTCCCGGCGACGCACCTCGTCGAGGTGACCGCCGTGCAGGACCCTGACGGCGTCGAGGTCGACGTCGCCACGCTCGAGGTGAACGCGCTGTCCGGGATCGTCACGCTCCCGCACCGCCCGGCCCGCCGCGACCGGCCCTACCTGGTGTCGGCGACGACCCGCGACCACGGCAAGGCCGTCGCGAAGGCCGTCAAGCTCATCGCCGCGCACCTGCACGGGATGCGCGCCACCGACGGCGGCCGCGGCTCGTCCCAGTTCATGCAGTCCCCGGCCGACTCTCCCGCCCCGCGCGGGTTCGCGATCCCCCGGGCCGCGGAGGAGCTGCTCGAGGAGTTCGAGTGACCACCCCGGTGGTGTCCCGGATCGGCGCCGTCGTCGACGCCGTCGTCGCGCTCGCGCGGACGATCGATGACGGCCTCCAGGTGGCCGACGGGATCACCGTCGGGGTGCCGCAGTCCCGGGCCCTGTGCATCGGCTTCACCGACTCCCCGGACCGCCCCGGGTACACGACGTCGTGGGAGCGGCAGGAGGGCTACGGCGCCCGCCTGCAGGAGGACTTCACGATCCAGTGCTTCCTGACCCTGACGACCGGCGACCACGACGACGGCGCGGCCAAGCGCCTCCGTGACGACGCCACGGCCCTCCTGGGCGCCCTGGACGGGGCTCTGCGGGCCGCGCGCGGCCGGGACGCCGTGTGGGAGCGGGCGGGCCTGTCCGGGGCCGCTGAGTGGGTCGCCGCGATCCTGCCCGAGGGGTCCATCTGCAACGTCCGCTTCGACGTCGTCGGGACGGCGCTGCTGTGACCGGGACCGTGCGGACCGTCCTGCGCGACGGCGAGGGCACCGCCTCCCTGAACCTCACGACCGACAAGCTGCGCAAGCTCTCTCCCGAGCTGCGCCGGGCGCTGCGGCCGCGGCTGCGCGCGGCCGGCGAGATCACCCTCGCCCAGGCGAAGGCCAACGCGTCGTGGTCCCGACGGATCCCGGCCGCGCTGTCCCTGCAGGTGTCGTTCGCGGCCCGCAACCCCGGGGTCGCGGTCGTCGCGGACTCCTCGGCAGCGCCGCACGCCAGGCCGCTGGAGGGCATCCTCCGCGACCCGTTCCGGCACCCCCTGTTCGGGCGGGACAACGTCCCGTGGGTCACCCAGGCGGCCCGTCCCTTCCTGCGCCCCGCGGCGCGCTCCACCGGTGCCCGCATCGTCGACGAGATCGAGTCCGCGATCGACGACGCGCTCACCGCATCCGGCCTGTGAACCACTGACCCCTGGAGGAAGCCATGGCCCCCCGCCCCCGGCGTGACGACGGCCTCGTCGAGATCGTCCATACCAAGTCCAAGCTGAAGTCGCGCGTGCGACCCGACGCCGTCGCGGGCTGGGCCCGTGCCGGCTGGGAGCCGGCGGACAAGGCGTCCGGCGCTGAGCAGCCGGCCGAGCCCACCCCCGACCCGTCGACGGCGCAGCCGCGCCGGTCGCGGTCCTGACGACAGGAGCAGTCAATGGTCGCCACGCCCATGCAGCCGACCGAGCGGTACTTCGCCCCGGAGATCAGCAAGGTCTACATCGCCACCACGATGGTCGACTACAAGAACCCGACGCGCCCCGAGCTCGACGCGTCCACCGACGTCACCCCCGAGATCGCCGGGGTCACCGGGTGGAGCGTCACCTCCGCGATGATCGCCACCCCGGACTGGGGCTCCCGGTTCACCCGGCAGATCGGCGGCCGGACCTCCGCGGAGGCCTCCTCGATCACGTTCTACGCCGACATCGAGGGCCAGGACATCCGCACGATCCTCGCCCGCGGGGACAAGGTGAAGGTCGTCTTCGCCGACCAGGGCGACGTCGCCGGCCTGCCGGCGGACATCTTCGACACCGAGGTCACGTCCCTCGGGAAGGTCCGGACGAACGCGGACGGCGCGCTCACGATCACGGTGAACTTCGCGATCAAGAGCGTCCCGGCCGAGGACGTCCCGCTGCCGACGGCGGCATGAGCCTTCGCGACCGGCTCGCCGCGAAGCAGCGGCGGCACGTCTCCGTCCCGGTGCAGGTCTCCGACCCCACCGACGACGTCCAGCGTGTCGCCGCTGCCCGCGCGCTGCTCCTCGCCGCCCAGGCCGACCCGGCCCGCGCCGACGAGCTGCCCGACCTCGAGCGCGCCGAGGCGCAGGCCGCGGCCGCCCTCGCCGCTCACGTCGTCGTCGTCAAGTTCGCCCAGCTCCCGGATGACGACTTCGAGGCGCTCGTCGCCGCGCACACCGGCAACGACGGCATCAACCAGGTCACCCTCCTGCCGGCGCTCGCGGCCGCGTGCGCCGTCGACGAGGACCTGCGCGACGAGGCGTGGTGGGCGGAGCAGCTGGACCCCCGCGTCCCCACCTGGGGGCCTGGGGAGCGGGACCAGCTCTACTACCGGCTCTACACCGAGCTGCACTACCTCGTGCCCTCGGAGGCCGTGGGAAAAGGCTGAGCCGCGACCGCCTGTTCGCCGCACGGATGGCGTACTGCGGGCCCCGCGGCATCCCCCTGTCGCAGTTCCTGTCCTGGGACCGGGCCGACCAGGACGCCGCCCTGGGGTGGTCCGGGTACGAAGCGCGCCGCTGCCAGCGGTGCGGGTGGCACCCGGACGAGCGGCGCGAGCACGTCCACATCGACGTGTGCCCCGGCTGCGCGCGCCTCGCGGCGGCGGAGAAAGCCAACCAGGACGAGCCCCACGGCCGCGCGCACCTCGCGGCCGGCACCGTCGACGCGTGTGAGCGGTGCGTGCGTGAGCAGCAGGCAGACCAGGCCGTGACGTCGAGGGGGTGACCGGTGGCGCGCAACAACGACGTCAAGATCCGGATCCTCTCCGAGTACTACGAAGAGGGCTCGAAGGCCGCCGAGCGCGCCACCCGCCGGCTCGCCGCGATGCAGATGGCGGCGAACCGGGAGATGGCCGCCGCGGAGGCCACGCGCGCTGCCGAGGCCGCCGCGGCGAACCAGCGCCAGCTGCAGGCGATGGAGTCCCTCGGCCGCGGCACGCTCGCGGTGTCCGCGGCGATCGCCGTCGGCCTGGGCTTGACCGCGAAGGCCGCGATGGACTGGGAGTCCGCGTGGGCCGGGGTCACCAAGACCGTCGACGGGTCCCCGGAGCAGATGGCCGCGCTCGAGGCCGAGCTCCGCGG
>CAMPIX010000061.1 GCA_946886565.1 uncultured Altererythrobacter sp.
TGCTGATCCACACCAAGACCGGGATGATGGGCGGCAAGGAGCTCTACGAGCCGGCCCGGGTGCTGCAATCGCTCGACGCCTCGCTGTCACGGCTGCGGACCGACCGGATCGACCTCTACTACGCGCACAAGGACTATCCCGAGCTGCCGGTGGAGCAAATCGTCGAGGCGTTCGACGGCGCGGTGGCGAGCGGCAAGGTGCGCGAGATCGGCGCCTCGAATTTCGACGCGGTGCGCCTCGAGGCCGCGCTCGATGCGGCGGATACGGCGGGGCGATCCGCGTTCACAGTGCTGCAGAACGAATACAACCTCGTCTCGCGCGACAAGTATGGCGCCGACCTGCAGGCGCTGTGCACCGCGCGCGGGATCGCGATGCTGCCATTCTTCGGCCTCGCCTCGGGCTATCTGACCGGCAAGTACCGCGACGATGCCGACTACGCGAAGTCGGCGCGCGGCGAGCGGGTGAAGCAGCTAGCGGGCGAGCGCGGGCCGCGCATGATCGCGGCGATGGATCAAGTGGCGGCAGAGACCGGTGCGAGTCTGGCCGCAATCGCGCTGGCGTGGCTCGTGCGGCAACCCGGCATTCCCGCTCCGATCGCGAGTGCGCGGACGCCCGAGCAGCTCGACGAGCTGCTCGAATTCACGCGCATCGAACTCTCCGACGAGCAAATCGCGCGCCTGACAGCGGCATTTTAGGCCGGATCGGCAAGCCCGGTAAGGCCAAGCGGCGCATAGGGACCGATCGCGAGTTGCTCGAACACGCCCATCCCCGCCTCGCCGCTATCGGGGATGACGCGGCAGACGGTCTGGACATGGAGATTATCGGGCCGCGCGGGATCGACTTCGTCGAGCACGATGTCCTCGCGCTCGACCGTGAGCGTTCCGTGGTCGAGCCCATGGCCCCAGTTGGGCGAGGTGTAGCCGAGCCCGCGCATCTGGAAGCGCACGAGCGGCTCGAAGGAGAATCGCTCCTCGCCGATGCGCAAAGTGCCTCCGCCGGGCCAGCGTCTGCCGGGCTGGAGCGTGGTTTCCATGACAGCGTCGGCGGTCTCATGAAATCCCTCGGGTCCGTTGCCGTCGGGCGCGATCACCGCGCGGGTGTTCCACGGCGCTCCGCTTTCCTCCGCGTTGAGATGGAAGAACAGGCTGCGCCCCGGCAGGTTCACCGGGGTCCACTGCCAGAAGAACTGCGGCAAGGCGCGGCCCGCGAACTGCGGATCGGACGCGCCGACGGGGCGGATACCCCAGCTTCTGTCGCGCGTGCCCGCGGCCCCCTCGGCCAGTTGCTCGCGGCGGCCGTCGAGCGTGATCGAGCCGGTGTAGCGGCCGTTCTGCGTCAGCCGTGTGTAGTCCATTACCGTGCGCGGGCCGATGCGGTGGATGAAGCGCGGTTCCTCGATCGGAAAGGCGCGACCGATGAATTCGATTTCCGCCGCGATCCCCTCCCCGTCGACCCGCAGGCGCAGGCGATCGAGCGGTTCGACCACCTGGATCGCAATCGGCCCGCAGGTCAGGTCCATTCGCTCCATGCCCAGCGGGCGCGAGGCGTGGAGGCAGTGCTGCACGCCGTCGCGAATGGCGCAGAAATGCGCGTCGACCACGTCGAGATGCGGATAGACCCCGAATGCCGCGGCGAAGAAGCCCGAGCCGTCGGGCGCGTAGCCGTTGAAGAAATAGCGGTCGTAGAAATTGCGGTCGGTGCCCGCATAGGCGACCGGCTCGGGCGTCTGGTGGATCGGGTAGTCGTCGCCGCGCGTCAGCACCATCAGCTTTCTCCCTTGAGCGCGCCGATACTGTCATGCGCCAATGCGAGCGAACAGGCGCCGCGCGCCATCGAGAGGAAATTCGCGTCCCCACGCGCGGTGCGCTCGACGAAGGCGGCGCTGAAGACCGCGGTCGAAACCCCATGCAGCGCGCCGAGCCGGTAATCGCGCCATGCCTCCTCGCGCGGCAACCGCACACCGCGCGCGTCCATTTCGGCGAAATAGAGGTCGAGCAGTTCCGCCTCGTGAGCGGCGCGGAGCGCGGGTCCGATCCCGCAGCCGAGGAAATAGCCGACGTCGGTCATCGCGCGGCCGGTGGCGACGGTCTGCCAGTCGAGCACCGCGATCTGCTCGGCGCCGCCGCGGATATCGAACAGCATGTTGTCGAGCCGGAAATCGCCGTGGATCAGACACTGCACCGGCTCGTCGCGCGCGAACCACAGCGGCGCGCTCTCGGTCAGCGCATCGCACAGCGCCATCAGCTCGGGCTCGAGCGTGGCGGCGTAGCGTTCGCGGAACACCACGTGTGCGTGCGGATACATCGCCCCGATCCGCTCGCGCAAATCGTCGGGTGGTCTGATCCAATCGGCATCGAGAATGTCGCTCTGCCCCCAACTCGGCGCGTGGAACGCCGCGGCCTGCAAGATCGCGGCGCGCGCATCGTCGAGCGTGCAACCGGCGATCTGGTCGCCGCCGCGCGCGGGGCCGAGGTCTTCGAACAGCAAGATAAACTCGTCGCCGCCCTCGGTGGTATCGGCGAAGAGCACGTTCGGCACGCGCACCGCGAGGTGCGGCGCGGCGCGGCGGTAGAATTCGACCTCCTTGCGGTAGAGCCCGAACATCGCCGCGGTCGCGCGGCTCGTCGGATCGGCGGCGGGGAACTTGCCCGCGAGCGTAACGGGGCCGTCGCCGCTCTCGCAGGCGACATGGAAGCGTACGCTGTCGCCGACCTGGCCGGTGCCGATCGGCTCCCACCGGATCGAGGCGACGCGCGCGCCGAGCACATCGCCCAGCCAGCCGGCCGTCACCGCATCGGGATACGCCGGAAAATCGCTCAAGCCCCTCTCCTCGCTCGCGCCTTGCGGGAACGCTATGCGCGAACGCGGGTCATGACAACAACGAGGAGGAAGGCGGTAACGTGAACGGAACACTCGAATGGATTGCGGCGGTCGGAACGATGATCGCCGCGGGGATGATCGCCGCCGATCTCGGGCGCAAGGCGACCGGCTGGGGCTTCGTGCTGTTCTGCGCGGTCGCGGTGACCTGGATCGTCTCGGGTCTGACGAGCGGCGCGATGCCGATCGCGGCGATGAACGCGATCCTGCTCGCGATCAACGCCTGGGGCGTGTGGCAGTACCTGCTGAGCCCGAAGAACCGCCGAAAGCTCGAGAAGCTGGAAGAGCTCGAGGAAGAGGCCGAGTGCGAGGTGGAAGGTTAGTCCGATTCCCCGCGCAGGCGGGGATCTCGTGCGGCGAGGTCGGACACTCGCGGCCTGAGGCCCCAGCCTTCGCTGGGGCTCGTGCCGTTCAGCGCGATAGCTTGCCGAAGCAGGCCCCGCCGGCATAACGCGCGCTGTCGCCCAGCTCTTCCTCGATCCGGATAAGCTGGTTGTACTTGGCGAGTCGGTCGGAGCGGGCGAGCGAGCCGGTCTTGATCTGCCCGCAGTTGGTCGCGACCGCGAGGTCGGCGATGGTCGCGTCCTCGGTTTCGCCCGAACGGTGGCTCATCACCGAAGTGTAGCCCGCGCGGTGCGCGATATCGACCGCCTCGAGCGTCTCGGTCAGCGTGCCGATCTGGTTGACCTTGACCAGGAGCGAGTTCGCGAGCCCCTTGCCGATACCCATGCGCAGGCGCTCCGGATTGGTGACGAACAGGTCGTCGCCGACGAGCTGGACCTTGCTGCCCACCAAATCGGTCAGCGCTTTCCAGCCTTCGAAGTCGTCTTCGCTCATGCCGTCTTCGATCGAACGGATCGGGTAGTCGTTGCACAGCTTCGAGAGGTAATCGGCCATTTCGTCGGGCGTGAGCGAGATTTCTTCGCCCGCCATATCGTAACGGCCGTCGGCGAAATATTCGGTCGCGGCACAGTCGAGCGCGAGCGCGATGTCGTCGCCGGGCTTGAAGCCGGCCTGCTCGATCGAAGCCATGATAAAGTCCAGCGCGGCGCGGGTGCTGGCAAGGTTCGGGGCGAAGCCACCCTCGTCGCCGACCGCGGTCGACAGACCCTTCTCCGCCAGGCCCTTCTTGAGCGTGTGGAACACCTCGGCGCCCCAGCGCACGCCGTCGGCCAGCGTCTCGGCGCCGATCGGCATGATCATGAATTCCTGAATGTCGATCGGGTTGTCGGCGTGCTCGCCGCCGTTGATGATGTTCATCATCGGCACCGGCAGCACGTGCGCCGAGACGCCGCCGAGGTAGCTGTAGAGCGGCAGGCCGCGCGCGTTCGCCGCCGCCTTGGCGACCGCGAGGCTGACCCCGAGGATCGCGTTCGCGCCAAGCCGGCCCTTGTTGCCGCTGCCGTCGAGCGCGATCATCGCGAGATCGATGTCGCGCTGGTCCTCGGCGTCGAGCCCGAGCAGCGCGTCGGTGATCTCGCCATTCACCGCGTCGACCGCCCTGGTCACGCCCTTGCCCATGTAGCGCGCCTTGTCGCCGTCGCGGAGCTCGACCGCCTCGTGCGCGCCGGTCGACGCGCCCGAGGGCACCGCGGCGCGGCCGAAGCTGCCGTCTTCAAGCAGCACGTCTACCTCGACCGTCGGGTTGCCGCGGCTGTCGAGGATTTCGCGGCCGTGAAGGTCGATGATGGCGGTCATGATGCGCTCCGGGCTGGCAGGTGTTGTAACGGGCTATGACACTCCCATATGAGAGCTCAGGCGCCCTCTATGCGCCGGAACAATGCCGCGCAAGTTGCGTTGCAGCGGGGAAAGACCGATGCGCCCGAACGGGCGCGCGAATACGTAATTTCTGAGGGCAAAGGAAACGACATGGCCGACGCGACGACTACCGGAACCGCCAAGAAGAAGACCACGCGCAAACCCGCCGCGAAGCGCACGCCGGCCGCCAAGCCTGCGGCTGCGAGCCATCGGACCGAGGCGAAGTCGCGCTTCAACTCGGCGCTCGAAGAAGCCAAGGCCGGCGCCGCCGCGCTCAAGGCCGAAGCTGCCGACCGCGCGGTCGCCTATCGCGATCAGGCCAAGGGCCGCTCGGAGGATTGGGTTGCCGAAGCCAAGGCCTACGGCCAGCAGGCCAAAGGCAAGGGCAAGGAGCTCGCCACCGAAGGCAAGGGCAAGGCGAGCGAGGCGCTGGCGTCGCT
>CAMPIX010000062.1 GCA_946886565.1 uncultured Altererythrobacter sp.
GCCGCCGACTGCCCCGCCCCGCCGAGCACGACCGAGGCGCCGCCGGTGCCGATCGCCGAAAGCCCGCCGATCACCGACAGCAGCATCGCCGAACCGAAGCGCTTGAAGAAATGGCTGTCGACCTCGCCCCTCAGCCCGGTCGTCCCGTCGAAACCGATGGCCGGCGAAGCGAGGTTGACCGAGGCACCGTCGGGCCGGATCAGACGCGTCCAGATCACGTAGGCGCGCTTCTGCCCGCCCTGCACGCCCGACTGGTACTGGCCGATCAGGCGGCTGCTGCGCGGCACCAGCACGCGGGTGCCGTCGAAGCTGCGCACGTCCTGGCTCACCACCGCACGGACGTATCCCGGCACGTCGGTGCTGATCGCGGTCTCGAGGATCGCGGGGATCAGCGTGCCCTGGGTGACGGTGGTTTGCGGATTGACCATCGCCTTCGCCTGCGCGGCCGCGCCGCCCACGCCGCCGATGCGGCTGGCGAAGTCGGACGCCGAATTGCCGGTCGCAGCCGCCGGGGCCTCTCCGGCACCCGGCGCGGCGACTGTTCCGATCGATGAGGGCAACCCGCTCGCATCGAACACCACCGTCGGGCTGGCGTAGGGATTGCCCATCGGCGCGGGCGACATGCCCGGATTGGCCGCGAGGATCGGCGACGGAGCGGGATCGTACTGCGCCACGCCGGGCGCAGTCGGAGCAGGTGCGGTCGCAGTCGGCACGGGCTGGCCCGCCGCCTGCTGCACCGGCTGCGGCGCGACCTGCTCGCCGCCGACGCTCTGAGGCTCGCCCATACGGGTCGAATCCATGCCTATGAAGGTCGCCGCGCCGAGCAGCGCGACGATCGCGACGCCGGCAGCCAGCCCCATCGCGTCGGACTTGCCCTTGCGCTGGGTGACCGCCGGGAAAGCGTTACGGCTGGCAAGGTCGATGACTTCGGCCGACTCATGCTCGCGCGGATCGACGTCGTTCGCGGGGCCACCCTGTTTGCGGGCGGGCAGTCGCATGGCGAGGCGCATTACCGGTTCTCCCCTGCCTGGGCCAGCGCGGCCTGACCGCGCGGGTTAGCGAGCCGTTCCGGCCCGGTGTTGGTCAGGACCGCACTTTGCGGCCCCGAACGAAGGATGATCTCGCGCGGCACGCCGCTGACCACGATCGTGTCGCCGCGAACGGTGAAGTTGACCGGACCTTCGGTCCCCTCATGGTTCTCGACCAGGATCGCGGGCACGGCGCGTCCAGCGGGCCAGGTCAAGTATGTGGCCTCGCCATCGTCGTAGGCGCGCGTCGGCAGCAGCGCGGTATCGCCTGCGCTGTCCCAGGCGAAGTTGAGCCGAGCCGGATCGACCACCGCATAAGGGTCGGTCGCCGCCGCCATCTCGACCGCATTCGGCCCGCCGGCGAGCAGCGGCTGCTCTTCCTCGGGCCTTTCCGGATAGGTGAACTTGAGCACGTAGAGCGGTTCGGCCCGCGGGCTGGCGACGAGATCGAACAAGTATGTTCGCTGATTGGTCACCACCGTCATATTCGTCTTGGCCGTGGGTGCGAGCGGCTTGACGAACAGCAGGTTCGCCCGCTTGTTGGGCGTGACCTGCCATGCTTCGGAATCGCCGATGGCGACGTTCTCGATCGTCTCGTCCTCGCCGAACTGGATCGTCGCCTGCACTTTGGTGCGGCCCTCGATCGTGACGACCTGCGCCGGATCGTAGAGCACTTCGACCAGGCGCGGATCGTCGGCCGCAGCAGGCGCGGCGAACACCGCCAGACCGATTATGGGGGCGAGCGCGAGGGAGGCCACGCGGTTCATTTCAACTTCTCCGAAAGACGTTTCTGAGGGGCGCGGAAACGGCTCCCGATTCCGTTCGTGCGCGAAGTCGACGGGCTGAGCGGCTGTACTTGCCCACCACCGCCGGCGGTCGTGATCACGCGCGTATCGCGGCCAATCGCGGGTGCAGGCCCGGCATCGTTGGCGGCGGCACCCGTCGCCACCGCGCCCAGCGCGATCCGCCGCTGCGATGCCGCCGAGGACGCCTGCTGCGCCCGATTGGCGGATGCCGGCGCCTGCGTCGCCACCGGGGCAGAAGCGGGCACCGGATCGGCGCGGCCGGCGCCGCGCTCCTGCACGAGGCCGAACACGCGCCATCCGGCGACCATCGTCGCGGCAACCTTGATCACCATCACCATCAGCGCGACGTGGACCGCGCCGATCATGAAAAACGCCACCGCCGCCTGCGGATCGACCTCGCCCGGCACCGCGGTGAGCGTGGCGAGGATCGGCACCGCGAGTTCGAGCATGACCCCGCCGCCGAGCACCGCGAACAGCGGCGTCAGCGCGAGCATGACCACGCCCTTGAGCCAGCCGGTGAACAGCCCGCGGGTGCCGTCGAACAGCGCCATGACCACGAAGATCGGCCCGAGCGCGACCAGCACCGCAAGCCCGAGCCGCGCAGTCACCAGCACGCCGACAGTGCCGAGCAGGAACAGCATCGCGCCAAGCCACAGGATGCCGGCAGGCGAAAACGCGCCGATATCCTGCTGCCCTTGTGTTGCCTGCTGCACGGCGAGGAAGACGATATCGATCTTCTGCGCGAAAACTTGGGTGGCCGAGCCGTCGGTTCCGCCGAGCACGGTCGCGAGCCAGTCGGGCGCGCCGATCGCGAGGTTCCACACCACGCTCTGATACGCGACCCAACTGGTCGCGAAAGTCACCACCAGTCCGAGCGTGACCATGCGCGGGGTGAGCGACTTGATCCCGAGATTGGTCCGCCCGAGCAGCAGACCGATCGCGAAGAACGCGACGAACAGCGTCAGCGTGATGGTCAGCACCGGGGTCAGCGCCCCGCCCGGCGCGAACAGGCGGCCGAAGGCCTGCGCGGTCAACTCGCCCGCGGTGCAATCGACCGCGCGCAGCGCCGCGGCGACGCCGTTGCCCGCCCCGGCGGCGGCGGCCTCGCAGACGGCGCTCATTCGGCGGCGAGGCGGAACGGCATTTCGCCCCCCGCCACCTCGTCTTCGGTCGTCCCGCAGCCGCCCGGCCAGCCGTGGCCGGTGAGCGCGGGATACCATTCGGCCGGATCGTCGCCAACCGCGGCACGCAGCAGGTCGAGCCGCCGGACCGAGCTCTCGCGGCCCGAAAGGATCGTCAGCACCTCGGGCGCGCCCGAAAGGTCGAGCCGCACCACCACGCTCGCATCGGGCTGGCGCACGAGGAAGCAGCGGCTGTGCGCGGGCAGGCTGCGGATCAGCGCCAGTTCGTGGCTCGTCAGACCGAAACCGTCGCAGTAATCCTCCGCTCGCGCGCGCGAATTGGGCATGAACAGCATGGTCGCGGTCTGCTCGACCAATGCGGTCGAAATGCGGCTTTCGAGCGCGTCACGCGCGCTCTGCGTGGCGAAACCGACCAGCGCGTTGCGTTTACGCAGGGTCTTGAGCCAGTCGCGGATGCGCGCGGCGAAGACCGCATCGTCGAGCGCCTTCCAGCCCTCGTCGATCAGGATCATCGTCGGCTTGCCGTCGAGCCGCTCCTCGATCCGGTGGAACAGGTACATCATCACCGGGGTGCGCAGGCGGGGGTTCTCGAGCAGCGCGGTCATGTCGAAGCCGAGCACGCGGGTGGAGAGGTCGAGCCGGTCCTCCGGATTGTCGAACAGCCAGCCGTGCTCGCCCTGCCCTATCCACGCCGAAAGCCGATCGGCGAGGTCGCCCGCCGAGGGCCGACGGGCGCCCGAGAGCAGTTCCTTGAAGTGACGCAGGCGCCGCAGCGAGGCATCGTTGCCGTAAGCCGCATCCACCGCCTGGCTGATCGTCGCCAGTTCCTCGGGGCCCTCGGCCTTGAGCAGCACGCCGAGCCAGTCGCGCAGGAACGCGCGGTTGACCGCGGTGTCGGGCAGCGCGAGCGGGTTGAACCCGGTCGGCTCGCCCGCGCTGATCCGGTCGTAGCGCCCGCCGATCCCGCGCACGAACAGCTCGCCGCCGCGGTCCTTGTCGAACAGGATCGTGCGCGGCTGGAATTTCTGTGCCTGGCTCGCGAGAAAGTTCATTACCACGGTCTTGCCCGAGCCCGACGGTCCGATGACCGAGAAGTTGCCCAGATCGCCGTTGTGGAAGTTGAAGAAGAACGGCGTCGAGCTGGTGGTCTGGAGCAGCGTCACCGCCTCGCCCCAATGGTTGCCGTGCGACTGGCCGAGGGCCATGCCGTGCAAGGAACCGAAGCTCGCCATATTGGCCGAAGAGATCATCGCGCGGCGCACGATGTACTTCTCGTTGCCGGGGAACTGCGCCCAGAAGGCGGGCTCGAGATTGGTGTCCTCGCGCACCGCGATCGCGCCGGTGTCGGCGAGCGCCGCCGCGCACGAGGCGGTCGCCTCGTCGAGCCGGGCGAGATCGCGCTCGCGCACGAGCACGGTCAGGTGATGGTCGCCGAACCCGACCGCGCCGTTGCCCAGCGCATCGCGCGCGGCGAGCATGTCGGCGCGCTCGGCGGCGGCTTCCTCGTCGGCCGAGCGCAGGCGGCGCAGCGCGAGGTCCATCCGCTCGCGCGCGGTCTGCCGTTCGGCGGGCGCGTAGCTCTCGCTCACGATCATCTCGTAAGGCAGCCGCAACAGCGGATCGAGCAGCCCCGGCGAGGTCGCGTCGGGGTATTCCTTGAGGCTCAGCAGCGCGGCGAAATCGGGCTCGCCCGAACCCCGCAGCTCCATCGCGTCGAGCCCGAAGCTCGCCCGGCGATAGGGTAGCATGTGGCCGATATCGGCCGCGTCGTGCGGGCGGCGCACCGGGCGCATCTCGCCGTTGTAGAGCGCGCTCAGCAACTCGAGCAGCTCGTTGTTCGCCTTGCCCTGCGGCCCTTCGTAATCGCCTAGCACGGCCGCGCCGTAGGCCTGGAGCGCGGTCACGAGCCCGGTCGTCGCGGCCTTGAGCGAGCGAATGTCCTTGGGATCGGCCTCGATCTCTCGGCTGCCCTTCCGGTTCCACAGCTTCGCGGCGCGCTCGGCGAGGCCCGCCTTGCCGCGCGCCGGACGGCGGATGAGCGTGACGAACTGGTCGTTGACGAACAGCGAGCCCGAGCCGAGCCGCTCCTTCC
>CAMPIX010000063.1 GCA_946886565.1 uncultured Altererythrobacter sp.
TCGATTTCCTCGGCACCAGTGGTGTCGAGCGGTCTGGTCGCGGCGATCAGCGCGTCGGTGAGGACGAGCTTCGCCGAATGAATTGCCCCGAGCGGCACCGAGACTTCGCCCACCTTGCGGTCGACGATGGTCACGCTCTCGCCATCGATGCCGACGAGTTCGCCGCGCAGGTTGCGCTGGCCTTCGGCGGATTTGTCCAGGCTGATCTTCGCCTCGTGCCCGGCCCAGTCGGCGAAATCCTTCGGACGGACGAGCGGGCGGTCGATCCCGGGAGAACTGACCTCGAGGTGATAGGCGCCCTCGACCAGCACTTCGCCCTGCTCCTCGAGCGCGTCAATCCTTTCGGAGACGCGGCGCGAAAGCGCGGCGCACTGGTCGAGCACGAGCTGCCCGGTCGCCGGATCCTCGGCCATGATCTGCAGCGCCTGCCCGCCGTCGCCGGCTTCCGAGGCGATCATCTTGACGCGCACGAGCTCGAAGCCGAGCGCTTGCGCTTCGGGCTCGATAATCTCGGTCAGGCGCGCCAGATCGGCCATTCGGTCTCCGGTTGCACGACGGATGCGACACGGCGGTTGCGGCAAGAGCCTTTTGGCCGGCCCCTCGCGGCGCCAGCCCCTCCAGTGTCGCGACAATGTCGGGATGAGGGGCAGATAGGCCCGCTTCGGACGAAACGCAATAGGCTGTGCGTTGCAAATCGGCACGGCGCTGGCTACGTTACATGTAACGGAGACCTGCGATGGGAAAGCACGAGCCCCTTACCAGCGCCGAACGAACGGCAAGACATCGCGCGAAGATGCGCGCACTCGGCCTGCGCCCGAAGCAATTCTGGCTTCCCGACGTGAATGACCCAGCCTTCATCGCGGAAGCGAAGCGGCAATCTGGGCTGGCCGCGCAATGCTCGGACAGCGAGGAAGTGCAGAAGTTTATCGATGCCGTTACCGACGAATGGCTCGCCGAACTCGATGCCGCCGAAGCTGCTGCCGACAAGTCTTGAAGCGTGGTGAAATCTGGGTTGGTGCGGAAACCTCGGATTTCGCCGGGAAACCTCGCCCTTGGATCGTCATTCAGAGCGACCGCTTTTGCGATACCGATTCGGTCCTTGCCTTGCCGCTGACATCGACATCGATGGATATGCCTCTGCTCCGCGTTGCCGTAGGGGCAGGCGGTTCGACCGGATTGAGGGTCGATAGCTGGATCATGCTCGATAAACTGAATGCGATGCGCCGCGTACGCCTGCGTCGACGGATCGGCGAGATCGACGAGCCAGTGCTGGCGGAAATGGAGCGTAAGCTGCTGCCCGTCCTCGGCTTCGCCCGGTAGACTACTCGCCTTCCATCAACCCATGTTTCTTGATGCAATGGCGTAGCTGGTCGTAGCTCAGCCCCAGCGCCTTGGCGGTCTGGCGCTGGTTCCAGCGGTGCTTGCCGAGCGCGTGCTCGACGATGCGGCGTTCGTGCGCATCGACTTCGGCGCGCAGGTCCTCGACCGAATCGAAGTCCGGCGCCGGGGCGGCCGCGGCGGACGGCGGCGCCTGCGCGTCGCGCTCGGCGCGGCGGGTGGCGGGTTCGAATGGCTTCCACGGGCTTTCGAACGGATCGAACTGGACGTGGCCGACCGGCGCGTCCCAGCTGTCCCAGCGATAGACCGCGCGCTCGATCACGTTGCGCAGCTCGCGCACGTTGCCCGGCCAGGCATGATCGTCGAGCTGGCGCGCGACGTGATCGGCGAAGCCCGGCCAGCCTTCCCAATGCAGCTCGGCGGCCATGCGCCGGCCGAAGTATTCTGCGAGCACCTCGATGTCGCCCTCACGCACGCGCAGCGGCGGCAGGGTGATGACCTCGAAGCTCAGCCGGTCGAGCAGGTCGGCGCGGAACTCGCCGCGCTCGGCGAGCGCAGGCAGGTCCTCGTTGGTCGCGGCGACGATCCGCACGTCGACCCGGATCGGACGGTTCGAGCCGATCCGCGTGACCTCGCCATATTCCACCGCGCGCAGCAGCCGTTCCTGCGCGGCCATCGACAGGCTGCCCAGTTCGTCGAGAAATAGCGTGCCTTTGTCGGCTTCCTCGAACCGCCCGGCGCGAGCTCTGGTAGCACCGGTGAAAGCCCCGGCCTCGTGACCGAACAGTTCGGCCTCGATCAGCGTTTCGGGAAGCGCGGCGCAGTTCATCGTCACCAGCGGCTCGTCCCACCGGGTCGACAGGCGATGGAGGCGCTCGGCGATGAGTTCCTTGCCGGTCCCGCGCTCGCCGATCACGAGCACCGGGCGGCGCATCGGCGCGGCGCGGCTGGCGCGCTCGACAGCGTCGAGGAAAGCGCCCGACTGACCGATGAACTGGCTGTCCCGCTCCATGCCCCGATATATAGTGAAATTCACCGATAGTTGGCAACGAAAACCAATTCGCGCGAGCGTTGATTTTTGTATAGCGTTGTTTTTGCGGACCTTTTCAGACTTGGCATACCGCTTGCTAATTCCTGAACATAATGCAGTTCAGGAGGACCCACCCGATGTACGACCGCCGCTTCTTCCAGAGCAAGCTGGGACAGGCTTCCATCGCCAGTGTCGCTGCGATGGCTCTGTTCGTCGCGCTCAGCGGCCAGATGCAGGCGACCCCGGCGATGGCCGCGACGATCGGCTGCGAACAGGTCGAACTCGCGTGACCAAACCGACCGATCTCGATCCGTTCGGGCCGGAGCGCGATACCCCCCAGTCCCGCCGAGCTTCGGCCCATAGCCGCGTCTCGCGGCTCGACGAGGAAGTCGAGCGTCTGCGCACCAGCCCTACGCCGACACAGGGACGGCCGACACAGGGCCAGTCGCACGCCCGCGCAGGCGGCGGATGGTCGAACGAGTTCAATTTCAACGGAGCACCCCTGATGGGCATTTTCAGCCGCACGCGCGACATCATCGCCGCCAACTTCAACGACATGCTCGACAAGGCGGACGACCCGTCGAAGATGATCCGCATGATCATCCTCGAGATGGAGGAGACGCTGGTCGAGGTCCGCGCGAGCGCGGCGCGCACGATTGCCGACCAGAAGGAAATGCACCGCCACACGGTCAAGCTCGAGCGGCTCCAGGCCGACTGGGGCGAGAAGGCGCAGCTCGCGCTCAGCAAGGACCGCGAGGATCTCGCCCGCGCGGCGCTGGTCGAGAAGAAGAAGGCGGCCGATATGGCCGAACAGCTCAAGAGCGAGATCGCCGTCCTCGACGACGCGCTGCGCGCCTACGAGCAGGACATCGCCAAGCTCCAGCACCGCCTGCGCGAGGCCCGCAGCCGCCAGACCGCGATCGCCGCGCGCCTCGAAAGCGCCGAGAACCGCGTCAAGCTGCGCACGCTGATGAGCACCGAGCGGACCGACGAGGCGCTCAGCCGCTTCGACCAGCTCGAGCGCCGGGTCGATTACGCCGAAGGGCGTGCCGACGCGCTGTCGCTGTCCGACGGCAACGGCCAGCTCTCGCTCTCCGACGAGATCGCCGCGCTCGAAGGCGCGGACAAGGTCGACGAGGAACTCGAAGCCATGAAGCGCGCGCTCGGCAAGGCCGAAGACGCCAACAAGGAGGACTGATCGATGGAAGGCTTCATGATGGCGCTGGTTATATGCGTCGCGCTCCCGTGGGTCGTGCTCCACTACATCACAAAGTGGAAGACTTCGGCCACAATCACCACCGACGACGAGGCGCTGCTCGAAGAACTCTACAGCCTCGCCAAGCGGCTCGACGAGCGGATGGACACGGTCGAGCGCCTGGTCGCCAGCGACAATCCCGATTTCAAGCCCGCGCGGCTGATCCACGACCGCGAAGTCGACAACGAGAAACTGCGCGAGCTCGACCGCCTGCTCGCCGAGAAGAAGGGAGTCCACCAGTGAACAGCCCGCGCACGACGCTCTACCGCGACAAGCAGAACGCCAAGCTGATGGGCGTCTGCTCGGGGATCGCCGACTACACCGGGGTCAACGCCCTGTGGGTCCGGCTCGGCTTCATCGGCCTCACCTTCGTCGCGGGCGGCATGACCATCCCGTTCTACTTCCTCGCCGGCATCCTGCTGAACAAGAAGCCGCCGCACCTCTACGTCGACAAGGAAGAGCAGACGTATTGGCAGCGCGTGCGGCAGAGCCCGAAGCGCACCGCGCGCGAAATCCGCGCCCGGATGCGCGACATCGACCGCCGCCTGGCCGAAGTCGAGACCTACTACGTCTCGTCCAACCCGCGCCT
>CAMPIX010000064.1 GCA_946886565.1 uncultured Altererythrobacter sp.
CGTGCTGATCCGCGGCGGCCGCGTGCGCGACCTTCCCGGCGTGCGCTACCACGTGTTGCGCGGCGTGCTCGACACCCAGGGCGTCAAGGATCGCAAGCAGTCGCGTTCCAAGTATGGTGCCAAGCGGCCCAAGTAAGGTTTCAGCTCGGCGCTAGTCCGGCTCCGGCCCGATCCCCCTTCCGGCTACCTACTCGGTAGTCTTTGGGTGGCCGGGAGGGGGAGCGGGCCGGAGCCGCAAGCCCCGACGGATGTCGGGGCGCACTCCGAAGGAGTTAAACAAGATGTCACGTCGTCGTCGTCCCGAGAAGCGGGAAATCCTGCCTGACCCCAAGTTCGGGGATCAGGTGCTGTCGAAGTTCATGAACAACCTCATGTACGACGGCAAGAAGAGCGCCGCCGAGCGCATCGTCTATGGCGCGCTCGAAACGGTCGAGGCGAAGGCCAAGGCCGATCCGATCGCGCTGTTCCACGATGCGCTGAACAATGTGTCGCCCCAGGTCGAGGTCCGTTCGCGGCGCGTCGGCGGCGCGACCTACCAGGTGCCGGTCGAGGTTCGCCCCGAACGCGCCCAGGCGCTCGCGATCCGCTGGCTCATCACCGCCGCGCGCGGCCGTGCGGAGACCACCATGGCCGCGCGTCTGTCGGGCGAGCTGATGGATGCGGCGAACAATCGCGGCAACGCGGTCAAGAAGCGGGAAGACACCCACCGCATGGCCGACGCCAACCGCGCGTTCAGCCACTACCGCTGGTAATCGCGGTCCGGAGCCCGAACAGCCTCCGCTCGTCCCGACGTACGGATCGAGCGGAGGCCGGGGGCCGAAGTCGAGAGTCCGTCTCGAAGGACTTCAACCGGTCATACAGTTAACTATATGGGGCGCGATCACGCCCCGAACCCGAGGAATTACCCCATGGCCCGCGACTATCCGCTGGAGCGCTATCGCAACATCGGCATCATGGCGCACATCGATGCCGGCAAGACCACCACGACCGAGCGTATCCTCTACTACACCGGCAAGTCCTACAAGATCGGCGAAGTCCACGACGGCGCCGCGACGATGGACTGGATGGAGCAGGAGCAGGAGCGCGGGATCACCATCACCTCGGCCGCCACGACCACTTTCTGGCAGGCCGAGGACGGCGAGGGCCCCAAGCACCGCATCAACATCATCGACACCCCCGGCCACGTCGACTTCACCATCGAGGTCGAGCGTAGCCTGCGCGTCCTCGATGGCGCGGTCGCGGTGTTCGACGGCGTCGCGGGCGTGGAGCCCCAGTCGGAAACCGTGTGGCGCCAGGCGGACAAGTACGGCGTGCCGCGGATGTGCTTCATCAACAAGCTCGACCGCACCGGCGCCGATTTCTACTACTGCGTCCAGTCGATCATCGATCGCCTCGGCGCCAAGCCGCTGGTGCTCTATCTCCCGATCGGCATCGAAGGCGGGCTCAAGGGCGTGGTCGACCTGGTGAACAACCGCGGCATCGTGTGGGAAGACGAGAGCCTCGGCGCGAGCTTCAACTACGTCGACATTCCCGAAGATCTTGCCGACAAGGCGGCCGAATACCGCGAGCAGCTGATCGAGACCGCCGTCGAGCAGGACGACGATGTTATGGAGCAGTACCTCGAGGGCAACATCCCCGACGCTGCGACGCTCAAGCGGCTCATCCGCAAGGGCACGATGGCGCGCGCGTTCGTGCCGGTGCTGTGCGGTTCGGCGTTCAAGAACAAGGGTGTCCAGCCCTTGCTCGACGCGGTGGTCGACTACATGCCTTCGCCGCTCGACGTTCCGGCGATCAAGGGCGTCCTGCCGGACAGCGACGAGGAGGCGACGCGCCCCTCGAGCGACGACGCGCCGTTCTCCGCGCTGGCGTTCAAGATCATGAACGATCCGTTCGTCGGCTCGCTGACCTTCACCCGCATCTATTCGGGCAAGCTCGCCAAGGGCCAGGTCCTGAACTCGGTGAAGGACAAGAAGGAAAAGATCGGCCGCATGCTGCTGATGCACTCGAACAACCGCGAGGACATCGATGAAGCGTTCGCGGGCGACATCGTCGCGCTTGCCGGCATGAAGGACACAACGACCGGGGACACGCTGTGCGATCCGGCGCATCCGATCATCCTCGAGCGGATGGAATTCCCCGAGCCGGTGATCGAGCTGAGCGTCGAACCCAAGACCAAGGCCGACCAGGAGAAGATGGGCGTCGCGCTCAATCGCCTGGCGCAGGAGGATCCGTCGTTCCGCGTCACGACCGACCACGAAAGCGGCCAGACGATCATCAAGGGCATGGGCGAGCTTCACCTCGACATCCTGGTCGATCGCATGAAGCGCGAGTTCAAGGTCGAGGCCAACGTCGGTGCGCCGCAGGTGGCCTATCGCGAATACCTCGCGAAGCCGGTGGATGTCGACTACACCCACAAGAAGCAGTCGGGTGGGTCGGGCCAGTTCGGCCGCGTCAAGCTCAAGGTCGAGCCGGGCGAGCGCGGCCAGGGTTTCGTCTTCAACGACGAAATCAAGGGCGGCAACATTCCGAAGGAATACATCCCGGCGATCGAGAAGGGTCTGCGCGAACAGGCGGAAAGCGGCTATCTGGTCGGCTTCCCGATCATCGACTTCAGCGTCACGCTGTATGACGGTGCGTACCACGACGTCGACTCGAGCGCGATCGCGTTCGAAATCGCCGCTCGCGGCGCGATGCGCGAAGTGGCGCAGAAGTCGGGTATCAAGCTGCTCGAGCCGATCATGAAGGTGGAAGTCGTGACTCCCGAGGACTACCTCGGCGACGTGATCGGCGACCTCAACAGCCGCCGCGGCCAGATCCAGGGCACCGACACGCGCGGCAATGCCCAGGCGGTCGAGGCGTTCGTGCCGCTCGCCAACATGTTCGGCTACGTCAACGAGCTGCGTTCGTTTACCCAGGGCCGCGCCCAGTACACGATGCAGTTCAGCCACTACGACGAAGTGCCGGCGAACGTCGCCCAGGAGGTCAAGGAGAAGCTTGCCTAAGGCGCTTGCGCTAATTGGGGCAAGCGTCTAGTGGCGGCGCCTGATTCACCCGGGTGCCGCCCGCGACTTGGTGAAATTCAAATCTGACAGACAGAGGTTACAAGCAAATGGCCAAGGAAAAATTCCAGCGGAACAAGCCGCACTGCAACATCGGCACCATCGGTCACGTCGATCACGGCAAGACCACGCTGACCGCGGCGATCACCAAGGTGATGGCGGAAGAGCACGGCGGCGCCGCCGTCGACTTCGCCAACATCGACAAGGCCCCGGAAGAGCGTGAGCGCGGCATCACCATCTCGACCGCCCACGTCGAGTACGAGACCGATGCGCGCCACTATGCGCACGTCGACTGCCCGGGCCACGCCGACTACGTGAAGAACATGATCACCGGTGCGGCGCAGATGGACGGCGCGATCCTGGTCGTGAACGCCGCCGACGGCCCGATGCCGCAGACCCGCGAGCACATCCTGCTCGCGCGTCAGGTCGGCGTGCCGGCGCTGGTCGTGTACATGAACAAGGTCGATCAGGTCGACGACGAGGAAATTCTCGAGCTGGTCGAGCTGGAAGTGCGCGAGCTGCTCTCGAGCTACGACTTCGACGGCGACAACATCGCGATCGTCAAGGGTTCGGCTCTGGCCGCACTCGAAGGCCGCGACGACGAGATCGGCAAGAACTCGATCGTCGAGCTTATGAAGGCGGTGGACGACAACATCCCGCAGCCCGACCGTCCGGTCGACAAGCCGTTCCTGATGCCGATCGAGGACGTGTTCTCGATCTCGGGTCGCGGCACCGTGGTCACCGGCCGCGTCGAGACCGGCGTGGTGAACGTTGGCGACGAAGTCGAGATCGTCGGCATCAAGGATACGCAGAAGACCACGGTCACCGGCGTGGAAATGTTCCGCAAGCTGCTCGACCGCGGCGAAGCTGGCGACAACATCGGTGCGCTGATCCGCGGCATCGGCCGTGAAGACGTCGAGCGCGGCCAGGTTCTGGCCAAGCCCGGCTCTGTCACCCCGCACACCGAGTTCAGCGCGGAAGTCTACGTGCTGTCGAAGGACGAGGGCGGCCGTCACACGCCGTTCTTCGCCAACTACCGTCCGCAGTTCTACTTCCGTACCACCGACGTGACCGGCGAAGTGATCCTCCCCGAGGGCACCGAGATGGTCATGC
>CAMPIX010000065.1 GCA_946886565.1 uncultured Altererythrobacter sp.
TGCATCTTGAGCAGCTTGTTCACGTCCTGCACCTCGCGCCCGGCGCCGGCCGCGATACGCTTCTTGCGCTTGGCGTTGAGCAGCGCGGGGTTGGCGCGTTCCTTCGCGGTCATCGAGCCGATGATCGCGTCCATGTGGACCAGCACCTTGTCGTCCACTCCGCCCTGCGCCATCGCGGCCTTGGCCTTCTTCATGCCCGGCAGCATCCCTGCGAGCATGCCGAGGCCGCCCATGTTCTGCATCTGACGGAGCTGGGTGCGCAGGTCGTTGAGGTCGAACTGGCCCTTGGCCATGCGCTTGGCGAGCGCCTCGGCCTCTTCCTCCTTGATCGTCGCCGCGGCCTTCTCGACCAGGCTGACGACGTCGCCCATGCCGAGGATTCGGCCGGCGACACGCTTGGGATCGAAAGCTTCGAGCGCGTCGAGCTTCTCGCCGGTGCCCGCGAACTTGATCGGCTTGCCGGTGACGTGGCGCATCGAAAGCGCGGCGCCGCCGCGTGCATCGCCGTCCATCCGCGTCAGCACCACGCCGGTCAGCGGCACTTCCGCGGTAAAGCTCTTCGCGACGTTGACCGCGTCCTGCCCGGTCAGCGAATCGACCACCAGCAGCACTTCGTTGGGTGTCGAGATTCCAGCGACGGCCTTCATCTCGGCCATCAGCGCTTCGTCGACATGGAGGCGGCCTGCAGTGTCGAGCAGCAGCACGTCGACCGCCTGCAACTTCGCACTCTCCATCGCACGGCGCGCGATGTCGACCGGCTGCTGCCCGGCGACGATCGGCAGGGTCGCGACGCTGACCTGCTGCCCGAGCACGGCAAGCTGCTCCTGCGCGGCCGGGCGATTGACGTCGAGCGAGGCCATCAGCGCCTTCTTGCCGTGGCGCTCCTTGAGGAACCTGGCGAGCTTGGCGGTGGTGGTGGTCTTGCCCGAGCCCTGTAGGCCGACCATCATGATCACCACCGGCGGCTTGGCGTCGAGCCTGAGCCCTTCGACCTCGGTCCCGCCGAGCATCTCGATCAGCTCGTCGTTGACGATCTTGACCACCTGCTGGCCGGGCGTGACCGAGCGCAGCACTTCCGACCCGATCGCCTTTTCGGTCACCGCGTCGATGAAGCGGCGAACCACCGGCAGCGCGACGTCCGCCTCGAGCAGTGCGACGCGCACCTCGCGCATCGCTTCGCGCACGTCCGCCTCGTTCAGCGCCCCGCGGCCGCGCAGGCGGTCGAACACGGTGCCGAGCCGATCGGACAGATTGTCGAACATCGCCTACTCCAACCTCAGGTCCGCAAGGGACCAAACGCGAAAAACGCCGGCGGACGAAACCTCGTCAGCCAGCGGGTAAATCGGCATTCAAACCACGCAATGGAGCATGGCGCATTTCGTGTCGTCGCCCGGTGTGCCGGATTTCGGTTCAGGCCGAGGCGAAAATGGTGGGTTCCGAGAACCGGCGCGCCGCGGCCTTTCTGGCCGTGAGCACCGGAAGCGCAGGAAAACGCCATTTGCAGCCCGGCATGAGCCGAAAGCCGGCATACCGGAGGGTGGTGGAGCCTAGCGGGATCGAACCGCTGACCTCCTGCATGCCATGCAGGCGCTCTCCCAGCTGAGCTAAGGCCCCGTGCCATCCATTCGCGGCGCATCGCGGGGGATGCGCCAGACCCGCCCGGAAGCGGGAGGGCCGCCCTTTATTCAGCGCGGCCCGGGTTTGCAACAGCAATCTTGGCTAACGATCAGGTGTCCTCTTCCTCGTCGTCGCCCTTGCCCTTGGACACGCCGAGGTCGTCGTCACCTCCCAGGTCGACCTCGTTGTCCGGCGAATCGTCGTCGTCGTCGACGTCGATGTCCTCCAGATCGTCGTCGGCCAGATCGCTGTCGGCGTCCTTCTTCTTCTTTTCCTCTTCCTCGAGCGGAATCGGCTGCTTGGTCTTGAGCACCGGCTCGGGCGTCCATTCCTCGCCGCACTCGATGCAGGTCACCGGGTCTTCCTTGCCCAGGTCGTAGAAGCGTTCACCGCACTTCGGGCACATGCGCTTGGTGCCCCATTCTGGCTTGGCCATTGTCAATCCTTACGCTGCCCGCCGGCATGGCAGGCTGAAAATCCGTGAAACGTGATGGGTGCGGCAGCGCCCGGAATCAAGAGCGCACCCGCATGCGGCGCGCGCCTTGCCATAGGGCAATGCCGCTGTCAAAAGCCGCGGCCGATCCGCCCTTCCCGCTGAAGGACCATCCTTGCACGAGACCGCCCGCCCCCACCGCTTCCAGCCGTCCGGCCCCTTGCGCGGACGAATCCGCGTGCCGGGCGACAAATCGATCAGCCACCGCACGCTGATGCTCGGCGCGCTCGCGGTGGGCGAGACCCGCGCCACCGGCCTGCTGGAGGGCGAGGACGTCCTCGCCACCGCCCAGGCCATGCGCCAGATGGGCGCGACGATCGGGAAGCAGGGCGATGCCTGGTCGATCCACGGGGTCGGCGTCGGGGGCCTGCTCCAGCCGGACGCGGCGCTCGACATGGGCAATTCGGGCACCTCGACGCGGCTGCTCATGGGCCTGATCGCCAGCCACGGGATCACCGCCGCGTTCACCGGCGATGCGAGCCTTTCGAAGCGCCCGATGGGCCGCGTGATCGAGCCGCTGAGCCGCATGGGCGCGAGCTTCACGCCCAGCCCCGGCGGCACGCTGCCGCTGATGATGGAGGGGCTTTGTCCCGCCGTCCCGATCGAATACCGCCTCCCGGTCGCCAGCGCGCAGGTCAAGAGCGCGGTGCTGCTCGCCGCGCTCAACACCCCCGGGATCACCACGGTGATCGAGCCGGTGCCAACCCGCGACCACTCCGAACGCATGCTGCGCGGCTTCGGCGCCGAGCTAGAGGTCGAGGAAGTGAACGGCGAACGCATGATCCGGATCCGCGGCGAAGCGGACCTGAAACCGCAGACAATCGAGGTTCCCGGCGATCCCTCCTCCGCCGCGTTCTTCCTCGTCGCCGCGAGCCTGATCGAGGGCAGCGACCTCACGATCGAGAACGTCGGCCTCAACCCCACCCGCGCCGGGCTGGTCGAGGTGCTGCGCCAGATGGGCGCGAACATCGAGGCTGCCGACATCCGCGAAGTCGGCGGCGAACCGGTCGCGGACTTGCGCGTCCGCCACGCACCTCTGACCGGGATCGAGGTCGACCCCGCGATCGCGCCCAGCATGATCGACGAATTTCCCGTCCTGTTCGTCGCCGCCGCGCTCGCTGCCGGGACCACCCGCACCAGCGGCCTCGACGAGCTGCGGGTCAAGGAAAGCGACCGCCTCGCCGCGATGGCCGCAGCGCTCACCGCCGCCGGCGCGCGGGTCGAGGAAGTCGCGGACGGACTGGTCATCGAAGGCACCGGCGGCGAGCCGCTGCCCGGGACCGCGGACGAAATCCGGGTCGCCACCCACCTCGATCATCGCATCGCGATGAGCATGGCCGTCGCCGGCCTCGCCAGCCGCAAGGGCGTCGGGATCGACGACACCCGCCCGATCGGCACGAGTTTTCCCGATTTCGAGACGCTGCTCGAAGGAGCCTCGCAATGACCGCACCCGACGGCGCCACCCTCGTCGGCTTCCTCGGCATGGCCTGCATCATCGCGGCCTACGCCTACCTGACCTGGCACGAGGCGCCCAATCCGTTCGTGCTTCACGGCACCAACCTCGCGGGCGCGGCGCTGCTCACGGTCTCGCTGCTGGTCCATACCAACTGGCCGAGCCTGGTGCTCGAAGCCTTCTGGGCCGCGATCGCCATCTACGGGCTGACCAAAGCGGTGCGCCAGCGGCGTGCGCGCAGCCAGAACGGAGCTTCGCAATGATCCGCCTCGCCACGATCCTGCTCGCGCTCGCGCTGACCGGCTGCGCGACCGTCCAGGCCCCGGCCCCGGCCGGTGAGCACGCAGCGGTCGCACCCTATGCCGCGCCCGACCGCGAGCTGATGGTCCCGGCCGAAGGCGGCAGCGTTTACGTGCGGATCAACGGCGAGATCGGCCGCGGGGCGACGCCCGCGGTCTTCCTCCACGGAGGCCCCGGCGGCACCCACGGCGTCTTCATGGCCAACCTCGGCCTTGCCGACGAGCGCGCGGTGATTCTCTACGACCAGCTCGACAGCGGCCGTTC
>CAMPIX010000066.1 GCA_946886565.1 uncultured Altererythrobacter sp.
AGCCGCCACGAAGCAGACCGATCCGTTACGAGTTGACCCAATGACCATGCCCCGAACCATGCTGCGCGATCCGGCGCGCAAGTACGCCGCCTTCCCGCGAGTCCCCCTGTCCGACCGGCAGTGGCCGAGCCGCACGATCACCGCCCCGCCCCGCTGGCTCAGCACCGATCTGCGCGACGGCAATCAGGCGATCGTCGATCCGATGGACGCGGTGAAGAAGAACCGCTTCTTCGACCTGCTGGTCGAGATCGGGGTCAAGGAAATCGAAGTCGGCTTCCCCAGCGCGGGCGCGACCGAGTTCGACTTCATCGCCGGGCTGGTCCGCTCGGGCCGCGTGCCCGACGACGTGACCGTGCAGGTGCTCACGCAAAGCCGGGAGGACCTGATCCGCACCAGCTTCGCCAGCCTCGAAGGCGCGCGTGCCGCGATCGTCCACCTTTACAACGCAGTCAGCCCGGCGTGGCGCGATATCGTCTTCCGAATGAACCAGGGCGAAGTGCGCGAAATCGCGGTCGCCGGCGCGAAGGTCATGCGCGACGAGGCCGCGAAACGCGCCGATACCGAGTGGCACTTCCAGTATTCGCCCGAGACCTTCTCCACCGCCGAGCTCGATTTCTCGATCGAGGTCTGCGCCGCGGTGATGGAGGTGCTCGCGCCCACGCCCGAACGGCCGATCATCCTCAACCTGCCGGCGACGGTCGAGGCGGCGACGCCCAATATCTACGCCGACCAGATCGAATACTTCTGCCGCAATCTCCCCAATCGCGAGAGCGCGGTGATCAGCCTTCACACCCACAACGACCGCGGCACCGGCGTCGCCGCGGCCGAGCTCGGCCTGATGGCGGGCGCCGACCGGGTCGAGGGCTGCCTGTTCGGCAACGGCGAGCGCACCGGCAACTGCTGCCTCGTGACCGTCGCGCTCAATATGTACACGCAGGGGATCGACCCCGGCCTCGACTTCTCGGACATCGACCGGATCATCGAGACGGTCGAGTTCTGCAACCAGCTCCCGGTGCATCAGCGCCACCCCTACGGCGGCGAACTGGTGTTCACCGCGTTCTCGGGCAGCCACCAGGACGCGATCAAGAAGGGGTTCGAGGCGCACGCGACGCAGAACGACGAGCGCTGGCGCGTCCCCTACCTGCCAATCGATCCGGCCGATCTCGGCCGCAGCTACGAGGCGGTGATCCGGGTCAACTCGCAATCCGGCAAGGGCGGCTTCGCCTGGGTGCTCGAGCAGGACCAGGGCATCAAGCTGCCCAAGAAGATGCAGGCCGATTTCTCGAAGCACGTCCAGCGCATGGCCGACGAGATGGGGCACGAACTGAACGCCGCCGATATATGGGACGTGTTCAAGCGCACCTACCACGTGCAGGTCCGCCCCAAGCATTTCCAGCTCGTCGACTACGAGGAAAGCCGCGCACCCGACGGCACGCGCGTGTTCGCGGGCAGGATCGAGGTTGGCGGCAGGGCGCAGAGCGTCTCGGGCCGCGGCAACGGGCTGATCTCCTCGGTGGTCGCCACGCTGAAGGACAGCTTCGGGGTCGAACTCGAGGTCTGCGACTACACCGAGCACGCGCTCTCGACCGGCTCCGACGCGCGCGCCGCCGCCTACCTCGAATGCGCCCTCCCCTCGGGCGAACGCGTGTGGGGCTGCGGCATCGACGAAGACGTCGCCACGGCGAGCGTGCGAGCGGTGTTGAGCGCTGCGAATTCGGCGGTGGAGTGAGTTTGGTTCACGCAGAGCCCGCAGAGGAGCAGAGGCCGCAGAGAAGAAGCAGGGTTGTTCACGCAAAGGCGCATAGGCGCGAAGAGCTCGCCACGCCCCGCGCCGAAGGCGCATTACATACCCAACGCGGCGCACGAAGATCGAATGCGGCTTCGCCGCGGGCACGCCATCTTCGCGCCTTCGCGCCTTTGCGTGATCCAATCCTCTCTCCGCGATCTCTGCTCCTCTGCGGGCTCTGCGCGAACCCCCTTTCCTACATCGGCAAATCCGCGCTAGCCTCGCCGGATGAGCACTGCCCGGCCCGTTTCGATCCTCGGAATCCAACCGCCAGCCCCCTCGAGCTTTTTTGCTCCAGGACTGTGTAACATGCGGTCCATGTCTCAATGTATCATCCGTGGAGGAACGCGATGAGCGAGCCGATTCTCGAACCCGACCTGCCGATCATCGATCCGCACCACCACTTGTGGGACTTGCGTCCGCTGCTGCCCGCCTTCCCCGAGCCGCGGCATGCCTTCCTCGAGACGATCGCCGGCGCGGCCTACTACGCGTTCAACCAGCTCCACGCCGACACGCACTCGGGCCACAACGTGGTCGGCACCGTGTTCATGGAATGCGGCGCGTTCTACGATGCGGGTCGCGGCGATGCGCTCAAGCCGGTCGGCGAGGTCGAGTTCGCGGGCGGCGTCGCGGCACAAGGGGCGAGCGGGCTCTACGGCGCCTATCGCCCGTGCGCCGCGATCGTCGGCCATGCCGACCTGACGCGCGGCGCGGCGGCGGGCGAAGTGCTCGATGCGCTCCAGGCCGCTTCGCACCGCTTCGTCGGCGTGCGCCACACCGCCGCATGGGACGCCGATCCCGAGGTGCTCGGTCCGCCCTTCCATGCGCCCGAGGGCCTCTACCGCGACACCACGTTCCGCGAAGGCTTCGCCGAGATCGGCAAGCGAGGGCTGACTTTCGACGCCTGGCTGCTCGAGCCGCAGCTCGGCGACGTGCTCGATCTCGCGCGCGCCTTCCCCGATCAGCCGATCGTGCTCGACCACTGCGGCACCCCGCTCGGCATCGCGAGCTATCGCGGCACGCAGCACGAGCACTTCGACCGCTGGCGGCGCAGCATCCACGCGCTCGCCGAATGCGAGAACGTGACTGTCAAGCTCGGCGGCCTCGCGATGGCGTTCTGCGGCTTGCCCGAGGACGGTCCGGCCGGGGGCCACGGCTCTGAGCATCTCGCGGCGCTGTGGCGCCCCTATGTCGAGACCTGCATCGAGGCCTTCGGCGCGAACCGCGCGATGTTCGAAAGCAACTATCCGGTCGACCGCTGGGGCGCCAGCTATCTGGTGCTGTGGAACGCGTTCAAGCGCCTCGCCGGTGGCGCCTCGGCCGACGAGAAGCGCGCGCTCTTCGCCGGAACCGCGGCGCGGGTTTACCGCATCGAGCATCTGCTCACTTGACGTTTACGTAACGTCATCCTCGACAATGGCGCGCAGGCCGGATAGCCCCGGTAGGTTGCAATCGACAACGGAGACCCGGATGCCGCTTCCCGCCCCTTTCGACCGCCTGCGTCTGCCGGTGATCGGCTCGCCGCTGTTCATCGTCTCGGGGCCCGAGCTGGTGATCGCGCAGTGCAAGGCCGGGATCGTCGGCGCGTTCCCCTCACTCAACGCACGGCCCTCGGGCGTGCTCGACGAATGGCTGCACCGGATCACCGAGGAGCTTGCCGCTCACAACCGCGACAACCCCGATCGCCCCGCCGCGCCGTTCGCGGTCAACCAGATCGTCCACAAGTCGAACGACCGGCTCGAGGAGGACATGCACGTCTGCGCCAAGTGGCAGGTGCCGCTGGTCATCACCTCGCTTGGCGCGCGCGAGGAGATCTTCGCCGCGGTGCGCGGCTGGGGCGGCATCACGCTGCACGACGTGATCAACGACCGCTTCGCGCACAAGGCGATCGAGAAGGGCGCCGACGGGCTGATCCCGGTCGCCGCCGGCGCGGGCGGGCACGCCGGGGTGCAGTCGCCGTTCGCGCTGATGCAGGAAATCCGCCAGTGGTTCGACGGGCTGGTCGCGCTCTCGGGCTCGATCGCGCACGGCCGCTCGGTGCTCGCGGCGCAGGCGATGGGGGCGGACTTCGCCTATATCGGCTCGCCGTGGATCGCCACGAAAGAGGCGAATGCCGACGAGCGCTACAAGCAGGGCATCGTCGAAAGCCGCGCGGGCGACATCGTCTACACCAACCTGTTCACCGGGGTACACGGCAACTACCTGCGTGGCTCGATCGTCGCCGCCGGGCTCGATCCCGACGCGCTGCCGAGCAGCGATCCGAGCAAGATGAACTTCGGCTCGGGCGGCAACACCAAGGCCAAGGCGTGGAAGG
>CAMPIX010000067.1 GCA_946886565.1 uncultured Altererythrobacter sp.
GATATCGACGCGATCGCGCGGATCGCGCTCGACAAGCGGCTCGGCGCGCTGATCGTCTCGAACACCACCGTTTCGCGCCCGCCGCTCGCGTCGCACGATGCGGGCGAGGCGGGCGGGCTGTCGGGCGCGCCGCTGCGCGATCTGGCGCAGGCCCGCCTGCGCGACTTCCGCAGGGCGACCGGCGGCGCGATCCCGCTGGTCGGGGTGGGCGGGATCGGCGGTGCGGAGGACGCCTGGGCGCGGATTCGCGCGGGCGCGAGCCTCGTCCAGCTCTACAGTGCGATGGTCTACGAGGGGCCCGGCCTCGCGCGCCGGATCGTGCGCGGGCTCGAAGCGCTTATGCGGCGCGACGGCTTTGCTACCCTTGCCGAGGCGGTCGGGAGCGAATAGCGCCGCGGGCATGCTTCGCACGATTTCCCTGCCCCTCGCCGCCGCACTCGCCCTCGCCGGATGCGCGACCGTCCCTCCGCCGACGGCGGATACAGCGTTCATCGGCACCGTCAGCGCCGCCGACCCCCGCGCACAAGAGGCGGGGATGACCATGCTGCGCCAGGGGGGCAGCGCGACCGACGCGGCGATAGCGACCATGCTCGCGCTTACCGTGGTCGAGCCGCAGAGCTCGGGAATTGGCGGCGGCGGCTTCATGGTCCGCGGCACTGCCGGCGGCGCGGTCGAGACTTTCGACGGGCGCGAGACCGCGCCGGCCGGCGCAACGCCGACCTGGTTTCTCGACGAGAACGGCGAGGTGCCGCCCTTCCTCGAATCGGTGAAGAGCGGGCTCAGCGTCGGTGTGCCGGGCAACGTAGCGCTCGCGGCGATGGCGCATGCGCAACACGGCAAGCTGCCGTGGGCCAAGCTGTTCGAACCGGCGATTGCCCTCGCGCGCGAAGGCTTCCGCATGAACCCGCGGCTCAACGGCTCCCTCGCCGCCACCGCCGAACGCGCCGGCTGGACCGAGACAGGCCGAGAGCTGTTTTTCGACGCCTCGGGCCAGCCCTACCCGGCCGGCCATCTGGTCGTTAACGAGGAACTGGCGCGCACTTTCGAGGCGTTCGCCGCCGCCGGACCCGAGGCATTCTACCAGGGCCCCCGCGCCGAGGCGCTGGCGCAAACGGTCGCCGCGCATACGCCGCGCGAAGGTGCGATGACCCCGGCCGATCTCGCCAGCTACGAAGCCAAGGAGCGCGAGGCGGTTTGCGGCACATATCGCGACTATCGCGTCTGCGGGATGGGTCCGCCGACCTCGGGCGGTGTCGCGGTACTGCAGATTCTCGGCCAGCTCGAACGCTTCGACCTCGCCGCACTCGGCCCGCAGAATCCGGTGACCTGGCACCTGTTCCTCGAAGCGCAGCGGCTCGCCTACGCCGATCGCGAAATCTATCTGGCCGACAGCGACTACGTTCCGGTTCCGGTCGCCGGGCTGCTCGACGAAGACTATCTCGCACGGCGCAGTGCGCTGATCGATCCCGATTCGACGATCCGGGCGGTCGTCGCAGGGGTGCCGGAGGGGGCCGAGGCGGTGCTGGCCGACGGCGACGAACCCGAAGAGCACGGGACCTCGCACTTTGCGGTGGTCGGCCCCGACGAAACCATGGTCAGCTACACCTCGACCGTGGAAAGCGCGTTCGGCTCCGGCCTCATGACCGGCGGCTTCTTCCTCAACAACGAGCTGACCGATTTCAGCCGCTCGCCGCGAGTCGAAGGCCGGCTGGTGGCCAACCGGGTCGAGGGCGGCAAGCGCCCGCGCAGTTCCATGTCGCCGATGGTCGTGTGGGACCCGCAGGGCCGCCCGGTGCTCGCGATCGGTGCGGCGGGCGGGAGCACGATCCCCGTGCAGACAGCACGCAGCATCATCGGAGTGATCGACTTCGGCCTCGGCGCCGAAGCTGCGCTCGGCATGCCCTTCACCATGGCCTATGGCGATCGCGTCACCGTCGAGCGGGGCACATGGATGGACGATGCGATCCCCGCATTCCGTGCGCTCGGGCACACCGAGATCGCGGCGCGCGAGGCGGGGGCGAAGGCCAACGCGGTGCTGCGCCGCGGCGATCGCTGGATCAGCGCGCGCGATCCGCGGATCGAGGCGCAGCTCGTCCTTCCCTGAGACGTCCGGCGCGCACGGGCTTGCCGCTACGACGGCCGCGGCGTAATCCGCGTTGACCGGTCGCAAATGAAACCGGATGCGGGATCAGGAGCCCAACGACTTGCACTTGTCCGACATCGATTCGGCGAACAATCTCGTCGAACTTTTCCTCGCTCGCGCAGACGCCAAGGGCGACGCACCATTCCTCGGCGTCAAGCGCGGCGGCGCATGGCAGACGATCTCGTGGCGCGAAGCGGCCGCCGCAGTCTGTATCCTGGCCGAAAACCTGCGCAAGCTCGGGCTCGAGACCGGCGATCGGGTCATGCTGGTCAGCGAAAACCGGCCCGAGTGGTGCATTGCCGATCTCGCGATCATGGCCGCCGGATGCGTGACCGTACCCGCCTACGTCACCAACACCGAGCGCGATCACGTCCACATCCTCGGCGATTCGGGCGCGCGTGCGGTAGTGGTCTCGACCGAGAAACTCTCGCGTCCGCTGCTGCCGGCGATCATGCGCACCGGAATCGCCGAGCACGTCATCCCGATCGACGGCATTCGTCAATATCAGTCGGGCAGTCTCGTCTGTCACGCCTGGTCGGGCATGATCGAGGGCAATCCGGCGGCGGCCCGCAAGGCTGTCGACGAGCGCCTTGCGGGCATCGGCCGTGCCGACACCGCGTGCATCATCTACACCAGCGGCACCGGCGGCGCGCCGCGCGGCGTGTTGCAGCATCACGGTGCGATCCTGTGCAACGTCGCCGGCGCGGCGGACATTCTCGAGAGCGATTTCGGTCTTTCCGAAGACGAACGATTTCTCTCCTTTCTGCCGCTCAGCCACGCTTACGAGCATACCGGCGGACAATATCTGCCGATCGCCGTGGGGGCGGAAATCTTCTACGCCGAGGGGCTGGAGAAGCTTGCCAGCAACATCGAAGAGACGCGTCCGACGATCATGGTCGTCGTCCCGCGCCTGTTCGAGGTGCTGCGCCAGCGGATCATGAAGCAGGTCGACAAGCAGGGCGGCGCGGCCAAGGCGCTGATGGACCGCGCGCTCTCGCTGGGCCAACGCCGGGCCGAAGGGCGCTATCGGCTGGGCGACAAGACGCTGAACTTCGTGCTCGAGCGGCTGCTGCGGCCGAAGATACGCCAGCGCTTCGGCGGGAGGATCAAGGCGATGGTCAGCGGGGGTGCGCCGCTCAATCCCGAGGTCGGGTTGTTCTTCGAGGCGATGGGGCTGACCATGCTGCAAGGCTACGGCCAGACAGAGGCCGGTCCGGTCATCAGCTGCAACCGCCCGAGCGCGGGCATTGCGATGCACACCGTCGGCCCGCCGATGCGCGGCGTCGAGATCCGCATCGCCGAGGATGGCGAAATTCTCTGCCGCGGCGAGCTCGTGATGCACGGCTACTGGCGCAACAAGGCCGAGACCGAGCGCACGCTGGTCGACGGCTGGCTCCACACCGGCGACATCGGCCATCTCGACGACAAAGGCCGGATCGTCATCACCGACCGCAAGAAGGACATGATCGTCAACGACAAGGGCGACAACGTCGCTCCGCAGAAGCTCGAAGGCATGCTGACCCTGCGGCCCGAGATCGCGCAGGCGATGGTAAGCGGCGACAAGCGCCCCTACGTGGTCGGGCTGATCGTGCCGGATGCCGAATGGGCGCTCGAATGGGCCAAGGCGAACGACATCCGCTTCGACATGGCCGAGCTCCAGGCGCTGCCGGCGTTCCGCAGCGCGGTGCGCGCGGCGATCGACGCGGTGAACCAGGATCTTTCGGTGATCGAGAAGGTGCGCCAGTTCGCCTTCGCCGACGAGCCGTTCGGGATCGAGAACGAGGAAATGACCCCGAGC
>CAMPIX010000068.1 GCA_946886565.1 uncultured Altererythrobacter sp.
CGGTTGCGCCGCGCGGCGATGCGGAACGCGGTATCCTCGTCCATCGCGAACTTGGCTTCCTCGGCGCGCTCGCGATCCCTGAAGTCGATCATGCAGTGTCTCTCGGAGTTGATACCGAAACGGGAATAGTCCGGCGCCCGCGGGCGGGCAAGCGCGCAGTGGTGGGCGGTGCCGCTGCGGGTCAGTCCATCGTCACCACGAGCTTGCCGACCGCCTGCCGGTTTTCCAGCCTGGCGATTGCCTCGCCGCCGCGTTCGAGCGGGAAGGTCTCCGAAATCAGCGGATCGATCTTGCCGGCCTGCAGCAGTTCGAACAGCTCGTCGGCCTGGGCGCGGAACTTCTCTGGCTCGCGCGCGGTGAAGGCGCCCCAGAACACGCCGCAGATGTCGCAGCTCTTCAGCAGCGTCAGGTTGAGCGGCATCTTCGCGATTCCCGCGGGGAAACCGACCACCAGAAAGCGCCCTTCCCACGCAATCGAGCGCAGCGCGGGCTCCGAATACTGCCCCCCGACGATGTCGTAGACGATATTCGCGCCCTCGGGGCCGCAGGCGGCCTTGAACTTGTTGGCGAGCTCCTTGCTCGCCTCCTTGTCGATCTCGCCTTTGGGGTAGATCACGACCTCGTCGGCGCCCGCCTTGCGCGCAACTTCGCCCTTCTCCTCGCTCGAGACCGCGGCGATCACTTTCGCGCCGAACGCCTTGCCGAGCTCCACCGCCGAGAGCCCGACGCCGCCCGCCGCGCCGAGCACTAGCAGCACGTCGCCCTGCTTGATGTGCCCGCGGTCCTTCAATCCGTGGATCGTGGTGCCGTAGGTCATCATCAGCGAGGCGGCCTTCTCGAACGGCACGCCGTCGGGCACCTTGAACATGCGGCCCGCAGCGACGCAGACTTTCTCCGCCAGTCCGCCGTTGCCGATCCCGGCGAGCACGCGGTCGCCGACCTGCCAGCCCTCGACGCCCTCGCCCAGCGCCTCGATCGTGCCAGCGATCTCGCCGCCCGGCGCGTAGGGGCGCTCGGGCTTGAACTGGTAGAGGTCGCGGATCATCAGCGTGTCGGGGAAATTGATCGCGCAGGCTTTCACGTCGACCAGCACCTGACCCTTGCCGGGCGTGGGAACCTCGATCTCGTCGAGCGTCAGCGTGTCCGGGCCTCCAACGGCGTGGGTGCGAAGAGCTTTCATGCGGCGTTCTCCCGTGGTGCTGCGAGCCAGGGCATGTCGCGCGCCTGGCGTTGTTCGTAATCGGCGATCGCATCGTCGCGAGCGAGTGTCAGGCCGATCTCGTCGAGCCCTTCGAGCAGGCAATGCTTGCGGAACGGATCGATCTCGAACGCGAAGCGGTGCTGAAACGGCGTGGTGACGGTCTGGCTCTCGAGATCGATCGCGACCGGATCGGTCGCCGCGACTTCGAGCAGGCGGTCGACCTGTTCCTGCGGCAACGCGACGGTCAGAATGCCGTTCTTGAACGCGTTTCCGGCGAAGATGTCGGAGAAGCTCGGCGCGATCACCGCGCGGATGCCGAGGTCGAGCAGCGCCCAGGCGGCGTGCTCGCGGCTCGATCCGCAGCCGAAGTTGTCGCCCGCGATCAGGATCGGCGCGCCGGCGAAGCGCGGATCGTCGAACAGGTTGCCCGGCAGCGCGCGCAACGTTTCGAACGCGCCGCGGCCGAGCCCCTCGCGCGTCACCGTCTTGAGCCAGTGCGCGGGGATGATGACGTCGGTATCGACATTCTTGGCGCCGAGCGGAATCGCGCGGCCCTCGATGGTCGAAACCGGCTCCATCAGTCGGTTTCGGGCGCTTCGCCGGAGGGGATCGGGCCGGGCTGGGTCGGTTTGTTCTTCGCCTTGCGCTTGGACACATAGAGCAGTGCGGCGGCGACCGCGGCCGAACCGATCGCGGCGCCCGCGACTGCGGCCTTTCCGCCGAGCGAGGAGGGGAGCTTCTTAGTCATGCGGTATCCCATGCTCGGCTGCCCGAATCTTGGCAAGGGGTCAGCCGAGGAAATCGCCTAGGCGCGCCCAAAGCCGCTCTTTCTCCGCCAGCGGCATCGCGGCGTAGGCGGGCGAGGAGGAGGGCAGGTCGATCAGTTCGAGACCGCTGCCTGCGAGCTGCGGGCGCCCGATCGCGGCACTCTTGCGGCCGTTGAAGGCGACCGCGCGAAGGTGAGGGAGGGTGGCGGCCAAGTCGGCCAGCGGGGCGTGCTCGGCATTGCGGATCGCGGCGTCGCCGCTGCCGATGCGATGGGCCGAGGCGACTGTGTCCCACAGCGCGATCCGCCGCGCCTTGAGCGTTTCGAGACGGTCCTCGTAATCGAGCGCGGCCAGGTCCAGGCCGATCGCCTTTCCCGCCAGATGCCAGAAGCGGTTCTGCGGGTGCGCGTAGTAGCGTCGCGCGGCGAGCGAGGCCTCGCCCGGCAGGCTGCCGAGAATCAGCAGCCGCGCATCGGGCGCCGTGACCGGAGCGAAGGCGGACTTGCGCGTCAGAACGCCTTGCCGTCGCCGATCTGGCCGGTGGCGGTGGTGACGAATTCGTCGGTCTCGTCGATCACGCCCCGTCCGTCGAGATAGCGGACTTGGATGCCTTCGAGGTCCTCTTGCGGGAAGAGACGCACGTTGACGCCGATGCGCCCGCTTTCGGTTGCCCGCGCCGGGGTCCAGTGCGTGGCGCTGCCGCAGCGCGGGCAGAAGTGCATCGTCAGCCACGCTTCGGGCAGGTCGTCGCGCTCGAACCCCCTGGTATCGCCCGAGATCGTGAATTCGCCGGGCGCGAAGTAGCCGTAGGCGCCGCCAGTCGAGCGGCACAGGCGGCAGTTGCACATGTTGATGTAGTCGGGCCGGCGCGTCAGTTCGACCGACACGCCTCCACAGATGCAACTTCCCTTCATCGCATAAGCTCCCTCACGTCGGTCAGGCGGCCGGTGACCGCGGCGGCGGCGGCCATCGCGGGGCTCATCAGGTGGGTCCGCGCGCCGGGACCCTGGCGGCCGACGAAGTTGCGATTGCTGGTGCTGGCGCAGCGCTCGCCCGGCGGAACCTTGTCGGGGTTCATCGCGAGGCAGGCCGAGCAGCCCGGCTCGCGCCATTCGAGCCCGGCATCGGTGAAGACCTTGTCGAGCCCCTCGGTCTCGGCCTGGCGCTTGACGAGGCCCGAGCCGGGGACGACGATCGCCCACTTCACCCCCTCGGCCTTGCGCCGTCCGCGCAGCACTTCGGCGGCGGCGCGCAGGTCCTCGATGCGGCTGTTGGTGCAGCTGCCGATGAAGACGTTCTCGACCCGCACTTCGGCGAGCCGCTGGCCGGGCTCGAGCCCCATGTAGGCGAGGCTCTTGCGCGCGGCCTCCCGCTTGGCCGGATCGGCGAAGCTCTCGGGCGCGGGCACGGTGCCGCCGATGGGGGCGGTGTCCTCGGGGCTGGTGCCCCAGGTGACTGTCGGCTCGATGTCGGCGGCGTCGATCGTGACCGACTTGTCGAACGCGGCGCTCTCGTCGGTATGCAGGGTGCGCCACCAAGAGACGGCGCGGTCCCAGTCTTCGCCCTTCGGGGCATAGCGGCGGCCCTCGAGATAGGCGAAGGTCGTGTCGTCGGGCGCGATCAGGCCGGCGCGGGCGCCGCCCTCGATGCTCATGTTGCAAACCGTCAGGCGGCCCTCGACGCTCATCTCCTCGAACACCGCGCCGCGATATTCGATCACGTGGCCGGTGCCGCCGGCGGTGCCGATCGTGCCGATTACGTGGAGGATCAGGTCCTTGGCCGTGACGCCGGGGCCGAGTGCGCCCTCGACCCGCACTTCCATCGTCTTCGACTTGCGCAGCAGCAGCGTCTGCGTGGCGAGCACGTGCTCGACCTCGCTCGTGCCGATGCCGAAGGCGAGCGCGCCGATCCCGCCGTGCGCGGCGGTGTGGCTGT
>CAMPIX010000069.1 GCA_946886565.1 uncultured Altererythrobacter sp.
GGTTGTTTAGTAAAGCCCCCCCGGACCGGGGTGGGGCACGCCCGCGGCCGGGGGGGGTGTTGGGGCACGTGCCGCAAGCAATACGCTGGTGGCCTGTTCCCCTCCGTCAGCGAGTGCTGGCGCACTCGCCGCCACCTCCCCGGTCCGGGAAGGAATGCCCAATCCAGCCCTTCCGTTTTCTCCGCCCTCCCCCTACCTGCCCCCCATGCGAACCCTCGACGACATCCGCGAAGAATACGAGTTCCTCGAAGGCGACGAGCGCTATCGCCTGCTGATCGAGCTCGGCCGCGAGCTCGAGCCGATGCCCGATGCGCTCAAGACCGACGCCACGCTCGTACGCGGCTGCTCGGCGGCGGTGTGGGTCTATCCGACCGCGCAAGCCGGCAAGCTCCACTTCCTCGCCGACAGCAACGCCGCGATCACCAAGGGCATCGTCGCGCTGGTGATCGCCGCGGTGCAGGATCGCCCGGCCGGGGAGGTCGCACGGATGGACGTCGCCGCCGCGCTCGAGCCGTTCGACCTCAAGAACCAGCTCAGCTCGAACCGCACGCAGGGGGTGCCCAACATGATCGCGCTGGTGAAAGACCACGCCGCGCGGATCGCGGCCGTCTGATATGTGCCGCCTCTACCTGGCAGGGGGAATTCTGTCGGTGGGGCTCGGTGCGATCGGCGCATTCCTGCCGATCATGCCCACGGTGCCGTTCCTGCTGCTTGCGGTCTATTGCTTCGCGCGCAGCAATCCCGAATGGGAGCGGCGCATCCTCGACCACCCGCATTGGGGGCCCCAAGTGCGGGACTGGCGCGAGCGCCGCGCGATCGGCCGCCGCGCCAAGACGATGGCGATCGGCGCGATGACCGTCGGCGCGCTTGTCACCTGGTATACCCTGGGCCACCCCTGGTACTGGATCTCGATCGCGATCCTCGTGATCTGCGGCAGCTGGATCGCGACGCGCAACGAGTAGGAGACGCAGGTGGCAGACGCTTTCGCACACGGCACGGTTCATCGGGCCGGGCACGATCTTCAGGCCGCGCTGAAGGACGATCCCGAAGTGCTTGCGCTGTGGCAGGGCCTGACACCGCTCGGCCGGAACGAGTTCATCTGCTGGGTTGAGGACGCCAGGAAGGCCACAACCCGCGAGCGGCGCATCAGGCGTACTTGCGAGGAACTGCTCGAAGGCAAGAAGCGCCCGTGCTGCTGGGCGGGCTGCATCCACCGCACCGACAAGGCCCCGAGCCGGTGGCAACAGGCGGTGCTGATCGAGGGGAAAGCGAAAGGATAGACGACCTGCACGAACGTCGCATTTTCCTACACGGTCTCGATTTGCCAGGGTCGCCCGATGGCATCGATTGTCGCCCTGTTGGATTCGCTCCGTCCGGCGGCGTCCCGAACGAGGCGCTGGTCGAGAAAGATCATGCGACGGTGTGGCCTTTCCGATTTGGAAGGCCACACTTCCTGCCGGCGAATGGCTACCAAACCGCTGATCGAGATAGAAAATCTCGGGAAGCCACAGTATTTCATCCCGCGATATTCGTCCGCTCGCAGCCGTGTTCGCGCGCCGCATTCAGGCCCCCGCGCTCTCCCGCACCTCCGCGATCCCCGCCTCGCGCTGGGCGGTGAGTTCGGCCTTCAGTCGCGCCGGGTCGCGCGCCAGGACGAAGCCGAAGCTCACCCCGCCCTCTTTGCCGACAGTCGCATGGTGGAGCTTGTGCGCCTGGACCAGCCGCTTGGCGTAGCCGCGCTTGGGCACCCAGCGGAAATAGCGCTGGTGGACCAGCCCGTCGTGCACCAGCGTGTAGATCGCACCGTAGAGCAGGATGCCGAGCCCGATCCACGTCGCCGGCCACCACGCCGCTTCGCCGAGCACCCATGTGCTGCCGAGCGCGAACATCGAAATGCTCATCGCCGCGCCGACGATCGCGAAGCGGTCGTTCTTCTCGAGCACATTGCCGTGCGGTTCGTGGTGGTCGCGGTGCCACGCCCAGCCGAACCCGTGCATCACGTACTTGTGGCTCGCCCACGCGACCCACTCCATCGCGGCGACGGTGGCGAGGACGATGAGGATGGGGATGAGCACGTCCATGACGTGCGCCACTATAGGCTATTCGGCCTTGGGAAAGAAGAACCGCGACACTTCCTCTCCGATGCGCGCGGGGCGCAGCGTCTCGGCGTCGATGCAGCACCAGCTCGACTTGACCTCGGCGAGCACTTCCTCTCCGCGGTGGATCACGGTGGAATAGAACGCCCGCGCCCCCTTGATCGATTCGAGCACGGTGCGCGCGATCACGTCGTCTTCGAGGAAGGCGGGCTTGCGGTAGGTGATCTCGTGCTTGAGCGCGACCCAGGCCTTGCTCGCGACCTCGTCCGCCGGGGCGAGCTTGCGCCAGTGCGCGAGCACCGCATCCTGCACCCAGGCGAGATAGCGCGCGTTGTTGACGTGCCCCATGAAGTCGATGTCCTCGGGCACGACCGTGATCGGAAAGGCGAAGGGCTTTGCTGACATGGGTGTAAGCTAGCAGCAATGGGTTGCAAATGCATTGCAATTCTCGGCCGCAGGAGGTGCGGCAGGCGTTCTGCGACAATCCGTTACGAAAAGCGCGGATGCGAGCAACGAAGCGTATCGGCGGCGTTCAGAAAAGTGGCCCTAAGTCTGAATACGCGGATCGAACCGCCATGCAGACGAAAGGAAATCCGATCATGATCACCCGCAGCAAGATCGCCGGCGCAGCGCTCGCCGCCTCGCTCGGCCTGGCCCTCGCCGCCCCGGCCTCCGCCCACGGCTGGAACCACGGCCAGCATTTCCGCCAGCAGATCAACCAGCTCGACCGGCAGGTCGATCGCAGCCGCGGCGTCTCCAATCGCGAGGAGCGCCGTCTCGACAATCGGGTCGAACGGCTCCAGGCGGCCTATCACCGGTTCGCCCGCGGCGGCTTCGACCGGCGCGAAGCCAACCGGATGCAGCGCATGATCGACCGCACGCGCCAGCAACTCGTCGCCGAACGGCGCGACGGCAACCGCTGGCGCGGCGCCACCCGCTGGTAACCCCGCCTCTTGAGCGCGGCCAAGATTTCCCATCTTGTCCGGCGGGGGCGGCAGGCATAGCCCACGGGCCATGGCCAGCCGCCCCCGCACGCTCTACGAGAAGATCTGGGACGCCCACGTCGTCGAGACGCGCGAGGACGGGACCAGCCTGATCTTCATCGACCGCCACCTCGTCCACGAAGTCACCAGCCCGCAGGCGTTCGAGGCATTGCGCGCGAACGGGCGCAGAGTGCGCCGGCCCGACCTGACGCTCGCGGTGCCCGACCACAACGTCCCCACCACCGCGCGGCTCGATCCCGCCGGCAATCGCCTCCCGATCGCCGATCCGCAGAGCGCCGCGCAACTCGCCGCGCTCGAACGCAACGCGCCCGCGTTCGGCATCCGCCACATCGGCGCGACCGACGCCGAGCAGGGCATCGTCCACGTCGTCGGACCCGAGCAGGGCTTCTCGCTGCCCGGCGCGACGATCGTCTGCGGCGACAGCCACACCGCCGCGCACGGCGGGATCGGCGCGCTCGCCTTCGGCATCGGCAC
>CAMPIX010000070.1 GCA_946886565.1 uncultured Altererythrobacter sp.
AGCGTGACGTTCCCGTTGCGTGACACCGGGAGGTGAACGTCATGCCGCTGCGTAAGTGCGCCGCCTGTGGTGGCGACCTCCCGGCCAGTGCTACGGCGCGCGCGAAGTTCTGCTCGGCGACGTGCCGGCAGCGCGGACACCGCGGGGCCGAGGCTCCGCTGTCGATCGTCCGCCCCACCCCGGAGCCCGCGCCGGAACCCACGCCGGAACCACGGCCGTCAGGCCGCCTGGCCGCCCTCGAGGCCGCGGTGGCGCGCCTGGACCGCCTGCTCGACGAGGCCGACCCCCGGTCGGCCGCCCCGCTGAACAAGGAGTACCGCGAGACGCTGCGCGAGCTGGAGGCGCTGCGATCCGAGGCTCGGACGGAGGCGCCGAGTGACCGCTCAGGCCGTCGCCGACCGTTCGACGCTGCGGCTATCTGAGGTAGCCCGGCACGTCGTCATCCCGGAGGGGATCGTCGACTCGTTGTGGGACGACGTCGTGGACGTCTGTGCCGAGCTGGGCGACGAGTTCGACACCTGGCAGGACGGGCTCGGGCAGGTTGCACTCGGCCTCCGTGAGGACGGCACGTTCGCGGCCACCGTCGGCGGGGTCGTGTTCTCGATCCCTCGGCAGGTCGCCAAGACGTTCCTGGTCCTGCGGATCGTGTTCGCCCTGTGTGTCATCTTCCCGGGGCTGAATGCCATCTGGACGGCGCACCGGGTGTCGACGGCGAACAGCGCGTTCCGATCACTCGTGGGGCTGGCGTCGCGGCCTGGGGCTGCGCGGCACGTCGCGAAGATCCTCACCGGCGACGAGCTGGTGATCGAGTTCCGCAACGGGTCGCGGATGCGCTTCGGCGCCCGCGCTCAGAACTTCGGTCGCGGTGAGACGCAGGTCGACGTCGAGGTGTTCGACGAGGCGCAGATCCTGCGGGCGGACACGCTCGAGGACATGGTGCCGGCCGCGAACCAGGCAAAGATCCCGCACGGTGCGCTGCTGTTCTTCATGGGCACGCCGCCCCGCCCGAAAGACGAGGGTGAGGAGTTCTCGGCTCGACGAGCGGAGGCCCTCGCGGGCAAGCCCGAGGGCGTCGTGGTCATGCAGCGCGGGGACATGCTGTACGTCGAGTGCAGCGCGGACCCCGAGTGCGGACTCCCCGGCGGTCCGGACCTCATGGACGAGACGCAGATCCAGAAGGCGAACCCGTCCTTCCCGAAGCGCACGCCGTGGATCTCCATCCTGCGGATGCGAAAGAACCTCAAGGACGACGACTCGTGGCGGCGTGAGGCCCTCGGGGTGTGGGATCCGGAGGGCGCGCGCGCATGGCAGGTGGTCGGCCGCGAGCAGTGGCGAAACCTCGCCATCCCGCCCGCTGACGTCCCGCAGGACGGCGCTCTGGCCTACGCGGTGAAGTTCTCCACCGACGGCGAGCGTGTCGGCGCTGCGGTCGCTCTGCGCCCCGCTGAGGGCCCGGTGCACGTCGAGGCCCTCGGAGTCGCCCCCCTGTCGGACGGCACGACGTCGCTCGTGGAGTGGCTCGCGTCCCGGTGGCGTCAGGCGGCATCGATCGTCGTAGACGGCAAGGCGGGCGCGGGTGACCTGGTGGAGCAGCTCATTGCGGCGGGTGTGCCCAAGCGTCGGGTGTCGATCGTCTCCACGGAGGAGGCGATCACGGCGCACGCGGGGATGCTCCGTGCGATCCAGCAGGGCGAGGTGACGCATCGCGCGCAGCCGGGTCTTGACGCGCAGGTGAAGGTCGCGGGCAAGCGGAAGATCGGCACGGCGGGCGGCTGGGGCTGGATGGCGGTGACGCCGGACGGTGACGTGACGGCCCTGGACGCGGTGACCCTGGCGCGGCACGCGCTCATGACGACGAAGCGGCGACGGGCTGGCACCGGAGAGGTGGTGATCGCGTGACCACGGTCCTCGAGGAGCCGGTCGACACGGACGACCTGACGAGCATCGCGCGCGCCGCCATCTGGGGTGCGTGGAGTGCCCGCTCGGCTCGCCGGTCCACCCTCACGCGCCGCGGTGACTACGCGCGTGGGCGCGGTGGGATCCCGGACCTGGAGGACGGGGCATCCGACGAGCTCAAGGATCTGGCGCGGATCTCGCGGCTGAACATGTGTGGCGTCGTCGTCGACACGTTCGCTCGCGGGCTGTCGGTCGTGGGTTTCCGCTCCCCGACGGCGCAGGACGACGAGCCGGCGTGGCTGTGGTGGCAGAAGCACCGCCTGGACGCCCGTCAGGGCCAGGTGCACCGCATGGCGCCGACCTACGGCGAGTGCTTCGTGTCGGTGCTCCCGGATGACCGCGTGGGCGACCCTGCCCGTCCGGTGATCTGGTCGCCGCTGTCGGCGCACGTCGAGTACGCGGAGCCGGACGACATGTTCCCGGAGCGCGCGACGCTGATCCGCCGCACGGCCGAGGGCTGGTCGGTGCTGCTGGTCGACGACACCACGGTGACGCCGGGCCTGCTGCGGAAGGCGCCGAAGGACTCGCAGGGCACGAAGGTCGATGGCGTGCGCCTCGGTGACGTCGAGGTCACGGGCGACCCGTGGGAGCACGGTGCGACCTACGAGGGTCAGCCGGTGTGCCCGGTGGTGCGGTTCGTGGACGAGACGTCCGACGAGGGCGCGTCCGCAGTGGGTGTCGTCGAGCCGCTGATCGACCTGAACCGGGCGATGAACCAGGTCAACTTCGACCGGCTGGTCGTGGCCCGGTACGGGGCGCATGACCAGAAGCTCATCATCGGGTGGACGGCACCGAAGGACCGGCTCATCAAGCTCTCGGCGGCGCACATTGGTGCGATCGACGAGCACCCCGACGACGTGCGCGTGGAGCGGTGGCAGGGTTCGCCGCTGGCGCCGTACAACGAGCTGATCCGCGAGATGCGGGAGCAGGTCGCGCTCGAGGCGGCGATTCCGCTGTGGGCGGCCGGGTCGATCTCGAACGTGTCCACGGACACGGCGGCGATGATCGAGGCCGCGCACCAGCGTGAGCTCGCGATCAAGCGCGAGTCCTATGGGGAGTCGTGGGAGCAGGTCATCCGCCTGGCGGTGGCGATGCAGGGCGACCCGGAGCCTGCCGCCGACGCTGAGGTGGTGTGGCGCGAGACGCAGGCGCGTGCGTTCGGCGCGGTAGTGGACGGCATCACGAAGCTTGCGGCGATCCCGGCGGGGTCCGAGGGCGTTCCGATCGAGGACATGCTCGACCTGATCCCGGGCATGACGCAGCAGCGCATGACGTCGATCCGCGACGGGATCCGGCGGCGGCGTTCGGCGGCTGGGCTGCAGGCGCTCGTCGCCGCGGCGCAGAGGCCGAGCCCGCCGCCCGTCGGCGGTGAGTGATGGTCGACGCCTCGCAGACACGGCTTCTGCGGGACGCGCAGAACGGGATCCGGTCGCTGGTCGAGCGGGATCTGC
>CAMPIX010000071.1 GCA_946886565.1 uncultured Altererythrobacter sp.
ACCACCGACGTGACCGGCGAAGTGATCCTCCCCGAGGGCACCGAGATGGTCATGCCGGGCGACAACGTCACCATCGGCGTCAAGCTGATCGCGCCGATCGCGATGGACGAGGGCCTGCGCTTCGCCATTCGCGAAGGCGGCCGGACCGTCGGTTCGGGGGTTGTCAGCAAGATCACGAAGTAATATAGGCGCGCGACCGGCGGGGGATTCGCTCCTCCGCCGGTCCGATTTTTCGAGGGGGCCGCCCCCACCGGTTTTTCCGGGAGGCGGGGCTGGCCTTCTTTTTATGGGAGCAAGGGCCGTGATCGGCCGGCGCTCCTTGGCTCTTTCGCATCGGTACAGGTAATGGAAGCTCAGAACATCCGCATTCGCCTCAAGGCGTTCGACCACCGCGTTCTCGACCAGGCGACTGGTGAAATCGCAGACACCGCGCGTCGTACGGGTGCTCTCATTCGTGGCCCCATTCCTATGCCGACGCGGATCGAGAAGTTCACCGTGAACCGCGGCCCGCACATCGACAAGAAGTCGCGCGAGCAGTTCGAGGTGCGCACCTACAAGCGGCTGCTCGACATCGTGCAGCCCAACGCCCAGACCGTGGACGCGCTGATGAAGCTCGATCTGGCAGCGGGCGTGAACGTCGAGATCAAGCTGGCTTGATCGAGGCTGGTCGCCGGCGCGACCTTAAACCGGCCGGAAGTTTCGGGGCCCTCGATGGCCCCGCCAGTCGCAAGACCGGCAAGACATCGGGATACCGCCGGCTGATCTTCGGATCATAGGGCCGGGTCTGCGTCCTCCGTCTCGCCTCCTCAGGGAGGCACTCAGCCCGGACGGGGCGACGCATCTGAGTAGGGCTGTCAAGCACCCGGAATGGGTCCGGGTGCCTCTGTGTAGGAGTCTTAAAACGATGCGCACCGGCGTTATCGCAAAGAAAGTCGGGATGACCCGCCTGTTCCAGGAGGATGGACGTCACGTTCCCGTGACCGTTCTCGCGCTGGAAGACTGCCAGGTTGTTTCGCACCGCACCGCCGATCGCGATGGCTATTTCGCGCTTCAGGTCGGTTCGGGCGAGGCCAAGCAGAAGAACGTCGCCAAGCCGCAGCGCGAAGCCTTCGCCAAGGCCGAGGTTGGCCTGAAGATGAAGGTCGCCGAATTCCGGGTCGACGACGAAGACGGCCTGATGCCGGTCGGTTCGACCATCAGCGCCGAGCATTTCGTCGCCGGGCAGAAGGTCGACATCACCGGTCACACGCAGGGCAAGGGTTTTGCCGGTGCGATGAAGCGCTGGGGCTTCGGAGGGCTGCGCGCGACGCACGGTGTCTCGCTCAGCCACCGTTCGCACGGTTCGACCGGTAACCGGCAGGATCCCGGCCGCGTCTTCAAGAACAAGAAGATGGCTGGCCACATGGGCGACCGTCAGCGCACCCAGCAGAATCTCGAGATCGTGCGCACCGACGCCGACCGCGGCCTGCTGTTCGTCAAGGGCTCGGTTCCGGGCTCGAAGAACGGCTGGTTGCTGGTCCGCGATGCGGTCAAGCTGCCGCTTCCCGAAGGCGCCCCGTTCCCGGGTGCGATCCTCGAGAAGAAGGGTTCTGCCCCGCAGCACGATGAGGCCGACGCCGGCATGGTCGAAAGCGCGGCCGAGCACGAAGTGCACGAGCAGGTCGACGCCGAACACCAGGCGCAGCTCCTGAAGGAACAGCAGGCCGGCGCCGGTGACGACGTCACCCCCGCGGCCGGCGAAGAGAACACCACCGACGGCGCTGCCGACGGTGAGAGCAAGGAGTCCTGATCGTGAAGGTCAAGGTCCAGAAACTCGACGGTAAGGCCGTTTCCGGTTCGGGCGGCGAAATCGAGCTCGACGACGCCGTGTTCGGTGTCGAGCCGCGCGCCGACATCCTGCACCGCGTGGTTACGTGGCAGCTCGAAAATCGCCGCGGCACCGCCCGCCCGACGCGCGAGCGCTCGGACGTGGCGCGCACCGGCAAGAAGTTCGGTCGCCAGAAGGGTGGCGGCACGGCTCGTCACGGCGACCGCGGCGCCCCGATCTTCATCGGCGGCGGTAAGGCGCACGGTGCGAGACTGCGCGATTTCGATCCGTCGTTGAACAAGAAAATCCGCGCGCTCGGCCTGCGCATGGCGCTCTCGAGCAAGGCGAAGGACGGCCTGATCGTCGTCGATACGCTCGAGCTCAAGGATGCCAAGACCAAGGCTCTTGCCGAAACGTTCGGCAAGAATGGCTGGAACGGCAAAGTGCTGGTGATCGACGGCGAGTCGGTGAACGAAGGCTTCAAGAAGGCTTCGGGCAACCTCAAGGGCGTCAACGTCCTTCCCGCGATCGGCGCCAACGTCTACGACATCCTGAAGCACGACACGCTGGTCCTCACCAAGGACGCGGTCGAAAAGCTGGAGGCGCGCTTCAATGGCTAAGAAGCAGGAAATCGACGCGCGTCACTACGACGTGATCCTCGCTCCGCACATCACCGAGAAGGCGACCATGGCTGCCGAAGCCAACGCGGTCGTGTTCAAGGTGGCCGGCGACGCGACCAAGCCGCAGATCAAGGAGGCCATCGAGGCCATCTACGATCGCAAGGTCGCCGCCGTGAACACCATCGTGGTGAAGGGCAAGACCAAGCGCTGGAAGGGCAAGCCCTACAAGCGCTCCGACGTGAAGAAGGCGATCGTGACGCTGGCCGAAGGCCAGGATTCGATCGACATCACCAGCGGTATCTGAGGCTAGAAAAAGATGGCACTCAAGAACTACAATCCGACGAGCCCCGCGCGCCGCGGCCTCATCCTCGTCGACAAGTCCGGCCTGTTCAAGGGCAAGCCGGTCAAGTCGCTCACGGAAGGCAAGCGCAAGACCGGCGGCCGCAACAACAAGGGTCATGTCACCTCGCGCGGCATGGGCGGCGGTCACAAGCAGAAGTACCGCTTCATCGACTTCAAGCGTCGCAAGTGGGACGTCGAGGGCACCGTCGAGCGGATCGAGTACGATCCCAACCGCACCGCCTTCATCGCGCTGGTGAAGTACACCGACGGCGAACTGGCCTACATCCTCGCCCCGCAGCGTCTCGCGGTGGGTGACAAGGTCGTGGCCGGCGAGCGCACCGACACCAAGCCGGGCAACGCGATGCTGCTCGGCCAGATGCCGGTCGGCACGATCTGCCACAACGTCGAGATGAAGCCGGGCAAGGGCGG
>CAMPIX010000072.1 GCA_946886565.1 uncultured Altererythrobacter sp.
GCGCTGCTCGCCTACCAGACCGCGTGGCTCAAGGCGCATTACCCCGAGGAATTCTACGCCGCCTCGATGTGCTTCGACATGCACCAGTCGGAAAAGCTCGCGCTGTTCGTCGACGATGCACGGCGCGGCGGGATCGAGGTGCGCGCGCCCGACGTCAACCGCTCGGGGGCCGAGTTCACCGTCGAGCGCACCGACGAGGGCTATGCGGTGCGCTATGCGCTCGCGGGCATCCGCAACGTCGGCGAGAAGGCGATGGAGGCGCTCGTCGCCGAGCGCGAGGCGCATGGCTGGTTCGAGACCTTGCAGGACCTGTTCGAGCGCATGCCCAAGGGCTCGATGAACAGCCGCCAGCTCGAAGGGCTGGTCTGCGCCGGCGCGCTCGACGGGCTCGAGCCCGACCGGGCGAAACTGTTCGCCAATATCGACATGCTGCTCGCGGTCGCCGACGCGGCCAACCGCGAGCGCGAGAGCGGACAGGCGGGGCTGTTCGGCGGCGAGGAGGCGGCGGGCGACACGCTGCGTCTCAGGGATGCCGAGCCGTGGAGCCGCGCGGATCGCATGGCGAAGGAGCGCGAGAACTTCGGGTTCTACTTCTCCGCGCACCCGGTCGAGCAATACCGCGCGATCGCCAGCGCAAACGGCGCGCGCAGTTATCAGAGCCTGATGGAAGGCGGCGGGCCGGCGGGCGGACGCCAGCCGGCGGTGATGGCGGCGATGGTCGAGAAGGTGAACAAGGGCCGCACCCGCCGCGGCGGCGAGTTCGTGCGCGCCGATTTCTCAGACAGCTCGGGCCAGTTCAGCGCCGCGTGTTTCGAGGAATCGCTTGTCGAGAACTTCCAGAAATGGGCGGCCGAGGGCACCTGCGTGCTGCTCAACGTCGAACTCGACAGCCCGAGCCCCGACGAGCCGCCGCGCGTGACGGTGCGGGGCGCGCGCCCGCTGGACGAGGTCAAGAGCGGCTCGCGCATGATGCTGACGATGGAGGTCGCGAGCGCCGAGGCGTTGACCGAGCTCAAGCTGGCGCTGGCGATCGGCACGCCGGGCTACGGCGAGGTGCTGGTGCGGCTCAAGACCGGTGGGGAGGGCGAACCGCTGCTGCGGCTGGGGCGCGACTATCAGCTCGACGGCGAGCTTGCCGAGCGGCTGGCCGAGATCGACGGGCTGGACAAGGTCTCGCTCACCACGCGGCGTGCGACGGGGCACTTGCGCCTCGTCGCCTGATTTAGCCGCGTCCGTCTCCCCGATTGCCAAGCCGCGCGGCCAGCGGCATGAAAGTGGCAAAGCGAAATCGAAAAACGGGAGAGGAATGCGATGCTCGGAGCCATGCAGGATTGGGACCTCGTGGTCACCCACCTGATCGACCACGCCGCGCGCGAGCACGGGCCGCGCGAGCATGTCACCCACTGGGCCGACGGCAGCGAGACCCGCGCGACCTGGGCGAGCATCCGGCACGACGCGCTGCGGATGACGCAGGCGCTGCGCGCGCTGGGCATCGGCAAGGGCGACCGGATCGCGACGCTGGCGATGAACCATTCGCGCCATCTCGTCAGCTGGTACGGCGCGGTCGGCGCGGGCGGGGTGCTGCACACGATCAACCCGCGGCTGTTCGAGGACCAGCTCGAATATATCGCCAACCATGCCGAAGATCGCGTGCTGCTCTACGATGCGGCGTTCCAGCCGATCATCGACAAGATGCGCGATCAGTGGAGCACGATCGAGCACTATATCTGCTACGATCCGCCGGCAGGCTTTTCGGGCACCGGGTTCGAGGACTGGATCGGCGCGCACGACGGCGAGACCGAATGGACCGAGGTCGACGAGCGCGATCCGTGCATGCTGTGCTACACCAGCGGCACCACCGGCCATCCCAAGGGCGTGCTCTACGAACATCGCTCGACGATGCTTCACGCGATGGCGGGCATCCAGCCCAACAGCTTCGATTTCGACGCGCGCAGCGTGATGCTGCCCGTGGTGCCGATGTTCCATGCGGCGAGCTGGGGCCTGCCTTGGGCGGGCGCGATGACGGGCGTGAAGTTCGTCTATTCGGCGGTCAACGATCCGGCGGTGCTGTGCGAGCTGATGGAGCGCGAAGGGGTGACCCATTCGGCCGGCGTGCCGACCGTGTGGCTCGCGATGTTCCAGCATTGCGACGCCACCGGCACGCCGCTGCCGAAGCTGCAGCAGGCGATCATCGGCGGCTCGGCCGCGCCGCGCTTCATGATCGAGCGGCTGATGAGAAACGGCAGCCGCGTGGCGCACGCCTGGGGCATGACCGAGACCTCGCCGATCGGCACCGTGGGCGCGCCGACGCACGACTGGGAAGGCCTTTCTTTCGAAGAGCAGGTGGAGATCGTGACCAAGCAGGGGCGCCCGGTGTTCGGGGTCGAGCTGCGCACGGTCGACCTCGACGATTTCACCACGGAGCTGCCGCGCGACGGGGAGAGTTCGGGCGCGCTGCAGATCCGCGGGCCGTGGATCATCAAGCGCTACTTCAAGGCGGAGGAGGACGCGGTGACCGCGGACGGCTGGTTCGACACCGGCGACGTCGGGATCATCCACCCCGATGGCACGCTCCAGCTCACCGACCGGACCAAGGACGTGATCAAGTCGGGCGGCGAATGGATCAGCTCGGTCGAGCTCGAGAATGCAGCCTGCGGCCATCCCAAGGTGGCGGAGGCGGCAGCGATCGGCATCCCGCATCCCAAGTGGGACGAACGCCCGGTGCTGTTCGTGGTGCGCAAGGCGGGCTGCGATTGCTCTGCCGACGACGTGATCGAACACCTGAAGCCGCTCGTCGCCAAGTGGTGGCTGCCCGACGCGGTCGAGTTCGTGGACGACATCCCCCACACCGCCACCGGCAAGATCAGCAAGAAAGACCTGCGCGCGCGGTTCGCGGACTACCGGCTGGAAGAGCGTAATTCGTGAAAGTCCTCCCCGGTACGGGGAGGGGGACCGCGAGGCCGCAGGCCTCGGGGTGGAGGGGCACGGGCAGGTAGAGGGATACGCAGGGGTCTTTCGACGCCGCACCGAGGCGCTCTTCGCAAATCTGCACGATCCGCAGGACGACGGCT
>CAMPIX010000073.1 GCA_946886565.1 uncultured Altererythrobacter sp.
CGGCTTCTGCGGGACGCGCAGAACGGGATCCGGTCGCTGGTCGAGCGGGATCTGCGCGCGTTCTGGTCGTCGCTGGACCTGTCCCGGCCGGAGGCTGCCCGTGACGCGCTCCTGGCGTTCACCCCAGCCTTGGTGGAGCAGTACGGGGAGCAGGCGGCGTCGGTCGCTGCGGACTGGTACGACGACGTGCGCGCGGCTGAGCGAGTCCCTGGCCGGTTCCGGGCGCAGATGGTCGCCCCGGGCGAGCAGGAGGCCGTAGAGGGCACCGTGCGGCGCCTGGCGGGCGACCTGTTCACCGACGACCCTTCACCGACGCTCGCGGGCCTGTTGGCGGCGGCGCCGAAGTTCGCGCTGGCCGGGTCGCGGCTGACGGTGGTGCGGTCGACGGAGCGCGATCCGCAGGCGGCGGGCTGGCAGCGGGTGATCCGCGGTGGCGCGTGCCGGTTCTGCCGGATGCTCCACGGCCGCGGCGCGGTCTACAAGGAGTCGACAGTCAACTTCGCGGCGCACAAGGCGTGCGACTGCGCTGCGGCCCCGTCGTGGGACCCGAACGCTCCCGAGGTCGACGTGCGGCTGTACGAGGCGTCCCGTCGCATGACGGCCCTGAGACAGCGCGCGGCCGCCGGGGACCGTTCGGCGCAGCGGCAGATCCGCGACCACAACGCCCTGATCCAGCGCGCGCTCGACGAGTACGCGCCCGAGTGAGACTCCCCCGCCGACTCGGTGGGGTCTACGCCGACGCCGGGCGGTCAACCGGGCGATGCAAGGAGAAGCCCTCATGCCTGAGGAGAACCCGAACCCCGACCCGGCCCCGAAGGGCGGCGAGGAGTTCATCCCCATCACGTCGCAGGAGCAGCTGAACCGGATCATCGGGCAGCGCATCAACGACGTGCGATCGCAGTACGCCGACTACGACGACCTCAAGGCCAAGGCCGGCGAGGTCCCGACCCTGACCGAGCGCCTGTCGCAGGCGGAGGCCGAGGTGCCGACGAAGGTCGCCTCCACCCTCCGCGACGCGCTCATCTCGCTCGGGGTGGTCAGCGAGGCCCGCAAGGTGCTGCTGACCGCGAACGAGCCGACCGCGCTCATGGAGCAGGTCAAGGCGATACGCGACCTGGACCAGCCGTCCGGTCGCCGCACCGCCACCCCGCCCGGCAAGCCCGCGCCCGGAGAGGGCGAGAAGGGCCGAGCCGCGGCCGCCCTGCGCGCGCTGCGCCAGGGCTGAGAACTCCCGCGAGGACGGACCTCGGCGGGTGAACGAAAGGAGTTGGCCACATGGCTGACATCACACGCGCCGAGGTCGCCTCCCTGATCGGCGAGGAGTACGGCCCGCAGACGATCAAGGCGGCGACGCAGGGCAGCACCGCGCTGGCCGCGTTCCCGACGGTGAACATGGGCACCAAGACGCGCAACATGCCCGTCCTGGCGACCATCCCCGAGGCCGAGTGGGTCGGGGACACCGACAACACGGGCGTCAAGCCGACCTCGAAGGCCACCTGGGTGAACAAGACCCTCGTGGCCGAGGAGGTCGCGGTCATCCTCCCGATCCACGAGAACACCCTGGACGACGCGACCGAGGACATCCTCGCCGAGCTCGCCGAGCTGGGCGGTCAGGCGCTGGGCAAGAAGCTCGACCAGGCGGTGTTCTTCGGCGTCGACAAGCCGGCGTCGTGGACGTCGCTGGACATCCACGCTGCGGCGGTCGCTGCTTCGCAGACGGTCGCGGTCGTCGACGGGGCGGCGAACACGTCGGACATCTGGGGCGCGACCATGCAGGTCGCTTCCCTGATCGCGGAGGCCGGGTTCGACCCGGAGACCGCCATCGCGAAGCGGTCGCTGGCGTTCACGCTGGCGAACCTCCGCAACGCGAACGGTGACCCGGTGCTCACCGACGGTGGGAGCCTGCGCGGCTTCGACACGTTCTGGAGCCGCAACGGCGCCTGGGTGCCGGCCGACGCGACGGTGCTCGTCGCCGACCGGAACACCGTGCGGATCGGCGTCCGGCAGGACGTCACGGTGAAGTTCCTCGACCAGGCCACCGTCGGTGGGATCAACCTGGCCGAGAAGGACATGGTCGCGCTGCGCTTCAAGGCGCGGTTCGCCTACGTCCTGGGCAACCCGGCCACCCCGGAGACCGGCGTCGCCGGCTACGGCGTCGGCGCGGTCACGCCCGACGTCACGCCGTGACCCGTGAGTTCCGGCACGCCCTGACGGGGCGCTCCCTCGTGGTCCGTGAGGACTCGCGGACGGAGCGCCTCGTCGAGGCGGACGACAACTGGTCCGAGGTGAAGCCGGAGACCTCGAGCAAGTCCGAGACGTCGGGAGGCAGCCGTGGCACTGGCGACAGCAAGCGACGTCGTGGCGCGTCTCGGAAGGCCGCTGACGACGGCGGAGGCGACGAGGGCTGAGGGGCTACTGGAGGAGGCGTCGGCGCTCGTCGTCGGTTACCTGGGTGAGGACCCGACCGACACGAGCGTCGATCCCGCGGTGGTTCCGTCGGCCGTGGTGGTCGTGGTGTCGCGGATGGTGGCGCGTGTCATCGCCCGCGACGCCGCGCCCGCCAGGCCCGAGCAGGAGGCGCAGTCCGTGTCCACGGGCGTCGGCCCGTTCCAGCGGTCGGTGTCCTACGGCGACGGGACGACGTCGAGCAGCCCGTGGCTGGCGGCCGTCGACAAGATGACCCTGCGGCCCTACAAGGCGGGCGGCGGCTTCACGTCGCTGGGCGCCTCCTCCGGGCGCTCGGGTCGCTACCGACGGGACGCCTGATGGGCCGCACGGTGACCCGCCTGCGCAACGAGCA
>CAMPIX010000074.1 GCA_946886565.1 uncultured Altererythrobacter sp.
CGCCGAACCACCCGCCGTCGCCGACGTCGGTGCCGAACACGGCGCCGAAGTCCACGCCCGGGCCGCCGTCGCCGCCGGAGCGGTACCCGGCGGCGTCTCCCGGAGCCCCGGCGCCACCACCGCCACCGGAGGCCCGGTTGGTGACGTCGGCGCCGTTGCCGTCATAGCCCTGACCGCCGGCGGACCCCTGCCCGGCCGTGCCCGCCCCGCCCGGGCCGCTGCCGGACGCCGGGCCACCACCGCCGGACCCGCCGCTTTGCGCAGGCCCCTCCCCGCCGGCACCGCCACCACCGCCACCGAGCGCGACCTGCGCACCGAAGGAGGAGCTGCCGCCGTTGACGCCGTGGGTGGACGCCGTGCCGAGCACGGCCGTGCCGCCGGCGCCCACGGTCACCGCGACCGGGGTGCCCGGGGTCACGGCCACCGACACCCGACGCACCCCGCCGCCGCCACCACCACCGCCGGTGGAGCCCGCGGCGCCGCCGCTGCCCCCACCGCCGACGATGAGGACGTCGACGTCGGTCACCCCCGCCGGCGGGGTGAACGTGCCGGAGGCGGTGAAGACCTGACGAGGCATGAGCGCCCTCTCAGCTCGAGCGGAGGATGACGGTGCCCGCGGCGGTCCCGGCCGGGACCGGCGCGCCGGCGGCCAGGACCAGGACCGTGGCGGTCGCGGCGAGCTTGGTGCGCTCGGCCGGGGTCATCGCCAGGCGGGTAAGGGAGTCCGCGGTCTTGTCCAGGCTGATCCCCGCCCCGGCCGCGACCTTCGCGTTGGTCACCGACCCGTCGGTCGGGGTGCGCGGGTCCGCCAGACGCGGGTCCGACGCCGCCACGTAGCTCCCGGCAGGCTGGGCGCCCAGGTCCGCCGCGGTCAGGTTCACCGCGCCGGTGCGGCCGTTGACCGACGCGACCGAGCTGCTGCCGAACGCGGCGACCGCTTCAGCGGACTGCTGGGCGCTGGTCTGCGCCGCGGCCGCCTGGAAGGCCGTCGCGGTCAGGGAGTCGATGACGGCCGTGTTGGACAGGATCTCGATGACGTAGGTGCCCGAGCGCCACATCACCCGCGGCTGGGTCGCGGTCACCCGGAACGCGGGGACCACCCCCTGCGCGCTGGACCGCAGCGTCATCGGGACCCCGCTGAGGTCCGTGACCGGCAGCGGGGACACGAACGCGGTGTCGGTGACCTCGTAGACCTGGCCCTCAGCGCTGCGGGCGATCTCCCCGGAGGGCTCGTCGATCGCGATGACGGCCGGGAAGGCGTAGTTCGGCACGGCGGGCTCCCTGGTGGTCGGTGGTCAGGCCGCGAGCGCGAGGTCGTCGGCGTTGGGCAGCACGTAGACGCCGACACCGCCGAGCGCGGCGAGGAAGACGGTGACCCAGGCGGAGGGGTGCACGTCGGCGAGGCCGCCGGAGCCCAGGACGGTCACGAGGGCGGCTCCGCCGGCGCCCAGGAACGCGACGACGGCCTTGAGGTAGGCGCCGGGGCCGGAGGGCAGGTTCGGGACGAGGTAGACCCCGACGGCGGTGACGAACGCGATCGCGACGTTGACCGCCTCCAGCGTCGTGACGACGTCGTCGGTGATCGCGGCGCCGAAGACCACCAGGACCGCGGCGAGGATCGCGACGACGGCCTTGGTGTAGCGGGACACGGCCGGGCCGCCGGGCAGGTCGAGCGGCCCGAGGTACTCGTACTGGCCGGGGTTGGTGCTCATGGTGCTGCTCCTGTCGTCGTGGGGAGGGTGAAGCCGAGGGCGCCGGCGGCCGCGACGAGCAGCGCGACGGCGACGAGAGGCCGGACGACCCAGTGGTGCAGGTCGTCCGGCTCGAGGCGCACGGTCAGGCGAGCCGCTCGCGCGCGCGCCGGTCCTGCTCGTCGGTGACGAGCCGCGGCAGGTCAGCAACCTGTCCGGCGAGGGCAGCGAGCGCGTCGTCGTCGAGGTCACGGACGACCGTCGCCGGGTTCCGACCCTCCGCGGCCAGGGCCAGCAAGGACTTGCCCTCGGGGGTGGACACCCCGCCGGTGAACATCGCGGCGTAGAGGTTCTCCAGCCACCGATGCTGGTCGGCGGTGAGGGTCGCGGACGGGTCGCCGGTCTGGATGAGGGACACCCACAGGTCGTACTGGCGGTCGTTGCCGGTGCGGACGTTGCCCGCCCCGACCAGGCCCCGCGCGGCGTCGACCTCCTCGACGCTGTTGAGGTAGCGGTAGTAGCCGGGACCGACGAGCGCGGACCCGCGGCCGGGCGAGCTGATGACGAACATGGCGTCCTCCTGGGGGACCGGGGCGAGGGAGTCGGGTGCGGTGAGGCCGGGGACCTCGATGCCGTTGGCGTCGAGGTAGGCGAGGTACTGCGAGACCGGGACGGCGACGGACTCCCAGTGCCACGGCTCGATCGAGCCGTTGCGGGGGTTGTCGTCGCGCGCCCACGGCGGGTTGGTCCACCCGAACCGGGGCGCGTGGTCCATGAGCCACCGCCACCGCTCACCCCCGCGGGGGCCGACGTCGGCGAAGTCCACCGCCACCGCGTCGCCGTGGTTGGACGTGCCGGGGACGGCCGCGGACCCGGCGGAGGAGATCCGGACGTACCGGGTTCCGGCCCACCAGCGCACGTCGGAGAATGGCCCCTCGCCGGTCCTGGCGGGCACGTAGCGGGCCAGGAACGTGCGCCGCTGCACCTCGTAGGACCGGTACCCGTC
>CAMPIX010000075.1 GCA_946886565.1 uncultured Altererythrobacter sp.
CGCCGCCGGTGCCGGGCGAGGCGATATCGTCGGCGCCGCAGCCGGCCAGAATGACCAGGCCGCAACCGAGCACGATGGATCGTTGAAGCGTTTTCACAGCGAGCGGTCCCCTCAAAAAACCGAAGAATAGACAAGACGCGAATTCGAGATCGCGACTCGCCGACTAGGACCGCGGCATGACAGTTTCTTTGCACAGTTCTGCGTTTTCGTGAGTAACGTTATTAAGTCATAAGTGTGACGGATAAGACAATGCGAAAATCCGTCGGGAGCGAATTGTTACAATTGAATGACAATGTGACGTTTTTATTGCGAATCGCCCCTGTCGGAACGCAATATCTCGCGGTGTGAATTGCGGGAGAAGGATAATGGCGCTCTTCACCATTGCGGCCGTGTTGCTGATGGCTCCGGCCTCGACCGCCCCGGATGTAGCTTCGGAAGATCTGCTGGCGCAGAATAACGAAGCCGCGATCGAGCGGATCGAGACCAGCCGCCGCCTCGACGAGAGCGATCCGGCGCGGCTCATCAACCTGGGTATCGCGCACGCCCGCGAAGGCCGTGAGGACGAGGCCAGGGAGATGTTCCGCGCGGTGGCCCGCAGCGAAGCCACCGTGCGGCTCGAACTGACCGGCGGCGAGTGGGTCGACTCGGGCGATCTCGCACGCCGCGCTTTGCGAATGCTCGACAGCGGTGTTTTCGCGCCGAGCGGCAGAATGACGATGCGCTGACCGGCGCTGCGCCGGACCTGCCGCCCGCTCGGGGAAAAAGCCGTGGCCTGCCCGTCGCTTATAGGGTAATCTGCGTTCCACTGGCGGGGGCCGGAAATTATCGCGCTGCCGCCGGACCGAGTCCAACTTGCTGTCACCGGCCTGTCATGTAGGGTGCGCAAAGGGGATCGGACGGAGGGTTCGATGATTTTCGACAGGTCGGCATGGATTGCGCTCGCCGCGGGCATGGCCGCGATGGCGGCGCCTGCGCGTGCCGACGTGATGGAGATTGGCGCCGAGGGTGCGCGCTGGATCGCCGGGCCCCAGGTCCCCGTTTCTCAGGCGCAGGCGCTGCCGGTGGAGGTGGTGCAGTTGTCCGCCGATTACGCGGTGCCCGCGCAAGCGATTGCAGTTCCCGCGCTCCACGCCGAAGCTGTTCCCGACGCTTACGCCGCCAAAGTCCGCGAACTCGCGCGCCGGTTCGATCTCAGCCCCGCGCTGATCGAGGCGCTGGTGTGGCAGGAGAGCCGCTGGCGCGCCGATGCTGTCTCGCCGGTTGGCGCCCGCGGGCTCGCCCAGCTCATGCCCGGAACCGCGCGCGAACTGGGCGTCGATCCCGGCGACCCCTTCGCCAATCTGGAAGGCGGCGCACGCTACCTGCGGGCGCAGCTCGACCGGTTCGACGGCGATCTCGAGAAGGCGCTCGCGGCCTACAATGCAGGCCCGGGCCGGGTCGAGCGAGCGGGCGGCGTTCCGAACATCCGCGAGACGAAATTCTACGTGGCGGCGATCATGGGCCGCCTTTCCAACCATTCGCGCGAGGACTGATACTTGATGCGTTCGTTTGCCCGTATTGCCGCCGTTTCGTTCCTGTTCGCTCCCACCGCCGCGCTCGCGCAGCAGGTCGCCGATCCCGCGGGCTCGGGCCCGATCGTCGCCGCGCTCGGCTGGCTCCAGGGCACGCTGCTCGGCAACGTCGCCACCGCGGTGGCGGTGATGGCGGTCGCCGCAGTCGGCTTCCTGATGCTCACCGGCCGCATGAACTGGCGCTTTGGCGCGACCGTGATCATCGGCTGCTTCATCCTGTTCGGCGCGGCCTCGATCGTCGCCGGCATCCAGCAGGCCGCGGGGGGCTGAGGTGGACCAGCTCGTCCGCCATCCGGTCCATCGCGCGCTCACGCGGCCGCAGATGTTCGCAGGCGTGACCTACAACTTCTTCATCATCAACGCGGCGGTGACGACCGAGCTGTTCCTGATCACCGGCAGCTTCCTCGCGCTGCCCGCCGCACTGGTCATACACGGCATCGGCTATTTCGCCTGTCTGCGCGAGCCGCGCGTGTTCGATCTGTGGATCACCAAGGTCAGCAAGTGCCCGCGGGTGAAGAACTTCAAGCGCTGGGGCTGCAACAGCTACGCCGCGTGAAAGGCCTGAAAGGGGTCGATACGGATTATGAGCAAGTGGATCGGAGCAGCCGCCTGGAGCGCGAAGGAAGCCCGCGCCGGCGACCGCCTGCCCTATGCCCGGCTGATCGACGCGAGCACGATGCTGCTGCGCGACGGATCGGTGATGACCGCGATCCAGGTGCCCGGTCTGCTATTCGAGACCGAGGATAGCGACGCGCTCAACGCCCATGCCGCGACGCGCGAGGTCGTGCTGCGTTCCACTCTCGATGCGCGCTTCGTGATGTACCACCATGTGATCCGGCGCCGGGTGGAGATCGCGCTCGACGCCGAGTTCGACGATCCGCTCAGCCGCCATATCGACGCGCGGTGGAAGGAGCGGCTCGGCTCGGGCTCGCTGTTCGTCAACGACCAGTTCGTCACGCT